>UQCW01000026.1 GCA_900539625.1 uncultured Prevotella sp.
ATGGGATTCAATGTTTCACAAATCAAATGTGCTGATTGCGCCGCATTTTCACCTCATAGTGGCTTTGTGTCTCTATCTCTTTACGTACTGTTTTCACATGATAAAACATGCACAATGAGAAAGAATGCTGTAAACAAAGGACTTTTGAAGCCTTGAAAAGGCGGATTTGTAAAACATTTTAGGGAAAATTCGGGGTTTTGCTAAACTTTTTCATTCAAAAATGATATGAAGTAAAGGAAAAGTAGTATCTTTGTAAGATAGATACTGTTTTATCATGTGAAAACAATCACTCCTCCCTCCATTTGTTAAACACTACTCAACCTCCAATTCTCTTTATAATCCTCTTATTTGCCTCGTTGATTCTTGATATATCGATGGAGTTCAGATACACCTGCGTCGTCTTTATGGAATTATGTCCCATTCCCTCACTGATGACAGCGATGGGTATGTTCATATCTCTGGCCACGCTTGCCCATGTATGGCGTGCGACATAAGTGGTAAGCGGCATTTTCAATTCCGCCATTTCTCCGATCTTCTTCAATGCACGGTTTATGTTTATCTGCATACGTTGGTATTGCTTGTATTCCGTGCCATCCTCCTCCTTTATAATAGGAAGTAGATACGATCTGTTTTCCATTTGATGGGCATAGCGGTCCAGTATCTTCTGTTGCGCCTTTTCCCATTCCACCATCAAACATTGGTTTGTTTTCTTGCGACAATAGGTCCACATGCCGTTCTTCAAGTCTGTCTTTCGCAGATAGGCAATATCCACGAAGGGCATTCCACGCATGTAGAAGCTGAACATGAAGATGTCACGAGCAAGGGCCATTGTAGAGTTTTCTGGCAGTTCAAGGTTCGCTATCACTTTCAGCTCCTTCTCGCTGATTGCTCGTTTTGTTGTCTTGACGTATGACAGACGCACATGGCTGAACAGATTCGTGTTGTTCAACAGACCTTCTTCTACCGCCTTACATAACAGAGTGTTGAGCGTGCGCAGATAGCAACGGATGCTGTTTTGCTTCAATCGCTTGTCTATAAGCCAAGCCTCGTAACACTCTATCATATCAGGTGTGAGTTCATCGAATGTCAAATCCACATCCTCACGGAATGCCTTGAAACGTCGATAGGCATTTTCGTATGTACGGGCAGTGCCTTGTCGCTTCATCTGCTCTTTCTTGGTCACTTGCTCCTGCAAGAACACAAACACAGTCTTATAAGTCTGTTCCTTGCTGAAGGTTTCGCACAGCTCTTCTACAGTATAATCCTTGTGGCTACGTTCCAACCTGTCAAGGATAGTCTGCCAACGCTTTAATGCCCAGTCGATTTTACACTGCATCAGTGCCAACGCCCCCTTCCGTTCACTCCTTGCTGCCACCACGATTGTCTCCATATTCTCATCCCACTCGTTGGTATAAATGTGGTGTTCCGTACTAATCCATTTCACCTTGCGTTTGTGTATCACCTGATAGTATAATGTACCCTCTGCTTCTGGTACAGACGAGGGACGAAATTTGAGTTTTATAGTTGCCATAAACCGTTTTTTTGAATTTGTTACTACTATATAAATTAGGGTCTTGCCCCAACACATTGTCGTGACAAGACCCTCAATAGATTATAATAGCAAGCTTTGAACTAATATTTGTTTTTATTGTGCTGTTTTTTCCTGTGGACTTTACTATGGTTCATACAACACAGCCTAAGCTCCGTATTCCGTCTTCTCCTTATCGAAGCAATCACCTTTCCTTTCCATCGGCAGAAGTCCAAATACTCCATTTCTATATCCCTTTCCCCACGCTCTATCTTCTGCAACAATCGGCTTTTACGGAACGTTCTTCTATCTCTAAGCACTTTATACGGCCCCACATTGTAAGCAAGTACCGCTAATAACAACGAATCCTTTCCGTACTTGCGGAACATTCCGCAAAATGTTCTCAGGTCACTTCGTAGCAGTGAATCTGCTTGTTCTAATGTCAGGTTCTTCTTGAAGTTCTCATGTGGTTGCACACAATTTCCCCATCCTATATAGGGGGTAGTTGCGCTTGATGTCGTGCCAACCTTCATAGAACTTAATGCAGCGTACCATACGTTCAAAAAGAGGGAAACGAAATATTCCTAAGTCCGACTGGGTAGGTGTGGCGGTCTGTGCTCGTACCATTGGGCTCAAGCACAGCAGCAACGCGATTATCTTTATTTTTATCTTCATTTGACTCGGTATCTTTGTATCGTATTTATCATCGACTTCACATCCTCTCCAACTTGCACAAAATTCTTATATAGGATGCCTTCCCATTCGTCTCTTGACTTGATTGTGTAGAATTTGGGCAACGCCACATAGCCATCTTCTTCTTTTTCGATGTCTGCCATGTTGAAATCCGTCTTGCAGTAGAACTTACTGGTCTTGAACTCCTCGCTCTCTTGTATGTTCATACTGCCACCGCGTCCTGTCTTGGTTTTCACAAAGTCACGTGCTGTCTGACCGCATATCCATCCTGTCGGCATATCCGAGATTTTCGAGGCTGGCACCAGACTGTCCATATTCTCATTGAGATTGATGCTTGTCTTGTCACGGTCGATGGTTACGCCTTTCTTCAACTGCACCACCTTACCGAAGATGTCCGAGGACAACTACTCCAAGGTTTCCTTACTTCGCGCTGCCCCACTCACCACATTACCTACTGTGGTAATAATCTTCTGCATTCCGACTTTGCCGTAGTCGGCTTCCAGCTGCGGAAGTTCCTGAAAACCTAACGTTACACTTACTTTGTTGCTTCGTGCCGTACCTATCAGGCGGTCTATCTTGTGAAAATACAAGGTGGGCAACTCGTCAACGATAATGCTTGTCGGGATATTCTTGCCTTACCCGGTATTCACTCTCGTCACCAGTCGATTGAGAATTAGGGCGTTCAACGCTCCAATAATGCTTTCCATTTCGGGGTCATTGGCTATCAGCAGATAACTGGGGTTCTTGGGGTCGCTGACTTTCAGGTCGAAGTCATCTCCGTCCTTATGGAATATCCAGTAGCTTTCCTTTGTGGCGAGTCGGGAGGTGTAGACACGGAGCGTACCTATCATAGCCTCCAGCTGTTCCATAGCACGATTTTTCAATGCCGTCTGGAACGGACCGAGCAATGGTGCTACCTCATTGTCTGTTTCCAATACCTCAAAGATTGTCTGGTAACTTTCGTTCAAGAAGGAGAGAATATGGGGCATATCGCTGTACTTGCCCAGCCAATAGGCAGGTTCCACTTCGTTCCCCATTTTGTCGAATACCCTTCCTGTGCGTATCATACGAAACGTATGCTTATCCTGCACCTTTTCTGCTATCAGCATGTTGCCGTCCTTGTCGTATGGTTTTTTCTCCCAGTTACAGAAGAAGTAGATACATGCCGCCAAGAAGTTCACAGCTGATGTTTGAAAAAACTGGTCACTGCCGCCACCGCCTTCTTTCTTGCCTTTCTGCAGCGACTCCAACAATGTTTCTGCCGTTTCACTCGCTGTTGCCAAATTGTTGATATACTTCAACTGGATAGGGTTCACTCTTCTTGAATACTCCACGTCTACGAAGTTGATCATATTGAACTTCATGCCCTTTGGCATCTTGCTGTCCTTGGCATTTTTGTTCTTCAGATAATGGTAATACAGCTTCGTCGCAAGTGACGGAAACTTATAATTATATAAGACTAAAGCAAATTATTTCTCACTGTGCTGTCTGATGAATGGTTCGATGATGGAGAAAGTCTTACCAGAGCCTGACGTTCCCACCACCCATGTGCCTCTAAAGGGATTGACAATGTTTACCCATCCCTTTCTAAACTTACCCTTATAATAGTAGCGCATGGGGATATTCACACTGTAGTCATTGGTCTGCAAATCCTTGCATTGTTCAAAACTCTCGTTCTCGAAGTTGAAACGGTCTTTCAACAGTCCTTCCTTCAGGAACTTGCTGATGTTGTCCAAGGCTATATGCACCAATACCACACCAATGATGGATGTTGCCATATATAATAAGGTGTTCAGCGAGAACATATACACTCGCATTTCCATCGGTGTATTGAACAGCCAGACGGATAACACAATGAAGCCTACGCCACTCACCAACGGATAAAGCACGGGATGCTGAGTTGACTTTGACCATAGACAAAATAATAAAGTCGTACCCAACCTTACCGTCGGGTACGACTTTCATGTCTGTCATTTTGAATCCAGTTAGCCGCTAAAAAAGCTCATCCAGACTCTCATACAAGCAATTTCCTCTAAATATTCTTTCTTATCAATCTGCTGAAATCGATTTATAAAAATCAGCAACATCATCATCATCAATTATATAAGACACTTGATTATTCGTCTTGGCTATTTCCTGCAACTGAATTTTTTCCCCTCGCGTCCATTTTTTGATTTGTTTCAGTTTTGAAATCACAGAATGAGTTTGCTTAAAACTATTACTGTTCTCCAAATCAAGTATCAGTTTCTGTTTTTCCCTATCTTCATGACTGTCTATATTCATGTTATGATCCACCTGTTCCTGTTTGCATTGAAAATGAACAGACATCAGTTTTTCATTCGAGGCCGTTTGATCGATAATTGCTTTCACCAATTTGTCTAATTCCGAATTGTCTGTATAATCAGCTGGAGCGAAATATTTTATTCGCTTGTCTTCCATCATCTTATAGACCTTTCGCCTGTCTCTCGTCTCAGGATTATAAACCCCAATCGAATGACCAGAATGAGAATTAACAAGTTTCATGCAAGGTATATCCGTATCACTGTCCCCTATGTAGACCATATTTCTAAAAGGAATACGAATATCCTCTGGATTAAAATAGTCATTGACACCTGAATCATTCACATCCAATGTCCCCTTCACAATTCTAAAAAGAAACTGTGTTTTGCTCGTATAGTTTATGACTTGCGCTGGCCATTTTGCCTCTCCATTTTCATCATAGTAGAAAGAACTCGCATAGATTTTCTCAAACTCATTAGCAACTTTCGTTCCTTCAATCATTTCCTTTAGACCGGATGAGATGATGTAATGTTCCACGATCACCCCCTTGGTTTCACCATACTCTCTGATACGCTTAAACCAAGTGTCTACTCCAGGAAACAAACTCACTTTGGCACCATAATCCATCAATGTCTTTCGATTGAATATGAATCTTCCACGCGCCTTTTGAATCATGGTGTACATGTAGGCCAGATTTTGGTCCATATCATTACTCTCAGCCAATCCATTAGACTCTGTCCAAAAAGATTCTACTTCGTACCCCACAGATTGTATATACCCCTGTGCTTGCATATCATCAGGCGACAATGTCTTGTCAAAGTCGTAACATATTGCAAGTACAGGTCGGTCCTCTTTGGTTTTTCTTTCAAATACTTTTTCCATTCTCTCTCGTAAAAAATAAAATGAGGCACAATTACAATCAATCATGCCTCATTTAAATTTATCATTCAGAATCTATACTTACTTAACTTCCTCGAAGTCAGCATCCTGAATATCATCTTTCTTATTGTCGGAAGAATTTGCTCCTGGTTGTGGACCGGCCTGAGCACCTGGCTGTTCTGCGCCTGGCTGAGCACCCTGCTGATACATCTGGGCGCTGGCAGCCTGCCAAGCGTTGTTGAGTTCAGCTGTAGCAGCTTCAACGGCAGCCAAATCCTGGCTCTTGTGAGCTTCCTTCAGTTTGTTGAGGGCAGCTTCAATAGGCGCCTTCTTGTCTGCTGGAATCTTGTCGCCAAGTTCCTTCAACTGATTTTCGGTCTGGAAAATCATGCTGTCGGCCTGGTTGAGTTTGTCAACACGCTCACGTTCCTTCTTGTCGGCCTCAGCGTTAGCTTCGGCTTCAGCCTTCATGCGGTCGATTTCTTCTTTACTCAAACCGCTGCTGGCCTCGATACGAATGGTCTGTTCCTTGCCTGTTGCCTTATCCTTTGCAGATACATTGAGGATACCGTTGGCATCAATATCGAAGGTCACCTCAATCTGAGGAACGCCACGACGGGCAGGAGCGATGCCGGCGAGGTTGAAACGACCAATGCTCTTATTGTCGCGAGCAAACTGACGTTCACCCTGCAATACGTGGATGGTCACCTCTGGCTGGTTGTCTTCTGCAGTTGAGAACACCTGACTCTTCTTGCAAGGAATGGTGGTGTTGGCATCAATCAACTTCGTCATGACACCGCCGAGGGTTTCAATACCCAATGAAAGCGGAGTTACGTCGAGCAAGACAACGTCACCCACACCGCTCTCCTTGTTCAAAATGGCACCCTGGATGGCAGCACCAACGGCTACGACTTCGTCAGGGTTAACGCCCTTTGAAGGAGTTTTGCCGAAGAAGTTTTCAACCAATGCCTGAACGGCAGGAATACGAGTTGAACCACCCACGAGGATCACTTCGTCGATGTCTGAAGTGTTCAAACCTGCGCCCTTCAAGGCTGCTTCACAAGGCACCTTGCAAGCTTCAATCAAACCATGAGCCAAAGCTTCAAATTTGGCACGGGTCAAAGTCTTAACCAAGTGCTTAGGTACACCGCCAACTGGCATGATGTACGGCAAGTTGATTTCAGTGCTCGTTGAGCTTGAGAGTTCAATCTTTGCCTTTTCGGCAGCTTCCTTCAAGCGCTGCATAGCCATCGGGTCAGTCGTCAAGTCGGCACCTTCGTCGTTCTTGAATTCCTGAACCAACCAGTCAATAATCACGTGGTCGAAGTCATCACCACCGAGGTGAGTATCACCATTGGTTGAGAGCACTTCAAACACACCGCCACCAAATTCGAGGATAGAGATATCAAACGTACCACCACCGAGGTCAAACACGGCAATCTTCATATCCTTGTTTGCCTTGTCAATACCGTATGCCAAAGCAGCGGCAGTCGGTTCGTTGACAATACGCTTAACATCGAGACCAGCAATCTGTCCGGCTTCCTTAGTGGCCTGACGCTGAGAGTCTGAGAAGTAAGCAGGAACAGTGATAACAGCTTCCGTCACTTCCTGTCCGAGGTAATCTTCGGCCGTCTTCTTCATCTTCTGAAGAATCATGGCAGAAATTTCTTGCGGAGTGTACTGACGTCCATCGATTTCTACGCGTGGCGTATTGTTTTCACCACGAACCACCGTGTAAGGCATACGGGAGATTTCCTTCTGCACCTGGTCGTAGTTTTCACCCATGAAACGCTTGATAGAGTAGATGGTCTTCTTGGGGTTGGTGATGGCCTGACGCTTGGCAGGGTCACCCACCTTACGTTCGCCGCCGTCAACGAATGCCACTACCGAAGGAGTCGTACGCTTACCTTCGCTGTTTGCAATGACAACTGGTTCATTGCCTTCAAAGACTGAAACACAAGAGTTTGTTGTTCCTAAGTCAATACCAATAATCTTTCCCATGATATATTTTCTTTTTTATTTTTATTATTCAAGTTGATTTTCTCTGTGTCAGCCCTGCATGTGTCTGTCAAGGCGGACGCTTAATAAAGAGCAAAGGGCGTGCCAATTGCATTCACTGGCCTATTCTTTATATATATAACAAAGGGGGCTTTGCCATGTTTATATTCTTCTCCAGACAAAGCACCGCGAACAGCAAAAGCACGTAACAACCTATCCATCAAACACATAACAACAAACTGCCATTTCCAATCCCATCAAGTAGCCCCCTCTCCCATCCCTTTTAATTTTATGACATTTTGTCAGACAAGAAAGAACAACGCTCTGACAAACACTCCTTATAATATATATACAACACACCAGAAGTTGCCTGATTGGGAGGTAAGCAGATATGCCTTGGAGAGCGTTGCAAATAAAAAAAACATGCTCTTGGCATATTTAAAATAATATTGACCACCTACTAATGTTTTGTTTTGACTACCTTTGCAATTATGAACAAGATTTTGACATCCACATTCAAACGTTTGAAAGGAGAGCCTAACCTCAAGGAGGGAACTGTATATTCCATACTGATAATCATCAGCGTGTCACATTTTCTCAACGATATGATTCAGTCGGTCGTACCGGCCATCTACCCCATCATCAAGACGAAGTTCGGGCTTTCGTTTGCGCAAATCGGCATCATCACACTGGTGTTTCAAATGTCGTCATCAATCCTGCAACCGCTCACCGGACTTTATTCCGACCGTCATCCGCGTCCCTATGCGTTGTCAATTGGCATGTGCTTCACCCTTGCCGGCATCATTATCTTGGCTTTTGCAGGACATTTTCTTCTATTGCTTTTGGCCGTGTGCACCATCGGACTCGGCTCCTCCATTTTCCATCCCGAAGCCTCGCGGGTGGCCCAGTTGGCATCTGGTGGAAGAAAGAGCCTTGCGCAAAGCATTTTCCAAGTTGGCGGCAACGGAGGTTCTGCAATCGGCCCACTTCTCGCAGCAGCCATCGTACTCCCCTTCGGACAAGAAGCCATCAGTTGGTTTGCCATTGCTGCAGTGGCGGCCTCTGCCATCATGGTGCGCGTTGGCAGCTGGTACAGCATGCGCCTGTCTTATGCCACAAGGCAACCAAAACAAATGATAGCCAAGCCGTCCAATCTGACAGACAAACAAGTGAAACGCGCGTTGCTGATTCTCGTGCTGCTCATCTTTTCGAAATATTTTTACGTGGCCTGCATCACCAATTATTTCACCTTCTTCCTCATCGACAAATTCGGCATCAGCGTTGGCGCATCGCAGCTCTGCCTCTTTGCCTTTCTGCTCGCCTTCGCCATCGGCACCGTGGCTGGTGGTATGCTCGGCGACAAAATAGGGCGCAAATACGTCATTTGGGCTTCCATCCTCGGTGCCGCCCCTCCGGCGCTCGCCATGCCCTTCGTGAGTTTGCCGCTGACCGTGTTGCTGGCATTTTTAACAGGCCTCATCATCGCCTCAGCCTTCTCCTCCATCGTGGTTTACGCCACCGACCTGATGCCTGGCAAACTCGGTTTGATTTCCGGCATATTCTTCGGCCTCATGTTCGGCCTGGGCGGTCTCGGTTCTGCCTTCTTCGGTTGGCTGGCCGACCAAACCAGCATCAGTTTCATCTTCAAAGTGAGCGCCCTGCTCCCCTTGTTGGGCATAGTGGCAGGTTTTCTGCCAAACGTGCAGGCAAAACAGAAAGCGGCCCACAAATCCTAAGTCTCCAACCTCATGCAACGATATTTTCTGAAAATAACAGCACCGCGCGACGCCTTCAACGCTGAGGGGAAGGCACCAGCCGACGTGGAAAACATTTTGCGCCAAGAAGGCTTCAAACCGCTGGAAATCCGTGCGCCCCGATGGGACGACCTGCTGGGCATCAATGCCCGCTTGTGTTACCAGCCACTGGAGAAATTGCTGCAAAAGGCCGGAGAATTGTTTATCCAATATCCTTTTTACGCGCCACACAGCCATCTGATCATACGGAAAATCCTCCACACCAACTTGCCCCTCACCGTGTTGGTACACGACCTCGATATGTTGCGCGGTGGACACGAGGAGTCAGAACCGCTCCTGCGAAAAGCCAGGCGACTGATTGTTCACACAGAGGCCATGAAGGCGTTTTTGTGTAAACAGGGATTCAACGGAGAAAACATCAAGGTGTTGCAATGCTTTGACTATCTGGTGGAACACCTGCCTGCGCCAAAATCGTCTTTCACGGGAGGAAACGACATCGCTTTTGCAGGTAATCTGGAAAAAAGCGAATTTCTCAAACTGCTTTCTGGAAACAAAATACTATCTTCGCTCCACTTTCTGCTCTACGGTGCCACACTGCCAAAGGACGTTTTTGGAGAGAACCTGACCTATCAGGGATGCTTCCGCCCCGCCGACCTTCGCACGCTCAACGGCAGTTGGGGACTCGTCTGGGACGGGGAATCGCTGACCACCTGCCAGGGCAGCCACGGTCTGGGCGAATACCTGCGCTACAATGCGTCACACAAACTCTCGCTCTATCTGGCCTCTGGCATGCCAGTGATTGTTTGGCAGGAATCGGGCGTAGCCGCGTTTGTCAATCAAAACCATCTGGGCCTCACCGTCAACTCCCTGGAAGAACTTCCTGAAAGGATTAGGAGACTGACGGAAAACGAAAAGGCCCTCATCAGCGAAGGGGTCGGCATTATGTCTGAAAAAATCAGACACGGAGAAATGCTCCGCAACTGTCTGAAGAACTGAATATATTTTCCAACAGGTGCGCTTCGGAAATTCCAAGCAAACATTGCAAGCCCCAAACATACCAACATTCTACCATGAAAAAGAAGACCATTGCAGCCACCTGTCTGGCTGCCACAATGTCCCTCTTTGCCAGCGCTCACGACGTGATTGACTTTTGCGGCGGGTGGACATTCAAGAAAGCGCCCTCCACGACAGAAACGATGCAGGCCGCCGCAGCCTGGAACGGCCGTTGGGACAGCGTTAGTGTCCCACACACCTGGAACGCCACCGACATGCTCACCCGCGTCAACAATTTCTACGCTGGAGCGGCCTACTATCGCAAGCACTTCTCCGTTCCCTCCTCCTGGAAAGACAAAGTGCTCTATCTGCGCTTTGAAGGGGTGGCCTCCTGTGCCGAAGTCTATGTCAACGGCAAACTTGTCGCCACCCACAAAGGGGGCTATTCGGCTTTCGCCTGCAACATCAGCGGAGACGTGCGCCACGGACAGAGCAACGAAATCGTGGTTAAAGCCGACAACAGCGCCCGCCCCGACGTGATACCAGTCAACCACAACCTCTTCGGCATCTACGGCGGCATGTATCGGCCTGTTTCGCTCATCGTGGCAGAACCTTGCCACATCGCCGTGACAGACTGCGCCGGACCAGGGGTTTACGTTCGGCAACAACAGGTATCGTCAAAGAGTGCTACCGCCTGCGTGACGACCAAAACGCGAAACGCCACCAGACAGCCGGTCCCTGCAACCATCGAAACGACCATCACTGACAACAAAGGCAACTGCGTGGCCCGCGTGAGAAAAAACCTGACGCTCTCCCCGCAGGGCATCCAGGCCCACGAAGCGACAATGCAACTGAGCAAGCCACACCTGTGGCAAGGACGCGAAGACCCTTATTTATATAAGGTGACCGTGCGCATCCTCCAAAACGGGAAGGTGACAGACGAGAGTGTGCAGCCGCTCGGATTGAGAAACATTGAAATAAAACCAGGAAAAGGCATCTGGCTCAACGGCAAACGATATCCCATGTACGGCGTGACGCGCCATCAAGACCGCTGGGGAAAGGGCAGCGCACTGAGCAAGGCCGACCACGATGAAGACCTGGCCATGATTATGGACGTCGGTGCCACGACAATCCGCCTGGCCCACTACCAGCAGTCAGACTATTTCTATTCGCGCTGCGACTCGCTCGGCTTGTTAGTGTGGGCGGAAATCCCGTTTGTCAATCGCGTCACGGGACAGGAATGGGACAACGCACACACGCAACTCCGCGAACTAATTCGCCAGAGCTACAACCATCCCTCTATTTATATATGGGGACTGCACAACGAGGTCTACACGCCACACGCCTACACGGCCGACCTGACCTCGTCGCTCCACGAACTGGCCAAACAGGAAGACCCCGACCGTCTGACGGCCTCGGTCAACGGGTACGGCCACGCCGACCATCCTGTCAACATGAATGCCGACATCCAAGGCATGAATCGCTATTTCGGATGGTACGAACGAAAAATCAAAGACATCAACGGCTGGGTGGAAGGTCTGGAGAAAAATTACCCCAGCATGCCGCTGATGCTAACGGAATACGGAGCCGACGGAAACATCCGTCAGCAAACGGAATATCTGGGAGAATCGCTCAACTGGGGCGACCCTTTCTATCCAGAAACGTTTGAGACGAAGGTCCACGAATACCAATGGAGCGTCATTGCGAAACACCCCTACATATTGGCATCCTATCTCTGGAACATGTTCGACTTCGGTTGCCCCATGTGGGAACGAGGCGGCGTGCCAGCCCGCAACATGAAGGGACTCGTCACCATCGACCGCAAGGTCAAGAAAGACGCCTACTATTGGTATAAGGCCAACTGGAGCAAAAGTCCCGTGCTCTATCTGACGCAACGGCGAAACACCGACCGCGAACGCCGCGTCACGAGCATCACGGTCTATTCCAACGTTGGCCAGCCAAAGGTTTTCCTCAACGGACAGGAACTGGAAGGCATCCACAAGGGATTCACCGATGTTCACTACGTCATTGACAACGTCACACTGAAAGACGGGGAAAACATCGTCACCACAACGGCCACCGACAAACAAGGAAACAAACTCTCCGACGAAATCCGCTGGCAATACACGGGCGAAAAACGCCGCTCGGCCCGCCAGGGAAACAACAATGCGGAACACGCCGGATTTTAAAACTCAAACAGAATGAACGCTATCATCGAAAACATGATGACGCGCAGAAGTGTGCGCGCCTTTAAGAAAGACCCCGTACCAACGGAACTCATTGAGCAAGTGATTGAAGCTGGCACCTGGGCGGCATCGGGACACGACCGCCAGCCCTGGGCCCTCATTGCCGTGACCAACCCGGAAGTGATTGCAAAACTCAGCAAGGCCAACGCCTCGTTTTTTGAGCACGACGTGAAAGACCCGTTCTATGGTGCGCCGGCAATCATCATCGTCCTAACCAAGACATTCACGCCAACATATCTCTACGACGGTTCGTTGGCAATGGGCAACATGATGTTGGCCGCCCACAGCCTCGGCCTCGGTTCATGCTGGATCCACCGCGCCCGGCAGGAGTTTGAAACCGACACCTGGAAGGAATGGCTGCAATCCTTGGGCATTGAAGGAGAATACGAAGGCATCGGACATCTGGCCTTGGGCTATGTCGACGGCCAACTGCCAACGGCACGCCCCCGAAAGGACGGGCGCGTGTTCTGGGTGAAATAACCACACACACTGCAAGGGTTGCCAGCCTTGAACACGCCTTCAAAACTGGCAACCCCCCAAAAAAACTTTCGTCATCCAATGGAATCAAAAACCAAAATTCTTTTCATTTGCTTGGGAAACATCTGCCGCTCTGTCGCCGCCGAAGAGGTGTTCCGCACATGGGTCAAGCAACACGCGCTCAACGCGCAATTTGAAATCGATTCGGCAGGCCTCATCGACTACCACGAAGGCGAACTTGCCGACAGCCGAATGCGGCAACACGCCTCCCAGCGCGGCTACAAACTGACCCATCGTTCGCGTCCCGTGACGCCTGACGACATCCGCCATTTCGACCACATCATTGCTATGGATGCCGACAATGTGCGGCGCCTGCGCCACGTGGCCCCTTCGGCCTCCGACATGGAGAAGGTGGTACTGATGGCCGACTTCCTTCGCCACCACGAAGGCGAGACGTGCGTGCCCGACCCCTATTACGGCACAAGCAAAGATTTCGACCACGTGCTCGATCTGCTTGAAGACGCCTCTGAAGGATTGCTCGAATTTCTTCTCAGTAATGGTAAAAGAATAAGTTGACCAATTTTGACCTGTGTTTTTGTTGGTTTTGGAATTTGGAAGAGGGAGCATAGCGGGCTATGTGACCGATGACAAATTTCAAAAACGGCAAAAAGACAGGGCATAAGAAATAACACATTATCCTTACTCCACAAAATTGGTCAAGTTATTTTTTTACCATTACTCAACAAAAGCTGACCGAGGCCAACGGTTTTCTCCCCAAAGAAAATCCCCCAACAAACAACAAAACATACACCTCTCCCCCACTCTTTCATGAAACGCACATCTCTTAAAACCCTCATCCTCGCCTTCGCCGCCATCTGCGCCTTCCCGTGCAATGGCATGGCCAACGACGGCCTGTTTTACACCTCCGGCAACCAGCTCGTTCCGCTCAACGAATCGCAAATCAGCGTTAGCAAGGAAGTACTCACCATCCGCCTCAACGCCAACGGCACGGCAACAGTGGATGTACAATACGACTTTCTCAATCCAGAAAAGGAAGAGCGTTGCGTGACGGTCGGGTTTGTGGCCGACGCCCCGCAAAACTTCACTGGGCAGCAATTGCAAGAAACGGAGCACCCTTTCATCAAGAATTTCACGGTGGAAATGAACGACACGGCGCTCAATTTTCGTCATGCCACCGTTGCCAACGACTCAACGTTTGTCAACAAACTGGAGTTTAAGCCGTTGGACCTTTCTCTGTATGAAGAAGACGAATCTGGCAGCGGAAACTATCTGACGTTGCAAGACACGCATCTCGGCACGAGCATCAGCTATGTCTATTATTTCCAGGCAACTTTCAAACCGGGCCTCAACCATGTGCACCACCGCTACACCTACACGATGGCCCAGAATATCTACACGCATTATCAGCTCGATTACAAACTGAGTCCGGCACTGCGTTGGTCCAACCATCAGATTGACGATTTCACGCTGCGCATCGAAAGCGACGGCTCGCCGCTTCACTTCTTCTTGAATGCCGCCAGCATGAAGGGAACAGATGCTCCCGCCATCATCAACGCCGCAGGAAAGAAGGGCTACGGAAAACACCAAATGCGCGACATCCGTTCAAGCGAATACGATAAGCAGGCGCAGCAGATGCTGGAGTTTTTCCTGAGGGATGCCTTTGTTGAAATCCACGCAAAAGACTTCAAACCGGAAGAGGAACTGCATCTCAGTGCTGCCGACTGCAGCGAGAGCGGCATCGTCTGCAAGCCAGACCCTTGCAAAACGTCCTTGGTCGCCGCCGAATCGGAAACGCCGCTCAGTCCGCTCGACAAACTGGCCGCGAAGCACTACCTGGAGGCGCTGCAAGGCAAAACTTTCAAAGACAAAAAATTGCAGAAATATTTCGACAGCCGCTGGTGGTATCTCAAACAAAAGTAAATAACCGACAACGCCCAACCATGCTTTGCAACATGGCTGGGCGTTGTCGGTTATGAGATTCATTTTTAATGACACAAGCCTTAAAGCATCGTTCTATCTTTACCTTGACAAGGTAGGGTTTTCAATACCCATGCTGGTGGTCAGTATTTTTTAGCATCATATCATGCAGTCTTTTCCCACTTCCGATTATCCTAATAAGAAAAGCAAAAACGCATCGCCCATTAACATGGATACAGAAGAGACCATAAAGCAAGTGAGAACTGGAGACGCAAATGCTCTGGCAAGACTTATCGAAGCATACTCCCCAATGGTGAGAAAAGTATGCTCCAACATCACTGATGAGGACGAGGACACATTGAATGACGTCGTCCAAGTGGTGTTTATCCGTGCTTATTATTCTCTTCATCAACTCAGAGACACCGATAAATTCGGAGAATGGTTGTGTGCCATTGCAAGAAATGAAGCCTTGAAATTGCTGAAGCATAAGCAGAAAAGAATGTTTACGCCTTTCTCATCGTTCACAAATGAAGAATTTGAAGTAGAGGAATGTGTCACTCCTGAGAACTGGCTGGAGGAAAAAGAAATACATGAAATCATCGCCCAACTGCCAACAGGCCTACAGAAAGGTCTTTCAGATGGCTGTGATTGAAGGATATTCGCATAAAGAGATAGCGAAAATACTGGGAATAGAGCCACACAGTTCTTCTTCTCAATTGGCAAGGGCCAAAGCGATGCTGAGAAAGATTATCAACAAACGCATGTTGGCCATCGTCTCGTTCTTCCTCATCAGCATACCGATCTATCGCATCCTATGGAGAAAGCCGAAGATTGAAAATGGGCACACACATACGGCACAGGTTGAACACGGGAAGAAGGGCCGGAAGCAGCATATTACCAAGAAACAAATGGAGGAAATGCCGACACGGGGAAAAAGAACCGAAAACGTAGCAGCCAATATGGCCCACCAGAATATCCTCCAAACGAAATCCAACTCTATGATGGCCAACGACACGATTCGGATTCATGATTCATTAAGCAGCCATCACATCGCAGAAACCGAATTTGACAGCACTGCGACCGATACGGTAAGAAACATTTGGCAAGAATACGGCAAAACGTTTATCGCTGAAGATAGACATATCCCCACGAAACACAAATGGCAACTACTTGCAGCCGGTTCTTTGGGGTCGTCCCTGGTTCAAAACGCCTATAAGATGTTGGCAAGCAACATCGGAAGCGGTTTACCAGACAGTGATGCACCTGCAAGCCCCAATAGATTCTCCACCTGGGAAGAGTGTTACCATTATTTGCAAATGAAAGAGCAGGAAACATTGTCGGAGGAAGAAAAAGCACTTATGGAAATTGCCCTCAACAACAAGAACAACACAAAGAACGATGGAAAAATCGTGGAGCATGAGCGACATGACAACCCCATCACCTTCGGCCTTTCAGTGACCAAATCATTGGAAAACAAGTGGGGCGTGACGACAGGTTTGCAGTATTCGCTCTTGAAATCCGACTTTACATTAGGAGAAGACGCTTATTACATCAAGCGGAATCAAAAGGTTCACTACTTAGGACTGCCTTTGCACGCGTCATACAGATGGCTTGATGCTAAGAATTGGTCTATATATTCTTCACTGGGCGTGACTCTGCATATACCTGTGTATGGCAAAACAGACGAGAAGTATGTGACGGGGCAAACCACACCATATACAAATAGTTGGCATTTCACGCCTTCGCTGCAATGGACCATTGACACAAGCGCCGGCGTGCAATATCATTTTTCACCCAACTGGGGAATCTATTTGGAACCATCGCTGAATTGGCACCTACAGCATGGAAGCTCTGTTCACACGAGATGGACAGAACATCCGTTCACCTTCACTGTTCCATTCGGCATCAGATTCACCTGGTGACAATGTCTTCGTGCAGTCTTTCAGACTTTTTCCGCCTCTTACCAATAGAAGCACAAAAGCTTTGGAAGATAATAATGTACAAGACAAAAGACTATCTACACAACGGGGTGCTATACCTCAACAACATCATCCGCCCGCACCACAAGCAACTGAGCACGCTGATGATTTACTCCACCACCAAGTGCCAATCGCGCTGCAAACATTGCTCTATATGGCAAAAACCAGAAGACCATCTGTCCTTCGAGAATATAAAAGACATTATGGCAAGCCGATGCATCACAAAAAACACGGTGGTTGGTTTGGAAGGTGGAGAGTTTCTACTGCATCCCGATGCGAATGCCATCATGGAGTGGTTTAGAGACAACCACCCCAACTATACACTTCTATCCAATTGCCTTGCGCCTCAAAAACTCATTGAAGCGGTTCGACGCTATCATCCGAAGCATCTATACGTTTCGCTTGATGGCGACAAGGAAACATACAAGTTCATGAGAGGCTGCAACGGACACGACCATGTGATTAAAGTGCTTGAAACCTTGAAAAAGGAGGTGCCTATATCTCTAATGTTTTGCCTCTCCCCATGGAACACCTTTAAGGACATGGATTATGTGATTGGCATTGCAAAAAAATACGACATAGACGTGCGCATCGGCATCTATGGAACGATGGACTTCTTTGACACCACATCCGATTTGCTTTCTGCAGACATTGCTCATTACAATCAGAATATCCCGAAGAGCATTCACGACACAGAAGAAAACTTCGATTTTGTGGCCCTGTATAAGGAATGGAGAAACGGTCATCTGCGTTTGCGATGCCAAAGCATTTTCTGTGAACTGGTGATACACTCTAATGGCGATGTGCCGCTATGCCAAAATCTGGGCGTGATGCTTGGCAATATTCACGAGCATTCATTGGACGAGATTTTCAACTCCAAGGAGACTGCCAAAATGCAATGCCAATACTCTAAAAACTGCAATGCCTGCTGGATTAATTTCCATCGCAAGTACGACATTATCCTGCTGCGTAACCTCGAAAAGTTTTTACCCAAGAGGGTCATCGAATTGTTCTATGGCAAATACCAATGGACCAGCAACAGCAAAGAGACTTACCGAAGATACATCAACAACATCAGCCGCCAATGGAATACATCAAAAACATTATAGAGCGCTACAAGCACATTCGGAGCTTCCGAATGTTGCGCCAGAGCTATAAAAGCAAGTATGCTTTTGTGGGGATTGGGAATCACAGCACCAACAATCTCTACCCCGTGATCAACTATCTGCATATCCCTTTGAAATACATCTGCTGCAAATCTCCCGGCAAGCTCCACATGATTGAAGAAGCCTTTCCTCATGTCCGTGCCACCACGTCGTTGGATGAAATATTGGCAGACGATGAGGTCAAGGGCGTGTTCGTGTCGGTTTCGCCAGAGGCGCATTTCTCCATTGCATCAAAGGTTTTAGAAAATGGAAAAGCGTTGTTTATTGAGAAGCCGCCATGCCTGAGCACCGCTGAACTGAAACAGTTGACAGAATTGCAGAAGCGGGCAAAAGTGTTAGCGGTCGTTGATCTGCAGAAACGCTTTGCGCCCGCAATACAAATATTGAAGAAGGAATTGCAGAGATGCAAAGGCACAAAGACCTACAATCTGAAATACCTGACCGGTGCATACCCCGAGGGAGATTCTCTGTTCGACCTCTTCATCCATCCGTTAGACTGTGTCACCTGTCTGTTTGGGAAATCGGAAGTCAGAGGCATGGAATCCATCAACGGACAGACTCTAATGTTGATGCTCAAACATGCTGACGCCACAGGAATTCTTGAACTTTCCACGGGCTATACATGGTCTGATGCACAAGAGAGCATGACCATTAATACCGACAAAGGTGTGTACACACTGGAGCAATTGGACAGCCTTAACTTCCGCCAAAAGCCACATTGTTTTTGTGGAATACCTCTGGAAAAGGTTTTTACACATAAAAAGGTGACGACTGAATTGTTTGGCAGGAATAGATTCCTACCTTTGATGCCCAACAACCAGATTTTCATACAAGGATATTACGGCGCTATAAAGAGTTTTGCAGATGCTGTTGAAGGGAATGGGGCCTCGGCCGTCCAATCCTTAGAAGCATTTATGGAAACCTACTCTTTGATGGACGCTATTCGTTCATTTAATAAGTAGGTGTTCAAAATTAGTTTATACTATCCATGTAGGAATAAGCCAGTTTAATATTGCCTTGCCGCATTCTTTTGCCCCTACAACTGTCTTTCATCAGTCACGTAGCCCGCTACGCTCCTTCTTCAAGACAGCTGTAGGAACAAAATAATACGACAATTCAATATAAACTAATTCTGAACACCTACTTAATGGTGAAAGAAAAAGTTGAGCAATTACTTAAAATCAAACTTATGAGAATACATTTATTGAGATTTATTATACTGGGAACCACAGCACTAACAGCTTGTTCATCCGACCAAATCATCATGGAATCGGTGACGTTAAGCGACTTGGCAAACACGGGTTGCGAGACCACATATTCGGCAAAAGAAAGCCGTCCTGAGTTTTACGCAAAAGAGAAGAGGAAGTCTCCCAAGATGACAATATCTGTGGGTGGCTATGGTGTGGCCACATTCCACTTGACCAACCTGGAATACGACTGTATAACGGAAAAAATCGATGCCAAGCTCGACCCGCAGGGAAATACAATAAAGATAGTGATTGCTCCTTATAAGAAAGATCCAACGTTGGAAGCCGATTGCTACTGCAGATATAATGTCGGCTTCAAACTTTCCAATCTCACGTCAGGCACATACCATCTGAAGGTATATTTCGCCGATTACTATGGTAAGTATGAGATTCTTTCTCCTGTCTACGATGGCATAATTGCTTTCAAGCCTAACGAAACATTGGAGTTTGATTTGTAGGCAAACCAACTAAAAGATGTTGCATGAAGCGATTTAGTTCCTCACGCAAAGTCTCAGAGTTATTGCTTGTTGTGGCATCAACATTACCATTGATTGTGCCACCTTCCACGTACACATTGACTACCTTCTTTTGCCGCCAATCTCACCATTCAACCATAACTGATCAGAAAGCTGATGTCAACTGCAGACTGTCAAAAACTTAGCAATAATCCAAAGTCATCGACCTTCGGCCGACGGTAATGCTACTCGCGGCCGACGGTAGCATTACTCGCGGCCGAAGGTAGCGCTACTCGCGGCCGCAGGTCGATGACTTGCAATAAGCGCAAGGATGTTCGACTAAAGGCTTTGTCTGAATGGATGCGCTCACGAGACTGGGCCGTCAAACTGATGCCAGAGATGGTCTTATGGGTAGAATGTTCAAAATACAGAAAAAATCAAGGGTGTTCAAAATTGAAATATCAATGGTTAGCAGTAGCACACTCGCAGCGGAGATTTGCACTGACTCGCACAATCGTCTGTTGCGGCGCCAGCATGGTAGCTCACTTTGCTCGCAAAGTGAGCTACAGTGCTTCGCCTCAGACCTCCGCCAAATGTCCGCGCGGTGCGCTGATGAAATATTTCGAAGGTAAGTGATGGTGGGAAAGAATATAGCCAATCCATTGTCCAGCCTTTGGCAGACTCTGTGAGTTAAACGAGGGTGGGGTCCATTGTTTGAGAAACAAGCCCAAGAGAATTGACGAAGGTTTTAACATAAAACATAAAATATTCAGACTGACAGAATATTTAGTATCCACCCTTATGTCGTTGGGGCTTGAAACAGTTTATGAGCAAGGAAGCCACGGTAAAGGCAATTCCTACCCCCACCACACCTGTCCACCCGTAATGCTGCCAAGACAGACCGGAAACGAATGTACCGGCAGAACCACCCAAAAAGTAAATGGTCATATAAACGGTATTGATACGATTGATGGCAGATGCGTCAAGGGCGACTACGCTGGTCTGATTCGACAAATGGATGCACTGCATACCGGCATCAATCAGCAAGATAGCAATTATTATCCACGAATAGCTATCATTCCCCAAAAATGCCAGTATCCATGCAGCCAACACTACGCATCCTCCAGCAATAGAGAAGAATCTCGCACCGTACTTTTGGACGTAGCCGCTGATAAAAACCACCGTGGATGCACCTGCCAGTCCACACAAACCGAGTGCTCCGATAATGTCGTCGCTAGCAAAAAAAGGTTCCTGTTTCATCCGAAAAGCAAGGCAACTCCACAATGCGAAGAACGAGCCATAAGCCAATGCCGCCCTCAGCGATGCGATACGCAAGTACGGGTATTGGAAGAGCAGGCGCAACAAAGATTTCATCAGCCCTGCATAACTTTCTCGAGAACAGGTAGACAGCGCGGGGAGCATCTTGTGAATCATCAGGAAGCATCCGAGCATAAACAAGCAAGCAACAAAATAGACGGAACGCCATCCCCATACGTCAGCCAGAAAGCCACTGAATACCCGTGAACCAAGAATGCCGATGAGCAGGCAAGATTGTATAGTCCCTACGTTGCGCACCTTGTGCGCAGGGGGTGAATAGTAAGATACTAACGGAATGAAAAATTGCGGCATAACCGAAGATACGCCGGCAAGCAATGATGCGCCCCACACCCAATAGATGTTCGGGGCAAGGGCTATGGCAAGCAAGGCGCACGAAGATATGATATAATTGGTCAATATCAGCTTCTTTCGTGAGACCAAATCACCAAGCGGGATGACAAACACAAGTCCGGTCACATAGCCTATCTGTGTCAATGTCGCTACCATGCTAGCAGAAAAGTCGTTTACCGCGAAATCTTTTGCCATGCTACCCAACAAAGGTTGGTTGTAGTAGCAGTTGGCAACGGAAAGTCCGGTAGCAACTGCCATCAGAGCCAGCAGAGGTACTGGAATGCCTTGGTTCTCTCTTAATTCATACTTCATTTGTCGTCTCCTTTCAGTATGACACGACTTTCAATCCTATCAAGGATGCAATGAGCGTGAAGAGGAAGAAAAGCCGGATGGGAGTGGCAGGTTCCTTGAAAACGAATATACCAATCAAAACCGTACCAACCGCTCCGATTCCCGTCCAAATGGCGTACGCAGTTCCCAAAGGCAAAGTCTGTACCGCTTTGGCAAGCAAAGCCATGCTCAGTATGGTAGAGGCAAGGAACCCGATTCCCCACAAATAAAACTCAACTCCTGATGCCGCTCTCGCTTTCCCTAAACAGAATGTGAGGCTCACCTCAAACAATCCTGCAAATAATAAGATTATCCAATTCATACCTATGATTTATTAAATTCGGGCGCAAAAATAAAGAAACAATCCCCAATAGCTTTTTGCATTTGGCAAAAACAGACTTTTCATTTGACAAAAAACATCTGTTTATTCTCGTTTCCGTATGCTATTTTATAAATTTGCACACTAACAACAGCAATGAACTATGGATATAAAGGAAATCATCAACCAAAGATATGCCATGCCGGACGCATCTTTGGACAGGTTGCAACAATGCCTGACGGAAGTCTCATATCCCAAAGGATTCCGAGTATTGGAATGCGGCAAGGTGGAGAAAGACATCTTTTTCATTAAACAAGGCATTGTCCGTGCCTATACTTCGGTGGATGGGAAAGAAATTACTTTTTGGGTCGGCAAAGAGGGAGCGACCCTTGTTTCTATGAAAGGCTATGTAAATGACGAGCCAGGATATGAAACAATGGAGTTGATGGAAGATTCCATCTTATATGTATTGAAAAGAAAAAAAATGAAAGAGTTGTTTTCCGAAGACTTGCACATCGCCAATTGGGGACGGCGTTATGCGGAGATGGAGCTACTTGCCACTGAGGAACGGCTGATTTCTATGTTGTCCGCTATCGCTTCGGAACGGTATAAGGAGCTATTGGAGAAAGAACCAGATTTGTTACAGCGATTGCCGCTGGGAAGTATCGCCACCTATTTAGGCGTAACGCAGGCAAGTCTGAGCCGGATTAGGGCAAAAATCACACAACCGTAATACTGGTCGATAAACTCCGGGAACAAACCTGCTGTAAATTGGGACTTTTTTCCAACTGCTGGGGATGAAATACATATTTGTCCACAATAGACACGAACAAATTCTGCTTGAACGGGATATAATACACCTATCCGGCTTTTGACAGGTCGCAGGCTTTGGGTATTTCCACCTGGGTTGCTTTCTCATAATTCATTTTGGTGATTGGTGGAGTTTACTAAATCTCCCGTGATAACACCTTTTATCATAGTTGATGATTACTGACGCATAGATAATACTTTTCCTTTGCCAAATCAAAGACTATACTTTGATTTTTTAAAATCAAGGCGATTTGTTTGATTCGAGTAGTCAAAAAAAAGCTATCCTTCTAAAGAGTAGCTTTCATTATACCAGTCAAGGAAAAACTTTGATTTGTAAAAATCAAACATAAGTAGGTGGTCAGAATTAGTTTATCCCAACATGAATAGTATAAACTAATTTTGAACACCTACTTACCATTACTTATTGGCGAGGACTTCCTGAGTGTTATTCAGTCTTCCTCCAACGACAGATAATAGAGCAGGCGGTAGAGATTGTAGACGCTGACAGAGGGATGCTTGCCACGCAAACTCTTGCGCATCATTTTGCCAAAGCGCTTGAAGAAGAGGAGGAGCGGACGCCTCATGTTCCAACGATCGATCTTGGCGGAATAGTGCGTGATGAGCGAATAGCCGTCCATCAGGTCGCGCATCCTGAACAAGGTTTGCATGGCTTCCTCGGTCTTATACATGA
Organism: uncultured Prevotella sp.; assembly: GCA_900539625.1. Classification (GTDB taxonomy): domain Bacteria; phylum Bacteroidota; class Bacteroidia; order Bacteroidales; family Bacteroidaceae; genus Alloprevotella. Next base: position 23,452 of record UQCW01000026.1, read on the forward strand.
AGTTGCCGTTGTCCTCGAAATCGTCGATTTCCACTGGGTTGTCAATGTGGTGTACTGGTATATGGGCGGCCGTCAGAGATTTGCCAAACAAAACGTCTTCATAACCATAGGTGCGGATGCGGCCATCGAAAGGATGATTGAGCAAGGTCTGTTTGCTGACCATAAAATTACAGGTGCGGAAACTCTGGTAGGGCTGCGCCAAACGGTTTTCAACGGAGAATTTGGGCAGGCACCGTTTCTCATAGCGGTAGCGGAGATTGCCGTGGAAGCGTTTGCCGAAAGGCGGCAAGGAGACACCGCCGTAAACCACCTCGTGCCGCTCATCACATTGCAGATAGTTCTGCAGGAAATGAGAGTCGGGGATGTTTACGTCGCAATCCAGAAACACCAGCCATTCGTAACGCGCATTCCGCGCCAGCACATTGCGGATTTCCGCCCGCCCCACGTTGTGGTCCATCTCCAGCAAGCGGCAATGCGGCAGGGCGTTGATTTCGCGATTGGCCTCAACACATCCCACGCGCGACGATTTGTCGTCGGCCACGATGATTTCGAAGTTGAAAGCGTCATGGCGCGGAGATTGGGTTGCAGCGGCCAAATCATGCAACGTCTTTACGAGCGGGGCGCAAAAGCGGTTGAAACAGGGGATTAATATGGATATATTTCTTTCTGCCATGGTTTGCTGTGGTTTATGGGTTCTCTTTCAAAGGGCAAAAGCCGTTTGGAAAGCGGTTTTGCAATCAGGTCGCCAAAGGGGGCGCATGGGTGTCGGCGGATTGCATCTGCGGAGGGGAGAAACGACGGGGTGGCCTTTGCTAATCTTCAAGAGCGCCTCCGTCCACTTCTAAAGCGACAATGGAAGAAAGGGGCACTTCTTCTCCGCCTCTGAAGAGGAGCAGACGGCGCAACGCGTCGACGTGCTTGACTTCATCTTGCAACACGTGGTAACTGCCGCCTTCTTTCCGCTCGTCGGCCACATAATAGGTGACAGACACCCGAACGCCCTCTTCGGCATGCTCGCGCACATAGGCCAGCGTTTCGTCGAGTTTCTTCAAGACGCTGTCGGTCAAGCAGGGCGGACGCTCTGTCAAACGGGCCGTTTCGGAAAGGGCGGCTCCATGGCCGGTCAGGGCGGCAAAAGGGGCAAACTGTCCGGCCCGTGCCCGAAGGGACATGCGCGGGCGTGTCTTCGAGACGTGGTGTGGCATATTTATAATGTCGTCATATTCACTCATGCTTTGTGTCCTCCTATCTGACTGTTACGCTCAATGGCCGTTGCTCCTTCGTCGAAATTGACGCCTTTGAGGATGGCATTCTTGCCAAACATTTTCTTGATGTTGAGCACGGCCTGCTGCACCTTCCGCTCGCGTTCCAACAGGTTCTCCTGCTGCGCTTTTTCTTCCTGCGCCCCGATGCTGTCTTCAAAAAGATTCAACTGCCGGGGGGCTTTCCGCCGCTGCTCGAGTTCCTGCTCTGGCACCACGTTGTTGGTGGTCAGCGTCAGGCGCCGAACGAGCAAGACGGGATTGGCGATGCGGTCGAAAAGGTTGGCAACGGCCTGCTTGATCAAACTGGAGGATGACACGGGGGCTCCCAGATTGGCGGAACCGTGAGCGGATTTCGGCACCACGCGTCCGTAGTGGTCGGTCTGCGTTTCGCCATGATAGAGGCTGCGGATGTTTTCGTCTTTCAGGCTCTCGATGTCATAGCCCACGTCGAGCACAATCTGGTCGGTCAGCAAATGTTTGTCAAGCAAATCCAGGGCGGCACCTTCTGCCATTTCCTGCACCACCACCCTCGCCTTTTCAAACGTGTAGGGGCTCTGCAACACCTGTCCGCTCGAAAGGGAACGGCGCTCTGGCCGATAGGCTTTGATGTCACACAGCCGACATGGCTCCCACCCCCAGGCATGGTCGATGAGCAATTCCGCATTCACGCCAAAGAGCTTATAGAGCAGGCCTTCATTCCGCACCGACTGCCGGGCAATGTCGCCCATCGTATAGATATATTCTTTTTCCAGGCGCCGGGCGATGCCTTTGCCAACGCGCCAGAAATCCGTGATGGGGCGGTGGTTCCAAAGTTTGCGCCGGTATGTCATCTCGTCGAGCGCCGCCATCCTGACGCCGTTTTCATCGGCCAGAATGTGTTTGGCAACGATGTCCATAGCGATTTTTGCCAGATAAAGGTTGGTGCCGATGCCAGCCGTTGCCGTGATGCCAGTTGTTTTCAACACGTCTTTGATGATGGTCATGGCCAGTTCTTCGGCCGACATCTTATAGGCATACAAATAATCTGTCACGTCCATAAACACCTCGTCGATGCTATACGCATGGATGTCTTCGGGGGCTACATATTTGAGATATACGGAATAAACGCGTGTGCTATAGTCAATGTAATATTTCATGCGCGGCGGCGCCACGATGTAGTCCACCGCATATTCGGGATGTGCCTGCAACAGTTTGTCGTCTGCCGACTTCCCCGTCAGCAACCATCCGCCGCGCGGTCGGCCCGACGGACGGGCAACGGCTGCCCCACCCTGCGCCGCGTGCAATTCCCATTGCCTGAGATTTCGCTGGCGGTTGACTTCACGAACGCGCTGCACCACCTCGAAAAGACGCGCACGACCAGAAATGCCGTGCGCCTTCAAAGAGGGGGTGACTGCCAGACAGATGGTTTTCTCCGTGCGACTGAGATCGGCAACGACCAGATTGGTGGAAAGCGGGTCGAGCCCTCTCTCCACACACTCCACACTGGCAAAAAAGGATTTCAAGTCAATGGCTATGTAGGTTCGTGCTGTTTGCTCTGGCATATATCTTTATGGCTTGGAAAGCGGATGTTCAAATTTACATAAAACACGACACTCCACAAAAAAAATCAGGATTTCCTTGGGCGAAAAAAAGGAAATTCGTAGATTTGTGACGGTGCTGGCACAAACTGCCAGCCACAACATTTATCAGGGCTGTGCTGGAAGTTGTCAGGAAGTTTCCGCATTTTTTCAGAACGCCCATTACGTAACCCTGAACTGGCAGGGCCAGTTCGCAATATCAAAACCATCATGAAAAAGTTTACAATTCCCATCTGTACTGTGGCATTTCTCGGACTGACCGTTTTCTTCGCTTCAGCCTGCTCAAACGGCAACGCCAAAGACTTTGTCAAGGATTTCAGCGAGGCGGTTTACAACGCCGATTCCAAAGACGCAAAGTATGTCACCAAATACAAGGAATTTGGCAGGCTCTCCAAACTGAATGTATCGAGAGGCATTGAAGTCTACTACACGACAAACGCTTCTGAGAAAACGGAAGTCAAGGCCGTCATTGATGAAACGCTGGCGCCATATTTTGAGGCCAAGATGGAAAACGGAACGCTGAAACTTTCGTTCACCAAGAACGTCAAAATTAAAGACGATTGCATCAAGGTGTACCTCACTGCCGCTTCTCCACAACAGGTGGCTCTCAGTTCGGGCGCATCGCTTCAGATGCAAAACGACCTGAACGTCAACCGCCCATTCTCTCTCGAGATGAGCAGCGGAGCTGACGCCGAATTTAAGGGCATCAAATGCACCTCCTGCTCCATCACGCTAAGCAGCGGAGCTGACACCGACATCGACCATCTCAAATGCGACAACCTGACCTTGACGAGCTCGTCGGGCGCTGATGCCGACATCGAAAAGATAACGGCCGACAAAATTTCTGTCAACTCCAGCAGCGGCGCCAACACCGACATCGAAGGCATCAAATGCCAAAATATCTTTGCCAGCGCCTCAAGCGGTGCCGACTGCACGTTTAAGGGGAAATGCACTGGAACGGCCGTGCTCAACGCCTCGAGCGCCGCGAGCATCGACGTTCAGGAACTGACCGCACGAAACATCTCGCTGAACGAGAGCAGCGGCGGCAGCGTGAGCCACAAGGCCAAGAATGTGATCAGAAATACGGCTGGAAGACACAACAACAGAGCAACGCAACTCCCCGTCACCCGCCAGAACAACGAAATCCGCTCTGGCTCTGACGCAAGGGCCATGTAACGACGACTGGACAAGATTAATAGTAATAGCAGAAAAGGCAGGTTGGATTTTCTTCTCAGGAAGTCCAACCTGCCTTTGGCATATAGGGCTTTTCCGGCCGCAAGAATCGGGATTCCTACATCAAACCACAACTCTGTGGTTACACTACCACGGATGCCGTTAGTTGTATATCTTTTGATTCCTACATCAAACCACAACGTTGGCCATCCTTATTCTGACATGATGTAGTTGTATATCTTTTGATTCCTACATCAAACCACAACCCTTAGCCTTCTTGGCGGTCTTAAAATCCGTTGTATATCTTTTGATTCCTACATCAAACCACAACTTCTGGAGCACAAGGATAATAATGAAATCCGTTGTATATCTTTTGATTCCTACATCAAACCACAACCATCTGTAATAGATATAATAAGCAAATTAGTTGTATATCTTTTGATTCCTACATCAAACCACAACTGAAACAAATTATACATCAAAATACAAATAAATTATATCTTTTGATTACTAAATCAAACCACAACTCGTTGATGCAGTTCTACTCTTTAGAAAAGTTGTATATCTTTTGATTCCTACATCAAACCACAACCTATAATTTTTAAATATCAGAGAACCAATACATTATAGTTCTTGTTTTGTTATAAGAAATCGCCGTGTAAGAATTATTACGCTACAAATGTATTAAAAAAATTCCAATTGAATAGGTGCGCCAATTACTTTCTGAGTGATTTTACTCTTTTTTTTGCTCTTTGGTTTGCCCCAGAAATTATAGATGTCACCATATTGCTTGTCAGTAACACTTAGGATGCTAACCTTTCCTGTTTCAGGCAATAATGCCTTCACTCTTCTCACATGCACATCCAAGCTCTCTCTTGATGCACAATGCCGTATATAAACAGAAAACTGCATCATGGAAAAGCCATCTTTTTCCAAATTCTTACGGAAAAATGCTGCTGCCTTCCTTTCTTTTTTGGTGGAAACTGGCAAATCGAAAAACACAAATAGCCACATAATATGATATGCATTGAGTCTATATTCTGTCATAAGATAAATGGAAGTGATATTCTCTTAATTTCACCAGCATAATACTTAACAAGAGAGGCTGTCGTAAAAGTCAATGCAATCTGTAGCGGGCGCATTACCTTGCCTATATTTACGTCACAGCTTAAAAGGCGCATTATCTCCATCTTGGAATCTTTGTTTAATTCCGTAATACCATCTGCATAAAGATTAAAGACTATCGAATCTACATAAGGACGATAAGGCTCCATAACATCATCAGCGAGCGGAAAAGCATTGTATCGGCTTTTATGGAATATACCCAAATTAGGCAACAACCCAGAACCAAGTAACGCTCGTGCTGTTGCTGCACGCAAAATTGAATATCCATAATTAAGTAGTACATTTGGCGAATCTCCACACCTGTCACGTTTAAAGTCTTTACCAAACATTTGTGTCCAATATATTTTTGCAGCAATGCCTTCCCTGTTGTCGGTATCACCACTTTTCACGTTAGCGTAGAAAGGTTTAAGTATATTGCCGTTCTTACAAAACATATCCAAGACTGCTGATTGGTTCTTTATCTTGGTTTCTATTATTTGTTTCCATGCCTGTTTTTTTATCGGTTCGCTAACAGCAATCTGAGACTTTATATTCTCAGATTGCGTGGTATTGGCATCCAAACTTTGAAGCATTGCAGTAGGCATCATCTTATTGTCACATAAAATGACAGCAACATTATTCTTCACCAACTCGTTGAGCAATGGCAAAGTAATATTTATCATTTGGCTTTCCATGACAACACACCCTATATCTTCTATAGGGCGCGTTACCTTTTCATCACTGTCTTTCCAAGAAATCACAAGTTGTGAATTCTTTAGCGAGAGACTAACCGGAATCGAGAAGAATAATGTCTGCTTTATCATATTATCTAAGTCTTTTTATTTTACCAAGTTCATTTATCTCAAAGTCGTAACCTTGAACGAGGGCATTCAGTTGCGTATGAAGCATGATTATTGCTGGACGGAGTTTCTCACCTTGTTTGTATGCCCCGTTTTTTGCCTTGATATCTTTACTTGGACGAGCTTCTTCATTGTAAACCATAGTTATTCTCGCATAGATACAATTACCAATAGTTGATGTAGACATACCTGTCACCTTATAAAGGCGTCTATTCCTTTCCTTGACCGAAGCCTCCCAAACCTCATTAGACGATTTTTCATAAAGAAGAACCATTGTTCCTGTCTTTAATGTATAAGCAAATGGATAATCATGCTCACTCTTTATTGGCACCATATGTCTATCAACAACTTCTTTATCATTACTTGTTCGATAGTATTGAGCAGCTTGGAGCATATTAACAATTTCGAACTCTCGTTTTTCCTTGCCCTTGTTATTTGTACCAATATACATCGCAAGCAAATAATTGTCATCATTGGCTACATGATATTGCTGCTTGTATTCTTTGGTAGAGACATCACGTTGTTTGCGAATATTCAATGGCTTGGTGACAGAGGGAATAAAACATCTTACCTTTTTTATTGGAATCTGCTTTTCCTCATTCATCCAAATTGTACTTGCCATCGCATCCTTAAAGCCTTTCTCCTTTATGGTAGCTTCAATAATACCCCTAACCGTATCATCCACTATATTCTTAACATCGTTTTTTTCTAACGATGCTAAGTCTATACGTTTAACATACTTAACAGCCCCAGCATTTTCAATGGCACCATAATAAGTGTCTTTATGCAAAGAACCTCTGGCGGCATCACCTTTACAAAGAATCTTCTTGCCATCAATCATAATTCTTCTGCGTCCTTGCTTCGGCATGTTGTCGGGAGTGTAATGGTACACCAAGATTTCGTCTTGTATTTTCTTTATGTCTTCAACAAATGTAGGCCAAGGCTTTTTGAACGTTGCCTTCGACATACCATACCATTTGTGATTCTCTTCGTCATGATAGTATGCACCCAACTTATTATATTCATCTAAGCCAATACATGCAATGACAATGGCATCTATGCAATGATGTACATGATTGACACGTTCTTTCTTGCTATAGATGTCTTGTATTCCCCAGATTTTTCTAAAGTCAGAAGTTGCTATGCCTTTTACGGTATAGACACGATTGAAGAGTGACTTCAAGTAAAGACGGGCATACTTTGAAATCACACTAATGTCGGTGCCTTGACGACGACTAAAACCTTCAGGTACACTTTCCATAGTGAAACGTTCATACTTACCGCGCCAATAATCACGACGTAGTTCCAGGAGATGACGTTTACGAATAATTGAATCCTTCTGCTCTTTCGTTGTCGCTCCCTTTGACTGTTTCCTAAGCTTGCGTATCTGCATATCAAGCAACTCGTACTTCTTTTTCCACTCATTTATGCGCTCCATGATTTCGTCATGGTTAGACAATTCTATGGGCAGCTTGGTTTTCTTAACATCTCTATTGAAGCGACTGTCACAAAGCGTCATGTTCATCTTAGTACTATCACCTCCTACACTACGAGGAATGGTATGCTCAATATCAAACTTTTGATCATCTTCAATAAAATCGGATATACGTATCTGTTTTCCAGTATAAAGACATATGTGATTTTGCTCTTCCCAAAGAACATATTTCAATATATCGTTGTCTGTAGGTTCAATATCCTTTCCAGTCTCATTCTTGAACAGAGTTATGATTTTATTTCGAGCCTCTTCATTGGCTCTTTGGTTCTCTTTTACGAATAAAGCAATGGCATTTCGCTTGTTGGCATCATTCAGTTCACGTGAAAACTCAATATGAACCTCGGTATCTTGATCTATCTTTCCTTCCGCAAGTAAACGATTCACTAATTTACGCAATCTGAACATAGAACGCATAGCCATAGGATTGCGAATACTATCTATTCTTGGCGAACCAAGTTGATAAACACCATGCTCATTAGCGTATTGCACCCTTGGATATGTCTCAATCATAGAAGGGTGATACAACTTCTTCAGACAATCATCTGAAACATTGTATTGCTCCTTCAAGTAATCTTTAATGCATACCTCAAAAGTGCGTTTATCTTTAGTGTCATATCTATTCATCTCCATGATGATGTTGTCGATAATAGCCTCGCGCATTTCCTTTATGCTCCACTCGTATTTGGGCATGACTTCGCATAAGTTACCCAAAAACACAGCATGAGAATATATCAATCCTCTTCTTAGATAAGGAAGGATTTTGCAGATAGCCTTAAGACTTAATGAGGCATAATCAGCCGGCAAAGAAATCTCACTAAATTTCTTTGCTTCATCTTCGGATAATTGCAGGCGATTCATAGCAAATTCGGCAAGTTTGTCTCTGTCTGAATAGAAATACAAAGCATGCCAAATATCGTTTACAATGTCAAAGCGACTCTTACCCTCACCTAATGTGTATGTTTCACAAATAGCATTTATCCAATCATTTCCAAATACATCTTTAAGGGCTGCAGTAACAGGACAGCCGGAAACAGATGTATCCATGGGATAATTGAACAGGAATGGCATTTCTGCATCTTCAACTTTCTTGTAGAAGCCATACATCTTCTTTGGTGCCAACCTCTTAGCTATATCTTCAAAATCAAATTGTTTCTTCGACTTGCGAAAGAATAAAGGCATGATGATTTCACGTTCCCCAGTATTAAGAGGGCGTAAGGCAGCATCATTAGGAGTTTTGATCTTAATGTTATTGATAAATGTGAGCATTCTGAACTCTTCGTACATGGGATGTGAAGAGGGACATTTTGTCTTATTCTTCTCAAACACGCACTTGCCTACCTGTCCTTTCTGTGACTTTAAAGGCCTTTGGTCAAATATTGCCTTTTCAATATTACGTACCACTCCCAACCCGAGTTCTTTTTCCAACTCTTGCTTCTCGCATATAGCCTTAAACTCTGAAAGAAAATGTTCATTACGTGCAGTATAATGCTTGCGGATTTTCTCCCCCTTATTATAAAGGACATAGAAATAGTCACCAAGATATTCATAACCGGCTTCGTTCATTTCTTGAGTAAGGGTACTGATTTCTTCTTTTACTTTGCCAGAATCTTCTCCACCTTGGTCTTTTCTATTACTCAAGAAGCCACGGCGCTGAATGATATGATAAAAGGCTCTACCTAAAATATACCTATCGGTAATGTCAGACAAATCCAATTTCTCATGAAGACATTTGTGCCTATATGCATACGGAGTCTTTTCAGCTTCGTCATCAGTACGTTGCCATTGCATGAACAATTCATTCTTTGGATACACTTTCTTTAGTCGCCATGTTGAAAGTTCTCCCTGTGTAAGAGGAGGACACAAATGATTGTCACTTAATATGCGAAGCAAACGTATCTTGCGCAATTTTCTGCGATAGTATCTTACACGTGTAGCCCTATGTTCTGTACGTTCAGCTGCCTTTGATGATTCTATTCCTTTATCAAGCTTAACACCTTCTTGAAATATATTCACGCCTTTATCAAGCAGAATATAATTATCTGCCGTCTTACCAACAACTGCCCATCCATGGCTATTTGTTCCGTTATCAATCCCTAATATTTTTATCATACAAGTATAGTAATTGCTTATTAATTATTAATAGTCCATAAAAGTACAACAAAATATTTGGACATACAAATTATCTATTAACGCGAGTTCGAGATAATATTCTAAAAAGTAAAGAGCAGAAAAACATCCAACCTACAAAGGGTGGCCATAAAATG
>UQCW01000027.1 GCA_900539625.1 uncultured Prevotella sp.
GTTTTCACTTATGTTAAATAATTTTTAACACTTACTTAAACAAAAATAATGCCAATAAATGTCTCCGCCAACCTCGACATGTTATCTACCTTCGGCCGTAGTTCGTGCTACTCGCGGCCGCAGGTAACGCTACCACCGGCCGCAGGTAGCGCTACTCGCGGCCGACGGTAGATAACTTGTCAAGGACTTCGGGGAAATATTTTCTTAACGCTTAATGAGCCGAATGGTTTCGTGCTTCATTTTCAGGAAATAGACGCCTCTGCCGAGTGCTGCCACGTTATAACTGTAAACGCCTGGTTGGTTCACACGAAAGGCACGGACGGGAATGCCGCCTACGTTGTAAAGCACATTTTCTGCGGGGGCCGATGTCTGTATTGTCAGGACATCGCCTTGCAAGGCGGCATGCTGGGCGGATGCCGCTGTTGCGGGCGAGGAAATGCCCGTGACGTGCTCGCTGCCAACGACCACCAGGCGCGGCGCGAAGATATATCCTGCGGCATTCTCGCGCGAAGCAAATTCTGAAGTACCCTTTCCGCCAGTGGCACGGGCATTCTGGTAGATGTAAACCGAGAGGTCTTTGGCGCCGCTTTTATAGCGCGACAAGGCGTAGGACGTCACATCGAAAGTCACAAAATTGCTGGTCCAATCCTTGCTCGGGATGAAACACGGGGAAGTGGTCTGCTGCGAAAGCACTGAAGGGCCATTGTTCCATGTCACGGCGTTTTCCGTCCACGCTTGCGACTTGAGCGAGGAAACCGTCCACTTCACCTCACTGACCTTTTCTGAGCCAGAAAGCACCTGAAACAGGAGTTTCACTTCGGCTTTGCCAGCGGTCAGGTCTAGGCTGTCGAGGGCTTCGAGCGGGAAACGCACGTAGGCCGCACGGCGACAGTTTGTGCCGTCGTTGCGCACCACAAGCGTTGGCGCAGAACCGAAATTCGTTGTCCCTTGTTTGTCATAAACATAAGCATCGGCCGTTGCAAACGAAGTGGCCACTCCTGGAGCCACCACCACATGGCAGGTTGCCTCAAGGCCATCATCCACCGACACCTTGACGTCGGCTTCACCACTGCGCAAGGCCAAGACACGGCCATTTTGGTCCACACGAACTATCTGGTTGTTGGAACTCTCCCACTTCGTCAACGGACGCGAGGCATTGAGCGGCAGCACAGCGGCCTTGAGCTGGGCAGAGAGGGTGGAGTTGTCGAAGGAGAGTTCGGAGGCACTCAGTGTTAGCGCGTCAACGCGACGGTAGACGGAATCGGGCGTCGATTCGTTGACCACGAAAGCCGACGTTGAGCCTTTATACATCGTTTCTGTATTGAACTTGCACTTCAGTTCCTTATATTTCAGCGCGGGGAATTTGGCATAGATGGTCAGAGAATCCAACGCATAGGAGGGGTCGCTCACGAAGGCACGGACTTCCTTGGCGTTGACCTCGCGGAAGAGGGCGGCACAAGGGGCCGTTGCCGACACTTCCATTTCGCCCACTTTGAGTTTGGCGGCGCGATGGAACACGGCTTGCAGCATGCCCAACGAGGGATTAAACACGGCCTGAACGGAATCGGTGTTCACGACCAAAAGACTGTCGATGCGGCTGCGGGCATCGCTGATGTTGCCGGTGTTGGGCACGATATAATAGGCGTATGTTGCGCTGGAGGGTTGCTCTCTGTGGTTGAGATAGAGTTTGAACACACGCTTCTTCTGCATCGTCGTGTTGGAAGAGGCGGAATCCACGGATTTCCACGTGCCGCTCTGCATGGTGTCGGAAAGAACGACTTCACCGCCCTGCGGGAAAAAGTATGAGATGCTGTCGTGGTTCACCCATGCGACATCATTGCGCGACACCTGCCCAGCGGCAGTGAGGGTTTCGGAGGAATGGCTGCCGTTGGCGGCAAAGGAGACGGGGCCGGAAGAGAGACACTGGTTGATGGTGGTGTGGACCGCATTGGCGTTCGACGAACGGATGTCGCTGCCCAGACAAACCACCTCGTTGTCGAAGAAAAACCAGCTCTTCTTGGCCTGCGTGTTGAGGGAATATTCGGTGTTGTTCATCTGATAGGTCATCACGCCGTACGTGCCGTCGCTCACGCCGCCCGTAAAGGTGCTCTGCCCCTTCGTGCCCCACTGTCGCGGCTGAGGAATGGAAGAGACGGCTGGCACGGTTGTTCCCGGCAGATGCGCCCAATCCCAAACGACGGAGATGTCGGCATATTCCTTTCCTGTGCGTGCAATCCACGTGCTGCCCTCGGTCATAAAATACCCTTTGAGGTTAGCGCCGTTTCCGTTTTCGCAACGAAGTGTGCGCGTTGAAGCGGTGCGCACGTCGATGTTGTAGCCTGGACGCTGGTGAACGGTGTAGTCTGCCCGCCAATAGTGGCGGTGGAAGGGCGTTACGCCATAGTCTGGCAATTTGTTGCCTTTCAGACGGAGCGTGGCGGCGTTAAATTCCTCTGCATGTGCGCGGTCGAGGTCGGCCATAGAGGAAGTGATCGATGCGAAACTGCGGCGCAACATACCGTTTGGAAGGGCCACACTGCGCCCGACGTTGTTGAACGACATGTATTGGCCTCGCACGCTCGGCAGGTAGCCGTAACGCACAAATCCGCTGATGTAGTTGAGATAGTCGCCTTGCTCGGCATAGGACGTGCCGACAAGATAATAGGCCACTTTCATGGTGGCGGTTAGCACCGAACCGCCATAGCCTCCAGCATAAAGCTGCATGCCGTGTTGGAGATAGCTATAATCGCTCTGCAACCCCTCTCCCGTGTTGAACTTCACAGGGAGGAAAAACTGGTTGACGGCAAAATCAAGGTTGCTCTTGTCTTTCTGGAGCGCCGTGCGATAAATCCATTGCAGGGCAATGTCCATCTTGTTGGCACCAGAACCTTGCGAGCCGCTTTGGTTGGGCCCTTTGCTGATGCTCTTCTGCCACGCGAGGATATTTTTTTCCGTTGATTCAGGAAGCTGCTTCTCGCCACTGCGCATCAGGCAGAGAATCACGCCCATCTCCTGCGGCCACCCGATTTCCCAATACCACCAGTTGGTGCTGACTGGCTTCTTGGCATACCAATAATTGAGTCCGCTGACAATCTGTGCATACAAATTCTCGTCTCCCTTCAATGCGCTCCCTGGCGACACGTAAGCCACGGCAAGGGTTTTGAGGCGGTTGAGATGCGTCATGGCAGGCCAGTTGGTCTGCGCCTTGGAGGCATAATTGACGTCAGACCAAGAGCCATTGTCTTTCATATTGCTCATATAGGTCTTGGCCGAAGCGACCAAGGATGTCACGTTGCTTGTGGAGAGTTCGCGGGCCACGACATTGTCGATGATTTGCTGAAACACATCGGCAGTGGCCGGCAAGACGGCGCTGGAAATGGCCAATGTCAGCAGGGCACGCTTCGCGTTGCGCAAAAAGCCGCCACGAACGGAATAGCTGTTCTTTTTCATGGAATGTATGTTATCAGGGTTGCAGAAACAAGCAGGCGATTGGTATTAGTCGTCAAAAGAAAATTTGGTATTTGCCTGCCACACAAAATTACAAAAGACTGGCAGATTGTCAAAATCATTTATGGTTTTCTTTTAAGCAGGTGGGGCATTTCCCCCGCGCGCCGCAAAAACGTTCAGAACACCGACTTATTCGGCAGGAAATCCGATGATGCCCTCAAAACGAATAATCCCCCTGAGGAAAAATTTCTCAGGGGGATTATTTCGTTGTTTTTGGTAATTTATCTCAAATCGAGCTCGTCGATGACATAGGAAGAACCGCCGAACTTGTCAATGATGAAGAGCACATAGCGAATGTCAACGTTGATGCAACGCTGGAGTTGCGGGTTGAACTTGAGGTCGCTCGAGAGGCTCTCGATGTTGCCGTCGAAGGCCAAACCGATGAGTTCGCCCTTGGCGTTGAGCACGCCAGAACCGGAGTTGCCGCCCGTGATGTCGTTGTTGGAGAGGAAGCACGTAGGGAGCTTGCCGTCTTCGCGAGCATAGCGTCCGAAGTCTTTCTTCTCGTAGAACTGGCGTAGGCGCTCGTTCACGAAGTAGTCGCTCTCCGTTTTGCTTTCTTTCTCAAACATGCCGTCGAGCACGGTGCGCCAATCATAGCGAACGGCATCGCGCGGCTTGAGGTCGGTCACGTGGCCATAAGTCATGCGAAGCGTGAAGTTGGCATCGGGGGCTTTTGCCCAATCGTACATCTCGCAAAGGCCGCGCACGTAGATGCGGTCGAAGGCACGGCGCTTGGCGTTGTATTCCTTCATTGGCGCTGAAAATTTCTCGATATATTCTGCAATGGCCTTCTGCTCGCGCACCAATGGGTCGGCTTCGAGAAGGTCGGCATCGTTCTTGGCCAAAGCCTCAGCCAAGCGGGCGCTGTCGGTGAAGAGGCTCATGTTGTAGACAGAGTCGATGGTTGCCTCCCAGTTGCGTCCCTCGGCCAAGAATGCCGGCACTGCCGGGAGTTTGTGGGCCTTGAGGAAATAAGGGAAGAGAAGCTTCACCTTGCCGTAGTCGATGTCGTGCTTTGTCTTGTCGTGGTTGCCGGCAGCGGCGAGGATGGCCGCCTTGGCAGCTTCGATTTTCTTGGCCTTGCCGCCCTTGAGTGCCTCACGGTATTTTTCGATGAGACGAGTTGGGAAATGAAGTTCCTGCTCTGAAAGCGTGATGCGGAAGAGAGCGAGATCGTGGACGTTGTCGCCAAAGGTCTTGCAGAGCTGGTCGATGCTGTCGATGACATGCAGGTATTCGGGTTTGCCGGCCTTGGCGGCGAAAGCGCGGAACTGTGCTTCTTCGGCCTTCTTCTGGTCGATGAGGCGGATTTTCTCAACGGCTTCGTTCATGCCGCCATAGTTCTTGACAGCATTTCCCCATGAGAAATATTCGTCTTCGAGCAAGAGACGAAGCTCGTCGCTCTGGTCCATGAGTTGCTTGTAATAGTTGAGCAACGGATTGCCGGCCAAAACGATGGGGGCGTTCATCTGCTGCGTACGCAAAGCCACTTCAGAAGCCGTCAAGTATCGGCTCGTACTTCCGGGGAAGCCCATGATCATGGTGTAGTCTTTGTCGTTGATGCCCTTGAGCGAAATGGGCAGATATTTCTTCACCTTGAGTGGCACGTTCTTCTTGCTATAGGGCGCTGGCTGACCGTTTTTGTCGGCGTAAATGCGGAACATGGCGAAGTCTGCGTTCTGGCGCGGCCAAATCCAGTTGTCGCTGTTGCCGCCAAACTGGCCCACGTTGTAGGGCGGGTTGGCCACGAGGCGGATGTCGCTATAGGTCTGCTCGAAGAAGGCATAAAACTGATTGCCGCCGAAATAAGGCACAATACGCACATCCATACCCTTCTTCTTGGCCAAGTCGCTCTTTTTCAGCAACTTTTTGGCCATAGGTTCGAGAAACGCCTGGCTCTGACGCGTATAGTCGTCGGCCTTCTGCTTGGCTGCTTCAGCCTCAACCTCTGCCGTCACGTCAACGATGCGGACAACGAAGGTGAAAGTGAGGCTCTCCGGCGTGCGGAGCTCTTCGGCGCGGCTCTTGGCAAAATAGCCGTCCTTCATGTAGTCGTGGCCGATGCCGCTCATTTCGTGAACGTAAGAGAAGCCGCAGTGGTGGTTGGTCAGGATGAGACCATCGGGGCTCACCACCTCACCGGTGCAACCGCGACCGAAGATGCCGATGCACTCACGCAACGAAGGCGACGTTTCGCTATAAAGCGCCTCTGGCGGCAACTGAAGTCCTGCGCGACGCAGAGAGTCTTCAAGGTGCTGCTGCTTCATGAGTTTGAGCAGCCACATGCCTTCATCGGCACGGGCGCTGGAGAGACACAGCACGAGGGCTGTGCAGAAGAGTAAGATTTTCTTCATTTGCAGTGTTTTGAAATTATTGATTATGTGTGTGATTAATTTCAAATGACAGGCAGGGGCGTTCCAATGGTTTGAAACACCCCTTTATGCCTTATTATACTTGGCCCCAATAAAGAGAAATGTAGGAGGCGAAAAGCGCGCCGTTTTTTCATTCCTCGTTATATTTGGTCCAAACAACAGGGTCCTACAATCGCACCTTAACTCCGCCCATCAACATAAATCCTGGCTGGCGAACGTTAGCAAGGTCGTAATAGCGATGAGACGTGAGGTTGGTCATATCAACGAAAATATCGTAATGGGGCTGCGTCCAGCTAACGCGGCAGTCGAGCAAGGCATGAGCACCATAGGGATGCAACTCACCAGTCGAGATGCCGTTTTCATACCGCAGGTAGGCACCTTCGCGGTCTTGCACGCGGAGGGTCCAAAGGGCCGAGAGGTCGGAAATGATGCGGTGGGACAAACTGGCCGTGAACTTGTGGCGCAGGTATTCCAGGGCATAGTTCGACTTGAAATAGTCTTCTCCGGCACGACGATGCTGGTGCAGGTAGGCATAGGATGCCGTGAAACGCGAGAGCGGCTGGCGCTTGCCCAACCACTGGTTGAAGTCGACAGCCACGGAAGCCGAATAGCCCATATTGTCGAGGCTGAACGATGTGGCATGGTAGATGTCGGTGGCAGAACGCATCACCCAATCTATCATGTTGGTGCCACGATTGAAATGGCCGTCAACGGAAAGCGCCACAACGCGCGTGTTCCAGGAGGCACCAAGGCGGAAGGAAGAACTCTCTTCGGGACGCAAACCGACGTTGCCTTCCTGGGTGGGACTCTTATAATAGAGGTCGGTGAATGTTGGCAGGCGCATCGACTTATTCCACGAAGCGAAGATTTTCACGCCCTGTGTGGGACGATAGCTCACGTCGACTCCCGGATAGAAGGAGAAATGGCGCGAGGCGGCGGTGTTCTTCTGCGCCATGACACCGGCAGAAAAGGTCCACTGCTGCAACACGACGTTGTGCTCCACGAAATAACTCATATTGGTGCGGCTGTCGTGTTTGGTGTAAAACACGCCGTCTTCTCCCGGCACGGCGAAATGCTGGGAAGCGTCCATCGGGCGCCCCAAGTTGGTGCTGTAAATGCCTTCTTCGCGCATCTCCGCTCCGACGGCCGTACGTCCCAACGCCCAAGAGGTCCAGGCATTGACGCCGGCGGTGTAGACATCGTTGCGGTTGAAATTCTCGCCGGTCTTGGTGTTATGGATGAGTTGATAATGGTCGACATTTCTCAACCACGACACCTGCGGAACGAGATGCACGCGCCCCTTCGTCTCGGCCTTGGCGCTCAAGAGATAGCGCCGCGTGGCTTCCCACTGGTTGGGATAGGCACCGGAATAGAAGGTGTTGGCACCGAAGTCTTGCGACGTGATGCCGGCCTGCGTTTCGAGTTTGAAGGCCTCATCTTCGTAATGTCCTTGCCAGAAGGCTTTGATGCCACTGAAATTTCCGTTTTTGACGGCACCATCGGAACGGCGGTAACCGACGGAGGCCGAAGTGGTGAAGCGCGGACCGATTTGCCAAGCCGTGCGTCCCTCGGCCAATAGTGTCCCATAACTGCCGCCCTGAACGGAGAGCGACAACGGACTGCCCCCATGCCGCGTCACGACATTGACGGCGCCGGAGAAGGCCTGACTGCCGAAGACGCGCGAAGCCGCGCCTTGAAGGATTTCTATGCGCTCAATGTCGTCGAGGTTTAGCGGGAAATCGGCGGCATTATGCCCCGACTGCGGATTGTTGACCGCCACGCCGTTGACCAAGATGGTGAGTTGGTCGAAAGTGCCGCCGTCTACACTGAGATCGGTTTGGACTCCGAAGCCCCCGCGCTGGCGGACGTCGACACCTGCTGCCAACTTGAGCACATCGTTAATACTCGTGACACCCGCCGCCGCGAGATCACGGCGTGTGAGTGTCATCACTTGTCGGGCAACAACATCTGTTGCCAAAGGTGCACGCGAAGCTGATACAACGGCTTCGTCGAGACGCGTGTCGTTGTCGTCGAGGTGCGACGCAAGTGTGTCGCCTCCCTCAACGCTACAACCCGTTGCGGCCATCAACCGTGGCGTTGCGCTGAGCAGTGTTGCCACGCCGAGCACACCGATACGCACCTCACGTCCCAGACAGGAAAAGAGGGCGTAGCCTTTACGGTTGAAATGACGGAACGTGAGCGTTGCGCCTTTCTGTGTTTGTGATGATAACATAAAATAAATTATTTAATTACACTGACATGCCTCTCCTCGGCAGCCTCAAAGCGATGCTGCCTGAACGGACGCATATCAGCCCGCAAAGATAGTGAAAAAAGATGACATGGAGGGTAAAGCCTGCGAGCCTGCATTCCCCAACGCCCCAAATTGGTAGCCCTTGTTTTCAACGCGGAAAGATGTCGTTGGCCAAACGCCGGCCACGCCATCCCGTTTGCCCGAAAAAAGAATCCCCGCCTGACCGGGCTGCCGTAACGGCCCAATCAGGCGGGGGTTATAAGTAAAGGTCGGCCATTACTTATCAAGCAATGCTCAGCAACTCCACATCGAAGATGAGCGTGGAGTTGGCAGGAATATCTCCCGCTTTGCACGCGCCATAGCCAGCGGCAGCAGGGATGCAAATTTCCCATCGGTCGCCAGGAACCATGCGTGGCAAGGCAATCTGCCAGCCAGTGATGACATCCTTGAGACGGAAGGCGGCAGGGATGCCAGTGCGGCGCGTATCATCAAAAACACGACCGTTGATGAGGCGGCCCGTATAGTGTACGCTCACCACACTGCGGATGTTCGGGTGACGGTCGCCCTCGCCAGAAGCGATTCTGCGGGCGCGCACGCCACAAGGCATTTCAATGATTTCCTCGCCCTCGCCGAATGTTTTCACGAAGGCTTCATTACACTGTATGTAGTCTGTTTTCTTTGACATAAACGAATTTTCATATATAAGTAGGTGGTCAAAATTATTTTTATAATATATGCCAAGAACATTATTCTTACATTTGAAACGTCCTCTCGGGCGCATCTACTTACCTTGTTTTCAGTCGCAATGCCCGCATTGCTCCTTCAAACAAGGTGGCGTAGCTGCATCCCGATAGAACATTTCAAATGTAAAAATAATTCTGACCCCCCACTTACCAACCACCATTTTCTCTCCCGAAGATAAAAAAACGGCAAGGATGCAGATATATCCCATCCCTGCCGTTGATTATCCTTTTCTACACAGGATTATTCGCCGCGCTCGATGTAGGCGATAACATCGCCCTTGCTGACGTGGGCACCCTGCTTGGCGTTGATTTCAACGAGCTTGCCACCCAAAGCAGCAGGCAGTTCGTTGATCTGGCCATGAGTGTTTTCGAGATAGCAGAAGCGGTCGCCCTCGGCGTAAGTTTTGCCGATGAACGGTTCGATGCTCTTCACGCACTCGCCGTCGCCACCGATTTCCCAAAGGATGATGCCGCTCTCAGGAGCCACGATGGCATCGGCCTTGGCGTGCTTGAAGGCAGCAGCCTCTTCAGGAGAAATGCCCTTCGATGCTTCCTTGTCTTTGGCAGCCTGCAAGTCGGCCAGGAAGCGCTTCTTGGCTGCACCATTCTTATAGTCGCGATACTGCGTTTCGTGCATGGCAAATTCGAAGAGCTCTTCATCGTCTTCACCGCGCTCCCATCCATTTTCTTCCATTTCCTTTTCGAAGCGAGCCAAATCGTCGGGATAGTAGCTCTGCGGGTCGGCCGTGGTGAACTCGAAGCCCTTTTCCTTGGCCAGTTCGATGATTTCCGGAGCCACCTCGCCAGGCAACTTACCGCTCTTGCCGAGAATCATGCCCCAGATGCTGTCGTCCATCATAGAATAGCGCGGCTTGTGCATTGACTCGGTCAGGAGGTTCATGAGGGCGATGTTCTTCACATATTGTGAGAACGGCGTCACGAGGGGTGGATAACCCACGCGCGGCCATACATAAGCCACTTCGTTGAAGAGCTTCACGAGCAGTGCGTCTTCAGAAAGCGGTTCGAGACCATCCTTGGCACGGTTGCTGTTGATGGCACTCATCACGCCCGTCAAGTCGGCCATCATAGAGCCCATCATACCGCCCGGCAGACCGCAGCCCAAGAGAAGAGAGCTCATCAGTTTGTTGGCGGGGTTCATGAAGTAGCCCAAGAAGTCGTCGATGAATTCCTGCGTGAGCTTGCGGGCTTCCATGTAGGCATCCATATTGATTTCAGGCACGTCGAAACCGGCATGCTTCAACATCGACTGCACGGAGATCACGTCGGGATGAACCTTACCCCACGAGAGCGGTTCGATGGCGGTGTCGATGACGTCTGCACCGTTCTTGCAGACTTCCAGGATGCTGGCCATTGAGAGGCCTGGACCTGAGTGGCCGTGATATTCGATGATGACTTCAGGATGCTTGTCCTTGATCATCTTGGTGAGCTTGCCGAGCATGGCTGGCTGACCAATACCTGCCATATCCTTCAAGCAGATTTCAGGTGCACCAGCTTCGATGAGCTGGTCGGCGATATTGGCATAATATTCAGCTGTATGGATTGGCGAGGTGGTGATGCAGAGCGTGGCCTGCGGAGTCATGCCAGCTTCGAGGGCATAGTGGATGGAAGGAATGATGTTTCTAACGTCGTTCAAACCACAGAAGATGCGCGTGATGTCGACACCCTGGGCATGCTTCACCTTATACATGAGTCGGCGCACGTCAGCCGGCACGGGGAACATGCGCAACGCGTTCAAGCCGCGGTCGAGCATGTGGGTTTTGATGCCCACTTCGTTGAATGGCTTCGTGAAGGCACGCACGGCCTTGTTGGGGTTCTCACCATAAAGGAGATTCACCTGTTCAAAAGCGCCGCCGTTTGTTTCCACGCGGGCAAAGCAACCCATCTTGATGATTACAGGTGCAATACGCTCCAACTGGTCTTTGCGGGGCTGGAACTTACCGCTACTTTGGAACATGTCTCGATAGACAAGACTGAATTGAATCTTACGTTTTGTCATAGGTGTATGATTTGTTTCTTAATTTGCTCAATATGGTGCGATTTGTGCACCAGCTGCAAAGTTACTGCAAACCTCGCTAAGAGCAAAACGAATGGGGGAAAGTTTTCGTGTCAACGCGTTTTTTTGTATCCTTTGGCAGTTTACCTCTTGGCGTTCAGACGGATTTTTTCACCATTACTTAGCATCGAAGGCCGAAAGCGGAATCGCGCCGCGCCATCTTGCCTGCCCGTCAGAAAGGCGTGGCGAAGTCTGCATACATTGAGAAAAAATACGTAACTTTGCTACTTAAGTAGGTGGTCAGAATTATTTTCACATTTGCAACGTCCTCTCGGGCGCATCTACTTACCTTGTTTTCAGTCGCAATGCCCGCATTGCTCCTTCAACCAAGGTGGCGTATCTGCATCCCGATAGAACATTTCAAATGTAAAAATAATGCTCTTGGCATATATTATAAAAATAATTTTGACCACCTACTTATATAATGAGCTAAACAACTAACAGTTTCTATGACAGAAAACCCAACCCAACATATCCACATCAGCGATTACGACTATCCGCTGCCCGATGAACGCATTGCGAAATATCCGCTCGCAGAGCGCGACACTTCGAAACTGCTACTTTACCGCAACGGCGAAGTGAAGGAAGACAAGTTTTTCAACCTTCCGAACTATCTGCCGAAGGGGGCCTTAATGGTGTTCAACAACACGAAGGTGATTCAGGCGCGTCTGCATTTCCACAAAAGCACTGGCGCCCTCATCGAAGTGTTTTGCCTGGAGCCACACACGCCGGCCGACTATCAACTCTCGTTTGCCCAGACGGGCAGCGTGACTTGGACTTGCCTCATCGGTAATCTCAAGAAATGGAAGGAAGGACGCCTGGAACGCTCCATCAAGGTGGGTGGAAAGGAACTGACGCTGACGGCAGAGCGCCTCGGCATCAGCGGAACGGGGCATGAAGTGCGTTTTGCATGGGACGACAACACGGTGAGCTTTTCGGAAGTGCTCGACGCCATCGGCGAGCTCCCCATCCCGCCCTATCTCAACCGAGACACGGAAGAGAGCGACTTGCGCACTTACCAAACGGTCTACAGTAAAATCAAGGGATCGGTGGCGGCACCTACTGCGGGACTGCACTTCACGGAGCGTGTCTTGAAAGCCATCGACGAGAAGGGCATTGAGCGAAACGAAGTGACGCTCCACGTGGGCGCAGGAACGTTTAAACCGGTGAAGAGCGAGGAAATCGCGGGACACACGATGCACGCGGAATGGATTGCCGTGAAGCGCGAAAGCATTGAGCGACTGATTGCCCACGGAGGATGGTGCATTGCGGTGGGAACAACTTCCGTACGCACGCTGGAGAGCCTTTACTACGTTGGCGTGATGATCCACCAGAACCCGAACGCCACGGCCGACGACCTGCACGTGCCGCAGTGGATGCCTTATGAATATGCCGCTTCTGAGGGCGACAAACTGACCACGCTGGAGGCGCTGCAAGAGATTGCCGACTGGATGGACCGCAACGCGCTGCCGGTGTTGCACACGTCAACGCGAATCATCATCGCGCCAGGATATGACTACCACATCGTGCGCACCATCGTCACGAATTTCCACCAGCCGAAGAGCACGCTCCTGCTGTTGGTGTCGGCCTTTGTCAAAGGCGACTGGCACCGCATCTACGACTATGCTCTCGCCAACAATTTCCGCTTTCTCTCCTACGGCGACAGTTCGCTGCTGAATTACTAAAGAACGACTGTTTATATATCTAACGACTTCTTGTGGCGGCAGAAGTCCCCCACCCAATCCCCAACAACAAACGCAACAAACATGAAACACGACAACATGGAAGAACTCCTGCCGCTGGTTGACGAAGAAGGCAACGTCGTCGGAAAAGCCACGCGCGGAGAATGTCATGGCGGCACGCGGCCGCTGCATCCCGTGGTGCACCTCCACGTTTTCAACTCCCAATGCGAACTGTTCCTGCAAAAGCGCCCCGACTGGAAGGACATCCAACCGGGACGATGGGACACGGCGGTTGGCGGACACGTCGACTGGGGCGAGAGCATCGAAGAGGCGCTGGCGCGTGAGGTGCGCGAAGAAATCGGACTGACGAATTTCACACCGAAATTTCTCGGCCGCTATGTGTTTGAAAGCAACCGCGAGCGCGAACTGGTACACGTGTTCACCACACGCACCCACGCCAAACCAAAAATCTCGGAGGAGGTGGCCGACGGACGCTTCTTCTCTCGCACCGACATCCTCGACCTGATGCAAATGGGCTTCTTCACACCCAACTTCGAGCAGGAATGGCTGCGGTTCTTCGGTAACGACTGACAAGGGAGAACGAGATACCAGCAAGCAGCAGTTGGTTTAACAAAACGCCCAATCGTTGCATGCCATCTCCCTCGTGTTTTTCCAGCCGATGGTGCCCGTTTTTCCAATCCACCCCCTTTCTGCAAACCCCGTCCTTAAGGTTTGCCAACACGGTCCTAAGACTTTTTGGCGAACGCAGGACGAGGCACAAGCGAACGCAGGGCGAGGCACAAGCGAACGCAGGGCGAGACACGAACGAACGCAGGGCGAGACGCGCTCGAACGCAGGACGGCGTTCGCCAAAAAGTATAGGGAAAGCGTTGGCAACTATAAAAAAACGGGGTGTGGCAACGGTGTGTCCTCTGCCCCACCGTCAGTTTTGAAACACTTCTCCCAACAAACACTTTTTTCCAAATGACACTACAAGAACAAATCAGAGAAATAAAAAAGAACCTGCGCGGCGTCATGAACGGCCCCGTGAGCCAGTCGATGCGCGAAAAAGGACTGACCTATAAGGTGAACTTCGGCGTGGAACTGCCCCGCCTGCGCGAAATGGCGGAAGAATGGCCACACAACTACGAACTGGCGGCGGCACTCTGGAAGGAGAATATTCGCGAATGCCGACTGCTGGCTGGCATGCTGATGCCGACAGAGGATTTCCCGGCAGACCTTGCGGAACTTTGGGTGGAACAGATGAATTTCCCCGAAGAAGCGGAATGCACCGTTGTTCACCTCTTCGCACGCCTGCCCTACGCTTCTGAAAAGGCGTTTGCCTGGATTGCACGCGAGGAACCGATGTTCCGCCTCTGCGGCTGGCATCTGCTCTCACGACTTTTCATGCAGGGTGCCAAACCGTTGCCGCGCGATGCGGAGGAAATGCTTGACCAGGCCGCCTCGGAGCTGATTGGCACCGACATGGTGCTCAAACGCGCCGCACACACGGCCATCCTGCGCTTCATGAACCTCGGCGAAGAGGAAGAACGGCAGAGCGAAAAGGTGCTCACGGCATGCGGACTTTAAAGGGAAGACGAAATTCGGCATTGTTTTTTCAGAACGCTCCCCACAACTTTTCAAGTTTTTTTTCTTCCGTCACAATGATTTTCGTACCTTTGTGAGGCAAGCGATGGCGAGAATCTTCAGAACGCGGGCAGAGGCTGTCGTTTGCCCACAAAATGGAACGCCTCTGGCTTGCCCGTTCATCATCATTGAGAAAGGAAAGATTACATAACACACCCTATTATATATAGGGCTAAATATCATATATATGGCTAAGAAAGAAGAAGAATTGCAAGACGGCAATGTGAGCGGCAAGCTCCGCGCATTGCAAGCCGCAATGGCAAAGATAGAAAAAGACTTCGGCAAAGGGTCGATCATGAAGCTCGGCGACGAGCAAATCGAGAATGTCGATGTCATCCCAACGGGAAGTTTGGCGCTCAACGCCGCGCTCGGCGTTGGCGGTTATCCGAAGGGACGCATCATTGAAATCTACGGTCCGGAAAGCTCCGGTAAGACCACGTTGGCCATCCATGCCATCGCCGAAGCACAAAAGGCTGGCGGCATCGCGGCATTCATCGATGCCGAACACGCCTTCGACCGCTTCTATGCGGCCAAACTCGGCTGCGATGTCGACAACCTGCTCATCTCGCAGCCCGACAACGGCGAACAGGCATTGGAAATCGCCGACCAGCTCATCCGCTCTTCGGCCATCGACATCATCGTAGTCGACTCTGTTGCAGCCTTGACGCCGAAGGCGGAAATCGAAGGCGACATGGGCGACAACAAAGTGGGCTTGCAAGCCCGCCTCATGAGCCAGGCACTCCGCAAACTGACCTCAACCATCAGCAAGACCAACACCACCTGCATCTTCATCAACCAATTGCGCGAAAAGATCGGCGTGATGTTCGGCAACCCTGAAACAACCACTGGCGGCAACGCGCTGAAATTCTATTCCAGCGTACGCCTCGACATCCGCCGCGTCACCACCATCAAAGACGGCGACCAGCCCATCGGCAACCAGGTGCGCGTGAAGGTGGTGAAAAACAAAGTGGCACCTCCGTTCCGCAAAGCCGAATTTGAAATCACCTTCGGCGAAGGCATCTCCCACATCGGAGAAATCGTTGACCTCGGAACGGAGCTTGGCATCATCAAAAAGAGCGGCTCGTGGTTCAGCTATGGCGAGACCAAGATCGGACAGGGACGCGACGCCGTGAAACGCATCTTGAAGGACAACCCGGAACTCTGCGAAGAAATTGAAGCGCAAATCACGGAAGCGCTCAAAGACCAGCAGGAGGCCTAAGAAACATCGGTGGCGCAGACAACGCACCACCACATCACATCACATCCATCCCGTGTAAGCCCCGACGTTTACACGGGATTTTCTTTCCACAAGCAGTGCATTCTGTCACCCCCCGACGCACACGAACGCTCTGCCCCAAACAACCAAACATCATGAAGAAGTTTTTGCTCCTCGCCGTCCTGTCGCTCACGCTGGCAGGATGCAGCAAAAGTCCTGACGAGAAACTCATCAGAATCATCAACGACGCCACCGAAAAAATGAAGGAGGCCAAGACCATGGAAGAAGCCGACAAGGTGAACAAGGATTTCGTGGCCGACATTTCCGAATTTGAAAAGGAAAACAAGGATGCCTACGACGCCATCGAGAAAGACAAGGCGAAGAAGGAGGCGGTGGAAGCCGCCGGACAGGGATACACGAAAGTGATGATGGAAAAGTTTTTCGAACTGACCAGCACGAAGCAGTTGGCCCAATAGGAGTTTTACGACGAAACAGAAAAAGGAGTTGCGGGGGAAAACCTCTCGTAACTCCTTTCTTTTATGAGTATAAAAGGAAGAGGCGACGCAGACAAACAGAGGTGGAAAATATGGAGAGGGTATCTATTTTATGAGATTTTCAACCAAGTTCACAAAGTTGTGAACCACAACCTTGTGAACTACTTCTTTTTTTCATTATCTTTGTAATCTAACAAATAAGGAGTAAAGATTATGGAGAAAGCTTTTGTATATGGTATGTCGGTCGGTGGTAATAACTTTACAGACCGAATTGAAGAAACCAAGCGTATCAAACTTGACTTTGAGAATGGCGTTAATGTTATTCTTATATCTCCAAGACGCATGGGTAAGACCTCTCTTATCAAAAAGGTGATTTCCGAGATTGACAACCCTATGCTAAAAATCGTCTATATGGACATATATGACTGCAGAAGTGAATATGATTTCTATAACCGATTTGCTGAAACAATCATGAAGTCCACTGGCAACCATTTGGAGCAAGTAATGGAGAACATCAAGCGTTTCTTGGTTAGAATCTCGCCCAAAATTTCATTCAGCCCAGAACCCAACTCTGAGTTTTCTGTATCATTGGGGATAACGCCAAAGGATTATTCTCCAGAGGAAATTTTGAATCTTCCAGAACGTATTGCCAAGGAACAGGGCGTTCGCCTTGTAGTATGTATTGACGAGTTTCAGCAGATAGGAGAGTTCACAGACTCGCTGACCATACAAAAACGTCTACGCGGTGTTTGGCAGCATCATCAAAATGTGTCTTATTGCTTCTTTGGCAGTAAGAAGCATCTGATGGAAAATATTTTCCAAAGTCGTCGTATGCCTTTTTATCAGTTTGGGGAGATGCTGCATCTAAAGTGTATTCCTACGGAATATTGGGTTCCCTTCATCTGTTCTCGATTCGAGAAGTATGGCAAGAAGATAGCAGAAGAGTATGCAAGCAGAATATGCCAAGTGGTAAAGAATTACTCATCTTATGTGCAGCAACTTGCATGGAACGTTATGGCCGAAACAGAAAAAGAAGTAAACGAGGAGAGTTTCGAAGAAGGCTTGAAGGCTCTGTTGGAGCAAAACAGCAGTCTCTTTATACAACAGACAGAGGGGCTTACGACCTATCAGCTCAACTTCATTCGTCTTTTGTGCAAAGATATACATTCAGGATTTACCACTCAAACGGTTTCTGAAATATACCCTTTGGGCAGTAAGTCAAATATAGACCGTATAAAGAAAAGCTTGGTTGACAAGGAGATTATCACCATTGAGAAAGAGGGGATATTCCTTGCTGATAGTGTATTTGAGCTTTGGTTTAAAAGAGAAATGATGTAGTCTATAGCCGACACTGCGGTTTACCATTCACCTATTTAATAAAAAGGGTATTTTTCGTAAATACAAAGATAACCAAAAGGGCTGATACCTCGTGAGAAGTGTCAGCCCTATTTTGTTTTGTTTGAGGTTCTTGCTTGTCGGTACAGGCACAAGCGTCTGCACACAGTGCGTTGCCGTCTGCCGCGCCTGATTCCGCCGCAAAAACGACAACACGGACGCTTGCATAGGCTGTTGGTCTCGCCCGCTTCTTATTCAATAATTATTTCGTCTGTGAATACCCCTCCTTCTTGAGGATTTCCAGCAGGCGCTGACGATGGTCGCCCTGAATGATGATTTCGCCATCTTTGGCCGAACCGCCGACGCCGCATTTCTGCTTCAAGAGTTTGCAGAGCGATTGGAGGTCGTCGGCCGAGCCGATGAAACCGCGCACGAGCGTCACGGTCTTGCCGCCTCTTCCTGCTCGCTCCATGCTCAGCCGCAGTTTTTGCTGCTGCTTGGGCAAGGTCTCGTTTTCCTCGGCCTCGGCTTCTTGATAGGAGAAATCGGGGGTGGTGGAATAGACCACACCCTGACGTTTGCGGCGTGCAGGCTCTGCCTTCGCAGTTTCCTGATTGGCTGGCCCTGGTTCGTTGTTTGTTTCTTCCGGCTCCGAAGCCTGGCTTGCCAGTGCGCTCAGAGCTGTTTTCCAGTCTGTCATAAATCTCTAATATAAGGGTGGTTCTAATAATTCTGATTTAAATATTCTGATGGTCGCTTTGCACCTTCTCGGAAGCGTCTTTTCGCAAGTAGCCTCAGTCACATAGCCCGCTATGCTCCTTCGTCTACTTACAAAAATACACTTCCGATAAGGCACAAATCAACTCATCAGAATTATTAGAACCACCCCAAAAACGGGCAGCCCCAAGAGCTTTTACTGTCTTTTGGGCTTGCCCGTTTATTGGTTAACAGAATGTCAAGCAGGTGGCCAATTGTATTTTATAAGCAGATGGCCTCCGCCTGAAAATCCTGCACGATGAATCACTGCAACTTGGCCAAAGCCTCCTTGATGCGACGCATGGCCTCAACGATGTTTTCGTCGCTTGTGGCGTAGCTCATGCGGAAGCATTCAGGCGAGCCGAAGGCGGCACCGCCAACGGTGGCAACGTGTCCTTCTTCGAGGAGATACATGGCGAAGTCCATAGAGTCGTTGATGACGCGGTCGCCGAAGTGCTTGCCGAAATAAGAGCTGCACTTAGGGAAGAGATAGAAGGCACCGTGGGGCTCGTTGACTTCGAGGCCGGGGATTTCCTTGGCGAGACGAACGATGAGGTCGCGACGGCGCTCAAAGGCCTGACGCATTTCCTCCACGCAAGCCTGCGAACCCGTGTAGGCTGCTTCGGCTGCTTTCTGGGAAACGGAGCAAGGACCGCTCGTGTACTGCCCCTGGAGCTTGTTGCAGCCCTTCACAATCCACTGCGGACCGGCAATGAAACCGATGCGCCAGCCTGTCATGGCATAGGCCTTGCTCACGCCGTTAACAATCACAACGCGGTCGCGCACTGACTCAAATTGGGCAATGCTTTCGTGGCGGCCCACATAGTTGATGTGCTCGTAAATCTCATCGGCAACGACGTAGACCTGCTCGTGTTTTGCCAACACTTCTGCCAGGCCCTGGAGTTCTTCCTTGGAATAGACAGAACCCGTCGGGTTGCTCGGAGAGCAGAGAATCAAAGCTTTGGTCTTCGGCGTGATGGCAGACTCAAGCTGGGCGGGCGTGATTTTGAAATCCTGTTCGATGCCAGCTTCAACAATGACCGGTTCGCCGCCAGCAAGCTTCACCATTTCGGGATAGCTCACCCAATAGGGGGCAGGCACGATGACCTCGTCGCCGTCG
This sequence comes from uncultured Prevotella sp., assembly GCA_900539625.1. Taxonomy (GTDB): domain Bacteria; phylum Bacteroidota; class Bacteroidia; order Bacteroidales; family Bacteroidaceae; genus Alloprevotella. The sequence goes on from UQCW01000027.1 coordinate 19,200, forward strand.
TTGACCAACGCCATGATGGTGTTGCAAACAGATTGTTTGGCACCGTTGGAGCAGCAGATCTGGTCGGCAGTATAGTCCAATCCGTTTTCATTTTTCAGTTTCTTCACGATAGCCTCGCGCAGAGCCGGGTATCCAGCAACGGGAGAATAGCGTGACCAGTTTTCCTCAACAGCCTTGATGGCTGCGGCCTTGATGTGGTCGGGCGTATTGAAGTCGGGTTCACCCACACTCATGTTAATGATGTCAATGCCTTGTGCCTTGAGTTCACCGCTCTTCTGTGACATAGCCAGCGTGGCGGAAGGAGAAAGGCGGTTCAAACGATTGGAAAGTTCGTTCATTGTCTTATTGTTGTTTTATAGAAGCGGCCCACGGTTGTTCCGCAGACCGCTTCATAGGGTTTTAAATTCGGGTTATTCTCTATTGCCGCCGACAATGCGGAGGATGAAGAGGAAGAGATTGACGAAGTCGAGATAGAGCGTCAAGCTGCCCATCAAGGCCATCTTCATGGTGTCGTTGTTCACTTCGCCGCCATATTGCATGAGCATCATCTTAATTTTCTGCGTGTCGTAGGCCGTCAGTCCGGCAAAGAGGAGCACGCCGAGATAAGTGACACCCCAATAGAGCGCACTGCTGGCCACGAAGATGTTGACGATGGAGGCGATGATGATGCCGATGAGCGCCATCATGGCGAAACGTCCAACGAAACTGAGGTCGCGCTTAATGAGGAAACCGACCAGACTCATGGCGCCGAAGGTTCCAGCGGTGATGAAGAAGGTCGTGGCGATGACCTGCGGCGAATAGGCCAGGAATATCACGGAGAGCGTGGCGCCGTTGAGGATGGAATAGGCAGCAAACATCAGTCCGGCTGCCATAAACGACATCTTCATGATGCGCGCGGAGAGAATCCACACCAAAGCCAGTTCGGCAATGATGAGCACCATGAAGGAGCTGCCAGTGAAGATGCTCTGCATGAGCGCCACGTTGTTGGCAACGTAAGCCGCCGTGAGCCCTGTCATGGCCAGTCCGAGAGTCATCCAAAGATAGGTCTTGCTCAGCAATGCTGAAAAGGCACTCACACTGCTCGCCTGAGAGTAGAGGCCAGTTGTTCTTTCTTGTTCCATTTTTTCTGATTTATTTTTTGAGATGCAATGTGTGTCCCATGCGCTCCTGCTTTGTACGCAGATAGCGTTCGTTATATCGGTTGGGCTTGATTTCGATGGGCACGTTTTCAACGATTTCCAAGCCATAGGCTTCAAGGCCGACGCGCTTGACGGGGTTGTTTGAGATGAGACGCATCTTCTTCACGCCGAGCAGGCCGAGGATTTGTGCGCCCACGCCATAGTCGCGCTCGTCGGGGTCATATCCCAAATGCACGTTGGCATCAACCGTGTCGTAGCCCTCTTCCTGGAGTTTGTAGGCGGCAATCTTGGCCATCAGGCCGATGCCACGTCCTTCCTGGTTGAGATAGAGCACCACGCCCTTGCCTTCCTTCTCGATCATCTCCATCGACTTATGGAGCTGCTCGCCGCAGTCGCAACGCTCGCTGCCGAAGATGTCGCCGGTGGCGCATGAAGAGTGAACACGCACCAACACAGGTTCGTCGGCCTCCCATTCGCCTTTAATCAAGGCGATGTGCTCCAAGTGGTTGCTTTTCTGACGGAAGGGGATGAGGCGGAAATGACCATATTCTGTCGGCATGTCCACTTCCTCGCCCTTCTCGACGAGGCATTCGTTTTTCAAGCGATAGGCAATGAGGTCCTTGATGGTGATGATGTGTAGGCCCTCCTTGGCTGCAAATTTCTGCAACTGGGGCATACGGGCCATCGTGCCGTCTTCATTGAGGATTTCGATGAGACAGGCGGCAGGATTGAAGCCAGCCATGCGGGCCAAGTCGACAGCGGCTTCGGTGTGTCCGGCACGCGCCAACACACCGCGGTCTTGTGCGTAGAGCGGATTGATGTGGCCGGGGCGTCCGAAGGTTTCCGGACGGCTGTCGGGGTCGGCCAAAGCGCGGATGGTGGCGGCGCGGTCGTGGCATGAAACGCCAGTGGTGCAACCTTCAAGTTTGTCAACGGTCACTGTGAACGGCGTTCCGAGCATACTGGTGTTTGACTGCACCTGATGCTCGAGTTCCAACTGGCGACAACGCTCGATGGTTACAGGCGCACAAAGCACGCCGCGTCCGTTGCGCAACATATAGTTCACCTTTTCGGGGGTAACGAGTTCCGCCGCCATAATGAGGTCGCCCTCATTTTCGCGGTCTTCGTCGTCAACAACGATGACGAACTGTCCTTTTTTGAAGTCCTCAATGGCTTCTTCGATAGTGGCAAGTTTGAAATTATCCATATTCTTATGGGAGATATTTGCTTATTATATATATGTGTAGGGATTCAATATTATTTATTTAATATATGCAGGGAAAAACCTGTCTGATAACACCGCTTGGTGCCCGAGGGCAGCCTGCTCATCACCGACTCTCCTGAAGCCGCTCTGAAGCACCGTTGTCGAACATGAGGTTACTCGTTTTCGGCAATGCGGCATCAGAACCGCTGGGGGAGGTGTTGTCTGCTGGCGATGCGGCACGTTGTTCCGTATGTGCCTTGGCACGGAAATATTTACGAAGGTAACGTTGGGCATACCATCCGGCCAGGAACACGATGATGAGGGCAACGAGAAGGGCACCCACCCTGCGCACTGACCATCTCCGTCTCCAACCTGCTTTTCCAGCGGACGCTCCGCTGGCAGATTCGCCGCCTTCTTCGTCGGGGAGCGCCGTGCCTTCAATCATGCCATCGGCATTCACGTGGCGCAGCAACGGGGAAAGACGCTCGCAGGTTTCGGTGATTTGCTTCATGTCGCGAAGAAGACGGAAACGGAAGCGCCAGATGCGACACCAAAGCACGAAGCCCAGAGGGAAGAACACACCGGCTATCTTGTTGGCCCTGTTGCCTTCAAAAGGTGACGTGTGGGCGTGAACGTAGACGACAGGAAAACAGTTGAGCATCGAAACGATGCGCGGGTCCTTGGCGTTGGAGAGCTCTTCAACGATGGTTTCCAGGCGCCCGCCGATTTCTTCAACGTGGTGGTCGGTGTTGTGACGGAAGAACACGTCGACATAGCTGGGCGCCGACTTCAATCGGGAAACGCGTGCATATTCGCGGCAATCGTCGCGCAAGGCGTCAAGTTGCTCGCTCATACGGGCGTAGTCGGGATCGTGGATAATCACTTCCTTGCGGTTTAAGTGTCGGCTCGTTCGCAGACCCAAAAGGGCACGGAAGAAGTTGAGATACATCTCAGCGTTGAACACGACGGAGTCTTTATTAGCCTTATAGGTCAGGAACACGCCGAAGGGCAACAGCACCACCGAACTGATCCACATGCCGTAGACCATGTTCCACGAACCGTCGCGTGCCATTTTCATGCCCGAGGTGTTGATGATGTAATAGAAAATGAAAATCAACACCGATATGACCGCGGGCAAGCCGAGACCGCCCTTGCGGATGATGGCACCGAGGGGCGCACCGATAAAGAAGAAAAGGAGGCAGTCCAAAGAGAGTGTCATCTTCTGATGCCATTCCACCCAGTGGCGGCGTATTTGGTTGTCGCCCGTCTGTGCGGTCAGGCTTTTCCACTCCAGTTCGGAATTAACCAACCTCACCGTGTTGAGCGCCATCTGGCGGGCTGTCCTGACATCAGAAGGCGAAGTGCGGGCCAAGATGCTGTCGAAAGGAAGGGGCTTTGCCGCGCGGAGGGCGGCAGCGGTTTTCTTCGACATGATTCTCTTATCAAACCAGCGCTGGCTCACATCGCGATAGTATATCTTTCCGACGCTGTCGAGCTCTGCGTTCATAGAGTCGACCGAAGCCTCGATTTCCCACATGCTCTTGGCTTGCGGCATATCGCGCAACATATTTTTGTCCATCATGGCGAAGTTGCTGTCGAAATCAATCAGGAAGCGCTTATAGGCAAACGTTTCCCGGTCAAACGGCACGTGGGCCGATTGCATCATCGACATGCCCTGCGACTGCAGGTTTTCAAACTGCTCGCCGTTCCAGAGGTCGAGGCGCAGATGGAGCTTGTCGGCCGTCATCTCGAGTCGACCGGAGTCGGCCAAAACGATTTGTGCGCGGTCGAAGCCCTGGTCGGTCTTATAGATGATGGTTTGGTAAAGCATGCCAGTCTCTGCATTCTTCCGCTGCACATAGAGGTTGAGGTTGGGGATTTCGTTGTAAAACACTCCCTCTGGAATCTCCACGGCCGGCTGCGCCTGCTTCATGCTGAACAAAAGGGTTCGCAAACTGATTTGGGCATCGGGCGCCGTCTTGTTTTGGAAATAGAACGACATGCCCGTAAACACGATGACCAGCATCAGGATGGGACGCATGATGCGCACAAGCGGAACGCCCGCGGCCTTCATGGAAAGCAGCTCCAACTGCTCCCCCATGTTGCCAAACGTGATGAGCGAAGCCAACAAAATGGCAAGCGGCAGCGACATGGGAATCAGCGTGATACCCATGTACCAGAAGAACTGCCCCAAAATATCCAGCGACAGTCCCTTGCCTATCAGTTCGTCGATGTAACGCCACGTGAACTGCATCATGAAAACGAACAGGCAAATGAAGAAGGCGCCGAAAAACAACGGCAGAAACTTCTTTAATATATAGAGGTCTAATTTCTTTATTCCTAACATCACTGCAAAAATACTACATTTTTTTCATCCGCACCACCTGAGCCACCTATTCTACACGCCAATTTGATATTTCTCAAAGAAAATTCAATATTTTTCTTGGTTTCGCTTGGTGGTTTCAAAATTAATTTCTAATTTTGCACTCGCAAACGAGAAACAACATCTCCTTGCAAATGAGTTAGACAATGGCGAGATAGCTCAGCTGGTTAGAGCGTCGGATTCATAATCCGAAGGTCAAGGGTTCAAGTCCCTTTCTCGCTACGAAGCGACTACTTCTTTTGAAGTGGTCGCTTTTTGTTTTTATCTATACTCTCTGTCTACGCTGCACGGGGCAACGGCCAGCGACACACAACCAAACTGCCGACTATACGTAATGGCACCATTACTACAAACACAAAAAGGAAAGAGGATTCTACAGCAATGTAAAATCCTCTTTCCTTTTTGTGACCCCGCTGGGATTCAAACCCAGGACCTTCAGAACCGGAATCTGACGCTCTATTCAGCTAAGCTACGGAGCCGTTGATACCTGCGGAACGCGTTTCCGCAAAATTCACCTGCAAAGATAAGGATAAATTCCGAATCACGAGCACGCGGTCAGGATAATTTTCAGACACGAACACCTCGCCCCCGTTTTCTCTTCGTTTTCTCCTCAGCAAAAGTTAGGGGGACACCTTTGGGGAAGAAAGGAAACCGTTGCTGGCAAGAGGTACCTCCCGTCCAGCGAAAAATCAGCGGTTGCTCACTGCCCAGCAATCTTGAGTATCGCCTCGCGGCAATCTTCCATCAACCATTTCGGCGTGGAAGTGGCGCCGCAAACGCCAACACTGCCCGCGCCATCGAACCATTCCCGACGGAGCGCCGCCGGCGTGTCTACGAGATAAGCACGGGGATTGACGCGACGGCAGGCCTCAAAGAGAACGCGGCCGTTGCTGCTTTTGAGGCCACACACGAAGATGACGACATCGTGGCGCACGGCAAAATTGCAGATATTCGGCAGGCGATTGGCCACCTGTCGGCAGATGGTGTCGTAGGAACGGAATGTGGCAGGCGCTTGGATGTGCGCCGTGATATAGTCCACAATCTGGCGGAACCCCTCCAGCGGTTTGGTGGTCTGAGAGAAAAGACGGATGTCGCGTGTGAAGTCGAGTTTCTCCGCGCCCTCCAGTCCCTCAATCACAATGGCCGTCCCGTCGGTCTGTCCGACGAGGCCGAGCACCTCCGCATGGCCGGGCTTTCCGTAGATAACGATTTGCGGGCGCCCTGGCTCCGAAAACACCTGCTTGATTCGCCGTTGCAATTGCAACACCACAGGGCAGGTGGCATCGATGATGTTGATGCCGTTGGCCGACGCGGTGGCGTAAGTCTCGGGCGGTTCGCCGTGGGCACGCAGAAGCACTTTGGCATTGCGGAGCGAGCGAAACGCCTCGTGGTCAATGGTTTCCAGTCCCATACCCCGCAGGCGTTCACACTCACTGCCGTTGTGAACGATGTCGCCGAGGCAATAAAGGCGCTGGCTATGTGCCAACTCCTCCTCGGCCTTACCGATGGCCGTGGTCACGCCGAAGCAGAAACCAGAGTGTTCGTCGATTTCGATGTTCAGCATGCCGACGCGTTGTTCTTTCGTTCCACAGCATCTTCAAACTTGGCAAGCAGCCATTCTCGTTGCTGCGATACGGTCATTTCGCTGTTGTCAAGCACCACGGCATCTTCAGCCTGGCGCAAAGGAGCCACGTCGCGGTGTGAGTCGATATAATCGCGCTCCTTCACGTTGCGAAGGATGTCTTCAAAATCAGCGGGCATACCCTTGGCCTGCAATTCGTCGAAACGGCGCTGGGCACGCACTTCCGCCGAAGCCGTCACGAAAATCTTGAGTTCGGCATCCGGGAACACCACCGTTCCGATGTCGCGGCCGTCCATCACGATGCCGCGCTTGCTCCCCATAGCCTGCTGCTGACAGGTGAGTGCTTCGCGAACAAAGGGAAGGGCCGCCACAGGGCTCACGTGGGACGACACTTCAAGCGAACGGATTTCTTTTTCCACACACTCGTCGTTGAGATAGGTCTGCGGAAGATTGGTTGAAGGGTCAAGACGAAAAGAAACGATGGCATTTTCCATCTGATTCTCCAGCGCGGCCGCCTTCACGCTCCCGTCGGCCTCGAAGAGGTTGTTTCGGAGGGCGTAAAGCGTCACGGCGCGATACATGGCTCCGGTGTCAACATATATATATCCAACTGCGCGGGCCAGATCCTTGGCCATCGTGCTCTTTCCACAAGAGGAGTAGCCGTCAATGGCCACGATTATTTTTTTCATACTGATTAAAGATATTCTGGTAATTGATATAAGCGGGTTGAATTGCTTCCTTTGATGAGCACCATGCAACCGTTGAGCGGCGTCGCCTCGAGTTGTTTCTTCACGGCTTCCACATCGGGGAAGAAGCGATGTGCGCCAACACAATCTTTGAAGTTGTCGCCAACAAACCAAAGTTCGTCACACCCCAGCGTCTCTGCCTCAGAGACCACACGGCGATGTTCTTCCTCCGATGCCGCACCGAGTTCGCGCATCTCGCCAACGATGGCCATCTTCTTGGGATGGCTGATGAGGCGGAAACTGTCGAAGGCCGCCTTCATGCTCGTTGGATTGGCATTGTAGGCATCGACAACGAGCGTGTTATGCCCCGTTTCCAGCAGTTCGGAACGGTTGTTGGTGGGCTGGTAATTGGAGATGGCGCGGGTGATAGCCTCAGCGCTAACCCCGAAATGCAGACCAACAGCTGCCGCAGCCAAAGCATTGGTCACGTTGTACGCCCCGATGAGGTGTGTATGGATTTCCTGCCATTCGCCGCCCTTTTGCCGCCAACGGAGGTTGACGAACGGCGTACACGAAACGACTTCGCCTTCCACATCATAGCCTTTTCCGGGCTCACCGTAAGTAACGGCTTTCAGTCCGCCAGCAATTTTCACGAGGTGTTCGTTGTCGGCATTCAAGAAGATGAACGTGTCGGGGCGCTGGCGCAAATCGTCATAGAGTTCGCCCTTCGTATGGATCACGCCCTCGAAAGAGCCGAAGCCCTCCAAGTGGGCCTTGCCAACATTCGTTATCAGTCCGCAATTGGCTTGCACGATGCGGCACAGTTCGGCAATCTCGCCGGGATGGTTGGCACCGGTTTCCACAACGGCAATGTCGTGTTTTGGCCGCAGACGCAACAAGGTCTTCGGCACCCCGATGTGGTTGTTGAAGTTCCCCAAGGTGTAGAGCACGTTGAAACGTTCAGAGAGCACTGCCGAGGTCAGTTCCTTGGTTGTTGTCTTGCCGTTGGTGCCCGTCACCTGCAAAATCGGCGTATGGAGTTGTTGGCGGTGGTAGGCGGCCAATTCTTGCATCGCGGTCAAGACGTCGGGCACATGAATGAGGCGCTCGTCGCCAACCATCCGCTCGTCGTCGACCACAGCATAGGCGCAGCCGCTTTCCAAGGCTTTGATTGCAAAGTCATTACCGTTGAACGAAGCACCCCGCAGGGCGAAAAACATGGAGTTCTTCGGACAGTCGCGCGTATCGGTCGTGACAACAGGATGCTTGAGAAACACTTGATAGAGTTCTGAAATTTTCATTGTTCCTAATGGTTATTTGCCCACAAATTTAGTGAAATTTCGCGAGAGAGGCGCGAAGAGCAAAATATTCTATGTAAATTTGTGTCCCTGCGAAATCATCCAGCCACGCAGATGCGCACACGGAGATTAAGTAATGGTAAATTCACCATTACTAAGCAGGCAACATTTTCAGCGGACAGCTACAACTTGTGTATCGCGTTCCGCCCCACTTATTAAACCCAAACTCTGATTATGACTCTCAAACCATATTCCATCAATTGCAACGGACGACTGTTTGCCCTCGACAAACCGCAAGTCATGGGCATCCTCAATGTCACGCCCGATTCTTTTTACGCCGACAGCCGCAAGCAAAGCGACGAAGCCATCGCGGCACGCGCTCGCCAGATAGTGGCCGAGGGCGGCACGATGATTGACATCGGCGCCTATTCATCGCGCCCTGGTGCCGACGAAGTGTCGGTGGAAGAGGAAATGGAGCGCCTGCGCCACGGCCTTGCCATCGTCAACAAGGAAGCTCCGCAGGCGGTGGTTTCCGTTGACACGTTCCGCGCCGACGTGGCCAAGATGTGTGTGGAGGAATATGGTGTCGACATCATCAACGACATCTCTGGCGGCATGCTCGACAAACACATGTTCCGCACGGCTGCCCAACTGGGCGTGCCTTACATTCTCATGCACATGAAGGGCACACCGGCCACCATGCAATTGGCGCCCCACTACGACCACTTCATGCGCGAAGTGTTTCTCTATTTCGCGGAACGCGTTGACCGCCTGCACGACCTGGGCGTGAAAGACATCATCCTCGACCCAGGGTTTGGTTTCGGCAAGACACTGGAGAACAATTATGAACTGATGAACAAAATGGGCGACTTCCGCGAATTTGACCTCCCCATACTGGTTGGCATCTCGAGAAAGTCGATGATTTACAAACTCGTTGGAGGCACACCAGCAGACGCGCTCGGAGGCACCATCGCGCTCAACACCATCGCGCTTGAAAGGGGCGCCCACATCCTCCGCGTTCACGATGTGAAGGCGGCCGTTGAAACAGTGAAAATCGTTGAAGCGTTGCAGGCGACGTCGGCCAACGAAGAATAGTGCATTTCTGCTCATACATAATACCGACTCACACCACTCCTCCTACTCATTATATATATGATCAACTTCGGCATCATCGACCTCATCGACATCGTGTCGGTGGCGTGCATTCTTTACTATATCTACCAGCTGATGAAGAAGTCGAGTTCAGCCAACATCTTCTACGGCATTCTCGTCTTCATCGTTGTCTGGCTCCTCGTTACGCAGGTGTTTGAAATGCGCCTCCTGGGGGGCATCATGAACAACATGGTCAACGTGGGAGCACTGGCGCTCATCATTCTTTTTCAAGAGGAAATCCGCCATTTCTTTTCAAGCATCGGCACACGCCGCCGCGCCAACGTGCTCATCCGCCTGTTTTCAAGGAAACGCAAGGACGACATGACGCACCGCGACGAAATCATCCCTATCGTCATGGCCTGCATGAGCATGAGCAAACAGAAGGTGGGGGCGCTCATCGTGGTGGAACGTAGCATGGGGCTTAACGAGGTGATACGCTCGGGCGACCTCATCAACGCCAACATCAACCAACGGCTCATCGAAAATATCTTCTTCAAAAACTCGCCGCTGCACGACGGCGCTATGGTCATCAGCCATAAACGCATCTGCGCTGCGGGGTGTATTCTTCCAGTGTCACACGACCTCGACATCCCCAAAGCTCTCGGATTGCGCCACCGCGCCGCGCTCGGCATTTCGCAAAAGAGCGACTGCCTGGCCATCGTTGTCTCGGAGGAAACGGGAGGCATATCGGTGGCCGAAAAGGGGCAGTTTCAGCTGCACCTGTCGCCAGAAAACCTGGAGCGCATCTTGACATCGAAGTGGGAAGACTAACAATGAAGCCGCTCCTCCTCCCCCGTCCTACGCGTTGAACGAAGGCAAGGAGAAACAACGGCCAAGATTCCGCACGGCAGTTTACTTATGACACACCATTAACCAAACATACATTTATGAATCCAACTACTTACAGCTACGAAGAAGCCTTCCAGGCGACATTGGCCTACTTTGACGGCGACGAACTCGCCGCTCGCGTATGGGTCAACAAGTATGCCATGAAAGATTCCTTCGGCAATATCTACGAGAAATCGCCGGCCGACATGCACCATCGTCTGGCTGGCGAGATGGCCCGCATTGAGCTCAAATACCCCAACCCGGTTCCGGAAGAGGAAATCTTTTCTTTGCTCGACCACTTCCGCTTCATCATCCCAGCGGGCAGTCCGATGACGGGCATCGGCAACAATTATCAGGTGGCCTCGCTCTCCAACTGCTTCGTCATCGGCATTGACGGCGATGCCGACTCTTACGGCGCCATCATGAAGGAAGACGAGGAACAGGTGCAGCTCATGAAGCGCCGCGGCGGCGTGGGACACGACCTCTCGCGCATCCGCCCGAAAGGTTCCCCAGTGAACAATTCCGCCTTGACTTCAACGGGTCTGGTACCCTTCATGGAACGTTTCTCCAACTCCACACGCGAGGTGGCTCAAGACGGACGCCGCGGCGCCCTGATGCTTTCGGTGAGCATCAAGCACCCAGACGCTGAGGCTTTCATCGATGCCAAGATGACGGAGGGCAAGGTGACGGGGGCCAACGTGTCGGTGAGAATTGACGACGACTTTATGCGTTGCGCCACGGAGGGACGCCCCTACCGCCAGCAATACCCCGTCGACGCGCCGGAGGATGAATGCCTCACGAGCAAGGAAATCGACGCACAGAAACTCTGGAAAAAGATTGTCCACAACGCTTGGAAGAGCGCCGAACCAGGCGTGCTTTTCTGGGATACCATCACGCACGAAAGCATACCCGACTGCTATGCCGACCTGGGCTTCAAAACGGTGTCAACCAATCCTTGCGGCGAAATTCCGCTCTGTCCCTACGACAGTTGCCGTCTTTTGGCCGTCAATCTCTACGGTTACGTTGACGACCCGTTTACGCCTCAGGCTTCTTTCAATTTCCAGCGCTTCCGCCAACACGTGCGTCTGGCACAGCGTTTCATGGACGACATCATCGACCTCGAGGAGGAGAAGATTGACCTCATCCTGAAGAAGATCGACAGCGACCCGCAGAGCGAGGAGGTGAAGCACACGGAACGCCGCCTCTGGGAGAAAATCAAGCGCAAGACGGGACAAGGACGACGCACCGGACTCGGCATCACCTCTGAAGGCGACATGCTGGCGGCGCTCGGACTGCGCTACGGCACGCAGGAGGCCACGGATTTCGCCGTCAAAGTGCAGAAGACGCTGGCCCTGACGGCCTACGCCGCATCGGTGGAAATGGCGAAGGAGCGCGGAGCATTTGAAATCTACGACGCACAACGCGAAGCCGCCAACCCCTTCGTGCTGAGAATCAAGGAGGCCGACGAGGCGCTCTACGCCGACATGGTGAAACATGGCCGACGCAACATCGCGTGCCTCACCATCGCGCCAACTGGCACAACGAGCCTGATGACGCAGACCACCTCTGGCATCGAACCCGTGTTTATGCCGGTCTACAAACGCCGCCGAAAGGTGAACCCGAACGACCCAGAAGTGCGCATTGATTTTGTGGACGAATCGGGAGACGCCTTTGAAGAATACATCGTTTACCACCACCACTTCCTCACATGGATGCGTGCCAACGGCATCGACACGGAACGCCGCTACACCCAGGAGGAGATTGACGAACTCGTTGCACGCTCGCCCTATTACCTCGCCACGGCCAACGATGTCGACTGGCTCATGAAGGTCAAAATGCAAGGGGAAATCCAGAAATGGGTGGACCACAGCATCAGCGTGACGGTCAACCTCCCGAACGCCGTTGACGAAGCACTGGTCGATCGCCTTTACGTGGAGGCCTGGAAGAGCGGATGCAAGGGATGCACCATCTACCGCGACGGTTCACGCGCCGGCGTCATGGTCAGCGTGAAGAAAAAGAAGGAAGACAAGGGCGCCAAGCTGCAAACGCTCTCGCCCGTTGTGGAACGCCGCCCGGAAGTGCTTGAATGCGACGTGGTGCGCTTCCAAAACAACAAGGAGAAATGGGTGGCTTTCGTCGGACTGCTCGACGGACGGCCCTATGAGATCTTCACCGGACTGCAAGACGACGAAGAGGGCATCGTCCTACCGAAAACGGTCACCAAAGGCCGCATCGTCAAGCATGTCAACGCTGAAGACGGCACGAAGCGCTACGACTTCCAATTTGAAAACAAACGCGGATACAAGACCACCGTGGAAGGTCTTTCGGAGAAATTCAACAAGGAATATTGGAACTATGCCAAACTGATTTCGGGTGTGTTGCGCTACCGCATGCCGCTGGAAAACGTCATCAAACTCGTTGACAGTCTGCAGCTCGAAAGTGAAAACATCAACACATGGAAGGTCGGTGTGGCCCGCGCCCTGAAAAAATACATCACCGACGGCACGGAAGCCAAAGGCCTGAAATGCCCCAACTGCGGCCACGAAGCCCTGGTCTACCAGGAGGGCTGCCTGATATGCAAACACTGCGGCTCAAGCCGTTGCGGATAAACAACATCATTACGACTCCACTAATAAAGCCGGAGGCGCTCCCCAACAAGGAACGCCCCCGGCTTTACATTTCCGCTTTTCCACAGCCCGAGAAAAGTCTTCCCAAAATGCCTCACGTGTTATCGACCCGGGGGGGGCCCGGGGGGGGGCCAACGGGCCGCCGGGCCGTTAACCCCCGCCCCGCCCCCGGGGACCCGGGCCGCCCCGGGGGGAAA
>UQCW01000028.1 GCA_900539625.1 uncultured Prevotella sp.
TTGTTCGCAAAAACATAGACTTCTTGATTGGTAGGACTATACTGATACGTACGGATAATGCCGCAAAGTCCTTCTACGCCCTTTCGCATATCTATGCCTTGAGAATAGAGATGGTAGATGTTATATTTGTTCAGACAAAACATAAGTACTTTTTGTCTGCAAAATTCGGATTTTATTGGAGGATTTTCAATACGGCCTGCATGGGATGCTTACCTTGAGCAGAGATATATCTGTTTCATGTGCCGTTCGTTTATTGGTAAGTTCTTGCGTTTAATCATTTTTCTATTCTGCGGTAAACTGTTGTCCTTTATATTCTTCTTTAAACTCCGTAACCGTCTGTCCCGTTTGTTTTTTGAAGAAACGCATTAAATGTCCTGGCTCCGAGAAATTGAATTCGTATGCCAATTCACTGGTAGTTTTGTCAGTGAATAATATTTCATTCTTGATTTCTGCAAGCAGACGTTGTTTCAGCAGATGTACGGCCGTTTGCCCATATTGTGCCTGTGCAGAGGCATTCAATGTGATGCGGCTGATGTTCAGCATGGCTGCATAGTCGGCCACTTGCTGGTATTGGCGAATATGTTTCTCTAAGAGTTGTTTGAACTCAAAGGCATGGTGATTCTTGGGGGCATCAAAAGGCAGATGGTATTGAGCAGAATACCTACGATTAAGGGTCATGAGCAGATAATGAAGCAAGGATACGATGATGTGATAGCTGTCGGCAAGAGGATGGTTGAGTTCTTCTTTTATCCGCACAAGCAAACGCTCGTATTCTTGTTGTTCCATAGCAGTAGCCGACAGATAGGGTGGGAAATCTGTTTGGTAGCAATAAAGCAAACGATAAGTAAAGAAAGGATCGGCAAGATAGGTTGAAAGAAAATCATCACGGAAAATAAGGAAACGATAATCCGTTTGGCTTTCATCAATGTGCCACTCCTGATGGATGTGCGGCGAAAGTATCAGCACTGTATTGTCTTTCAACGCGATATGTTGAAAGACATAACGTAGCCACCCGGATGCTTTCCTGAAGAAAAACAACTCGAAGAAATTGGTTTTGAAAGACGGATACTCCATCAATACGCCCCGCAAACGCTCGTGCGTATCGGTATTGATGTTGAAATCTACACCACATTCCGTTTTGCTGAAAGGAACTTGTGTAAGTTCTTGGGGATGACTCTCTAATTTCATGTAACAAATGTACGAATAATTAATGGTTTATCAAAATGGCAGAGCATATATTATTAATGGTAGAATGTGTCTTTGTTTTATGCACTACCTTTGCACTTGTAATCAAAACAAATAGCATTATGAAAGAAATTAAAATTGTAGAAAAAGGTGAGAACTTCACCACGGTGAACGTAGGTAAGTTGAATGAAATTAAGGAATATGAGTTGGCTATGGGCAATTTCTCTATCCCGGGAAAGATGTTTGCCGGACATGCACTACAAGCAACAGGCGCAGAATTGTCTTTCCAAAGTCTTGCAGCTGGGCAGGATTATGGCACACGCCATACCCATAAAACTCACGAAGAGCTTTATTTCATTCTTAAAGGTGAGGGCATTTTCGATGTAGACGGCAAACGATTTCCCGTTTCAGAAGGAAGCATCGTGAGAATTGCGCCCAATGGCAAACGTGCTTTCAAGAACACAGGAAGTAGCGAAATGCTCGTGCTTTGCGTACAATATAAGGCAAATTCGTTCTCTGATGATGATGAACCTCTGAAGGATGCTATTATGTTGGAGGCCAATGTTAAACTTTAATAAACAATGAATATCCAGCAAGTAAGAAACGCAACGATAATCGTTGAATATGGGGGAAAGAAAATTCTGATCGACCCCATGTTGGGAAAGAAAGGCTGCATGCCTCCTTTCCCCTTTAGTAGAAATCAACACCTGCGCAACCCACTTCATGAACTACCTTTTCCTGTAGAAGAGATGCTAAAAGGTGTGGATGCGGTATTGCTTACCCATCTACACGATGACCATATCGATGAGGCGGCCTATGAAATGATACCTAAAGATATGCGTTTTTTTGTGCAAGACGAAAACAATCGGCAGGTGGTGATGTCGCATGGATTTAATCATGTGGAAGTTGTCGACGACAATACAAGGGTTGGGGAAGTTAGCATACAAAAGGCCGAAAGCCAGCATGGTAATTTCATCATGAAGTATCCTGCTGGGCATACAGTGGGTTATGTATTCACTCATCCACAAGAAAAGACGCTCTATCACGCTGGAGATACCATCTGGTATGCTGGTGTAAAGCGCAATTTGAAGCGTTTTCGCCCCGAGGTTATCACCCTTAATGCAGGTGGTAATGGCTTTCACTTGGGTGGACGCGTTATTATGAACGATGAAGATGTGGTAAAAGTTGCTGCTGCTGCACCTGATGCAAAGATATTTGTGACGCATCTTGAAGGCGTAAACCATAATAGCGTGACGCATGAAATGGTGAGAAAGCGTGCGAAAGTGGCAGGAATTTTAGACCGCGTCTTTATTCCTGAAGATGGTGAAATGGTAGAGGATTTGTAAAGAATAAAGGAAGAAATATGGCAAAAACACTCATTGGAACGAAAGAGGTGCGTGGCATCATGACCAAGTCCAATCTCCCTGTTGGTGGCTATTCGGTGAATCCATACGTGGGTTGTACCCATGCTTGCAAGTATTGTTACGCCTCATTCATGAAGCGCTTCACAGGACATAAAGAAGAATGGGGCACTTTCTTAGACGTGAAGCATTGGCCTGCAATCAACAATCCGAAGAAATATGCCGGACAACGGGTGATCATTGGATCAGTGACCGATGGGTATAATCCCGAAGAAGCAACGTTCCGCAGGACACGTAAACTGCTTGAAGAGCTCAAAGACAGCGATGCGGAAATACTCATTTGTACAAAGAGCGACCTCGTGTTGCGCGACCTTGACCTGCTCCGGCAAATGAAGAAAGTCACCGTATCGTGGTCAGTCAACACGCTTGATGAGACATTTCGTGCCGACATGGATAAGGCCGTGAGCATAGAGCGGCGCATCGCTGCCATGCGAAAGGTCTACGAGACGGGCATCCGAACCATTTGTTTTGTATCGCCCATCTTCCCTGGCATCACCAATTTCAAAGCTATTTTTCATAAAGTGAAAGATATTTGCGACCTCTTTTGGCTTGAGAACCTCAATCTGCGGGGTGGTTTTAAGGCCAACATTATGGGTTATATCAAATCATACTATCCCCATTTGTTCCCACTTTATGAAGAAATCTATTTGCATAATGACCGAACATATTGGAAGCAATTGGAACAAGAGGCCGCGAAAATGGCGCAGGAGGCTCAATGTAAGTATGTGGATAATGAATTGCCTTACGAACGAAGTCCAAAAGGACATCCCTCGATAGTGAATTATCTTTATCACGAAGAAATCAGAGGGTCAGGAAATACGGGTAAAAGGAATGTTATACAATAAAACAGATGTGTATCTCTACTATTGATAGACTACTTGGAGAATAACTACTTATAAGGCTTTCGGTATACTTGAAGGCCTCAAAAACATAGTTGTGTGTAGTTAGACGGTAGTAATAACCATTCCTACTTTCCGACTACAATACCAACCCTTTCTCTTCCACTGTGTTATCTTTCCTTGTAGTTATGTAGTAAGATAATATCGGTGAAAGAGAAAAGTATATCAATTGATACTGCCACTTCCATATAGGAATATCTGCTCCATCACAGATGCAGGACGTTGTAACTCTTGACAGATGTATTTCCAAAAGAGGTGGGCTTTCGTGCTGTCCAATCGATAAGACAAAGCGATGATGATTGAATGCGGATAAAGCGGAGCATATCCTTTTAACTGTCCATTTACGTAGACTTCCAACTCTCCTGCATCCCTTTCTTCGGGTTGCAGGGGATATGCTTTGAGGAGTAGTTGCTGACTATAATTGAGAATCCTCCATGCTACACTAAAGAAGCTTATAAGTTCACTCTCTGTCATCGCTATTTCACCTTTGCCTTTACGAATGATTTGCATACTGTCGCTCCACTCGAAATAACTGCGTCCTCTTTTTGTTTGATAATGATAGACAGTAAGCATCCCGTGCAGGCCGTAATGTCGGGATGAAGTGGTGCAGGGAGGCGTGTTTAATATGAGGTAAGTGCAGCTTGATGATATTAAAGAATAGTGGAAAATGTTTCAGGTTATTCTTTTAAGTAAGAGTTTGAAATTACTTTTAATCCCCTAATTACCTATTAATCATTACAAAAAAAGCCGTAACGCTTTTGGGCGTTACGGCAAAGATATTGTTGAGGATTAATGTTCCTTCGTGGTTATTGGTAAAGGAGGCACTAATGTTTCTGTCCTCCTGCTCATTCTTGTGTTTAAGGCGCAGCGATAACTCTGAACTTCTTTTTCAGGTTGGCACGGTAGTTGAACGGGGAAGTGGTGTAGCTGACTTCACCTCCGCTGAACTTCTCCGTTCCTACTGAGCCGTCATAAAGTCCGCTGATTCTGTATGTCGCCTCAAGACAAATGGTGTAATCACCTGGTTCGTTGATGATGAGCGTGTCACGCGGGTCAGACTTGTCGTAGTCGTAGATGAGTCCTTGTTTTTTCTTGTGTGTGGTGGAATCATTGATTGCGCACGACCATTCGTAGGTTGTGCCGTTCAGCAGTTTTCCCTGCGAGCGCTGCACGGCAGTAACCACGATGGGTTGGCCTGCTTGTAGCACAGCTCCACCGCTCAGCGAGCGGCAGGTGACGTCGGAAAAGCGCGGGCAGCGTGAGGTGTATTTAGGGTCGTTGCTGTCTTCAGAACAACTTGCAAATGCCAGCGTCATGCCGATGAACAGCAGGGGAAACAATCGGGAAGAGGTTGTTTTGATCATGTGTGTAAGTGTTTGCGCGTGGAGGCATGGCTGCATGAGGAGCCGTCTCCTGCAGGGAAGTTAGAAATCCTTTAAATGGTTGTAGAGACGTTGTACGGGTAGGCCCATGACATTAAAGAAACTGCCTTCCAACTGTTCGACGGCAATGAGTCCGATCCATTCCTGGATGCCGTAGGAACCAGCCTTGTCGAAGGGCAGGTAGTTGCTAACGTAGTAATGGATTTCCTCATCGGTCAGTTTTGCAAACTTCACGTTGGTCATGACGGCAAAGCTGTCAACCTTTTCGGCTGTCAGGATGGCAACGCCAGTGATGACTTGATGGGTGTTTCCCGAGAGTTTGTGCAACATGTTTTCTGCATCTTGTGCGTTGGCCGGTTTTCCCAACACTTCACCATTGAAATAAACCGTGGTGTCGGCGGCGATGATCAGTTCGCTTGGAGACATGGAAGAACGATAGGCTTCAGCTTTCTTCTTGGCGATGAAGCTGGCTATTTCTTCGCCGTCGGTCATGGTTGAAGGATAGCTTTCGTCAACACCAAAGAGGTTGCGCACTTTGAAAGGGATGCCCAAACGTTGGAGCAGTTCTTTGCGTCGTGGCGAGTTGCTTGCCAAAACGACATCGTATTTTTTGAGATTGTCTAACATGTCAGTTGGTTTTGTTTTTATGGTTTTCTGAATGGATATTGTTCTCTGTTTTTATGGGGAGCATTTGTTCTGCGCGACAACGCGGGGATGGGCGTGTGTGTCGCATGCTACGCGACTATTTGCAGAGGTTTTGCAGGGTGGTAATTGTTTTGTTCTTTGGTAATGATGGAAAAACAAGTTGATTGATATTGCCATTACTTACCACCCGAAGGCCTTGTCGTCTTTCATCCAAAGACCTTTCGCACGCATCACTTGCTCGATGACGTCGCGCACGCAACCCATTCCGCCACAGCGGTCGCTGATGTAGCATGAAATGCGTTTGATTTCTTCTGCGGCATCAGCTGGGCAACAGGGGAGTCCGCAGGCACGCATCACCTCGTAGTCGGGAATGTCGTCGCCCATATACAGCACCTCCTCTGGTTTCAGATTCTCTGTTTCCAGCCAATGCTGAAAGCAGGCGATTTTGACGGAGATGCCTGCAAACACATTTTGAACGCCAAGGTTTTCATACCGCTTTTTGACAGCTGCGCTGCGTCCTCCGGTGATGATGGCCAACTTCAGTCCGCATTTAACGGCCAGTTGCATGGCATATCCGTCTTTGATGTTTGCCGTGCGTTGCGGTTGTCCGTCGCCGTCATCAGAGAGATAGACGTTGTTGGTGCTCAAAACTCCGTCAACATCGAAAGCCAGGGCCTTTATTTTCGTCAGGTCGTAGTTGATCATTTGTCGTGTGTTATGATAAGTAGGTGTTCAAAATTAGTTTATACTATCCATGTAGGGATAAGCCAGTTTAATATTGCCTTGCCGCATTCTTTTGCCCCTACAACTGTCTTTCATCAGTCACGTAGCCCGCTACGCTCCTTCTTCAAGACAGCTGTAGGAACAAAATAATACGACAATTCAATATAAACTAATTCTGAACATCTACTTAAGTAGGTGTTGTGATTACTGTTCGTTTTCAGTCTGCACCATTCTTGAGCTTTTTCGTTTCAAGGGCCGTGTGGCAGATGCTCTCCGTCATTGTCCGGTAGATGTTTTTCATCTGTGGCATGTCGTCAAGCATTTCCAGGTGTTTGTTGATGATGTTTTGGTCGAATCTCACGGCTGGCCCTGTCTGTGCCGCTACGGGAGAGAGGTGGTGCGCCTTTCTCACGGTTTCGTCTATGAGCGGCAGGAGGGTTTCAAAGGGAATGCCAGCTTTTTCCTTCAGAAGTTTTTCTGCCAGGGCAAAACAGTGGTTGGCGAAATTGCAGGCAAACACCGCCGCTGCATGCAGGCAAAGCCGAGCTTCTGTGTCGAGTTCGCTCACGTGGCTCGTTAGGGAGCGGGCCAGATTGTCAATCATTTCCAAACTCTGGCGGTTGCTTCCTTCGATGTAGCAGCGCACTTCGCTGAAGTTGAGTGCTGCGTTTTTTGAGAATGTTTGCATCGGATAGATAACGCCGTGCCATTGGTTTAGGAAAACGTTGGCTGGCGTGCTGCCTGATGTGTGGATGTGCAGAGCGTTTGGAAAGCGCAGACTGTTGATGGCTGCAATTTTTGGCAACACGTCGTCTTTGACACAATAGACGAAAATGTTTGCTTCCGGGAGGTCGGCAATGTCGTCAATGGCATCGGCTTCCACTTCCGCGGCCAGCGTTTGTGCCGAGGCAATGGTGTGGCTGTAGACGGCTTTGATTTTCATGCCTGCGTTTCTGAGCGCTTTTGCCATGTGTGTGGCCACGTTGCCTGCCCCGATGAAGGCGATTTGTTGGTCTGCTGGTGTCATGAGTTGTCGGTCGGTGTTGCTTTAGAGGTGTCTTGAATTCTCTGGCGTGGTGAGCAGTGTGTTTTTTGAAATCGCTTGATGCGGAAAAACACTGCCACATTGCCCGCAGTGGTAGGTGGGTTTTATGTCCCTTTTTTGCTTCTTTCCCGTTGCGGAGAGAACGCCAGGTTGGCATCTGTGTGTTGCACGTGGCTTCTGATGGAATGTCGTTCGCCGCTTTGCAATGGTCAGAATGTCTCAAAACGTCAGTCTGCCACCCCCGCTTGATAGCGCAAAGTTACAAAAAAAACTGGTCTATGGGTGGATTTTTTTGTTTTTTTACGTTCGTGAAACGGCTTTTACACCTTTCACTCCGTTGAGCTTCTTGATCAATGCATTGAGTGCTTGCGTGTCGCCCACCATAATGGTCAGTGCGCCAGAGAAAAGTCCGTCGTTTGAGTCGATGCTGATGCTTCGGAGCATGATTTTCTCTTCCTTGGAGATGATGGACGTGATGTTATTGACGATGCCCAAATCATCGTTGCCGACAACGTGGAGCGTGATGGGGTATTTGCTGTCGCCCTTTCCGGCCCATTTTGCAGGTACGATGCGGTAGCCGAAGCGTTGGCGGAGCGCTGGTGCGTTCGGACAATTGGTGCGATGGATTTTGATGCCGCCGTTGACCGTGACAAAGCCGAAGACATCGTCGCCATAGACTGGGTTGCAGCAGCGTGCCATTTGGAAGTCGATGCCTTTGAGGTTACGGTCGATGATGAGAACGTCGTCAGACGACGTCGTTGTCTGGTCCTTCTCTTTCTCCATCGTAAATTCGCCTGCGCTTCGCGTGGCGGCGCGTTCGGCCAGTCCCTGTTCGCGTTTTGCAAGCTCTTGGTAGCGCTCAATGAGGGCGTTGGGGTCAAGGCGTTCTTCGGCGATGGCTTTGTAGAATTCCGTCGACTCTTTGTAGCCCGTCTTTTTGATTAGTTGGTTGATGATGGCTTCGTCCCAATCAATCTTGCGGTTTTTCAGTTTGCGCTCCAGAAGTTCGCGGGCAAGGACACCTTCGCGGGCTTGCAGGTCGCGCACAGCGGTGCGAATTTTTGAGCGGGCATGTGATGAGACGGCGATGTTCAGCCATTCAAGGCGCGGCATCTGCGAGGTGGCGGTCAGAATTTCCACGTGGTCGCCGCTTTCCAGTTTTTGCCGGATGGAAACGCCGCGGCCGTTGATGCGTCCGCCAACGCAGTGGTTTCCAATATTGGAGTGGATGTGGTAGGCAAAGTCGAGCACCGTTGATTCTGGTGGGAGACGGTAGAGGTCGCCTTTTGGCGTGAAGACATAAACCTCCCGTTTGTTCACCTTCTCTGAAAGGTTTTCACAGAGCATTTGCTCGTTGCCCGTTTCGAGGGCGCTACGGATGTCGGCCAGCCAGGCATCGACACCGCCTTCGCTACTCTTTACGCCCTTGTAGCGCCAGTGGGCCGCCAGTCCGTGTTCGGCCACTTCGTCCATGCGCTCGGTTCGGATTTGCACTTCCACCCATTTGTCTTCAGGACCTCTCACGGTGATGTGCAGGCTCTCGTAGCCGTTGCTTTTTGGAACAGTCACCCAGTCGCGCAGGCGTTTCAGGTTTGGCTCATAGTGGCCCGTGATGAGCGAGAATACGTTCCAGCAGTCCTTCAGTTCCTGCGAGCGCGGAGAGTCGAGGATGATGCGGATGGCAAAGAGGTCGTAAACGCCATTGAATCCGCATTGCTGCTTCTTCATCTTTTGCCAGATGGAATGGATGCTCTTCGTGCGTCCCTTGATATGGTAGCGCAGTCCTTCTTTGTTGAGCATCTCCGCAATAGGTGCGATGAAGCGTTCGATATAGGCATCGCGTGAACGTTTCGTGGCGTTAAGGTTTTCCTTGATCATGTAGTAGGCATCGTGTTCCAGATATTTCAAGGAAAGATCCTCCAATTCGCTTTTCAACGTGTAGAGACCCAGTTTGTGTGCCAGTGGCGCGTAAAGATAGGCCGCTTCGATCGACACGCGCCGCTGTTCCGCCACGTTGGGCGTGTCTTTGATGTTGCGCATGACAACGACACACCAGGCGATGAGTAGCAACACGTTTCGCATGTCGCCCGCTTGCGTCACAAAGAGGTTGCGGAAGTTGTCGGTCTTCATGGCTTCCGTTTTTGCGTTGAGCTGTTGCGTGCGCAGCAGACCGTGTAGCGAATCCTGCCAGTGGCGCGGCGTTTTTTTGATGAACTCTTCGGCGTCGGCCAGGTCGCCGAGAATGAAACTCAATATGAAAGCTGGCAGCACGTTTCCGCACAGTCCTATTTCATTTGCGGCCAGTTTTACGCTCTCCAAAGCTATGGTGATTTTGTTGAAGCCGAAAGCGTCACGCATGGAGGCTCCTTTTTCCAGTGCCTGTTCCATGAGTGTCCAAAGCTGTCTTGCATCTTTGCTTGACGGACGGATGTCTTTGTTGCGGTATAGTTCCAACAGGCTTTGCCGCAATTGCAGGCGCTCGCCAGGTGTGAACGTGTTTTCTTTCATAATGATCAGTTTTTAAAAGAACGGAAGGTCTTGTCGGGAGGCCTCCCTTGATGATGAGCTGGGCGTGTCTTTGTGCGGATGAATGGCGGCAGGGCGCATTTGAAGGACGATTGCGTCGTTTTGTCAGTGCACCATCGAGCGCTATTTTCCTTGTTGCCAGAGGTCGATGAGTTGGCGTGCGAGGCTTACTTTGCCTGGTATTTCAGGCAAATTTTCGCGTGTGAACCATCCGCCCTTGTTGAGCTCAGAACGCTGGAGTTTCAGCGCTCCGCCAGCATATTCCGCCATGAATCCAACCATGAGTCCGCAGGGATAAGGCCACGGCTGACTCTTGACATATCTGAGGTTTTTGATGGAGATGTGGGTCTCTTCCATCACTTCGCGATGTACACATTCCTCCAGTGTTTCCCCAGTTTCGACAAATCCGGCAACGAGTCCCAGATAGTCGCCCTTGAATTTGTTGCTCTGAACCAAAAGAATCTCCTGACCTTCGTTGCGCGTGATGGCCACGATGATGGCTGTTGCCAATGCGGGCCATACTTCCTTTCCGCAGTTGGTGCAGCGCTTGGAAATGTCGGTGTGCATCGCCATTGGTGCGCCGCAAACACCGCAGAATTTGGTGCAACTATCCCAGTAGAGCAATTCGCGGGCCTTTCCGGCCATGAGATAGAGTGGGGAGGAAAGCGTGTCAAACGACTGTCTTAGCCCAATCATTTTCAGGTTCTCGTCGCATACGGGAGTGTCGATGCGAAAGGCGCGGCAGGGCGTTCCGTTGAGCTCGGGAAGCGTCATGACGTGATGCCACGGCTCTTGCTTGACGGGAGGTTCTTCGGCGCAGGGAATTTCATTGTTGTTGGTCAGCAGAATCGCGTCGCTGAGAAATACAAACCAATAGGTTTTCATTCCGTTTTTATTTTTAAAAAGGCAGGTTCCACCGCCTATAACAATTGTGTTGTTACAGAGATGAAACCTGCCATAATGTCAAACGGGTAATTTGTTTTTCCCGTTTATTCTTGTGTTCTCATGCTTGGAAAGTCTGAGATTGCCTGTTTTACAATCCAAGAGATTTCTTGACAGCCTCCACCTTTTCCGCAGCTTCTGCGCGGGCGCTTTCATAGCATTTCGGGCAACCCATCTTGCCCATCACTTCAATGTAGAACTTGATTTTTGGTTCCGTTCCGGAAGGACGTACACTGACTTTTATGCCGTCTTCCGTAAACCACTGTAATACGTTGCTTGGTTCTGGGAAGTCGAGCTTCGTCTTGTTGCCTTCGGCATCGGTGGCAGTCAGGTCGGCATAGTCTTTCGTGCATACAACCTTCGAGCCTGCGATTTCCTTAATGCCTTCGGTGCGGAACTTGGTCATCATGGCCTTGATTTCATCGGCACCGCTCTTGCCAGGCTTCACCACGTTGATGGTGTTGTTGAGCGAGAAGCCATATTCTACGTAGATGTCCATCAGAATGTCGAAGAGCGTCTTGCCCTGGTCTTTTGCCCAAGCGCAGATTTCTGCCAGGAGAGAGCAAGCGGAAACGGCATCCTTGTCGCGTACGAAGTCTTCGGCCATGAAGCCGTAGCTTTCTTCGCCGCCACCGATATATTGCTTCTTGCCTTCATTGATGCGGATTTCTCTTGCAATCCACTTGAAGCCGGTGTAGCAGTCGTGCATTTCCACATGGTTCTTCTTGGCGATTTCGCGGATGAGTTCTGTCGTGACGATGGTCTTGACGATAAACTCGTTGCCCTTCATCTGTCCTTGCGCAATGCGGTTCTTGATGATGTAATAGAGGAAAATCATGCACGTTTGGTTGCCATCGACGAGCACCCATTCGCCTTTGCTGTTTTTGCAGGCCATGCCCACGCGGTCGGCGTCAGGGTCGCTTGCCATTACAATGTCGGCATCAATCTTCTTGGCCAATTCAAGAGCCAAAGTCAATGCTTCACCGTTTTCGGGGTTCGGGCTGACAACGGTTGGGAAGTCGCCGCTCTTCACCATCTGCTCGGGAACGGTGTGTACGTTTTCAAAGCCCCAAAGCTTGAGCGACTGTGGGATGAGCATCATGCCAGTGCCGTGCAACGGGGTGTAGACAATCTTGAGGTCCTTCTGGCGCTGGATGCAGGCAGGGTCAATGGAGATCGTGTGTACCTTGTTGAGGTAAATCTCGTCGATTTCTTTGCCAACGATGGTGATCAAGTCTTTGTTGCCTTCAAACTTGATGTCTTCCACCTTCACCTTGTTAACTTCTTCAATGATGCCTTTGTCGTGTGGAGCAAGCACCTGTGCACCATCATCCCAGTATGCCTTATATCCGTTGTATTCCTTCGGATTGTGGCTGGCCGTCAGGATAATTCCGCTCTGGCAGCCCAGATGACGGATGGCGAAAGACATTTCGGGAGTTGGACGCATGTCTTCGAAGAGATAGACCTTGATGCCGTTTGCCGAGAAGATGTTGGCACTTGTCTCGGCGAAGAGGCGTGAATTGTTGCGGCAGTCGTGGCCAACAACAACAGAGATTTCATCGCGGTCTTTGAAATTCTTGTTTAGATAGTTTGACAAACCCTGTGTGGCAGCGCCAACGGTATAGATGTTCATACGGTTGGTGCCAGCACCCATAATGCCGCGCAAACCGCCTGTTCCAAATTCAAGAGTCTTGTAGAACGCGTCAATCAGCTGCGTCTTGTCTGGGTTCTCCATCATGGCCTTTACTTCCTGCTGCGTCTTCTCGTCGTAGAGGGGTGAGGTCATCCATTCGCGGGCAACGGCCTCGCATTTCTGAATCAGAGTTTCTTGATTTTCCATATTATTGGTGGTTGATTTTGTGAGGGCGCTCTGGGATTGGCGCATTTGACGGGTTAGCCTCGTCACTGCGTTGTGCAGCTTTCTTGGCAGTGTGCTCTTTTTGATGGCCGTGCTTTCTTGGGTATCGTTGTCATCCAAGCGGGTTGCACCTTGTATAAGCGTGGCTTCAGAGTATTTGCGGCTTTGCCGGCAATTGTATGTCTTTTTAATGGTTGCGGCCAGAAGTCTCAGAATGTCCCTGTGATGTGTTTCAGTTTTGTTCCAGTGGAAGGATTTCTATCCAATATCCGTCTGGGTCAGAGATGAAATACAAGCCCATCTCTTCATTTTCAAAGCAGACGCAATTCATTGCCTTGTGTGTGGCGCGTGTGGCTGCATAATCACCTGGAACGCGCAGGCAGATGTGAAATTCGCATTCGCCGAGGTCGTATGGCTGAGGATGTTCTTTGAGCCATGTCAGCTCCAGTTTGAAATCGCTGTTCTCGTTTTTCAGATAAACGATTTTAAACGCTCCGTCTGGCCCGTTGATTTCACCGCACGGCTCCAGGCCAAGAGCTTCGCGATAAAAGGCGATGCTTCGCTCAAGGTCGGTGACGTTGATGTTGAAATGGTCGAATTTCGCTGAGATTTTTGATTCCATGTGTTGTTGAATGATTTGTTGGGGCCGCTTTCTTGTATGGCCCAAGTCGTAGGCAAAGGTAGTATAAAAATGTGATATTGGCGTCTCCTACGAGAAGTTTTTTCTGAAAGCCGTAAAATCTTAATCAGTTGTTTGCAAACCTCTTTTGCCATTGTAATGTGTTGGGGTTTTGGCTCGTTCAGTGGCGACGCTTTATACAGCCTAAAACAGATAATCCAGAAATTACTTTATAAAGAATAAGCAGAGCCACACCTCAATTTGTATTGGGCGTGGCTCTGCTATTTTTTGTGTTTGTGATGGTGGTTATTTTTTCTTACTATCCTTTGGTTGCGTCAGTTCAATCGTGTAGCTGCGGTTAAGTCCGCTTTGTGATTTGGCTCGAATCCACAGTACGCGATCGGTTGAGAGGTTGGCGCTCTTCACCGCTTCATCGAAATCTTCGGTGGTGCGCATTTCGCGGTCGTTCACCTGCATGATGATGGTGCCCTTTGTTATGCCAGCATCCTTCATCTTGCCGCTGCGGATGGCGGATACAACCAGGCCATAGCGGAGGTTGAGCTCCTTCTTTTCGGCGTCGGTTAACGGGCGGAGGGCAGCTCCCATCATGTCACTGTCAACAGCTTCGACTTTAGAAGTGGTACCCTGCACGTTGCGGAGAGTGACGGTGGCTTTGCGCTCTTTCTTCTCGCGCATGTATGTCACTTCAACTTTGTCGCCAGGGCTAAGCTTTGATATCTGTTCTTGAAGCTGGCCCATGTTTTCGACCTTGTGGCCGTTGATGGCGGTGATGACATCGCCTTCTTTCAAAACTTCTTCAACTGCACTTCCAGTGGTTGTCTCGGCAACGTAGACACCAGTGAGTGTGCCCAGATCAACGTCTTTGCCATCGCGTTCTTTCTTCTGGTCGATGTAGGCAGAAACGTCGTTGCCCTTGATACCGAGAACGGCGCGTTGCACAGTGCCGAACTTTTTGAGGTCGTCCACAACCTTGTTCATGATTGATGTCGGGATGGCGAAGCCGTAGCCAGAGAAAGACCCTGTTTGTGAGTACAGCATAGCATTGATGCCCACCAGTTCGCCACGGGCGTTGACCAGTGCTCCTCCTGAGTTGCCTGGATTGATGGCAGCGTCGGTCTGTATGAAACTTTCGATGCCGCCTGTTGCGCCAAGTCCTCGCGCTTTGGCACTGACGATGCCCGCTGTGACGGTTGACGTTAGACTGAACGGATTGCCGATGGCAAGAACCCATTCGCCCACTTTTAGGTTTTCTGAGTTGCCAACAGTAATGGGTTGCAGTTTGTTGGCCTCGATTTTGATGAGCGCCAAGTCGGTCTGGGGGTCAGTGCCGATGATGCGGCCCTTAAATTCGCGGTTGTCGTTAAGTTTCACAAGCAGTTCGTCGGCATCCTTCACCACGTGGTTGTTAGTTACGATGTAGCCGTCGGCCGAGAGTATCACGCCAGAGCCGGCACCTTGCCGCTTCGGAGTTTGGATTTGGCGCTGCTGTTGGCGGCCGCCGCCGTTTCCGAAGAAGTCGCTGAAGAAATCTTCAAACGGGTCAACATATTGGATGGTTTGCGTTTTGCTGTTGGTGGTGACCTTTATGTACACAACGGAATTGACGGAATTTTCGGCTGCATACGTCAAGTCGATCGGTTGGGCAACTGAGGCCTTTTGTGCTGTTGCTGGGATGCCGGCTCCGAGAAGGAGTCCGCCAGCAAGGATGAACAATGATAATTTCTTTTTCATGCTAATTATACATTTGTTTTTTAAGATTTTGCTTTCGGTTGGGGCACGTCCTATATGCGTGTCCTGTATGATAGGCCCCACGCTTTGGGGCTTGTTTTTTAAACTGAGCGCAAAAATATAAAAAACCACCATTAGTGTGTATGCTGTGTGTAATAAAAAAGATGGGCGAATCACCAAATTTAACATGGGGAGGAAGCGGCTTAACAGTGTTTTGAATATGAAGAAGCGGTTTTTCCTTTTCTTAGATGAGCGGTGTTTCATGCCGAATTGAGCGTTGCTGATGAACAGTATTTTTAGGGTGGGCTTTTCGTGTAAAACGGTTAGTCCGTGCAGGGTATAATATATGTATAGCAGAATATAAGGCATCATATATGTATAAGGGTGACTGCACCATAAAGAATGCTTATTTGTTCTTGTAGAAAGTTGGTTGTATTGAAAATTTTTTTCGTTGGGGTTTTCTTTTGCCTGAGATGGTCGTTTCGGGGAAGTTTGTCTGAATATGTACTTATTTTGACATTTCGAGGTAGATGATATGGCGGTTCTGGGCTTAAATTTGTCAATGGAATCCTGTAAAAGACCATTATTGTATTGGATGAATATGTGATATGTCATTATGACGTTTATTATATTGTAATTGTAGCAAAGTGTTATGTAGTATGGCCTATTTATTTACGAAGGTAATTTAAAATGCAATGTGTCTGCTTGGCTTGTGTAGCAAAAGGAGAATCGAAGCGTTGTTTTTTTACGGTATGTGGCAAAAAAATGTCATATTGTTTGGGCGGCACGGATAAAAGAATTATATTCGCAGACGTAAAACTCATTTATTCTACTAATCTAATCGTATCAGAAATGAAGAAATACAATTTTGGCGCGGGTCCTTCTATTCTCCCGCAGGAAGTGATGAAAGCAACTGCAGATGCTTGCGTTGAATTTCAGGGTATGGGATTGTCTTTGATGGAGATTAGTCACCGTACAAAGGAATTTCAGGCCGTGATGGATGAAGCGCAGGCATTGTTCAAAGAGTTGCTTAACATTCCGGAAGGATATTCTGTGTTGTTCTTGGGTGGTGGTGCAAGTTTGGAGTTCTGCATGGTGCCCTATAACTTGCTCAACAAAAAAGCTGCCTACCTCAATACAGGCGTGTGGGCCAAAAAAGCTTTGAAGGAAGCTAAACTTTTTGGCGAAGTGGTGGAAGTTGCTTCTTCAGCCGATGCTAATTACACCTTTATTCCAAAGGGGTATACGATTCCTGCTGATGCTGATTATTTCCATATTACAACAAACAACACGATTTACGGAACGGAATTGCATGAGGATTTGGATAGTCCAGTGCCTTTGGTGGCTGACATGTCCTCGGATATTTTCTCTCGTCCAGTTGATGTGAGCAAGTATGGCTTGATTTATGGTGGTGCACAGAAGAATCTCTCTATGGCTGGCGTGACTTTCGTGATTGTCAAGAATGAATTGCTCGGACATGTTGACCGTCCGATTTCGACGATGCTCGACTATCGCACGCATGTTGAAAAGGGCTCTATGTTCAATACACCTCCTGTTGTTCCTATCTTCTGTGCTTTGCAGACATTGAAGTGGATTAAGGCTAATGGCGGTGTTGAGGCAATGCAAAAGCGTGCCGAGGAGCGTGCTGAAGTGCTCTATTCTGAAATCGACCGCAATAAGTTGTTCCGTGCCACGGTGACGGCAAAGGAAGACCGCTCTTATATGAATATCTGCTTTGTAATGGCTGATGAGTATAAGGAGTTGGAGGCCGACTTCTTGAAGTTTGCTACTGAGCGTGGTATGTCTGGCATTAAGGGACACCGCTCTGTTGGTGGTTTCCGCGCCTCTTGCTACAATGCGATGCCGCTTGAAGGCGTCAAGGCATTGGTGGCTTGCATGCAGGAATTTGAAGCTCAACATTAAAAAAATACCAGACACCATGAAAATACTTATTGCAACTGAAAAGCCGTTTGCTCCTGTCGCAGTGAACGGAATCAGAGAAATTGTCGAAGGTGCAGGCTATGAATGTGCTGTGCTTGAGAAATATACAGAAAAGTCGCAATTGCTCGAAGCCGTTGCTGATGCCAACGCACTGATTATCCGCTCGGATAAGGTGGACGCAGAAGTTATGGCGCATGCTCCTCAGTTGAAAATCGTTGTTCGCGCTGGCGCTGGTTACGACAATGTGGATTTAGTTGCCGCCACTGAGCGCGGCATTGTCGTGATGAACACGCCTGGGCAGAATGCCAATGCAGTGGCAGAACTCGTTGTTGGTTTGTTGCTCTTTACTGTGAGAAACCGCTTTGACGGCACTTCCGGTACGGAACTGATGGACAAGAAAATCGGTCTCGTGGCATTCGGTGCTGTTGCCCAAAATGTGGCACGCATTGCTGCTGGTTTGGGCATGACTGTGGCTGCTTTCTCTCCGACAGGTCATCCTGAGAAAATAAAGGCTGCAGGATTTGAGGCATACGAGAGCCTGGACAAACTTTTCCAGGAGTGTGATATTGTCAGTCTCCATATCCCTTCTAATCCGCAGACTCAAAAAAGCATTGGTTACGACTTGGTGTCTAAGATGAAGAAGAAAGCCATCCTGGTCAACTCTGCCCGTAAGGAAGTCATTGATGAAGAGGGCTTGATTAAGGCCATGTGCGAACGCGAAGACCTGCGTTATGTTTCCGATCTCAAGATGGGAGCACATGACGAAGCCGTCGAAAAGTTGGGAGGCCGCTATGTGTTCACTCCTAAGAAGATGGGAGCACAAACGGCGGAAGCCAATATCAATGCTGGCTTGGCTGCTGCACGTCAAATCGTTGCCTTCTTTAAGGACGGTGTGACAACTTGTCAAGTAAATAAGTAATTCTATAATTCCACAAAGGGTTTCCTTGCATATCCCGTCAGTGTATATCTGATACGGCAATGTAGGGAAGCCCTTTGTGTTTACCATTAAAGGATCGTCTTCAAGACGGAAGTTCTTTTAATTCTGATAATATTCTAATTATGCAGGCAGGCGGCATCTCGTTTTCTGTGAGAATATTTTTGTGGCGTAACGGAGACGTATTCCGATATGCTGCTGGGGAAGCGATATGCAGTATCTCTGTCTGGTAAATCTCAAAAAAACATGCCTAAAGTTAAGCCTTTTAGAGGTCTGCGCCCACCGAAGGATCTGGTGGAGCAGGTGGAAAGCCGACCATATGACGTTCTCAATTCGGAAGAGGCGCGTGCTGAAGCCGGAAACAATGAGAAATCTCTTTACCATATTATCAAACCAGAAATCAATTTTCCGGAGGGGACAAGTGAATATGATTCTCGGGTGTATGACAGCGCCGCCGAGCAGTTTGAGAAATTCCAAAAGAACGGATGGCTGCTACAAGACGAACAGGAGAATTATTATCTCTATGCCCAGACCATGAATGGGAAGACACAGTATGGAATCGTGTTGTGTGCGCATGTTGATGATTACATGAATGGCAACATAAAAAAACATGAACTGACACGTCGTGACAAGGAAGATGATCGCATGAAGCACGTGCGCGTCACCAATGCCAACATTGAACCCGTATTCCTTGCCTTCCGCCACAACGATGTCTTGGCGGATTTGATAAAGAAATATGCGGCGCAGGAACCCGTCTATCATTTTAAAGCGCCTGTCGATGGCTTTATTCATCAGTTTTGGGTGATAGATAACAAGGAAGACCAGGATGCCATTACTGAAGAGTTTGCAAAGATGGACTCCTTATATATAGCAGACGGTCATCATCGTTCGGCTGCCGCTGCGCGTGTCGGTGCGGAAAAAGGCGAAAAAGAGGGCAGGGGAGAGCACGATTATTATATGGCCGTGTGTTTTCCGGCAGAGCAACTTACAATCTTGGACTACAATCGTGTGGTTAAAGACCTGAACGGACTTTCGGAAGAGGATTTCCTGAAGGCTTTGGAGAAAAACTTTGCGGTTGCTTGCAAGGGCGAAGAGAATTATCGTCCGCAGAAGATGCACGAGTTTTCATTGTATGTCGGTGGCAAATGGTACAGTTTGGAAGCCAAACCTGGAACGTTCAACGAAAACGATCCAATTGGGGTTTTGGATGTAGATATCTCTTCGCGTCTCATATTGGATGAAATCCTGAACATAAAAGACTTGCGGAGCGACAAGCGCATAGATTTTGTTGGAGGGTTGCGCGGTTTGGGTGAACTGAAAAGGCGTGTGGACAGCGGCGAAATGAAAATGGCGCTCGCTCTCTATCCCGTTAGTATGCAGCAAATCATGGATATTGCCGACAGCGGAAACATAATGCCGCCAAAGGCCACATGGTTTGAGCCGAAACTTCGTAGCGGATTGGTTATTCATAAACTCGACTGAAAATCGGGGGCGAAAATCCGCTTGTATGGCAAAAAATCCACGAATAATTTTATTTTCAAGCGTATAAAAGCCCAAAAAAATATTGCTTTCAAAAAAAAATAGTATCTTTGCAGCCGCTATGACGAGTAACAATACCTTGCAGATAGACTTGTTTGCAGCCGCCCGCAGTGGGCAGAAGCAAAATTTCAGCCTCTCAGATTCGTTTTTTGAAGAAATGGATCAAGAGGAAATTGTTGGTGGCCAATTGCAAGTGACTGCATCTGTGAAAGAAAACGCTGGAGATTATTTTAGCGTTCAGTTCACAGCAAAAGGGGAAGTTAGCGTTTTATGCGACCGCTGCTTGGAACGCGTGGTTTATGACGTTGATGTCGAAGACGAAGCCTTAGTATATTTTGGCGATGGCGAACCCTCAAATGAGGAAGCTCGCGTGTTGCCACCGCGAATAAATGTGTATGACCTGGCGTGGGATGTATACGAGGCTGTTGAATTGTCTCTTCCATTGCAACGAATTCACCCAGCGGGCCAGTGTAATCCCGACATGGTGGAACACTTGAGAGCATTCGGAAGCGAACAAGGCGACGAAGAAGCCGAAGAAGCGGAATAACGACCATGGAATATTAACCAATTAAAGTATTAAATAGAAATGGCACATCCTAAAAGAAGACAATCTAAAACGAGAACTCTGAAACGTAGAACTCATGATAAGGCTGTAGCGCCTACGTTGGCTGTTTGCCCTAACTGCGGTGGCTGGCACATTTATCACACGGTTTGCCCGTCTTGCGGATACTATCGCGGCAAGTTGGCCATCGTGAAGGAAGAAGTTGCAGAGTAATCATTTATTCTTACTATTAAAGAGGAGGACAACGTCTTTTATCAGGCCGTTCTCCTCTTTGAGATTTAGTGTGCCACCCTTTCATCTGTCAGAAATGAGATTCGTCTGAGCGAAATGTTTCTGTGTTTTGGTATCGGGTGGCGGGCTGAAAATTAAGAAGTCTTCAAGTTATAATAATATATGGAAAAAATTAATGCCGTCATTACAGGCGTGGGTGGCTACGTTCCTGAATATGTGCTGAACAACGACGAACTTTCTCGTATGGTTGACACCAACGACGAATGGATTATGACAAGAATCGGCATTAAGGAACGTCGCATCTTGAATGAGGAAGGTCTTGGAACCAGCTATATGGCACGTAAGGCTGTAAAACAGTTGCTGGAAAAAACTGGCACTGATCCTCAGGAAGTTGATTGCGTCATCATTGCCACAACAACTCCCGACTATCATTTCCCTTCAACGTCTTCAATCGTGGTTGGGCGTCTCGGTATGAAGAATGCCTTTGCCATTGATATGCAGGCTGCTTGCTGCGGATTCTTGTTTGCCATGGATGCTGCTTCAGGTATGATCCAGAGCGGACGCTATAAGAAAATCGTTGTTTGCGGTGCCGACAAGATGTCCAGCATCGTGGATTACACAGACCGCGCCACTTGCCCGATTTTTGGTGACGGTGCTGCCGCAGTTATGCTTGAGCCTTCTCTTGAAGAGGGCATGGGATGGCAGGATTCCTTCCTGCGTGCGGATGGAAAGGGACTTCCTTTCTTGTGCCTGAAGGCTGGCGGTTCTGTTTGCAGTCCTTCTTATTTCACCATAGACCATCGCATGCACTATCTGCATCAGGAAGGCCGCACGGTGTTTAAGTTCGCTGTAACAAACATGAGCGATGCCTGCGCACTTATTGCTGAACGTAATCACCTCGACAAGGACAACATCGCTTGGGTTATTCCTCATCAGGCCAATGTCAGAATCATTGAGGCTGTAGCACATCGTCTGGAATTGTCTATGGATAAGGTGATGCTCAACATCCAGCGTTATGGTAATACTTCTGCGGGAACATTGCCTTTGGCTTTGTGGGATTACGAGAAGCAGCTTAAGAAGGGCGACAATTTGATTTTGACGGCCTTTGGAGCTGGATTCACTTGGGGTGCTGCCTACGTTAAGTGGGCGTATGACGGATCTAAGTAATTTACTTGGCCCATTCTTGACAAATACAATTAATAATTCAAGGAAGCCGAAGGTCATGGGCAAAACCATCGACTTTCGACTTCCTTGTCCTTTTTTGTAATGGCATCTTGCCGACAGGCAGGGCATGCCGTTGCATATTCTCAGAATTCAGATAAGAAATTTTGGGCGTTGCTTTGAAAGATGCCGTTTTTGTCGGCATCCTTTCCGTTTTCAGATGGACGCTTAAATTTGATTTCTTATAATTGGTGCGTCGCTTTTTTCTGACAGTCAGGAAGAAGAGCGTAGCACGCCATGCAACTGGCAATGGAGCAGAGAAACGCCTCTGTCAGTACCAGCCACAAGAAATAAACACTAAAACAAATTTTGATTACCTGTTAAACAGCCATGCACAAAGCCGGTTTCGTAAATATCGTCGGTAACCCGAATGTAGGAAAATCAACGCTCATGAATCTCTTTGTCGGTGAGCGTATTTCCATTGCCACTTTCAAGGCGCAGACAACACGCCATCGCATCATGGGTATCATCAATACGGAGGATGCGCAAATCGTATTTTCGGATACCCCAGGGGTGTTGAAGCCAAATTACAAGTTGCAGGAGTCGATGTTGGCATTTTCCGAGTCGGCTTTGCAGGACGCAGACGTCTTGCTTTACGTGACAGACGTTGTTGAGAAAATTGACAAGAACAGCGACTTCCTGAAGAAGGTGGAGCATTTGAATGTGCCCATTCTCGTGTTGATAAATAAAATCGATCTTTCAAACCAAAAGCAGTTGGAATCGCTGGTTGACACTTGGCATGAGTTGATACCGAAGGCTGAGATCTTTCTCGTGTCGGCTTCTGCTAAATTCAACGTCAACAATGTGCTGGCTCGTATCAAGGAACTTTTGCCAGATTCACCGCCTTATTTCGATAAAGACCAGTGGACCGACAAACCAGCGCGTTTTTTCGTGACGGAAATCATTCGTGAAAAAATCTTGCTATATTACGATAAGGAAATTCCTTATGCAACGGAAGTGTTGGTTGAGAGTTTCAAGGAAACAGACCAGCAGATTCACATCAACGCCCTCATTTTTGTGGAGCGTGAAAGTCAGAAGGGCATCATCATCGGCCATCAAGGTGTGGCCTTGAAGAAGGTGTCGACCGAAGCCCGGAAAACGCTTGAGAAGTTTTTCGGCAAACACATTTACCTTCAGGTCTTTGTCAAAGTCGATAAAGACTGGCGAAATTCGTCGAAGAGACTGGAGGCTTATGGATATAAACTTGATTAGTAAACATAATACAATATAACACACTATGTCAAAATTAGTAGCAATCGTTGGTCGTCCAAACGTTGGAAAGTCAACCTTGTTCAACAGACTGACGGGGACGCGTCAGGCCATCGTTAGCGATGAAGCCGGAACTACTCGCGATCGCCAATATGGCAAGTGCGAATGGGGAAAGCGGGAGTTTTCTCTGGTAGACACCGGCGGCTGGGTGGTCAACTCTGACGATATTTTCGAGGAGGAAATCCGCAAGCAGGTGATTCTTGCAACACAGGAAGCCGACGTCATTTTGTTTCTCGTTGACGTGAAAAACGGAGAGACAGACTTGGACTTGCAGGTTGCAAAGATTCTCCGCCAAACAAAGGTGCCTGTCATCCTTTGTGCTAACAAGACAGACAACAACGAAGACAGATATAGCTCAGCTGAGTTCTATTCATTGGGACTTGGCGAGCCATTCTGCATCTCGGCTGCAACGGGAAGCGGAACGGGCGATCTTTTGGACGAAATTCTCAATAAAATGGGCCCAGAAGACAATGGTAACGATGAGGACAACAGCATTCCGCGTTTCTCTGTCGTTGGCCGTCCAAATGTCGGAAAGAGCAGCATCATCAATGCCTTTATTGGGGAAGACCGCCATATCGTCACAGACATTGCCGGCACAACGCGCGACAGCATCTTGACGCGCTACACCAAATTCGGCTTTGACTTCTTCTTGGTTGACACTGCTGGTATCCGCAAGAAAAACAAGGTGACGGAGGATTTGGAATTTTATTCCGTCATGCGCTCCATTCGTGCCATCGAAAATTCAGATGTCTGCATTCTTCTTTTGGATGCCACGCGCGGAATTGAAGGACAGGACATGAACATTTTCCAGGTCATACAGCGAAACAATAAGGGATTGGTTGTAGTGGTCAACAAATGGGACTTGGTTGAAGACAAATCCCAGCAAGCCATTTCTCATTTTGAGAATGCCATTCGAAGCCGCATGGCACCGTTTTCTGATTTCCCCATCGTTTTTGCATCGGCGCTCACGAAGCAGCGTATCTTCAAGGTGCTTGAAATGGCAAAGGAGGTGTTCTTAAACAGACAGCGCCGCGTCAGCACATCGAAACTCAACGAAGAGATGTTGCCGCTCATCGAGTCTTATCCGCCACCTTCAATCAAGGGAAAATACATCAAGATTAAATATTGTGCGCAGATTCCAGAGACGCAGATACCATCATTCGTCTTCTATGCCAATTTGCCGCAATACATCAAGGAGCCATACCGTCGTTTCTTGGAAAACAAAATTCGCGAGCGTTGGAATTTCAGCGGAACGCCCATTAATATTTTTATACGACAAAAATAAAACGTCTCATGAGAAAGGTCTTGACAGTTATTGGTTTGAACCTGTTGCTCATGATGTCGTGTGCTGATAGCAAATTAAAGGAGGAGTCTGTTTCAGACGTTCCTCCTTATTTTGTATCTGCCGACGACGTAAAGCAAATCTACGGATTCTATGTGGCTGGAGATTATGCTTCATATATAGAATGTATGATGCAGAGCGCGGAAATGACGCCAGATTATAAAGCGCAAATGCTTGTCTTGTTGAAGCAACACGCGGCAGACCAGAAAAAAGAGGCTGGCGACGTAAAAAGCGTTGAAGTTGCCCGCCTCGTGCCATACAACAAGGGGAATGGGGCAGAGGCTTACTTGAATGTCACTTATGAAAAGGGGGCGACAGAAGAAGTTATGCTCCAATTGGTGTATGACGGCAGTAGATGGAGATTGCGCTGATACTTCTGTTTTCTGCATGGGTATTGTTGAATAACGTTGAATACCTTCTTACCTACTTGTCATTACATGTTTCCACTGAAAGCCGAATCCATCCCCATCTCTCGTCCTGATGGGGGATGATTCCTGCTCTGTAGAAAACGTTTGGTGCTAAACAGAAAATCCAGAGTCACGACTTTATGGCGAACGCCGTCCCAGACGCAGTTGTGCCTCGCCCCAGATTCGGTCGTCTCTCGCCCCGCGTTCGGTCGTCTCTCGCCCCGCGTTCGGTCGTCTCTCGCCCCGCGTTCGATAAAAGGTATAGGATCTGGATTGGCTTGTTATGGTTGCAGTTTTTTATATCTGTATGGCGTTCACACAAACAGCAAGGCATCAAAGCACATCGTTAGCGAGAAATATGCTTTCAAATGGCTTCAGACGCTCGTAATTTTGTATTCGTGTGGACATTATGTCATGTTTTTTCAATATCTTTGCAGAGTTTAAGACATCAGTATTTAGCGCTGTTGGACATCGGGCGTTGAAGAGGTGTTCAATTTCCAGTTACGGCCATGATTCTCCTTCGGTTTCCTCGCGTGAATCGCGGCGGAAGAAGGTGCAACCCGTAATATGTTTTGGAAATTGGCTTTCGTCTTAATGCCCGTTTAAGCGTGGTGGATATGCTGTCTTGTGCTTGAAAAACAAATCATTGTCCGTGTCGTACACATTGACATGAGGCATTTAGTAAGAAGAAATTTTTGACGAAATAATCGATTATTAATAATATGGAACGGTTGTACAAAATCAGAAAAGGGTTAGATCTTAACCTAAAGGGAGAGGCCGCTATGAAAATGCAGCCTTTAGAATTGGCAGAAACCTATGCCATTTCCCCGACAGACTTTACAGGCGTCGTTCCTCGTTTGTCAGTGAAAGAAGGTGAGCATGTCCAAGCGGGCGATGCTCTTTTCATTGACAAAGCGACAGAACGCATCAAGTTTGTATCGCCCGTAAGCGGGGAAGTTGTCGCCATTGTTCGTGGCGAGCGTAGAAAATTGCTCGATATCGTGATTAAAGCCGATAAGCAGCAGAGTTACAAAGAATTTGGTGCTGTGGACGCTGACGCAATGAATGGCGAAGACGTGTTGAACCTCTTGTTGGAGTCTGGCCTGTTTGCATTCTTCATGCAGCGTCCGTATGATGTGGTGGCTTCGCCGGCAGACAAGCCCAAAGCCATCTTCGTTTCCGCTTTCAGCAAGATGCCTTTGGCAGCAGACTTTTCGTTTGTGGTTAAAGGACACGAAGGCGCGTTTAAAAGCGGTTTGAATTTGCTTTCAAAGTTGGCAAAGGTTCATTTGGGCATCTGTCCAGAACAGGAAGGCGCTTCTTTCATTCCGACAAAGAATGTCGAAGTCAGTGTTTTCTCTGGTCCTAACCCAGCCGGAAACGTCGGTGTGCAGATCAATCATGTGTCTCCTGTCAACAAGGGAGAAGTGGTTTGGACGCTCGACCCGAACGTCGTTGTTATGATTGGCCATCTTCTTGAAACCGGACACGTTGACTTGACGCGCCGCGTTGCAGTTGCCGGTTCTTTGGTGAGTGCGCCTCAGTATGTAGAAACAAAAATCGGTACGCCTCTGAAGCACGTGCTGAAGGGATTGACCGATGTGTCAAACGCCCATGCACGCATCATCAACGGCAATCCGCTCGTTGGAAAGAAATCTTCTTCTGAAGGGTTCTTGGGTGCGTTTTCAAAGGAAATCTGTGTGATTCCGGAAGGCGACGATGTGCATGAAGCATTTGGCTGGATTGCCCCACGCTTCAAAGATTTCTCAACGAACCACAGTTACTTCTCATGGCTTTTCGGAAAGTCGCGCAAATATGACCTCGACTGCCGCATCAAGGGCGGACAGCGTCACATGATCATGAGCTGCGAATATGAGAGTGTGTTCCCGATGGACATTTATCCAAGCTATCTTGTCAAGGCCATCATCACGGGCGACATTGACAAGCAGGAAGAGCTGGGTATTTATGAAGTTGCTCCAGAGGATTTCGCCGTGGCAGAATTTGTTGACTCTTCCAAACTCGAACTGCAGCGTATCGTGCGTGAAGG
Source organism: uncultured Prevotella sp. (assembly GCA_900539625.1). Classification (GTDB taxonomy): domain Bacteria; phylum Bacteroidota; class Bacteroidia; order Bacteroidales; family Bacteroidaceae; genus Alloprevotella. The sequence goes on from UQCW01000028.1 coordinate 26,488, forward strand.
TCTCGACATATTAAGAAAAGAAAATGCCTAAAATTCATAACAACATTTATGATACAAAAATTTTTAGATAAGGTTAGACCGAATTTTGAAGACGGTGGCAAACTGAAAGCTTTCCGTTCTGTCTTCGAGGGCGTCGAAACATTTCTGATGGTGCCGAATGCCACTTCTAAAACTGGAGTAAGCATTCATGATGCCATTGATTCAAAGCGAATCATGTCTTTCGTGGTCATCGCTCTTTTGCCAGCATTGTTGTTCGGCATGTATAATATTGGTTATTGGCACTATCATCAGGCTGAATTGGAAGCCAGCATGCTGACAATGTTCCTCTATGGTTTGGTGGTCATGCTGCCAAAAATCGTGGTTTCTTATGCTGTTGGCCTCGGCATTGAGTTCGTGGTTGCCCAGTGGAAGCACGAGGAAATCCAGGAAGGTTATCTTGTGAGCGGTTTGCTTATTCCGATGATTGTGCCTGTTGATTGTCCGTTATGGATGATGGCCGTTGCGGTGGCTTTTGCCGTTATTTTCGCTAAGGAAATTTATGGCGGAACGGGTATGAATATTTTCAACCCTGCTCTCATCGCCCGTGCATTCCTCTTCTTTGCCTATCCTTCAAAGATGAGCGGTGATACGGTATGGATTAATCACGATGCTGTGTTCGGACTTGGCAAAACTTTGACCCCCGACGCTTACACCATGGCAACGCCTCTTGGTGAAGCAGCTTCAGGCCATGCAATTTCGACCGACTTCACCAGCATGATTACCGGTTTGATGCCAGGTTCCATTGGTGAAACAAGTGTCATCGCCATTGCCATCGGTGCCTTCATTCTGTTGTGGACGCGAATTGCCTCATGGCGTACCATGCTCAGCGTTTTCGTGGGCGGAGCTTTGGTGGGCTATCTCTTCAATATCTCGGGTCTTGACAGTGGTGTGGCGCAGATTCCTTGGTATGAACACCTCGTTCTTGGCGGTTTCTGCTTCGGTGCCGTCTTTATGGCAACAGACCCAGTGACGAGTGCCCGCACTCAGAACGGCAAATTTGTTTATGGCTTCCTAATCGGTGCTTTGGCCATTACAATCCGTGTGCTCAATCCTGGTTTCCCAGAAGGCATGATGCTTGCCATTCTCTTTATGAATATGTTTGCTCCGCTTATCGACTATTGCTTCGTGCAGCGCAACATCAGCAAGCGTGCCCGTCGTGCTAAACAACAATAAATAAAGCCACAGTCATGAAATTAAATACGAATAGCAATACATATACGATACTTTACGCCAGCGGCGTGGTTATCGTTGTAGCCTTCTTGCTGGCTTTTGTTTCTTCTGCGCTGAAGGAACCATCTGAGGCCAACGAACGAATTGACCAGCAGAAGCAAATTCTTGCATCTCTGAATCTGACTCCAGAGAAATCTGAGGTGGAATCTCTCTATAAGCAGGTTGTTAAAGCTGACCCCATCGTTAACGAAAAGGGTGACGAGGTAAAGCCTGATGGCGGCTTCACGGTGAAGCGTAAGGATATCTCAGCAGAGAATCTCCCAGTGTTTGTTTGTGAGGTGAATGGTGAGAAGAAATATGTTCTCCCTCTCGTTGGCAAAGGTCTTTGGGGTTCCATCTGGGGCTATCTTGCTGTAAACGACGATTGCGAAACCGTTTATGGTGCATTTTTCAGCCACGAAAGTGAAACGGCTGGTTTGGGTGCCCTCATTGCAGAGAAGAGCTTCCAGGACGAATTTAAGGGACAGAAATTGCAGGACGAAAAAGGAAATTACCTTTCCGTCGTGAAGTTCGGTGCCAAAAGAGAACATCCGGAAGTGGAGTGCGATGGCATCTCAGGTGCTACGCTCACTTCAAATGGTGTCACCAACATGCTTCGTGAATACTTGGCAATGTATAAGAATTATTTGTTGAAACTGAAAAAATAAAAGCAGATACACATGAGTCAATTATTTTCAAAAGACAATAAGCAAGTGTTTCTTGCTCCGTTGAACCTCGACAATCCGATTCTTGTACAGGTTCTCGGCATCTGTTCGGCGCTCGCTGTAACCGCTCAGTTGGAGCCGGCCATTGTTATGGGACTCTCTGTAACAGTCATCACGGCCTTCAGCAACGTCATCATTTCTCTCATCCGTAAAACCATTCCCAACCGCATTCGTATCATCATTCAGCTGGTCGTTGTGGCTGCCTTGGTGACAATCGTCAGCATGGTGCTGAAAGCTTTTGCTTATGATGTCAGCGTGAAACTGAGTGTGTATATCGGTCTTATCATTACCAACTGTATTTTGATGGGACGTCTCGAGGCGTTTGCCATGATGAACGGACCGTGGGAAAGTTTTCTCGATGGTATCGGAAACGGTCTTGGCTATGCTTACATCTTGGTTGTCATCGGCGCGGTGCGTGAACTCTTTGGCGCAGGCACATTGCTCGGCTTCCCAATCATCCCTCAGTGTGCATACGATGCTGGATATGTCAACAACGGCATGATGACGATGCCTGCCATGGCCATGATTCTCCTTGGCTGCGTGATCTGGGCACATCGGGCCATGAATAAAGAAGAGAAGAAGTAAGACTCTTCAGCTTCGAAGGAACAGCCTTTGAAGCCTGAATAAAACAAACTCAAACACTATCACAAATCTCAATATGGAACATACATTGAGCTTATTTGTCCGCTCTATTTTCGTGGACAATATGATATTTGCTTCCTTCCTGGGCATGTGCTCTTATTTGGCTGTGAGCAAAAACGTGAAAACTTCCTTAGGTTTGGGCATCGCCGTTACCTTCGTGTTGTTCGTCACGGTCCCTGTCGACTATCTGCTCCAAACCAAGGTGCTGTCTGAGGATGGCATTTTCGGTATCGACCTCACCTATTTGTCTTTCATCCTTTTCATCGCGGTGATTGCAGGTATTGTGCAGTTGGTGGAAATGATAGTGGAACGATTCTCCCCTGCGTTGTATAGCGCTCTGGGTATTTTCCTTCCGCTCATCGCTGTAAACTGTGCCATCATGGGAGCCAGTCTTTTCATGCAGCAGCGCATTCAGATGGACCCTGCCACCAGTTCGCAAGCCATCGGCAGCATTGGCGATGCCCTTGTTTATGCCATCAGTTCTGGTATTGGTTGGACTTTGGCAATTGTTGGTCTTGCTGCTATCCGTGAAAAAATGGCCTATACCGATGTGCCAAAGCCCCTTCGTGGTCTCGGCATCACATTCATCACGGTTGGATTGATGGCTATGGCCTTCATGTGCTTCTCAGGACTTGACATCTAAACATTTAAGGAACTATCTAAAGAACACAAATAACGATGAACATTAATTTCATTATAGCGAGCATCGGTGTCTTCCTGGTCATCATCCTTTTGCTCGTGGCCATCTTGCTCATTGCCAAGCGTTATCTCACTCCGTCAGGAAACGTTACGCTGACATTGAATGGCAAGGAGAAAATTTCTGTGTCTCAAGGATCAAGCCTTCTGTCAACATTGTCTGAAAACGGAATCTATCTTTCTTCAGCGTGTGGTGGTAAGGGTTCTTGCGGACAGTGCAAATGCCAGGTCGTTGAAGGCGGTGGTGATATCCTCGATTCTGAAAAGAGCCATTTCACGCGTAAGCAGGTGAAAGAACACTATCGTCTGGGATGCCAGTGCAAGGTGAAGGGCGACCTCTCGGTTGTGGTGCCAGATTCGGTTCTTGGTGTTAAGGAATATGAGTGTACTGTCATTTCTAACAAGAACGTGGCAACATTCATCAAGGAATTTAAGGTGCAGCTTCCTGCTGGCGCCCACATGGATTTCTTGCCAGGTTCATACGCACAAATCAAGATTCCTGCGTTCTCTATGGATTATGACAAGGATATTGATAAGAGCCTCATTGGTGATGAATATCTTCCGGCATGGCAGAAGTTTGGCCTCTTCCCTTTGAAGTGTGTCAATACAGAACCAACCGTGCGTGCTTATTCAATGGCTAACTATCCTGCAGAAGGCGATGTCTTCATGCTGACCGTGCGTATTGCCACTCCGCCGTTTAAGGCCGATCGTAGCGGATTCATGGATGTCAACCCAGGTATTGCTTCTTCATACATCTTCACTCTCAAACCGGGTGATAAGGTGATCATGAGCGGTCCTTATGGTGATTTCCATCCGCACTTCGATTCCAAGAAGGAAATGATTTGGGTCGGCGGTGGTGCTGGAATGGCTCCTCTTCGTGCTCAGATTATGCACATGACGCGTACATTGAATTGCCGTGATCGCGAATTGCATTATTTCTATGGAGCACGTGCTTTGAATGAAGTCTTCTATCTTGACGACTTCCATCAGTTGGAGAAGGATTTCCCGAACTTCCACTTCCATCTTGCTCTCGACCGTCCGGATCCTGCAGCAGATGCAGCAGGAGTGAAGTACACTGCAGGTTTTGTTCATCAGGTGATGTACAACACCTACTTGAAGGATCACGAAGCTCCAGAAGACATCGAATACTACATGTGCGGTCCTGGCCCTATGTCAAAGGCCGTTGTCGGTATGCTTGATGGTCTTGGAGTTGAGCCAGAAAGTATTATGTACGACAATTTTGGTGGGTAACAAAGCTGCCAAGATGAATTTTACTATAAACGCAAGAAAGCCGCTGAATATTCAGCGGCTTTCTTGCATTTATAGTAGTACTCTCTTAGTTCTTTTTTCGTAACCATCCGAAACCCACCGTCTTGTACGTTCCCCAATATGTGGCGAACTTTGTGTCCAAAAAGTCATGTTCAAT
>UQCW01000029.1 GCA_900539625.1 uncultured Prevotella sp.
TCGTTGGCGGGGCTTGCCCCGCAATAAGATTCGAGATATGAGCCCCTTACAGGGGCGAGGTTCATAAATCGGCCTCAGGAGGTAGGGGCAAGCCCCTACCCTAAATATGAGCCCCTTTCAGGGGCGCTGGCGCCTCTTTACCAACCTTGATTTTTCTGGAATTTTGAACACCCCTTATCCGATTTTCCGAATCAGCGAAAGTCCGTCTCTCAGTGGCAGGATGACCTTTTCCACCCTTTCGTCGTCTCTCACCAAATCGTTGAAAGCCCTGATGCCCCTTGTTTGCGCGTCGCGGTCGTAGGCCGGGTCGATCACATGCCCGTCCCACAAGGTATTGTCGGCCAGGATGTATCCCCCTGGCGCGATAAACGGCATGAGGAGGTTATAATAGTCGACATACTGCCGTTTGTTGGCATCGATGAAAGCCAGGTCGATGCTCAGATTCATGGGCGGCAGAAGTTTCTCCACCTCCCCGATGTGCAGAACGATGCGTGGCGGATAGGGCGAGCCCTCCAGCCAGGGTCGTGTAAACACCTCCTGCTCGTCGTTGATTTCAAACGTGTGGAGCACGGCATCGGCCGTCATGCCTGCTGCCATGCTCAGCGCTGAATAACCCGAGTAGGTGCCGATTTCCACCACCACTTTAGGGCGTATCATGCCCGTCAGCATGCGCAGGAGCTGGCCCTGCAAATGTCCCGACGCCATGCGCGGCCGCAACAGATGGGTGTTGGTGGCGCGATAGAGCCGGTGGAGGTAGTCGTCTTCTGGCGAGATGTGGTTGAGAAGATAATCGTCCATCGTCATCGCCTCAGCGGCTGCCATTTCAGCATCGGTTGCCGTTTCAGAAGGGTAGAAATTCATGTCAGTGTGTTTTTTAGTAATGGCGATTTACCATTACTTAGTTAGGATAGGTTTCCTCCCCTTCCGTTTCGAAGAGGTTCTTCACGATGTTCATTTCCATGAAAGACGTGGTCTGCTCCTTGCGTTGCGAACCGAGATAGCAGATGCGGTCGTCCATGTGAAGCATGCCATCGCTGAGAAGTTTGCGCAGGGCGGCGAGCAGGAACTCGTGTCCGTAGCTCTTCATCGGCATGTAGATGGCGTAAACACCGTAGGAGAGTGCCAGGTGTCGCACCGTTTTCGCCTTGTAGCAGATGGCCAGGATGGTGCATTTTCCGCGGAACGAAGAAACGTAGCGTGCTGTGCGTCCCGTGTAGCTGTCCATGACAATGGCTCGCAGACGCATGCGCTGCGTTGCCATCACGGCCTCTTTCGAGAAGAACTCCGTCACGTCGGGATGTTCTGCCAACGGAATGTCCACCTCTGGAATCTCGTCGAAGTTGTCTTTCTCAGCCTGTTCGGCCACGGTGGCCATCACGCGCACAGCTTCGATGGGGTAGTCGCCATAGGCCGTTTCGCCAGAGAGCATCAGGGCATCAGCGCGGGAATAAACCGCGTTGGCGATGTCTGTCACCTCCGTACGCGTTGGGCGTGGATTGCGAATCATGCTTTGCAGCATCTGGGTGGCAACGATGACGGGCTTGTGGGCACGGATGGCTTTGGCCACGAGGCGGTGTTGGATGCCCGGAATGCGCTCCTGCGCCACTTCGATGCCGAGGTCGCCGCGGGCCACCATGATGCCATCGGCTGCTTCGATAATCTCGTCAATGTTGTCAACGCCCTCCTGGTTTTCGATTTTGGCAATGATGCGGATGTCGCTGTTTGCTTCTTTAAGCAGTTGGCGCACTTCTGCCACGTCGGCGGCTGAGCGCACGAAGGAATGGGCGATGAAGGCCACGTCGGCTTCAATGGCAAAGCGGATGTTTTCTTTGTCGCGCTCCGTCAGGGCTGGCAGGTTGATGCGCGTTCCTGGCACGTTGACACTCTTGCGCGAACCGAGCGTGGCATCGTTTTCCACGCTGCAGACGAGCGTGGTGGCGGTTTTCTCTTCCACGAAGAGTCCGAGGTCGCCATCGTCAATGAGGATGTGTGAGCCTACGTTGAGGTCGTCAACGAAGTTCTTGTAGGAAACAGCGATGCGCTCGTGGGTGGTGATGATTTCGGGGTTGCCAACGATTTCCACCATCTCGCCTTTGTGGAACTCGATGGGGGCTTCGCAGCGGGTGGTGCGCACTTCAGGGCCTTTGGTGTCGACGAGAACGGCGATGTGGCTTGACACTTCGCGCACGTTGTTAATCACTTTGCGCATGCCTTCAGGGCCTTGGTGGGCGGTGTTGAGGCGTACAACATTCATGCCGGCTTCATAGAGGGAGCGCAGCAAACCTATATCGCAACGGGCATCAGAGATGGTTGCTACAATTTTTGTTTTCTTGTACATGGTGGTATGGTGTATATACTATCTATTTATATTGTTGAGTCAAGGATGTGCCGAGGGATGCGTGTGGAAGGCACGTGCTTTACGCGCGGCGCTTTCCGCCTCGTTTCACCATTACTTATGGATTAACGATGGCTTCTACGGCCAGCCGGTAGGAGTTGAGGCCGAAGCCGCAGATTACGCCTTTGCAGGCGGCAGCGATGCAGGAGTGGTGGCGAAACTCTTCGCGCTGGTGTACGTTGGAGATGTGTACTTCGATGACGGGGAACTTCACGCTGCGGATGGCATCGTGAAGGGCTATCGACGTGTGGGTATAGGCCCCCGCGTTGAGCACCACGCCGTCAACGTCTTCTGTTATGGCCTGTTGCAGGCGGTCGATGAGAAAGCCTTCTACGTTGCTCTGGAAATAGAGAAATTCCACTTGCGGATAGCGTTGGCGGAGCTGGTTGAGGCAGCTGTCCATCGTGCCGTTGCCGTAGATGCCAGGCTCGCGTTGTCCGAGCAGGTTGAGGTTGGGGCCGTTGAGAATCAGAATTTTCATAAGTAATCTCTTTTGGAGCGGCGGAGGGCAGACTGGGTGGCCCGGTGGGGGCTGTCGTGGACATTTGCAGGTGGCCAGAATGATGCTTAACGCCGCTATCATGTTTGGTTTTCGGCAGAAAAAACGTACCTTTGCTTCTGGTAATGGAGGAATAAGGAGTTATATCTTATGTCCTGTCTTTTTGCCGTTTTTGGTATTTGTCATCGGTCACATAGCCCGCTATGCTCCCTCTTCCCAATTCCAAAACCAACAAAAATACAGGTCAAAATTGCCCAACTTATTCTTTCACCATTACCGCAAGCAAAGGTACGAAAAAATATGGATACGAAGCATACCAACAAGGCAGGAGAAATGCATTCGAGCATTGTGGACGCCAATTCCATTCCGCAGGGCGTCGACCCCAACCTATTCAAACGTCGCAAAGAGCCCGTTGTATTGGGCAAATACCGCAGTTATCTGCTCCTTGAGCGCGGCCTCTCGCCCAACACGCGTGAGGCTTATTGCCGCGACGTGAAGCGTTTCCTTGAATATGTTGAAGAAAACCATCTTGAGGTGGGGGGGCTCACGCTCAACGACTTCCATCGTTTCACCTGGACGCTCTCTGATCTCGGCATCAGCGAGCGCTCATTGGCGCGTGTGCTTTCGGGCGTGCGCTCCTTCTTCCATTTCCTGCAGCTCGACGGATATATCGAGAAGAATCCCGTTGAAAACCTGCAGTCGCCAGCCTTCGGCAAACATCTGCCAGAGGTGTTGTCGCTGGAGGAAGTCGATGCCATCCTTGACGCCGTTGACCTCGGACATCGCGATGGGCAGCGCGACCGCACCATGATTGAAATTCTTTACAGTTGTGGATTGCGTGTGACGGAGCTTTGCCAGTTGCGCCTTTCCGACCTCTATCTCAACGAGGGCTATTTGCGCGTGCTCGGCAAGGGCAACAAGCAACGCCTTGTGCCAGTGTCGCCCCGCGCCATTGAGGAATTGCAGCGCTGGTTTGTGGAGCGCGACAAAATCGAACCGAAGATGGGCGAGGAAGACTACGTGTTTATCAGTGCTTCGCGCCGACAACGCCTCTCGCGTATCACCGTTTTCCATAATCTGCGTCTCTATGCCGAGCGGGCCGGCATCAACAAAACCATCAGTCCGCACACGCTGCGACACACCTTTGCCACGCATCTTCTGGAAGGCGGCGCCAACCTGAGGGCCATACAGATGCTGCTCGGCCACGAGAGCATCGCCACCACCGATATTTATATGCACCTCGGAAACCCTTATCTGCGCGAACAGGTGCTTAAGTATTTCCCGCGCAACCAAAAAAAGACTGGAACAGCGATGAACTCAGAAGAAGTCGCTGAGGCTCCGACGGTTGCGGACGCTTCGGATGCTTCTGGCATTTCTGGCGTTTCGGACGTTCCTGCAGAGAAAGCATAACACTTTACTTACCCCTCTTGCGAGTATGAAAATCATCATTGACGACAAAATACCATTTATGCGCGGGCAGGCAGAGCGCCTCGGCACCGCCGTTTATCTTCCTGGCGCTGCCATCACCGCCGATGACGTGCGCGATGCCGATGCCCTCATTGTGCGAACCCGCACCCGCTGCGATGAAGCCTTGCTCAAAGGCAGCCGTGTGAAATTTATTGCCACGGCCACCATCGGTTTCGACCACATCGACACCGCCTGGCTCGCGGAAAACGGCATCGGATGGACCAATTGTCCGGGCTGCAACGCGGGCAGTGTGGCGCAGTATGTTGAGAGCGCCCTCTTGCTCCTTGCCCGTGCCGGACGCATTCGTCTTGATGCCGCCACCACGCTGGCCGTTGTCGGCGTGGGCCACGTTGGCACGCAAGTGGCGCTCATGGCCAAGCGTCTCGGCCTCAACCTCTTGCTTTGCGACCCCTTGCGCCTTCAGGGCTGTGGCGGGGTGGAAGAGGGAAGCGCCGCTGCTGGCGGCATTGCCGATGCCGTCTGTTGCGCCACGCTCAACGACGTTTGCCGGCAGGCCGACATCATCACCTTCCATACGCCACTCACGCGCCAGGGGCTTCACGCCACCTACCACCTCGCTTCGGCCGATTTCTTCAGCCGTTTGCAGCGCCGCCCCGTCGTGATAAATTCCAGTCGCGGTGAGGTGGTCGACACCAGTGCTTTGCTCGGTGCCCTTCGTGGCGGCATCGTCCGCGAAGCCGTTGTCGACACGTGGGAGAACGAGCCCAACATCTCGCGCGAACTCCTCGACCGGGCTTTCCTCGCCACGCCCCACGTCGCCGGCTATTCTGCCGACGGAAAGGCCAATGGCACCCGTATGTCGCTCGAAGCCGTGGCCCGCTTCTTCGGTGTTGATTGTCTGTTTGACGTGGAGGCTCCAGCCGTGCCGCCCACGTTCCGCTATTATCCTGAAGCGCCCGACGACGCTGCCGCCAACCCTTCTCTGGCGCTCTACGACCCGCGACGCGACAGCGATGCCCTGAAAGCCGACCCCGCTGCCTTTGAGCGCCTGCGCGGAAATTATCCGCTGCGACGGGAGCACTTTTAGTGATGGTGCATTACTTAGAATGCCTCCCCTAATAGTGATGGTGCATTACTTATTATGGCGGTGCTGAAGGGCTTCACGAATTTTTAGCAAAAAAATATGGGAAAAGACTTGCTTCTTCCTGATAAGATATTTAAATTTGCAGAGTACACGTGGCAATAGATATGACCATTTGTGTACTCTGCAAATAGTTTTTAACAACAGAACCTTTGGGAGATGGCCGGCGCATACAGACGGCCGGGCTCGTCAGAAACAGAAACGCAACATGGAGCAGCCGACATGAAATGCTTCCCTATTGTATTTGTATGTGGCAAACGCATAGGCTTCTACCGTTGTTTTTTTAATCCCCTCCGCAGAAGGTTTGCAAAACTGATGGTTTATGAAAATCATAAAGATCGGACGTTCGCTCGACAATGATTGCGTGATTCAAAACTCCAATGTCTCTGGACATCACGCAGAACTCATCTTGGATGACAACGAACAGCAGGGCACAATTCGTGACCTAAATTCCACCAATGGCACTTTCGTTAATAACGCGCGGGTTTCGCAGCAGCGTGTGTCGGTCAACGACGTGATTAGGCTCGGCTCGGAAATCACCAGTCTCAGGGACATCGTGGGTCGCTGCGGAAAGACAAAAATCCGCGTCGGCAACGCGGGCGGCGCGGCAGGTGGCGGACCAGTAGCGGGCGGCGAGAGCTACACCATCGGACGTGACAACGACTGCCGCATCAAGCTCACGCCGACTGACGTTTCGCACCATCATGCCTTGCTCTACCGCAACGCACAGGGCGACGTGGTGATTGAAGACACCAATTCCACCAACGGCACTTATGTCAACGGCGAACGCGTCACGAGCCGCAAGCTCCAGAAGGGCGACCGCGTGACCATCACGCGGGCTTATGCGCTCGACTGGGAAAACTATCTGCAACCGCGGGTTCCGCAGCCGGAAGTGCCACCAGTGGCTCCGAAGTCGTCGGGCAAGGGCGTCTGGATTTCCATCGCCGCCGTCTTCATCGTGGCGTTGCTCGGCGTGGGAGGCTATTTCGGATGGAAGCATTTCGCCAGCTGGAGCAGCGAGAAGATATATAATGAATATGGCGATGCCGTGTGCATGACTTACAGTGTCTACGGCTATAATATCTACCAGGATGATGAAGACATCACGGCGGCTTTCTTCCGTCAGTTGTTGGGACAGGACGGTATCGAATGCCTGAGCGTTGACGGGGAGGGAAATCTTGTTCCTAAGCGCGGCGAGGCCGTCGGAACGGGTTTCTTTGTCAGCAAAGACGGTAAGGTCGTCACCAACCTCCACATCACGCAACCTTGGCTGTCGAACCCGTCGTCGAGCGACGACCCTGTGGGCAAGAAAATCAACCAGCAGGTGCAGGATATTCTGATTCAAACTGGCAACGGCGCGTTGTGTAGCCGCATCACGGTGAAGCCGCAACTCTACGGCATTGGTATTATCCCCGATGGCGTGGTGTTCAGTCCCAGCAATCTCGTGGCTTGCACGGTTTATAAGGAGCAGAGCGGCATGCCGAAAGACGTGGCCGTTATTCAAACAGAAAGCCGTACGCTCCCAGCGAAGGTGACCCATATCATCGACTTCAACAAGGCCGACCTCTCGCCCGATGCACTGAAGGAGGGCAAGAAAATCTTTACCATCGGCTATCCTTCGGGCACCGACATGGGCATGATAGACAATCGCGAAATCCACAACCAGGTGCACGAAGGCAATGTGACGCAAAACCGTGGAGAAGTGAGCTTCGGTCACGATATGGTGACGGAACACGGCGCAAGCGGTTCGCCGATTCTCAACGACAAAGGACAGCTCGTTGGCATCAACAATGCCGGATTTGAAAAGCAGGGACTCAACATGGGCGTAAAGGCCAAGTATATCGTTGAACTCCTGAAATGACACGTTGAATATTAATCCGTAAGGGCGTAGAGAACAGCCGCACAAGCTGTTCTCCGCCACTACATAATAACTTATATTACCATGGCAACAAAGAAATGTCCGAACGGACACCAATATGACTCAAGCATTTATGGCGACAACTGCCCCTTCTGCCCGCAGAGTGGCCACACACAAGTGAATATGCCCGGAATCGGGGCGCCGACTGCAAAAACGGAGATAAACAATAATTTCAACGGAAACGGCACTCCAGGCGCAACGGCTCCCACAGCACCTTATTACCCTGGCATGCCTGACGTGCCAGGCGGTGGCGGCGGACACACCGTCATTCGCACCGTCGGACAGCCCGGCTCGCCCAATCCTGACGGCGGTCGCAAATTGGTGGGCTTGCTCGTTAGCTACAGCCACAATCCCGCAGGGGAGGTCTACAAGATTTATGAGGGCCGCAACATCGTGGGCCGCGACCACGCTTGCGACATCAGTTTCCCGATGGACGACAAGATGTCGGGCCGCCATCTGCTCATTCTCTACCGCGAGGCGGAGGGCATCATGTGGGCCAACGATGAAAATTCTTCAAACGGCACCTACATCAATGGCAAGTTCACTGGCGACCGCACTGAATTGCACACCAACGACATCATCGTCATCGGCAGCACGAAGCTCGTGTTCCTCGGCGTGCCTGAGTTCTAAATGTGATACCTTTAGGGGCAAGTTGTGTTTGCCTTATTAGTAATTAAGGCTCGTGCTTGCCCTTTTCCCTTTCCTTTCCTTTTTCCCTGCGCCGCATTCCGGCACTGGATATATTCTTATGTAGAGACGTTCTGGATATAGGCCGTCAGTGAGATGAAAAGAAATTTCCTGAGCGCTTATTAGCAGGACTTTCTATACACACAGGTCAATCAAGACATATTTATGCAAAGCCAGAAATATTATTACTGCAACATCGAAGGTTTGACCGATGTTGGTTGCAAGCGTCCTGCCAACGAGGACTGGTTCGACAAGTTTGAATGCCAAAACGGCCTTGTCGCTGTGGTGTGTGATGGTATGGGCGGCCATGTAGGCGGTGCTGTAGCCTCGCATACAGCCGTTGAGGCCATTCGTGCCTTCCTGGAAGCCAATTATTTCGAAAATCCCAACGAAGCCATCGTGGCAGCTGTCAATGCTGGCAATCAGGCCATCTTGCAGCGCACCCAGCAACAGCCCGAACTCTCGGGCATGGGAGCCACCTGCGTTATCCTCATCGTGCGCGATGGCTATGTCTATTATGGAAGTGTGGGCGACAGCCGCATTTATCTCGTGCGCCAGCATGTCATCAAGCAACTGACCAAAGACCAGAGCTTCGTGCAGATGCTCGTTGACCGCGGCGAAATAACGCCAGAACAGGCCGAGCACCATCCGCGCAAAAACGAAATCACCAATGCCCTCGGCCTGCCTCAGATGATGCCCGCCGTGGTGCGCTCCGAACCCGTTGAGCCAGAGGCTGGCGACTGCTTCATCCTCTGTTCCGACGGATTGAGCGGTATGGTTCCCGACGAGAAGATCCTCGAAATCGCTGGCAGCCAAGCCAAATATACGCAGCAAGAGCGCGTGCAGCGCCTCATTGAAAAGGCGCGTGTCAATGGCGGCTACGACAACATCACGGCCGTGATGGTTGAATTTTCGCTCTCCCCGTTCAAGAACCGTTCAAAGAAGTCAAAGGGTGGGGCCGCTTCTCCGTCGGCGAAACCGTCGCGCCTGCTGACCATCTGGCTCCCTGTTGCCGTTCTCTGCCTCGCCCTCGCTGGCGGTGCCGCCTGGTGGTTCCTGAGAGACAGCGAACCGAAGATGGCAACGGCCGACGACTATGTCAAGGAGCTGATGGAGAAAGACAAGAATTCGGAGGTTAAACTTAAAATTGCGGAGGGCGACCCCGACGCTTTGGTGTTTAAGGCCAATCAGAAGTTCATGACCATCGAGGAGGTGCCAAACAGTTTTGGTGTCGTCTCTATCTCTTGGACCACAAGTAAGGGCGAAGTGAAGCGCATCGAGGGCCCAAAGAATTTGTTTAAGACGCTGAAAGTGGTGCCTGCAGAGAACTTCAATTTGACGAAAACAGACTCAACGAAGGTTGAACTGAGCTTCAAAGATAAGTTGGAAGGCGTGCAGTATGTAGCCCTCGTCTTTACGGCAGAGGACGGTCACACCCTCCATTACACCATCGGCATCTCTGTTCCCAAACCTTCTGATTATCCCGCGCAAACCCCAGAAGAGACCAAGAAGAAAGTGAAGGACATCAAGAATGCTTTCTCCAACTCCGACGACAAGAAAGAAATCACGGAAACCCCGACGCCGCTCACCAAGACCACGGAAATCAGAGCAGACATGGTGAATGAGAAAGGACAGATTAATATCTGTTTGCAGACAGGTGAAGGAAAATCAAACCGCTCGAATATCTACGTTGGCAAAGATTTGAAGTTCAGCACAAAGGGCAATTCGGTGAAGGAAGCGGCCTATCATATCTCATGCCCCAATGAGAATGTGGTCAACATCACGGTATATTATAATGAGTTCAAGAAGGATTCTGAAAAAATCACGCTTTTCCTCGCCGACCAAAAGCAGTTCACCCTCATTATCAACAAAAAATAATCCTGCAATCTTATGTCATACATCTTCGATAAGGAAATAGGAAGAGGGGGCATGGGATGCGTTTACTTGGGACATGACGACCAGACCGGCCAGAAGGTTGCCATCAAGATGATGAGCAACAAGGTGACCTGTCTGCCAGAATATCGGCAATTGTTTCAAGCTGAGGTGCAGAGTCTGCAACTCATGAACCACCCCTCAGTGGTGCACATCATGGGGCATTCGTGGTCGGATAATGACGGGAACTTCTTCCTCCCCATGGAATTTGTGGAAGGCATCACCATCGAGCAGCACGTCAAACGCAACGGTGCGTTCCCGATGACGGGGGCCATCAACCTCATGTGCAAGATTCTCGACGCCATGAGCTATGTGCATAAATGTGGTTGTATCCATCGCGACATCAAACCCTCTAACATCATGATACGCCCCGACGGCAGTATCTGTATCATTGACTTCGGCATTGCCAAAGATTTGCGTTCGGGCGTTGCCGGCCAAACCGTCGGAAAGGTCATCGGAACTGACGGATACATGAGTCCGGAGCAGGCCGAGGGCTTGCACATCGACCACCGAACAGACATCTATTCGCTCGGCTGTGTGCTCTATTATATGCTCACGGGCAAAACGGCGGTCGCCAAAGGCAACAACGGGCATGAAACGATGCTCAATATCCTCAATCAGGAGCGCCTCCTGCCGTCGCAGACAACAGGTGTTTCAACGCAGCTCGACAGTATCTATCTGCGGGCCATCGACCGCGACATGACCAAGCGCTATCAGACGTGTAAGGAATTTCGCGACGACCTGGAGCGCACAGAGCGCAATCCTTTCTCGTTGGATGCGAAAATCACGGTTGGGCGCCACAGGGACAATGATATCCTATTTACACAAAACGTGGTCAGCTCTCATCATTTGGAAATCCACGGGTTTACGTCTCCCAGTACGGGCGGACCAAACCGGTACACCATTGAAATCACCGACCACAGCACCAACGGCACTGGCATCGACGGCCGATATTTTAAAAACGCCACCGAGTCCATCCCTTATAACGGCACGACGTCCCTGCCGCAGGTGATGCTCGCCGGAAACCCCAACATCCTCCTCTCCTGGCCGCTGGTGATGCAGAAACTCCGTGAGAAGGGATGGAACCCGCAGGTAGGGCCTTCTGGCCCCACGCCTCCGCCGCCTCCTGCTCCAGAAACGAAACGTGAGTTCTTCCCGGCTGAAGACCGTCTCTCAGGCGGCTTCTGTTTCCTCTGCTTCATGTTCCCCGTCGTTGGATGGGTGCTTTGGGGCGTGTGGCACAACCAATACCCCAACAAAGGTTCGAAGGCCGCCATGTGGGCCTGGATAGGTTTCGGCGTAGGATTGATGTTCAATATTCTGGTAGTTGCCGTTATGGCAGCATAGCCAGCGATTGGAAGCCATTGAAGGGCCGCCAATCATCCGCCGTAACTTTCAGAACATTCCTTTTTTAAAAAAACGGTGGTCGGAAGCGGAAGGGCGTTTCGGCCATCCATTAATGAAAATATAGATATGAACGCAACAGTCACAATAGGACGCAGCAGCGAGTGCAACATCATGGTGTCGGACGGCAACGTGAGTCGCATTCATGCCCGCATCAGCCGCGTTGGCGGCCAATACGTATTCGAGGACGTGAGCAGCAACGGTTCCGTTCTCAACGGCCAGGTCATTCATGGCCGTCGCATAACGGTGGCCCCCGGCGCCAACATCCTCCTTGCCGGCCGCGTGCCGTTTCCGTGGAACGAAGTCTACAAAATGCTCCCGATGGGTCCCGTCTCTCCTTACGAGCGAGAAACGCAATACAACAATTTGGGCGGCAACCCAGGCTACGCTCCTGCTTACAACGATGAAGACCGCTGTCCGGCAGGCTTCTGGATTCTCTCTTTCTTCTTCCCCATCGTTGGATGGATTCTCTGGGGCGTATGGCACAACCGTCTTCCCAACCGTGCCCGCGGCGTCTGTCAGGCTGCCTGGATTGGCTTCGGCGTTAACGTAGGCATCTCCTTCTTGACGATGCTGGCTGCGATGTCATAGCAGGCGCACGGGAGTTACCATTACTTATTTCTTAGGAATCACAAACTTATATATCCAATATCATGATAGGCAAAGAAATCCTCAATTACCGCATCATCCAATTTATCGGAGCAGGCGGTATGGGCGCTGTTTATTTGGCTGAAAACAAGTTTATCAGTAAGCAGAAGGTGGCCGTCAAGGTCATCAAAGCCAATATGGCCAACAGTTTCACGCGGCAGCTCCTCAAGGACGAGGCCGAGAAGTTGGCAGAACTGAATCATCCCAACATCGTGGCTTTCCACAACTATCACATTGACGAGGAAGGAAACATCTACCTCATCATGGAATATGCCGACGGCAAAGACCTCGATACCTATATCCGCAATGTGAGCGGACTGATTGTGGAGAATCGCATCTGCCCCCTCTTCGAGCCCATTCTCGACGGTGTGGGCTATGCACACAAGCATGGCATTCTGCACCGCGACATCAAGCCCTCCAACATCGTGATCACCAACGAGGGCGTGCCCAAGATTCTTGACTTCGGCATCGCTAAAATCATGGAGAAACGCCAGGACGACGGCGGCACACAGGTGGATGGCACACAAGTTGAGGAAGAAGAGCCCATCATGGGAACGCCTTCCTATATGAGTCCGGAACAGGTGAAGGGAGAGAAGCTCGATGAGCGCTCAGACATCTATTCGCTTGGCGTGTTGCTCCATCAGATGATGACGGGCAACGCCCCTTACGACACCACGACCTTGACGGAACACGACATCAACACGAAGGTGGTCAGCGAACCGCTTCCGCGTATGAAGTCGTATTACAAATACATTTCCGACAAGGTGCAGAAGGTGGTTGACAAAGCCACGGCCAAAGACCTCTCACAGCGCTACCGCTCCTGCGAGGAGTTTAAGAAGGCCCTCCATCGCGCCATCTATCCGCCGCGTATGCCGAAATGGGTCAAGATTGCCGCAGCGGTCGGTGTGCTCGCTGTTTTGGGCGCTGCCGGCTACATTTGGGACTACAACCGCACGAAAATCTGTTACTATAAGGACTATGTGGAGCAGTGGGGCATTCCCCAGGGCATCGGCGAGCTGAGTAGCGGCGAGCAGAGCCATGCGGCACGTGCCTATCGTTTTGAATATAAGAAACACAAGTTGCAGCGTGTGAGCCACGTCAACAGCAAGGGCAACATCATTGAAGACGGCGAAAGCGAGCGCACCGAGCGTCCGCTCGACCAGACTTTCACCTACAATTCCGACGGGAAAGTGTCGCGCGTGAAGGTGATGGACCGCAGCGGCAAGGTGCTTTATGTGAAAGCCTACAACGAGAAGCTCAACACCATGTCGTTCCAGTTCGACGACGAGCACGGAACGGAGCGCCCCATCGCTGCGCAGACGGTCAACTATGGACGCACGTTGGAATCGAACGGCAACGAACTACTCGGGCGCATTTCGCGTTGGTGGCTCGAATATGACGAGGACGGACACGTCACTTCCCTGAAATATGCCGACCAAAGCAACACTGCCGTGGGCGACGCCGACCACATCTACGGCCGTCTCTACACCTACGACGACAAAGGACGAACGGCCACCATCACCTATATCGGACGCGACGGCAAGCCGACTTCAACGCGCTGGGGACTTTCAAAGAAGGAATTCTCCTACGACGACAACGACAACTGGGTGAAGGCCGTCTATCTCACCGTTGACGGCCAGCCAGCCCTCGATGTGGCCGATGGCTTGTCGGTGTATGAAATGGAATATGACGAAAACGGCAACCTCGTCAAGGCGCTCCACAAAGACGCCAAGGGCGATCTCATGCTGCCCAAGCGCAACGGCTATGCCGGCGTGAAAAACACCTACAACGAAGAAGGGCAATGCGTGAAGACGGAAGTGCTCGGCATCGACGGCAATCCGATGTACATCGCTGAAAACGGTTACGCCGGAATCGAGAATAAATATGACATCAACGGCTACGTCTGCGAGCAGACCTTCATCAACACAGAAGGCCAGATTTGCGACACACGCCAGGGCATGGCCCGCTCAACGTATGTCAACGACGAGCATGGCAACAACCTTGAGCAGTGGTTCTATAACAAAGCCGGAAATCTCTGCCTCAATGCCGATGGCGTGGCCGGCATCAAGGCCAAGTTCGACTCTGTCGGCAACCTCATCGAATACATGAACTACGACGTCAAGCATCAGCCCGTGCTCGACAACAACGGTTTTGCCGGCCAGCGATTCGCCTATAACGAATTGGGATTGATTTGCGAGATGGCCGGACTCGGCGTCGACGGCAAACCCTGTGCGAGCAAGGAACTCGTTTACATCACGCGCATGACCTACGACCGCAAAGGCAACCTGATACGCCGCGCCTTCTACGATGCTTCTGGAAAAAAACTGATGCTCAACCGCGAAGGGGAGGCTGGATGGGACAATACCTATGACGAGCACGGCAACCTTGTCGCCTACGCCTTCTTCGGCACCGACGGCAAGCCCTGCGTTTCCAAGGGCCTCCACTATGCTAAGATGGTGAAGACCTACGACGACAATGGCTACGTCAAGACAGAACGCTATCTCGACCTCAACGGCCAGCCCACTTGGCACGATGGCATCTGCGGAACAGACTATATCCACGACGCTATGGGCAACGAACTGGAGAACAAACCCGTTGGTCGCGACGGAAGTCTGGCACCAGGCAAACTGATAGTTCGCAATAAGTACGACCGCGTTGGAAACTGCACAGAATATGCCGTGTTCAACCTCAACGGTCCGGCGCTCAATAGTTGGAACATCCACCGTTGCGTGATGGTCTACAACAGTTTGAATCAGGAAACAGAGAGACGCTGGTATGACGTCTCAGGAAACCTCACCACCTACAATACCGACAAATACGCCATTGTCCGCTACAAATACGACCTCTTGGGCAACGTGGTTTCAACGGCCTATTTCGGCGTCGACAAGAAGCCAGTCAAGTGCAACGAAGGATGGGCATCGACGTTGAACGTCTACAACAAGATGGGCAAGATTGTGAAGCAGTCGTTCTTCGACATCAACGGCAACCCCACCGACCCGAAGGTGATGGTGCCTGTGGGCATTTGCGACTACGACAAGTGGGGCAACATGACCTTCATCGCCTCGCAAGACGGACACGGACATTACATCATCAATCCGCAGACGGGATGGGCCATCTTGCGCATGACATACGACAGCCACGGCAATTGCCTCTCGCGGGCCTATTTCAATGTCTCCGACAAGCCAATGGCCAACAGCGATGGCTACCACAAAGAGACCTACAAATTCAACAACGACAACAACTGCACGGAGCATGCCTATTTCGGCACCGACGGCAAACCGATGCTTTATTACAGCATCCACCGCGAGACCTATGCCTACGACACCAACGGCAACCAAGTGCTGATGGAACTCTACGGCATTTCGGGCAACAAGGTCAACTGCGACGCAGGATGGCATAAGCGCACAACGGCCTACAACGAAGACAACCAGCCGACCGTGCGGAAATACTACAACGCAGCAGGCAAGGAACTCGAAACGCAGCGCTGGAACGGCGAATCGTGGACAGCTCAGACATCGGCAGCAAGACCCGTACAGCCTGCCCAGCCGACACCGCAGCGCACCGCTTCAAGCAGCAGCAACTGGACGGCAACGGCACAGGCCTTGGCCAGCGAGCTCCCCACGTCGACCACCGTTGGCAACACGCGCCTGACGATGACCGCCCTGCGCATCACCGGGGCAAACTCCTGTGAGCTCTCCTGCCGCATCAACGCCTCCATCTATGAGGCCGACCCCGACGACGTCGACACCATCAAGGGCAACCTGCCCAATGCAGCCGCAGCCATCAAAAAGCAGCTCGGCGGCCGCGTTTCGGTGCGTGTCGTGCTCTACGATTCCAAGGGACGCCTTATCACCAGTGCAACGAAGTAAGTAGGTGGTCAGAATTATAAGATAATCTGGTAACTTCCTTACCCCTCCTAAATCATCAATCCATAAAAACGTATCATCATGAAAAAGTTATTTTCAACCCTTCTGTTGGTGTTCTTCTTCACGAGTTTCCAGGCTTTTGCCGATGGAGAGTTCACCACCCGCCAATTGGCGCTCCGTTCCGAAATTCAGTCCTTCCTGAAGCAAGAAGGCTTCATGCCTGAGATCGACAGCGACGGCGACATCAAGTTCAAGCGAGAGGGCAACACCTATTACATCCGCATCGACAAGGCCAACAAGTCGCCGATGTACCTCCGTCTCCAGAGCTATTACAATTATAGCGACAATTTGAGCAAGAGCAAAATCTCTGCCGCCCTTCCCGATCTCAACCTCTGGAAGGCCGTGAAGGTCGTGATGTATGAAAGCCAGTTCACCGTTCAGGCCGACATGTTCCTCACCAGTTCCGAGGCCTTCAAGACCGTGTTCTATAAGCTCATCAGCATCGTCTCCGACGTGGAAGACGAAGTGTTGAAACTCTGATAGTAATTTCTTCTTCATAAAGCAGCGGGCCTGCGCGAGAGTTTTATCGTGCAGGCCCGCTTTTTTTCTTTGGCGACAAAGATGCGGCGCAGTGGAAATAAAGACAATCATCGTCATTCGTTGTTTTGCCCAGTCGCGGCAGCACCAATCAGACCATACAAAAGCCCCCTTCAATCCGTTCCTAAGGATTGTCAGCGAATCTGGGGCGAGGCACGACCGCACCTGGGACGAGGCACGACTGAACGCGGGGCGGCGTTCGCTGACAGGTATAGGTTGTGGATTGGCGGGTTGCCTTGTCTGTAAACCAATTGTCTTTGCAAAATTAGGCAGGCTCCCACATCATTCACTAATAGTAAATACGCCCAAATACTCTATAGCCTTCCATATATTGCTATATGAAGCCCCATTCATTCCGAGCTTCTGTGCTCTTGAATAGGCATTTTCAAATCTTCCGTCCTTGCACATTTCTTCCACCCATTTGGGCGATGAAAGAAAAGATTCTGTCTTGTCGAACTTTGGAATATGCTTTGTCAACTCCTTTATTACGGCTTTCGATGTCCCATAGAATTTATTCGTGTTGATAAAGTGTATCAGGAACCAAAATTCAACAGAGGGCATACTGTCGCATAATATGACACGCTTGTTCTTGTCGTATTTCCGCTTCAGGTCTTGAAGTCTTTTGGCCTCTGTGGTATTCCATGACGAGACATCCGCATCAAACACCACGATTGCCAATCCTTCATTGTCAAGCACCTGTTTAATCAGTTTCTCCAGTGTGGAAATGTTCTCGTTTCCAAAATACCTTGGGCGAACTTTGATTTTGAGGTTGTACAGTGACTGCAAGTGAGAAAAATAATATTTCTCTGTAATGCCAGCCCCGATGATTACAGCTCTCTCAGGCTTTTTGTTGATGGTTGCAGTTCTTCTTGCCATATTCCTTTAATCATGAATGTTGGGTAATGCTCCGAAGACCCCGTTTCTGTAGGATTTCTGGAAAGAAGAAATCTTCGACAGTCCTTTAAAGTCCGTCAATGAATATAGCGTGGTATGCCCGTCTTCTTCTTTTTCTGTGAACCATACAGAGTCCTTTCTGATAAGGTCGTCCACCGTGTTCAGCAGTGGATCGTAGTGTGACGTTACTATCAGCTGGCTTCTACTCTTCTCTTTCAAGAACTTTTCAATGATGAATTCCACCAGTTCGGGATGCAATGAGGATTCCATTTCATCTATCGGCAGGATGCCGTTTGTTTTTATGGCCTCATAGATAGCGGCCTCAATGCCGAAAGTTCGTTTGGTACCTTCGCTTTGCAGCGAGTTGGGCAAGCGGTATTTTTCTTCTCCGCGTTTGTTCTTTACTGTGTGTTGGAAATCAGTACGCAGCCTCTCAAGGATATTATCTGCCAGAATTTTTTCCTTTGCTTTATCAGGGAAATCCTTGTCTTTCATGATAGAGGCTTTGACGAAGTCCGGAATGGGCACTTTTTCCCTTTCGGTATATACATCCGTGATGTTATAGTCAGCCTTATGCACGAAATCAAGGATGTAAGCCTTCAGCTCAGCATTTTTTTCCATTTGTTTTCCTGCATACTCAAACATCCTTGTGCCTGGTTCAATGATGGGCATCATATTGTTTTTCATCCAGTCGCGCACGTCATCTATGTATGCCAGTGAACAATTCACCTGGTTTCTTGCTGCAAAAAAAGACATGTTTGACAGGCATTTCACGTTCAGCTGCTCAACGATTGTTGCATTTGCCTTAACCAGACCAGCATTCAGTTTGATGAGTGATACTGTGCCGTCCAGTTCTCTGCTGAACACCAGTGAGGGTTGCACAGAGTTGTAAACATACAGGTTTTCCTTTATCACTTGTTTGTTGTCTAAGACAAGGGCATACCAATACCTTTTGTCGCCAACAAAAAATTTGACGTTGAATTCAGATGGCTCGTTCGGGGTTTCCGTGTCCAATAGGAAAGGAATCACACCTGTCTCCTCGTCAATGTCCGACTTCTTGTTGAACCAAAAGCCGTGTAGGAAATCAATGGCATTCAGCAGATTTGATTTCCCGCTGGCATTTGCTCCATATATAAGGGCAAAACGCAATAGACGCACTGTTGGAGTGACGTTTACCACTTGACATTCCTCAAACGTAGTGTCTTTTGTTGCTTCAAAATTAAGGACAACCTCGTCTCTAAACGACAGATAATTCTTTATTCTAATCTCCTGTATCATGACGGTTTCATTTTAAGTAGGTGTTCTTGAGACAAAGTTACGCAAAATCCCCCAAAATTATGAATAGTATAGCTGTGATATTTGACTCTATTTTTGAAAATGACATATTTTATGTCAATATGGCGTATAGACAGCCGTATCTCATCCCCCCCCCCGACATTCCCTTGAGAAACCTGCCTTTGGCGGCTCTTTGAGAAACAGGGTTGAAGGAAGTATCCTGTTGGCACACGCACGGGATTTGCAACAGAAAAGGCCCAGGGCAAACCATTGGTCGGTTTGCCCTGGGCCTTTATAAAGCGCATGGTTTCTATTTCTTCTCGCCCCATTTCTTGCAGAGCTTGCCGCCCAAGAGGCAGTAGAGGCCGATGGCAACGAAGGGGATGCTGAGGAGTTGTCCCTGGTTGAGCCCGATGGTGTTGACCATCTGGATTTCCCATGCTTCCTGAACGTCTTTGAAAAACTCGACGAAGAAGCGGAAGGCGAAGATGGCCGTCAAGCACCAGCCGAAGAAAAATCCCGTGCCAACGCGGTCGCGGTTGCGGCGGTAGAGCCACAGGCCGACGAGGAAGAACACGAAATAGGCAACGGCTTCGTAGAGCTGGCCAGGATGGCGAGGCAGGAGATCGCCGTTGCAGGCGAAGATGAAGCCGTAGTCGGTGCCAGTGTATTTGCCAACGATTTCCGAGTTCATGAGGTTGCCGAGGCGGATGCAGCAGGCTGTGATGGGCGTGGCGATGGCGATGTTGTCGAGCACGCGGAAGATGTTTATCTTCGTGCGGCGCACATAAAGCCAGAGCGCAATCATCAGTCCGAGCGTGCCGCCGTGGGAGGCCAGTCCGGCATAGCCCGTACACTTCCAGCCGGTGCCAGTATCCCTGACGGGCAGGAGCATTTCAACGGGGTGGCTGAGGAAATAGCCCGGCTCGTAGAGCAGGCAGTGGCCGAGGCGTGCACCGATGAGGATGCCGATGAAGCAATAGAAGAAAAGAGGGTCGAACTGGCGTTGCGGGATGCTCTGTGCCTTATAGAGCTTATAGACGATGATATAGGCCGCTATCAGTCCGACACACCAGAAGAAGCTGTACCAATGGAGCGAGAAACTGCCGATGGTGAACACTTCCTTCGATGGTTGCCAGAGAATGGAAAGTATTTCCATGATGTCTTTCTTGATTTGATGAGATTGAGCGAGGCTGGCGTTTATACGTTGAAGCGGAAGTGCATGATGTCGCCGTCCTGTACGACGTATTCCTTGCCCTCAACATGAAGCAGACCCGCGTCGCGCACGGCCGATTCAGATCCGAGGCGGATATAGTCGTCGTATTTGATGACTTCGGCGCGGATGAAGCCCTTCTCAAAGTCGGTGTGGATGACACCAGCACACTGCGGTGCTTTCCATCCGCGGCGGTAAGTCCAGGCTTTCACTTCCATTTCTCCAGCCGTGATGAATGTTTCGAGTTCGAGCATCTTGTAGGCCGCTTTGATAAGGCGGTTGCATCCGCTCTCTTCAAGCCCAACATCTTGGAGGAACATCTGTCGCTCCTCGTAGGTCTCGAGTTCGGCGATGTCGGCTTCAGTCTGTGCGGCCAACACGAGCACTTCGGCACCTTCCGGTGCTACAGCTTCGCGCACCTCCTCCACATAGTGGTTGCCGGTGGCGGCGCTGCCTTCGTCAACGTTGCAAACGTAGAGCACAGGTTTCGAGGTGAGGAGGAAGAGGCCCTTGGCGGCTTTCATTTCCTCTTGCGATTCAAACTGCACGGTGCGTGCCGATTTGCCTTGGAGCAGGGCTTCCTTGAAGGCCATGAGCACTTCATATTCCACTTTGGCGTTTTTGTCGCCACCCACTTTAGCAATTTTCTCTACGCGCTTGATGCGGTTTTCAACGGTTTCGAGGTCCTTGAGCTGGAGTTCGGTGTCGATGATTTCCTTGTCGCGAACGGGGTTGACCGAACCGTCAACGTGCACCACGTTGCCGTCGTCGAAGCAGCGGAGCACATGGATGATGGCATCGGTTTCGCGGATGTTGCCCAAGAACTGGTTGCCGAGGCCTTCGCCTTTCGAGGCACCCTTCACGAGTCCGGCGATGTCAACGATTTCCACCGTTGTCGGCACGATGCGTCCCGGATGCACCAGTTCGGCCAGTTTGGAAAGACGTTCGTCGGGCACCGTGATGACACCCACGTTGGGCTCGATGGTGCAGAAAGGGAAATTGGCCGACTGCGCTTTGGCGTTGCTCAAACAATTGAAGAGGGTGGACTTGCCCACGTTGGGGAGTCCAACTATACCACATTGTAAACTCATTGGTCTGTATGTTTTATTTTTTGTGTTTAAAAGTAATCACCAGTGCCGCTACGAAGAGCGCCAGGATGGCAAAGATGGCAACGTAGGCAAGGGTGTTGGTGGTTGAAACAGAGGCGGGGCGGAACTCAAACACCACTTTGTGTTTGCCTGCCGGCACCTTCAGGGCGCGGAGCACATAGTTGACGCGGCCCACTTCGGCGCTCTGGCCGTCGATGGTGGCGGTCCATCCCGGGTAATACACTTCCGAGAACACCACCACGCCGCCTTTGTCGCTTTCCACGTCGTAGTGCAGTTCGTTGGGCTCATAGGCCGTGAGCGTCACGGTGCCGTTTGAGAGCGCACTGCCGTCGAGCTGTTGGCGGAATTGTTCATCGGCCACAGCCGCATGCTTCGTGTCGAGATTCGTCAGGCCCGCCATTTCAGCGTCGGCGCCCTTCACGAAGTTGAGCTTGCCGACAAACCATCCGTGGCCGTTGGCGGCAGGGTTTTTGACGGCGATGTCTTTCGTGACGATGAAATATTTCGCG
Organism: uncultured Prevotella sp.; assembly: GCA_900539625.1. Lineage (GTDB taxonomy): Bacteria > Bacteroidota > Bacteroidia > Bacteroidales > Bacteroidaceae > Alloprevotella. The sequence continues at coordinate 21,516 of UQCW01000029.1, forward strand.
TTGAGCATGTTGAGCACTGGCACGAGGCTGTCGAGGTTGAGTGCTTCCACGTTGCCCGTTTGCGTCAGAGCTTGATAAAACGCTGCATGCTCCTGATTGAGATGGCGCTCAATGAGGTCTTGGTAGCGTTGCAGTTTGGCGGCATGGTAGCCTCCGATGTTCTTGTGCCAATAGCTCGTGGAGTTTTCGCTGAAGGGGTTGCCCACGGTGTAGTTGAGCACGCGGTAGTCGGGGTCGGGGTCAGCGAGAATCTGCTCGTCGGCCGCCGTTTTCTGCGCCATATTTTCGCTGCGCACGATGGGGTCGGTGAAGTTGTCGTCGTTGAGGTAGTGGCGGTTGACCGTCCACATGTCCACCAAGGCCACCAAGGCCAGCGCTCCGCAGGTGGCCCAAGCCGGAATCTGCTTGATGCGCGTGCCGAGCAAGAAGATGCCGCCGCAAACGATGAGCACGATGAGCGAGCGGAAGGCCGAGGCCGACAGCACAGCGCCACGCATGACGTTGATAGCGTCGGTGTAGCTGCCGAGGAAATTAGCGTCGAAAGCCCCCGTCTTGGCGAGGAGGTCCATCGTGGCCACTTCATCGGCAGAGAGCAGTGGGCCGAAGGCGGTTGGGGCGAGCCAGAAGAGCAGGCAGAGGCCCGCAGTCACTATCGTTGCAACGCCCAAACCGATTTTTCCGCGTAGCGTTGAGAGCACGTCGCGGTGGCGCAGGGCGTAGGCTAGTGCCATGATGCCCAGCAGCGGCATGGTAAATTCCGCAATGACGAGGGCCGAAGAAACCGTTCGGAACTTATTGTACATCGGCAGGTGGTCGATGAGGAAGTGCGTCACGCCCGGCACGTTGTGTCCCCACGCGAAGAAGAGCGACACGAGCGTGGCGGCCGCCATTGCCCATTTGAGCGGTCCGCGCACCACGAAGAGCGCGAAGACGAAGAGGAAGCAGACGAAGGCACCCACATAGACCGGACCGACCGTGAAGGGCTGGTCGCCCCAATATTGGTTCTGTCCTGGCATGGCGCTCACGCGTGAAGCCACAGCGGGATTCTGCGAGAAATATTGTCCGATGGGGGCGATGTGCTGGTAAACCGTTGAATAAGGTTCGTCAAAGACATTCTCCTCCGTGATGGCCGACTTGGTGCCGCCGCCCTTGAAGTTGGGGATGAGGAGCGTCATGGTTTCGTCAACGCCATAGCTCCATTGCGTGATGTAGTCGTAGTTCAATCCGCCCTTCGAAGCCTCCGCCCCGTCGCCGCTCTGCTTGGCAGCAGGCAGCGGTGTCAGTTCGGAACCGCCGCGCATCGTGTGCTTCGCATAGTCGTAAGTGTGGTAGAGGTTAGGCAGGTTGGCCGCCACGCCCAAGATTCCCGCCACGACGATGACCCCCGTGGCCTTCAGCCAGCGTTTCGGAGAGAGCACACCATTTCCCAGACCGTCGTCTTTGCGACGCAGAGCCTGGATGCCGTAGGCCACCACGATGAGGCCCATGACAAAGAGGAAATAGTAAGTCATCTGCACGTGGTTGGAGAGCACCTGCATGGCAGTGAAGAGCGCCGTCACGGCACCGCCCCAGAGCAGTCGTCCGCGATAGCAGAGGATGAGGCCGCCGATGGTTGGCGGGATGTAGGCCAGCGTCATCACCTTCCAGATATGTCCGGCGGCGATGATGATGAAGAAATACGAAGAGAAGGCCCAGATGATGGCGCCCAGCGCCGCCAGATAAGGGCGGAAGTTGAAGGCGCGAAGCATCACGTAGAAGCCCAGCAGAAAGACAAACACGTAGCAGAGAGCGCCCTTCGTGCCGAGATTGTAGATGTCGGAAATGTGGGCCAGAAACTGCGTCGCACTATAAGAAGGCGCAATCTGGTAAGTGGGCATTCCCGAGAACATGGCGTTGGTCCAGCGCGAGGTCTCGCCATCGTGTGAGGCGCGGTAGTCGGCCTGCTCGCGGCCCTGGTTCATGGCCGCGTCGGAGTCGTGTCCTCCCAGCTCCATCCCTTGCGTGATGGGAGTTTGGAAATACACGAAACTGATGAGCAGGAACACCACCGCCATGGCAATGTCCATCGCGGCGTTGCGCCCATACTTTTTAAAGAAATCGTTCATATATGAAAATGTTGTATTGATTTTCAAAGGCGGAGGAGCGTATGGCTTTTCTGTATGGATGTCCCGAAAAAACGGCAGCGATTCTCAATCTCTTTTCGTCTGTAAAAAGGCCAGATTCTTCTGTCGGAGGACGCCTGAAAAGGCAGGTACATGCTTCGAAATGAGCCATACACACTATTTCACTTTGCAAAATTACCACAAGACCACTGATAAGCAAAGCAAAATTAGAGTTTTTTGTTTTGCCCATCCCCCGTCAAACACTAACTTTGCAGAAACGTTTAGGGACCGGGCTGTTGTGTGTTATGATTTTGGGTGTCCTGGAAATTCTGTAATAGTATCTTGCGGTATAAAACTTTCCCCATCATCAATTCGACTGCCAACTCAGACCGCTCCTGTCTGTAAGCAATATATGCGAGTACTCTTAGTCAATACATCAGAAACGGTTGGCGGGGCCGCCATGGCTGCCAACCGGCTTTTGAGGGCGCTCAACCGAAACGGGGTTGAGGCCGAACTGCTTGTGCGCGACAAGCAAACCGAAAATCCGCGCGTCATTGCGCTCCAACACCAGCGGGCTATGAAGCTGAAGTTCATGGCCGAGCGCCTGCAGATTTTCTGCAACAACGGTTTCACGCGCCGCGGCCTTTTCGCGGTGGACAACGGCGGCTTCGGCACCGACATCACGTCGCTGCCAGAGTTCAAGCGTGCCGACGTGGTGCATCTCCATTGGGTGAACCAAGGCATGCTATCGCTGAAAGACGTGAAAGCCATCGTTGAGAGCGGCAAGCGCGTGGTGTGGACCATGCACGACATGTGGCCCTTCACGGGCTGTTGCCACCACGCCGCAAAGTGCGACCGCTGGAAAAACGGCTGCGGAAACTGCCCCTTGCTCAACAAACCAGGCAACCGCGACCTCTCGTGGCAGACGTGGCACGCCAAGGAACGCGCCTACGGAAAAGGACGCATCGCTTTTGTGGGCTGCAGCAACTGGCTAACCGATCTCGCCCGGCAGTCGCCCCTCTTGAGGGGATGCCGCGTGGAGAGCATCCCTAACGCGCTCGACGCCACCCTCTTCTCGCCAGCGAGCCGCACAGAGGCTCGCCGCCGCCTCGGATTGCCGGAAAATGGCAAGCTCATCCTCTTTGTGGCGGCAAAGGTGACCAACCCTTACAAGGGAATCAGCTATCTGCGCGATGCCATCGGGAGCCTGTGCGCCACTTATCCCGTCTTGAAGGAGAGCCTAAGCGTTGTGGCAGTTGGGCAGGAGGCCGACCGCTTGAAGGACACGTTCCCGACGCCAGTCCACGCTGTCAACTATGTGGCCGACCCTGGCACGATGGCCGATTATTACCGCGCTGCCGACGTGCTCGCCATGCCGACGCTGCAAGACAATCTGCCGAACACCGTGGCCGAAGCCATGGCCTGCGGCATTCCAGTCGTGGCTTTCGAAATCGGCGGACTCCCGCAGATGATCGACCACGGGGAGAACGGCCGCTTGGCGCAATATATGAGCACAGAGAGCCTTGCCACCAACCTCTTCTCCGTTCTCACAGATTCCCAGCCGGAACGCTTTGCCGAAGCGGCACGCCGAAAGGCCGTGAAGGAATATTCGGAACAGGTCGTGGCCAACAGATACCGCCAGATATACGAGCAACCATAACCAACCTACTTATATAATTAAATGTCTGAACCTCCGCTGAAAATAACCGTCGCGACTGTCACCTACAACGCGGCGGCACTTATCAACAAAACCATCGCTTCTGTTGAAGCGCAAGATTATCCATACGTGGAACACGTGATTGTGGACGGCAATTCCACCGATAATACGCTGGAGCTCGTCCATCATTATCAGGAGCGCAACAGCGTTGCTTCCGTGCCCCACGAAATCAATTGCATCAGCGAGCCCGACAAGGGGCTTTACGACGCCATGAACAAGGCCATCGACATGGCCACGGGAAACTATATCGTGTTTCTCAATGCGGGCGACGTGTTCCACGAGACCACGACGCTCTCCAAAATCGTTGCTGCGGCAGAGCGCTATGGCAAGGAATTGCCAGCCGTGGTGTATGGCAATACCGACATCGTGGACGATGAGGGCCATTTCATCCGCCATCGCCGCCTTGCGCCGCCAGAACGTCTCACGTGGCGCTCCTTCCGCAGCGGAATGCTCGTGTGCCACCAGGCCTTCTTCGCCCGCACCGATTTTGCCCGCCAGTTCCATTATGACCTGCGCTACCGCTTCTCGGCAGATTTCGACTGGTGTATCCGCATCATGCACAACGCCAAGCGCCGCAAAACGCCGCTCTGCAACGCACACGTCATCGTGGCCGACTATCTCAACGAAGGCACAACCACCCGCAACCATAAGGCTTCGTTGCGCGAGCGCTTCACCATCATGCGCCGTCACTATGGCATCGTAGTCACGCTTTGGATGCACGCGTGGTTTACGCTCCGCAACTTTATCTTGAAATAAAACGCTTACATTTGTACAGACAGTGGTTGCCACCTTGTCTGGGCAAATAGTTTCCAAAATCCTCCCATGCCTCTCCCCAAGAAACCCTTCACGCCTGAAGCGGCGTACACGCAGGCTGCTGCCCGGTGCGCCACGGCGGAATATTGCCTGAACGACTGGCGGCGGAAGTTCCAGATGAAGGGACTGCCGCCGCGCGACATAGAGCGCGTGCTCGACCGTCTGGTCGATGAAGGATTCATCAACGAGGCACGCTTCGTTCGCGCTTATGTCCACGACAAGGCGCTCTACGACCGTTGGGGGCAACTGAAAATCCGGCAGTCGCTGATGCTCAAGCGCCTGCCGCCCGCGCTCATCGAGGAGGCTTTGCGCGAGACCGACCGCGGACTTTGGGAGGAAAATCTTCTCGACCTCTTGCGGCAGAAGCGCCGCAGCATCAAGGCCGATACGCCTTTTGAGGAGCGCCAAAAACTGCTGCGCTTTGCCGCCGGACGCGGTTACGAGCCAGCCCTCATCTACCAGGCTGTCAACCGCCTTTGCGGCGAGGAAGGCGAGGAGGCCGACGAAGTGTTCGTGGAGCCCGATGACGAAATTGCCGGGCCAGAAGAGGCCGACAACGAGTTTTAAGCAATACCAAACCAGAATATGAAACATCTCTATATAGAAACATACGGCTGCCAGATGAATGTGGCCGACAGTGAAGTGGTGGCCTCCGTGATGCGTATGGCGGGCTACGAACCGTGTGACACGCTCGATGAAGCCGATGCCGTGTTCCTCAACACCTGTTCTGTGCGCGACAATGCCGAGCAGAAAATCATCCACCGCCTGGAAGCCCTCAACGCCTTGCGTCGCAAGGGCCGCAAACTCATCATTGGCGTATTGGGCTGCATGGCCGAGCGCGTCAAGGAGGGATTGCTCAACGAGCACCATGCCGACCTCGTGGCCGGTCCCGATGCCTACCTCTCGTTGCCCGACCTCGTGGCGCAGGCTGAGGCTGGCAACAAGGCCATCAACATTGAGCTCTCCACGACGGAGACCTATCGCGACATCATTCCTGAACGCGTCTGCGGTAGCCATGTCTCTGGATTCGTGAGCATCATGCGCGGCTGCAACAATTTCTGCCATTATTGCATTGTGCCTTATACGCGTGGTCGTGAACGTTCACGCGATGTACGCAGCATTCTCCAGGAGGTACACGACTTGCAGAAGCGCGGATATAAGGAGGTGACGTTGCTCGGACAGAACGTCAATTCCTATAAATCCATTGCCGACGACGGCACGGAAACCAATTTCGCCGCCCTGCTCCGCATCGTGGCGCGTGCCGTGCCAGAGATGCGCATCCGCTTTTCAACGAGCCATCCGAAGGACATGAGCGACGAGACGCTACATGTTATCGCCGAAGAGCCAAACGTGTGCCGTCACATCCATCTGCCCGTGCAGAGCGGTTCCGACCGTATTCTCAAACTCATGAACCGCAAATACACGCGTGAATGGTATCTCGACCGCGTGGCGGCCATACGCCGCATCGTTCCCGATTGCGGACTCTCCACCGACATCTTTGCAGGATATTGCACCGAAACGGAGGAAGACCACCAGCTCTCGCTCTCGCTCATGCGTGAGTGTGGCTACGATTCGGCCTTTATGTTTAAATACAGTGAGCGCCCTGGCACTTATGCCTCGAAGCATTTCCCCGACGACATTCCAGAAGAAACGAAGGTGCGTCGCCTGGAAGAACTCATCGCCCTGCAAAACGAACTCTCGGCTGAGAGCAACCAGCGCTGCATCGGCCGCGAATATGAGGTGCTTATTGAAGGCGTTTCAAAACGTTCTCGCGAACAGCTCTTCGGACGTACGGAGCAAAACAAGGTCGTGGTCTTCGACCGCGGCAACTGCCACATCGGACAATATGCCCGCGTTGTCGTGACGGAGGCTTCGTCGGCAACGCTCAAGGGCCATCTGGTGGAAAACGCCGAGGCGTGATGCCAATTCATCCGACAGACTTTAGTAATGGTAAAAAAATAACTTGTGCAATTTTGAGAAATAAGGAGTTAAGTCTTATGTCCTGTCTTTTTGCCGCTTTTGAAATTTGTCATCGGTCACATAGCCCGCTATGCTCCCTCTTCCAAATTCCAAAACCAACAAAAATACAGGTCAAAATTGCTCAACTTATTCTTTCACCATTACTTAAACAACTGAATCACCATGGGAAAGACAATTACCATCCGCTGCAAAAATACAGGCCGCAGCCATAAAGTCCCCATCGGGTTTACCTTGGAGGAAGTCTACGAAATGCTCGAAATCAAAATGCCCTTCGAGCCGACGAGCGCCAAGGTCAACAACAAGGTGGAGGGGCTGCATTTCATGTTCTTCAACGACAAAGACGTGGAGTTTCTTGACGTGACTTCGCCCTCAGGCCTGAGAACGTACACGCGTTCCCTGTTTTTCGTGCTCTACAAAGCCGTGCGCGACCTCTATCCTGGAGCGCGTCTGCGCATCGACACCCCCGTTTCCAACGGCTATTTCTGCCAACTCGAAACGGAGGGCGGCGTGACGCCCGCTGTGGTCGGCGCGTTGAAGAAGCGCATGGACGAAATTGTGGCGGAGAACTTGTCGTTCCATCGCATCACGTGTCCCACGGACGAAGCCGTGGCTCGCTTCCGCGCTGATGGTCTGGAGAGCAAGGCCCGCTTGCTTGAGAGCTGCGGTTCGCTCTACACCACTTACTATACGCTCGGCGACACCGCCGACTATTTCTACGGCTCGTTGCTCATCAAAACGAGTCAGCTCATCTTGTTTGATCTTGTGGCCTATGGCGACGGACTTCTGCTCCGCCTGCCCGACCCCAAGAATCCCCACCACCTGATGCCGATGACCGACCAGCCGAAGATGTTCGAGGTCTTCCGCGAGCAACACCACTGGCAGCACATCCTCGGCATCTCCACCATCGGAGAGTTCAACGTGGCGTGTGACGAGGGGCATACCAACGACCTCATCAACGTATCGGAAGCCCTGCAGGAAAAGAAAATCAGCCAGATTGCCGACCGCATCGCCTCGACGCCGCAGGTGAAGGTGATTCTCATCGCCGGACCTTCGTCGAGCGGCAAGACCACCTTCTCCAAACGCCTCGCCGTGCAGCTCATGGCCTCGGGTATGCGCCCCGTGCCCATCTCGCTCGACGATTATTTCGTTGACCGCGAAGACACGCCACGCGATGCGTCGGGAGAATATGACTTTGAAAACGTGGAGGCCATGAACATCCCGCTCTTCAACCGCCAAATAACGGCGTTGCTCAAGGGCGAGGAGGTGGAGCTCCCGCGATATAATTTCCAAAAGGGGAAGAGCGAGCCAAGTGGCAACCGCCTGCGCCTCGAACCGCAGACGTTGCTCATCCTCGAAGGCATCCACGCTCTCAATCCGCTCCTGACGAAAGACATTCCGCAGGAGGCGAAATTCAAGATTTATGCGTCGGCGCTGACGTCCATCTTGCTCGACGACCACAATTATATCCCAACGACCGACAACCGCCTTCTCCGCCGCATCGTGCGCGACTATAAATATCGCGGATACAGTGCTGAAGAGACCATCCGCCGCTGGCCTTCAGTGAGGGCAGGCGAGGAGAAGTGGATTTTCCCCTTCCAGGAGGAGGCCGACGTGATGATCAACACGGCCCTGCTTTTCGAATTGGCCGCCCTGCGTTCGCAGGCCCTGCCTTTGTTGGAACAGGTGCCGGAAAATGTGCCAGAATATTCTGAGGCCTATCGCCTGCGCAAGTTCCTCCACTATCTCAAACCGATTTCAACCGACGGTTTGCCGCCAACCTCGCTCTTGCGTGAGTTCTTGGGTGGCAGCACGTTTAAATACTAATCAAACAGACGTAGAATCGGGCAGGGGAGTGGCGTACACCATCTGCCGCTCTCTGTCCTTCCTTGTCCTCCCCATTTGAATTATGAAAGAATTAGTTTTCGCAACCAACAACGCCCATAAGCTGCAAGAAATCCGCAGCATGGTTGGCCAGAAATTCCGCATCTTGAGTTTGGCCGACATCAATTGCCACGACGATATTCCCGAAACGGCCGACACGCTGGAGGGTAACGCCCTCATCAAGGCCCGTTACGTGTTTGAGCGTTATGGCCTCGACTGTTTTGCCGACGACACCGGACTGGAAGTGACGGCCCTCGGCGGCGCACCAGGCGTTCACACGGCACGCTATGCCTTCCCCGACCGTCACGACCCAGAGGCCAACACGCAGAAACTCTTGCGCGAGTTGGAGGGCGCTGCCGACCGCTCAGCGGCATTCCGAACGCTCATTGCTTTGATTATGAACGGAGAAGAACTCCTTTTTGAAGGCCGTGTCGATGGTTTCATCGCCACGGAGAAGCGTGGAACGGCGGGCTTCGGCTACGACCCCGTCTTCATTCCCGAAGACACCGGCAAGACGTTTTCCCAATTGGGTGAGGACGTGAAAAACCAGATAAGCCACCGCGCCCGCGCCGTGGAAAAACTCTTGCAACACTTGGCAGAATTGTAGTTTCCATACAGGTAGGGTGTTCAAAATCCAGAAATGTCTCTGTGCGGTTTTGAGCCAAATAACATGGCAGTTGCGCCGCTGCCCCTGAAAGGGGCTCATATTCCAGGATAGG
>UQCW01000030.1 GCA_900539625.1 uncultured Prevotella sp.
CGTTTTTTACTGGAAAGGTAATGCTTTTCTATGGAATAACACTGATTATGAAAGAGAAAAGTAATGCGTCGGCCCTGTTCGCGGCCGCTGGTAGCGCTACTCGCGGCCGCCGGTAATGCTACTCGCGGCCGAAGGTAGCACGAACGGCGGCCGCAAATCGATAACTTGTTCTTATCTCTGTTCAGACAGTCTGTCAGTCACGTATTTTCGCGCCTCCGTTGGCGTATTTTTTCTGTAATTTCAAATACCTGATAACGCGAGTTCGGGATAAGGATTGCGTTAGTAGTTTTGCAAACGATAAGAGTTGTTTGACAAGCAATCCTATGCACATTGCAGAAAATAGCACTGTTGCCAAATCATTACCTCCATTGAGGTGAAACACTCATAAATCGCTCATTTTAAGCTATTCGGCAGATTTTAGCGTAATTTTCAAACAAAATCCGACAAAAATTCACCGCATTAGTATTTTATCCCTATCTTTGCATAAGATAGGCTGCACTTCAGCAATTTGAAGCAAGCTTCATTGCATTCGGTTTGCACTATCCTTGCAAAAGACGCGACAAGAAGGCTATTACTATATTACAATACAGGTTTCGCCGGTTTTCTGGCTTGATGTCAGCAAAACCGCATCATATGGAATTTTAAATCATTAACATAAAAAACGACGACTATGAAGAAATTTGTGATTTGCATGTTTGCATTGTTCGCGTTCGCCGCTACAGGCGCAAATGCACAGACCGACAACGATGCCTCCAAGACCCGTAAGGAAATGCTTGCCGAGCGTAAGGAGATACGCAAGGCGTCAAAGGCCGAACTCGACACGAAAGCCGTTAAACAGGCGCGTAAGGAAGCAAAACGCCTCAAGAAAGAAGGATGGAAGACATCGCCCGGAGCCATTGCTCTCGAAAAACAACTCGACAAGTCGTATCTCATGCAGATGGAGTACGACGAAGACCTGTATCCCAAGTACATCATGGCTGAGGCTGTAAGCGTGGGCGGCAACTACGATGCCGCAAAGATGCAAGCCATGGAGCTGGCAAAGATAAGTCTGGCAGGGCAGATACAGACCGAAGTGACGGCTCTCATCGAGAACTCCGTGAGCAACAAGCAGCTCGGAAACGATGAGGCAGTGTCGGTGACAAAGAGCATCATGGCCGCCAAGAACCTCATTTCGCAAAGTCTCGGACGCACCATTCCGGTGATGGAATGCTACCGCCTCACCGCCAACGGCAACCACGAAGTGCTCGTACGCATAGCCTATAACGGCGATATGGCAAAGGCTGCCGCCAAGCGTGCCATACAGGAACAGCTCGAAAGCGAAGGCGATGCCTTGCAGAAGAAGCTTGACGAGATTCTCGGTTGGTGACATTCCGTGCTGACAATATGAGGAAGACGATAATCTGCATTATATTGATGTTGTCGCTCCTGCCCGTCGCCATGCGTGCGGGCAGTGACGATGTGAGCGGCGAGTCGGTGTTCGTCGTGCCGGAGACGATGTCGATAGCCGAGGCACGCACCGTGGCGGCAAGCCGCGCACGCATCGACGCCCTTGCCGGAAAATACGGCACGCTTGTGGCATCGATGAACACCGTAGGCATGAGCGACGGCACGGTGAACCGCTTCAGTATGCTCGGCACAAGCGAGGTGAAGGGCGTGTGGCTCAAGGACACAAGGGAAGTGTGGCAGCGGATGGAACTCGACGAGGCCACACAGCAGCTCTACATACGCACCAAAGTGTGGGGAAAGGCGCGTCCGCTGGCAGTCGCCGCCACTCCGGTAGTGGCGGAAACGATTTCCGATGACGGCGACACCGGCAGCACGGCGACGGAATTCCGCAACGGTGAGAAATTCTATCTCCACTTCCGGTCGGCCGCCGACGGCTATCTGGCGGTGTTCCTCATCGATGAGTCGGGCAGCGTCTTCACCTGTCTGCCCTATCCCTCGCAGCGGCAGAACACGGTGCCTGTGCGTAAATCTGTCGACTATGTGTTCTTCTCCAAGCGTCGTCCGGCAGCCGTCACAGCAGAGAGCGACATACGCCAGTATTTCCTTACCGCCGAGAAGGACATGGAGCAGAACCGCCTATGCATAGTGTTCTCGCCCAACGACTTCACGCTTGCACTTGACGAGAAGCAGGGCGTGAGTGCCAACGGTCAGCAGGTGGGGCGTTACAGCTTCGACGATTTCAACGAGGCTCTGTTCCGTCAGCGTATGGCCGATGGGCGCATGCAGGTGGTGTTCAAGGACATTGTGATAAGGAAAAAGTAATAAAGGAATTACAATTATGAAGCATTTGGTCTTATATATAATATTTCTGCTTACAGCATTCTGCTCCAAAGCCAGTGCACATTGGCCGATAGCTGGAAGCGACGGCAGACTGTGGAAAAACGGTAAATTCGTCACCGACATCGAGGGCAATATCCTATTGGCCTGCGATGATGTGTACTACAACTTCTATTACACGAATTGGGCACTGGTTGGCATGAAGCGGGTGATAGAAACAGATGATGTTGACGGACGCCCAATTGCTGTTCATGACACGTACGGCGCAATCGATTTGCTGGGCAATGTCATCGTCGATTTCAAGTACAAGAATCCAAAACGCGTTTATGCCGACAAGGCATGGAAGAACCGCTGTAAGGATGCGCAGCTCGGAACAAAGTATGCCGACATAATCCGACGCGCAGAATCAGTAATGGAAAAACATGCTGTCAGAGCAATGGTGTACAAGATTGGTGCGGCGCGGGCGGCCAGTGTGGAGAATGGTGGTTGCAAAATAGAAGACAAACATCTGTTGGCTGGTAAGATAAATGGCAAGTATGGAGTATTGGACGACTTTTACAATGTTGTGATTGATTTTGCCTACGATGATATGTATTATGGAAAAATCGACAATCATTTTGTGCCTGTGAAACAGCAGAGAAATGCCAATTGGAATCTTCTTGACTACTGTGGTACAACGGTGTGGCAGAATTTTGCAACGAAAATCACAGGGTATTATTATAATGTTGACGGACATCATTGGATAAGACATGTATCTCCAAAAGATAACAAGGGTCACTATTCTGATTACGACCCCCATGTGAAGGTGGTGGATTTCATAAAGCACTATGTGTCCTTGAACATGAAATATTGGATGCGTAAGAACGAGACGGAGACCTCGGCCGACTATGCCGCACGCCTATCAGAACAGAACAATGCCTATGCACAGGAAGTTTATGCCGAGCTTGCCGTTGATACCTACCGCAAGCTTTACCCCAAAGAAAAGCTTTTTACCATTGGCGATTACGACCTCGATGACAAGTCGTTCCTTGTGAAGACCGACTTCGGCAGCGTGGCGATGAACGTGCCGGAAAGCGAATTCATCAAATTCAAGACACGCTGGAATGATGGCAGTGTGGTTTTAGCGGATGGGAAAAATATGAAGACGATGCAGAACTTGACACCGCTTTCTTTCCATCATACAGAAGCAGGACTTACGTTGCATAGGCTTGATGTTATTGATAATGTGGCTGTCAATAGTTACATCGCCAATTCATACATTCCGTATCGTGGTGCCGATTACACCGATGTCGCTGCCCTTCCCGATGTGGATATAGCACTCGTCGGGGACGGTGAAGGCAAAGATAAAGGCAAGGGCGGTGGCGAAATCTATACTGCACCCTCCGATGTCGATACCAACATTCCGTACGGCTCCATTGCCAGGGCCGCGAAGACATTTGTCGTGATTGTGGACAACGAGAACTACCGCCAGCTTGCCAAGGTGCCGTTCGCACTCAACGACGGCCGCATCTTCGCGGAATACTGCACAAGGACATTCGGCATTCCTGCCGACAACGTGATGCGTTACGACAACGCCACCTACGGTATGATGCTTGAGGCGCTGACGCGTTTGGGCAACATCGCCAAGGCGTATGGTGGCGACATAGATGTGATATTCTACTATTCCGGTCACGGCGCACCGTCCGAGGCCGACCGCAAGGCTTATCTTGTGCCGGTAGATGCCTACACTGTGCAGCCGAAAGGATGCTGCTCGCTCGAACATCTGTATGCGCAGCTCGGCAGCATGGGGGCACGCAAGGTGCTCTGCCTTATCGACGCCTGTTTCTCAGGAAACGCCAAGAGCGACGGCAACGAGCTTCTCTCGTCGGTGCGCGGACTCGGTATAGAGACGCAGGACGATGTCCCAAGCGGCAACACCGTGGTGATGACGGCTTCGCACGGCGAACAGACGGCTATGCCGTTCAGGGAGAAACGCCACGGCATGTTCACCTACTTCATGCTGAAGAAGTTGCAGCTCACAGGCGGGCGTGTCACTTTGGGCGAACTCTTCGACTATGTTGAGGCTGAGGTGCGCAAGGCGTCGGCTGTGAAAGCCAACCGTATGCAGACTCCCACGGTGACGGTTTCGGGCGACATGCCGGATGGATGGCGCGACACGGCGTTTTAGTTGTTAGGGCGTTCGCAGGCAGAATGCTTGCGGAACGTCATTGCTTGTATGATAAAAAAACATGCTTATGAGATATTTTCTTTTGGCGTGCATGCTGACAGCGGCACTCGCCTGCAGCGCACAGAATAAGTCGATGCGTGATGCCTACGAGGAATTCAGGCAGCAGAAGAAGCAGGAATATGCCGATTTCCGGGCTCGTGCCAACAGCCGTTATGCCGAGTTTCTTAGAGAATCGTGGCGGAAGTTCCAGGCTATGCCCGTGACACCCGTGCCGAAGGACGACGACGTGCCGCCCGTAGTGATGCCCGATGAAGACCGTGACAAGCCTATCGACGATCGTGAGCTGACTGTAAAGGAAGTGGTGCCGAAGGTGGTGCCGCAGCCGCAGCCGCAGCCCGTGAGCCCGATAGAGGAGACTCCGCAGCCCGTGGACAACAGTGTGGCGTTCAGCTATTGCGGTACGCCCATGAAGGTGAGGCTTGATGCCTGTGCCATGAACGCGCTACCCTCATGCAGCGGAGCCGATGTCTCGACGGCGTGGAGCGAACTGTCGGCACGGGGAGCGACGGAAAACGCCATCAGCGACTGTCTGAAGCTGCGTGACGAACTGTCGCTGAACGACTGGGCTTATCTTAATATGCTTGATTCGCTGGCACAGAAGGTATATGGTAAAGGCAATGAGGCGACGATGCTGACGGCTTACATCTTCTGCCAGAGCGGCTACAAGATGCGCCTCGGCAACGATAACGGAAAGCTTGTGATGCTCATCGGCACCGGACATCTGGTTTACGGACGGCCGTATTATGTGCTCGACGGCTACAATTTCTTCCCGTTTGACAACGTTTCCGACGACCTCATGCTGTGCGATACGGCGTTCCCTGAGGAGAAGCCGATGTCTCTGCTCATGACACGGCAGCCACGATTCGCATGTAATGCCACGCCAGAAAGGGAGTTCGTATCTGCCGATATGCCGCAGATGAAGGTGAAGGTGAGCGTGAACCGCAACCTTATCGACTTCTATAACACTTACCCCACATCCATGTTGGGCGACAACTTCATGACACGATGGGCGATGTATGCCGACATGCCGCTTGACGAACGCGTGAAGCAGCAACTTTATCCCGTGCTGCGCGACAACATAAAAGGTCTCCCGAAGATTGCTGCTGCCAATGTCCTGATAAACTTTGTGCAGAAGGCTTTGGTCTATGGCAACGACAACGACATGTGGGGTGAGGACCGGGCTTTCTTTGCCGAGGAGACACTTTTCTACGATTTCTGCGACTGTGAGGACCACGCCATTCTCTTCACAAGACTCGTACGCGACCTGTTGGGACTCAAGACGGCTCTCGTCTATTATCCGGGACACCTTGCAAGTGCCGTATGCTTCGATGCGGATGTGCCTGGCGACTATATAAATATTGACGGAAAACGCTTCGTCATAGCCGACCCTACGTTCATAGGAGCAGATGTCGGACGCTCGATGCCGGATGTGGATAACGCCACCGCAAGCGTGATAGTGCTCGACTGACACGCACCCATCCGCCCCATTGAAAAGAAGGAGGTGGTCAAGACGGGAATTGTCGGAAGTTATCGGAAGTTAATCCGCCTACAGCGGATGGAAGGTAACGGACACAATGTTTAAGAGTAAAAAGGTAAAAAAGTAAAAAGGCTGTTTATGCTGGAAAAATGCTGATATTTATTGCGAATATCAGCATTAGCAACAACCTCTACATTGTCCGTATTCTTTTCCTCTTCTTTGCATTATTTCTCGGTCGGCAGTGCCAATTCTAACTGTATTTTTCTATCCAACGCCGCCAGTTCCGCTTTCAGACCTTTCAGTTCTTCCTCTTTCTTCCAAGTCTTGCCAGCTATCTCTTCCAGTTGCGGTATTTCCTTTTCCAAAGCCTTGCATCTTGAATCATACTGCTCAATGTAGCTTGGTATCTTCTGTAAGGCATTCAGAAAGTTGTTTGCCGCTGCTATCGGGTCCGACTTGGCAATGTGACCGTAGTTGTACTGGTACTTGTAATTGCCCTCGACAAAAAAGCGGTTGTCAACAAATGGAAGACCATTCTCGAAACTTGTCTCGCTGACAATCTTGACAGGGAATCCGTAGATTTCTCCAATCCGCTTGTATTGTCCGCCAGTTGTCTCTTTCTCCGCCAACATTTGCAGATGCTTTCCTATAACCTCTAAGTTCGTGGACTCCACACCATCAAGAGTGATGAGGTTGAGAATGTTGCCGTCCTTGTCTTTCTTGGCTTTGCCCATAAACTTGCCGTAGTCCTCGGTCATTCCCTTGAGAGAGGCTTTGTTGTTGCCCAGCTCTGCCGTCTTTGACTGCAATTTTGTTTCTGAGTCACGCTTGCCCTTGTTAAACGATTTGCGCTCACCCTCCAGAGAAGCAACCTTCTTCTCCAACTTCGCCTTGTCAAGCAAATCGGTATTTCCGGAGAGAATAGCCATATACTCTGAAAAATTCATACCCGATTCTCGTATATAAATATGTAGGAGGCATTCTGATGTTTCTGTCTTACGGCATCCCGTTGGGTGGGGTGTTCAAAATACAGAAAATTCAAGGTTGGTAAAGAGGTGTCAGCGCCCCCAGCTTGCAAAAGCCAATAAATAAAAAAGCATGGAAACAGAAGATTATATATCAGACTTTATCAACTACTTGAGGGTGGACCGCGGAATGTCTGTGAACACCATCGCCACCTATCATAGCGATTTGCGCTGCCTGGAGTGTTTTCTCAGAAGCCAGGAAGAACAGTTGGATTGGACGCTGGTTGACCGCGACCGCGTGCGCCTTTGGGTGGCCAGCCGTATGGAGAAAGGCGTGAAGCCCCAGACCATCAAGCGGTCGCTAAGCTCCCTGCGCACCTTCTTCCGCTACCTGGAGATGCGTGATGTCATCAGTGTCAATCCGATGTCGCTCATCCCCAATCCCAAAACGCAGCGCGTCCTCCCCTCATACGTCCGCCAGGCAGAAATGGACCGTCTCTTCGATGAGGTGCATTTCGAAGATACCTATATCGGCCACCGCGACTATATGATTTTGCTCACGTTCTACACCACAGGCATTCGCGTCTCCGAACTCTGCGGCCTTGACGTGGCAAGCGTCAGTATGGACCGCATGGAACTTCGCGTGCTGGGCAAGCGCAATAAACACCGCGTCGTGCCCTTCGGCAAGGAACTCGCAGAATGCCTTGCCACCTATCTGCAGCGGCGAGAAGCATGGTGCGGATTTCCAGACGGTGCCCTCTTTCTCAACGAAAGGAAGGGGCGGGCGAACTCATCGCAGGTGAGGGAAGCCGTCAAACGCCGTCTCAGCCTCGTCACAACGCAGCGCAAGCGCACCCCGCACGTTCTCCGCCACACTTTCGCCACCGTGATGCTCAACAACGGCGCCGACCTCGAAGCCGTCAAAGACCTCCTCGGCCATGAAAGTGTGGCCACCACGCAAATCTATACGCACACCACCTTTGAAGAACTCAAGAAGGTTTATGAGCAGGCACATCCCAGAGAGAATGACAAGTAGTCTGCGCTTTTCGCCCCCTTTCCGGCGGGCGACAAATGGCACGAATCCAAAAAAAAGAAAAATCGAGAAAATAATTCCGTTTTTCCTTGGCGGCGCGGCAAACATTGACTATATTCGCTTTTGAAAAGCAACAAGCCGCAGGCGACAGACAAACTGCCATTGAGAGTGCCCGCTACGGGCCAGAAGAGCGGCGAATATTCACTAACCCAAACCCCTTCCTCGAGAAGGAATAAAAAAGGAGGTCTATATGGATATCAGAATTCAGTCAGTACACTTCGACGCAACCGAAAAACTGCAAGCATTCATCGAAAAGAAAGTCGGGAAGATTGCCAAGAGCTGCGATCAGGCTGCAGGCGCAGAAGTAGTGCTCAAGGTGACCAAGCCAGAAACTGCCATGAACAAGGAGGTGCAAGTGCGCATCAACGTGCCGGGAGGAAACTTGCATGCTGAAAAAACAAGCGACACTTTTGAAGAGGCTATTGACCTGTGTGTCGATGCTTTACAGCGCCAGTCAGAAAAATACAAGGAAAAACATGTGGCTAAATAAAAAAAATATGCCAAAAGTTTTGCGCGTATAAAATAAATGTCTAACTTTGCAGCCGTTTGAAAGTCACACTTGCTTACGACTGCAAAGTTGACGCTTCACGGGCAAATACCAGAGTGGCCAAATGGGGCAGACTGTAAATCTGCTGGCTTACGCCTTCGGTGGTTCGAATCCATCTTTGCCCACCATTCTTTTTTTTATTCTTGCGGAAATAGCTCAGTTGATAGAGCACTAGCCTTCCAAGCTGGGGGTCGCGGGTTTGAGCCCCGTTTTCCGCTCAACTTTTTAGTTTGCTGTTATAGCTCAGCGGTAGAGCACTTCCTTGGTAAGGAAGAGGTCGTGAGTTCAAGTCTCACTAACAGCTCTCTTATTTGTGAAGAACAATCCAAATTAGCAATTCATTCATAAAAAAAATAAATAAAAGCTATGGCTAAAGAGAAATTTGAACGTACCAAACCGCATGTAAACATCGGTACGATTGGTCACGTAGACCACGGTAAGACTACTTTGACTGCCGCTATTTCTAAGGTGCTCCACGAGCGTCTCGGAACTGGTGAAGATGTTAAGTCTTTCGATCAGATTGATAATGCTCCTGAAGAAAAAGAGCGTGGTATTACTATTAATACTGCTCACATCGAATATGAAACTGAAAAGCGTCACTATGCTCACGTAGACTGCCCGGGTCACGCCGACTACGTTAAGAACATGGTTACTGGTGCTGCTCAGATGGATGGTGCCATCATCGTAGTCGCTGCTACTGATGGTCCGATGCCTCAGACTCGCGAACACATCCTTCTCGCTCGTCAGGTGAACGTTCCTCGTTTGGTTGTTTTCTTGAACAAGTGTGATATGGTTGAGGACGAGGAAATGCTCGAACTCGTTGAAATGGAAATGCGCGAATTGCTCGAACAGTATGACTTCGAAGAGGATACTCCTATCATTCGTGGTTCTGCTCTCGGTGCTTTGAACGGTGTTGCTAAGTGGGAAGATTCTGTAATGGAATTGATGAACGCTGTTGACACTTGGATTCAGGAGCCGGTTCGTGACGTTGAAAAGCCTTTCTTGATGCCTGTTGAAGACGTGTTCTCAATCACTGGTCGTGGTACTGTTGCCACTGGTCGTGTTGAAACTGGTGTCGTTAAGGTTGGTGACGAAGTTCAGATCCTTGGTCTCGGTGAAGACAAGAAGTCAGTTGTAACTGGCGTTGAAATGTTCCGCAAGCTCCTCGATGAGGGTGAAGCTGGTGACAACGTAGGTCTTCTCCTCCGTGGTATCGATAAGTCTGAAGTTAAGCGTGGTATGGTTATCACTCACCCGGGTGTTATCACTCCGCACAAGAAGTTTAAGGCTTCTATCTACGTATTGAAGAAGGAAGAAGGTGGTCGTCACACTCCATTCGGTAACAAGTATCGTCCTCAGTTCTACCTCCGTACTATGGACTGCACAGGTGAAATTCACTTGCCAGAAGGAACTGAAATGGTAATGCCTGGCGATAACGTTGAAATCACTGTAGAATTGATCTACGCTGTAGCAATCAACGTTGGTCTCCGTTTCGCTATCCGTGAAGGTGGTCGTACGGTAGGTTCTGGCCAGATTACTGAAATTCTTGACTAATACCTTTCCTATAAGGATTAATCAATAAAAATGGATTCTCGCGCTTCTGCGAGAATCCATACTTACGGGAATAGCTCAGTTGGTAGAGCACTGGTCTCCAAAACCAGGTGTCGGGAGTTCGAGCCTCTCTTCCCGTGCTAATACAAAAAGCAATGTTTAAGAATATATATCTATATTGTAAAGATTCTTATGAAGAACTAGCTCATAGAACCACGTGGCCAACACGTAAGGAGCTAACTCATAGTGCGATTGTCGTTTTAATTGCTTCCGTGATAATCGCAATTGTGGTGTTTGCCATGGATAAGGTCTTTGAAACTCTCATGCAACTTATTTACAGCATTAAATTCTAATCTCACAATGGCTGAAGTTGAAATGCAATGGTACGTTTTGCGTGCCGTTAGCGGAAAAGAAGCTAAGGTGAAGGAGTACATTGATGCAGAAATTAATAATGGCCGCCTTGGCGGTCATGTTTCGCAGGTGCTCATTCCAACCGAAAAGGTCGTTCAGATTCGCAACGGTAAGCGCATCGTCAAGGAGCGCAATTATTTGCCAGGCTATGTCTTGGTTGAAGCGCGCTTGGTTGGTGAAATTGCCCATGAACTCCGCAACACCCCGCAGGTGCTCGGTTTCTTAGGCGGTCTTGACCATCCTACGCCTCTTCGCGCCAGTGAGGTGAACAGAATTTTAGGCAAAGTTGATGAAATGGAGGTGGATGCAGTTGATGCAGAAATCCCATTTGTTGAAGGGGAATCTGTCAAGGTTAGCGACGGTCCTTTCAGCGGGTTCACCGGTGTCATCGAAAAGGTTGACGCTGAGAAGAAGAAGGTTACGGTTACGGTCAAAGTGTTTGGCCGCAGCACGGGCTTGGACCTTGGTTTTACGCAGATAGAGAAGGAATAACGGTTGCTGTTACGAACCTCCGTTGACCTTCATACAATTTAAAAATAAAATATTACAATGGCTAAAGAAGTTGCTGGATTAATCAAATTACAGATTAAAGGTGGCGCTGCAAATCCTTCCCCTCCCGTAGGTCCTGCCTTGGGTTCAAAGGGTATCAATATTATGGATTTCTGCAAGCAGTTCAACGCCAGAACTCAGGAGAAGGCTGGTAAGGTATTGCCAGTTGTTATCACTTACTATAATGACAAATCATTCTCATTCGTAGTTAAGACTCCTCCTGTAGCAATTCAATTGCTCGAAGCAGCCAAGAAGAAGAGTGGTTCCGCTCAGCCTAATCGTACTAAGATTGCTGAAATCACTTGGGATCAGGTTAAGGCTATCGCCGAAGACAAGATGCCAGACTTGAATTGCTTCACTATTGAATCTGCCATGAAGTTGGTAGCAGGTACTGCCCGCAGTATGGGTATCACAGTTAAGGGAGACTTCCCTGGTTAATAATTAACTTCAATTTTTGAACTGAACATGAGTAAACTGACAAAAAATCAGAAGTCTGTAGCTGGCAAGATTGAAGCAGGGAAAGCTTACACTTTGAAGGAAGCATCTAGCTTGGTTAAGGAAATCACCACGACTAAGTTTGACGCCTCTTTGGATATCGACGTTCGCCTCGGTGTTGACCCTCGTAAGGCCAATCAGATGGTTCGCGGCGTTGTATCTCTGCCAAATGGTACTGGCAAGACAGTTCGTGTGCTTTGCCTCTGTACGCCTGATGCAGAAGCTGCTGCTAAGGAAGCAGGTGCAGATTATGTAGGTCTCGATGAATATATCGAGAAGATCAAGGGTGGTTGGACTGATATTGATGTAATCATCACTATGCCAGCTATCATGGGTAAAATCGGTGCTCTCGGCCGTGTTCTCGGTCCGCGCGGATTGATGCCTAACCCTAAGAGTGGTACTGTTACCATGGATGTTGCCAAGGCAATCCGTGAGGTTAAGCAGGGTAAGATCGATTTCAAGGTTGACAAGACCGGTATCGTTCACACTTCAATTGGTAAGGTTTCTTTCACTCCCGAGCAGATCTTCGGCAATGCAAAGGAATTCATCGCTACCATCAACAAGTTGAAGCCTGCTGCTGCCAAAGGTACATATATCAAGAGCATTTATCTTTCCTCCACTATGAGCAAGGGTATCAAGATAGATCCCAAATCTGTTGACGAAATCTAAAATTTGACGGCAAATCATGAAAAAGGAAGATAAAGGTTTGATCATCGAGCACATCGGTGAAACATTAAAAGAATATGCTCACTTCTACCTGGTTGACGTAACCGGTATGAACGCTGAGGCTACAAGCAATTTGCGCAGAAAGTGCTTTGGCGCAAACATCAAGATGCTTCTCGTGAAGAACACCTTGTTGCACAAGGCTCTCGAAGCTGCTGAATTTGACTTCTCTCCGCTCTACGGCTGCTTGAAAGGCACGACGGCTGTCCTCTTCTGTGACACTGCCAACGTTCCTGCAAAGTTGATCAAGGAAGAAGGTAAGAGCGGCGTTCCAGCCCTCAAGGCTGCTTACGCTGAGGAAGGTCTCTACGTAGGTGCTGATCAGCTTGATACGCTCTGCGCTATCAAGAGCAAGGCAGAAGTTCTTGCCGAAGTTGTTGCATTGCTGCAATCTCCTGCAAAGAACGTTATCTCTGCACTCCAATCTGCAGGCCAGACTATCCATGGCGTGCTGAAAACTATGGGCGAGCGCCCTGAATAATCGGATATATCCGTACCAATCAAACTGAATAAAAACAATAAAAATACATTACGAAAATGGCAGATATCAAAGCTATTGCTGAAGAATTGGTAAATTTGACAGTGAAAGAAGTAAACGAGTTGGCAACGATCCTGAAGGACGAATATGGTATTGAACCCGCTGCTGCAGCTGTTGCTGTTGCTGCTGGTCCCGCTGCTGGTGGCGCTGCTGCCGCTGAGGAAAAGACTGCTTTCGACGTTGTTTTGAAGAGCGCTGGCTCTGCAAAGCTCCAGGTTGTTAAGGCTGTTAAGGAAGCTTGCGGCCTCGGCTTGAAGGAAGCTAAGGACCTCGTTGACGGTGCTCCTAGCAAGTTGAAGGAAGGCGTTGCTAAGGAAGAAGCTGAAGCATTGAAGAAGGCTCTCGAAGAGGCTGGTGCTGAAGTAGAACTCGCTTAATAAGCTACCTCATATTTATTGGGTTAAGGATCCTCTGATAGAGGGTTCTTAACCTTTTTGTGTCTATAAATTAAGTCAGATTAGAACTTCTTTTTTAGGGATGTTTGGGTATGCCGATGTGGTTGGCGCCTTGCGCTCTTGCTCTGCTTTTCCGCTGGCGTTTCTGCTTCGCATTCCTGTTCGCATTCAGATGTTTTGTTGGATCGGCTGATGCCGGTTCATTGTTCCTCCCCGACACATTTCGCAAACAAATGGTTCGTGGGGGCTTTTGTGCAAAAAAAAATACAGGGCAACGGCTGCTGTTTCGCGAGAAAACAGCCTGCGTCTTTCCATTTACTACTGCTTGCTTGGTCTTGCTTGCTTGGTCTTGTCCGCTTGGCTTGTTCCATTTCGTACGTGGCGAACGTTTCCAGCATAGCATGCACACATATTATAAGCCTCATTAAAGCATGGTGCCTGTATGATAGTGGAACACCCGCTCTTTTGCACAACGCATTTCCAATCGGTGAGCGCCGCCCGGAATGAAGTTCTCATCCTAAATCATATTTTTCACGAATGTCTTCCAGAGTTATTAACCAACGTGTAAACTTTGCCTCTGTCAAGAATCCGATGCCTTATCCGGATTTCTTGGACGTACAGTTAAAGTCTTTCAAAGACTTCCTCCAGCTTGATACGCCATCGGAGTTGCGTAAGAACGACGGTCTGTACAAAGTTTTTGCCGAGAATTTTCCTATCGCAGACACTCGCAACAACTTTGTGTTAGAGTTCCTCGATTATTATATCGACCCGCCCCGTTACAGCATCGATGAATGCCTTGAGCGCGGACTTTCTTACAGTGTCCCCTTGAAGGCCAAATTGAAGCTTTACTGTACCGACCCCGACCACGAGGATTTCGACACGGTTGTGCAGGATGTTTTCCTTGGCCCGATTCCTTATATGACCGACAACGGCACTTTCATCATCAACGGTGCCGAGCGTGTTGTCGTGTCTCAGTTGCACCGTTCGCCGGGCGTGTTCTTCGGTTCGAGCGTGCATGCGAATGGTACGCAGCTCTATTCTGCTCGTATCATTCCTTTCAAAGGCTCTTGGATTGAGTTTGCAACGGACATCAACAATGTCATGTATGCTTACATCGACCGTAAGAAGAAGTTGCCTGTGACAACCCTCTTGCGTGCCATCGGCTTTGAAAACGACAAGGACATCCTTCAGATTTTTGACTTGGCTGAAGAGGTCAAGGTCAACAGAACCAACCTCAAGAAACTGGTGGGCCGCAAGCTCGCTGCACGTGTCTTGAAGAGTTGGGTGGAAGACTTTGTTGATGAAGACACGGGTGAAGTTGTTTCAATCGAGCGTAACGAAATCATCCTCGACCGCGAGACCGTGCTCGAAGCTGAACACATTGATGAAATCATCGAAAGCGGTGCGCAGTCGATCTTGGTACACCACGAAGAGGCCAGCTCGTCGGACTATTCTATCATCTTCAACACCCTCCAGAAAGACCCGTCGAACTCCGAGAAGGAAGCTGTGCTTTACATCTATCGCCAGTTGCGTAATGCAGACCCTGCCGATGATGCCAGCGCACGCGAAGTTATCAACAACCTCTTCTTCTCAGAAAAGCGTTACGACTTGGGCGAGGTGGGCCGTTACAGAATCAACAAGAAGCTCGGCTTGACAACCGATATGGATGTCCGCGTATTGACGCGTGAAGACATCATCGAGATTATCAAGTATCTCGTCGAGTTGATCAACTCAAAGGCCACTGTCGATGATATCGACCACTTGAGCAACCGCCGCGTACGTACCGTTGGCGAACAGCTCTCAAATCAGTTTGCCATCGGTCTGGCCCGTATGAGTCGCACCATCCGCGAGCGCATGAATGTACGTGACAATGAAGTGTTCACCCCGACCGACTTGATCAACGCCAAGACCATTTCCAGCGTTATCAACTCGTTCTTCGGTACGAACGCCCTGTCGCAGTTCATGGACCAGACCAACCCGCTGGCCGAGGTGACGAACAAGCGCCGTCTTTCAGCCTTGGGTCCTGGCGGTTTGTCTCGTGAGCGTGCAGGTTTCGAGGTTCGAGACGTACACTACACCCACTACGGCCGTCTCTGTCCTATCGAGTCGCCTGAAGGTCCGAACATTGGTTTGATTTCTTCTCTTTGCGTTTACGCCAAGATCAATGAACTTGGTTTCATCGAGACACCGTACCGCAAGGTGGAAAATTCTGTTGTTGACTTGGACAACAATGATGTTGTTTATCTCTCGGCAGAAGAAGAAGAGGCCAAGATTATCGGTCAGGGTAATGCACCGTTGAACGACGACGGTACATTCATCCGCGACAAAGTCAAGTGCCGTCAGGACGCCGATTATCCTGTTGTGCCGCCTTCAGAGGTGGAACTCATGGACGTGGCTCCTCAGCAGATTGCCTCTATCGCTGCTTCTTTGATTCCGTTCTTGGAACACGACGACGCCCACCGCGCATTGATGGGATCGAACATGATGCGCCAGGCTGTTCCTTTGATTCGTTCCGAGGCTCCTATCGTGGGTACTGGTATCGAAAAGCAGGTTTGTGAAGATTCCCGTACGATGATTACGGCAGAAGGCGAAGGCGTGATCGACTTCGTTGATGCCACCAGCATCGTGATTACATACGACCGTAGCGAAGAAGAAGAATTTGTCAGCTTCGACTCTGCTACCAAGACTTACAAGATTCCTAAGTTCCGTCGCACCAACCAGAACATGACCATTGACCTTCGTCCGATTTGCGAGAAGGGACAGCGTGTGAAGAAGGGCGACATCCTGACGGAAGGTTATGCCACTGAAAACGGCGAACTCGCCCTGGGCCGCAACTTGCTCGTAGCTTACATGCCTTGGAAGGGTTACAACTATGAGGACGCCATCGTGCTCAACGAACGTATGGTTCGTGAAGACATCCTGACTTCTGTTCACGTCGATGAGTTCTCTCTCGAGGTTCGTGAAACGAAGCGCGGTATGGAAGAACTGACCAACGATATTCCTAACGTCAGCGAAGACGCTACTAAGGATCTTGATGAAAACGGTTTGATCCGTATCGGTGCCCGCGTCACTCCAGGCGACATCATGATTGGTAAGATCACGCCGAAGGGCGAAAGCGACCCGACTCCAGAAGAAAAGCTCCTCCGCGCCATCTTCGGCGACAAGGCTGGCGATGTCAAGGATGCTTCTTTGAAGGCCAATCCTTCTCTCTCTGGTGTTGTCATCAACCGCAAGCTCTACGCCAAGGCTGTCAAGTCGCGTGCCGATAAGGCTGCCGACAAGGTGGTTCTCCAGCGCTACGACGACGAGTTTGCCAAGCAGGCTGAGGAACTCAAGGACACGATGATTGAAAAGTTCTTGAAACTGGCCGGCGACAAGACCGCTTGCAGCGTCAAGGACAACATTGGTTCTGAGGTGATTGCCAAGGGCGCTACTTTCACGCGCAACTTGCTTAAGTCGCTCGATTATACCTCGCTCGACCTGAGTGCTTGGACGGAAGACGAGCACACCAACAAATTGTTGCGTCAGCTCATCATCAACTACTTGAAGAAGTACAACATCATGGATGCCGCTTTGAAGCGCAAGAAGTTTGCCCTCACCATCGGTGACGAACTTCCTTCCGGCATCCTTCAGATGGCCAAGGTTTACATCGCTAAGAAGCGTAAGATTGGTGTCGGTGACAAGATGGCCGGTCGTCACGGTAACAAGGGTATCGTCTCAAAGATCGTGCGTCAGGAAGATATGCCGTTCTTGGCCGACGGTACGCCGGTCGACATCGTGCTCAACCCGCTGGGTGTGCCTTCACGTATGAACTTGGGTCAGATTTTCGAGGCCGTGCTCGGTGCAGCTGGTAAGAAACTCGGCGTGAAGTTCGCTACGCCAATCTTCGATGGTGCGAAACTCGAAGACTTGTGTGAATGGACAGACAAGGCTGGCCTGCCGCGCTACTGCTCTACGCAGCTTTATGATGGCGGAACTGGTGAGGCTTTCGACCAGAAGGCAACGGTTGGTGTGACTTACATGTTGAAACTCGGTCACATGGTTGAAGACAAGATGCACGCACGTTCCATCGGTCCGTACTCGCTCATCACGCAACAGCCTCTCGGAGGTAAGGCGCAATTTGGTGGACAGCGTTTCGGAGAAATGGAAGTCTGGGCCATCGAGGCCTTCGGCGCATCACATGTGCTTCAGGAAATCCTTACCATCAAGTCGGACGATGTCACTGGCCGTTCAAAGGCTTACGAAGCCATTGTCAAGGGCGACCCGATGCCAACACCGGGCATTCCAGAATCGCTCAACGTATTGCTTCACGAGCTCCGCGGCTTAGGTCTCAACATTACGCTTGAATAACAGATACACATAGTAACTCTTTACATAGGTAGGCGTTTTCCAAACACCTATTTATAGGACAAGTATTGGCATCCCGCCCTCTGCGGCGGGAGCCAATGGCTTCCCAACCAATATTTCATATAAAACATGGCATTTAAAAGAGACAACAAGATAAAGAGTAACTTCACGAAGATTACCATTAGCTTGGCTTCTCCTGAAGAAATTCAGGCCAATTCTTACGGTGAGGTCCTCAAACCTGAGACCATCAACTATCGTACGTACAAGCCAGAGCGTGATGGTCTCTTCTGCGAACGCATTTTCGGTCCGACGAAGGATTACGAATGCCACTGCGGAAAATATAAGCGCATCCGTTATAAAGGCATTGTCTGCGACCGTTGCGGTGTGGAGGTCACTGAAAAGAAAGTGCGTCGTGAGCGTGCCGGACACATCCAGCTGGTTGTGCCTGTGGCCCACATTTGGTACTTCCGTTCTTTGCCAAACAAGATTGGTTATCTGCTCGGCATCCCGACCAAGAAACTCGATACCATCATCTATTACGAGCGCTATGTCGTTATCCAGCCAGGTGTCTTGAGCGACGACGTGGCTCCCAACGATTTGCTGACGGAGGACGAATACCTCGACTTGCTCAAGAAGTTGCCAAACGACAACCAGTATCTTGAGGATTCCGATCCAAATAAATTCATCGCCAAGATGGGTGCCGAGGCCGTTTACGACCTCCTGACCCGCATCAATCTCGATGAACTCTCGTATGAATTGCGCGACAGAGCCAATTCCGACTCTTCCGTTCAGCGCAAGAACGAGGCTTTGAAGCGTCTGCAGGTGGTTGAGTCTTTCCGCGCAAGCAAAGACAAGAACCGTCCTGAATGGATGATCATGAAGATCATTCCTGTCACGCCTCCAGATTTACGTCCGCTCGTTGCCCTCGATGGTGGCCGTTTTGCCACTTCCGACTTGAACGACCTCTATCGTCGTGTGCTCATCCGCAACAATCGTCTGAAGCGTTTGCTCGAGATCAAGGCACCAGATGTCATTCTGCGTAACGAAAAGCGTATGCTTCAGGAAGCTGTTGATAGCCTCTTCGACAACTCTCGCAAGAGCAGCGCCGTGAAGAGCGACAGCAACCGTCCTTTGAAATCACTCTCCGATTATCTGAAGGGTAAGCAGGGACGTTTCCGTCAGAACCTCCTCGGTAAGCGTGTTGACTATTCAGCACGTTCCGTAATCGTCGTTGGTCCTGAATTGCGTATGGGCGAGTGCGGTCTGCCTAAACTCATGGCTGCAGAGCTCTATAAGCCGTTCATCATTCGCAAACTCATTGAGCGCGGCATCGTGAAGACGGTGAAGAGCGCCAAGAAGATTGTCGATCGTCGCGAGCCTGTCATCTGGGACATCCTCGAACACGTCATGAAGGGCCATCCTGTGCTCCTCAACCGTGCACCGACACTTCACCGTCTCGGTATCCAGGCCTTCCAACCTAAAATGATTGAAGGTAAGGCCATCCAGCTCCACCCGTTGGCATGTACGGCATTCAACGCCGACTTCGACGGCGACCAGATGGCAGTTCACCTCCCTCTGAGCAACGAAGCAATCTTGGAAGCTCAGATGTTGATGCTCCAGAGCCACAATATTTTGAACCCCGCCAACGGTGCTCCTATCACTGTGCCTTCACAGGACATGGTGCTCGGTCTGTATTATATCACCAAGCTCCGTCCAGGCGCAAAGGGCTCAGGCCTGATTTTCTACGGTCCAGAAGAAGCCCTCATCGCCTTCAACGAAAAGCGTGTTGACGTACATGCCCCAGTGAAGGTCATGGTTGACGATGTAGACGAAAACGGCTTGGGCGTCCGCCATTTGGTTGAGACCTCTGTCGGCCGTGTGATTGTCAACGAAATCATCCCTGTTGAGTGTGGCTTCATCAACACCGTTATCTCAAAGAAATCTCTGCGCGACATCATCGCCAAGGTTATCAAGACAGTTGGTATGGCCCGTGCCTGCGATTTCTTGGATGGTATCAAGAACCTCGGTTACCGCAAGGCATACGAGGGCGGTCTGTCCTTCAACCTCGACGATATCATCATCCCGCAGGAGAAGGTAGACATCGTTAAGCGTGGTAACGAAGACATCGAGCAGATCACTGCTAACTATAATATGGGTTTCATCACCGACAACGAGCGTTACAACCAGGTAATTGATACTTGGACGCACGTTAACACCGACCTGAAGAAGACCCTCATGAAGCAGATGACAGAAGCCGACCAAGGTTTCAACGCTGTGTTCATGATGCTTGACTCCGGAGCCCGTGGTTCTGCCGACCAGATTGCACAGTTGGCAGGTATGCGTGGTTTGATGGCCAAGCCTCAGAAAGCCGGTGCAGAAGGTGCTCAGATTATTGAAAACCCGATCCTTTCTAACTTTAAGGAAGGTATGAGCGTGTTGGAGTACTTTATCTCTACCCACGGTGCCCGTAAGGGTTTGGCCGACACCGCCTTGAAGACGGCCGACGCCGGATACCTCACCCGTCGTCTTGTCGACGTATCCCACGACGTGATCATCACGGAAGAGGATTGCGGAACGCTTCGTGGTCTCGTCTGCACAGCGCTCAAGGATGGTGACGAAATCATTTCGTCTCTTGGCGAACGTATCCTCGGCCGTGTGTCAGTACACGACATCGTTCACCCAACAACCGGCAAGGTCATCGTTGCCGCTGGTGAAGAAATCACCGAACCGATTGTTGCCGAAATCGAAGCCTCTCCGATTGAGAGCGTCGAAATCCGCTCAGTTCTCACCTGCGAAAGCAAGCATGGTGTCTGCATGAAGTGCTACGGCCGCAACCTTTCAACAAGCCGCATGGTGCAGAAGGGCGAAGCTGTCGGTGTCATTGCCGCCCAGTCAATCGGTGAGCCTGGTACTCAGTTGACACTCCGTACCTTCCACGCCGGTGGTATCGCTTCGAATGCTGCAGCCAACGCCACCATCGTGGCCAAGAGCGACTGCCGCCTTGAATTTGAAGAACTCCGTACGGTTGACATGACAGCCGAAGACGGCACAGCCTGCAAGATCGTTGTCGGTCGTCTGGCCGAAGTCCGCTTCATCGATGAGAACACAGGTATCGTTCTTTCTTCACAGAACGTGCCTTACGGTTCACAGCTCTTCGTCAACGATGGCGACAAAGTTGAAAAGGGCACCGTCATTGCCAAGTGGGACCCATTCAACGCCGTCATCGTAACAGAAAGTGCTGGTCGCATCCAGTTTGAAGACGTAACGGAAGGTGTCACCTATCGTGTCGAAGAAGACGAAGCAACTGGTCTCCGTGAAAGAATCGTCGTTGAATCCAAGGAGCGTGGCCGTGTTCCATCGTGCCATATCATGGATGAAAACGGTGAGTTGATTCGCACCTACAACTTCCCAATCAACGGTCACATCGTTGTTGAAGACGGTCAGCAGCTCAAAGCTGGTGACATCCTCGTCAAGATTCCTCGTGCCGTTGGTAAGGCTGGTGACATCACCGGTGGTTTGCCCCGTGTGACCGAGCTCTTCGAAGCCCGCAACCCGAGCAACCCCGCTGTCGTTTCAGAAATCGATGGTGAAATCACGATGGGCAACATCAAGCGTGGCCACCGCGAAATCGTCGTTACTTCTAAGTTGGGCGAGGTCAAGAAATACCTCGTGCCTCTGTCAAAGCAGATTCTTGTTCAGGAAAACGACTACGTGCGTGCCGGAACGCCGCTCTCCGACGGTTCAATCACGCCGAGCGACATCCTCGCCATCAAGGGTCCTACCGCTGTTCAGGAATACATCGTCAACGAAATCCAGGACGTTTACCGTTTGCAGGGTGTAAAGATCAACGACAAGCACTTCGAGGTTATCGTACGCCAGATGATGCGCAAAGTTCAGATCGACCAGCCGGGCGATACGCGCTTCTTGGAACAGCAGATTGTCGACAAGCTCGACTTCGCTGAAGAGAACGACCGCATCTGGGGCAAGAAAGTTGTTGTTGATGCCGGTGACAGTGAGGTAATGAAGAAGGGTATGATCGTGACGGCCCGCAAGCTGCGCGATGAAAACTCTCAGCTCAAGCGCCGCGACCTCAAGCTCGTTCAGGTTCGTGATGCCAAGGCTGCCACTTCAACCCAGATTCTCCAGGGTATCACGCGTGCTTCTCTCCAGACAAAGAGCTTCATGTCTGCCGCATCCTTCCAGGAAACAACGAAGGTGCTCAACGAAGCAGCCATCAGCGGAAAGACCGACTACCTCGAGGGTATGAAGGAAAACGTTATCTGCGGTCACCTCATTCCTGCTGGTACTGGTTTGCGTGAGTTCAACAAGATCATCGTTGGTGATGCCGACGAGATGGAGAAGAACAAGATTCCTACAACGATTTAATAATTCGCTCAGACAATAGTGGCCTCCGTGCCGCAGTCTGTGATACATAAACCATAAAATCCCCGCCATGCAATATCCAACAGGTATTGCGTTGGCGGGGATTTTTGTCTTATTGCGTTGGCGGTCATTTTGCCCCTCTGACCTCTTCGATTTCCCTTAGCAGGTCGTTGAGGTGCTTTTGCGATTTCATGAAATGGAAGAAGTCGAGGATGCAGCCGATAACCAGTCCGGCGAGACAGCCACAGAAAAGCGTTTGAGAAAAGGCGCTGTCGAGGTCGCGGCAATATTTATATAGGTAGGAGTCTATTTTTTCTGTAAGTGACGGCCCCCGATTGTCCGAAGGCGAGATAATTGGGCAAGAGGTTTTCAAAAAGCCCTGTGCGGATTTCTTGGTTCGGGAGGTCGAGCGTGTAGACCCCGACTTCTTCGTCGAAAGCCTTGATGGTCAGATAGCCGCTTTGGTAGAGCAGTGGGGTGAGCGACTGCATGTTTTCCGTTGGTGCGTCAAATTCATATCGCTTGGCTGTCATGCTTCCAATTTGGCTTGGCAGCACATCAAATTTTTGCATCATGTTCAACAGGTAGGTCGGTGTTCCTGTTGAAAACCAATAAGCGTCCAAGTCACCATTGGTCAGTGCGCTCAGCAGGCTGAACGGATTGAAAACATCAGGCGAAGGCCAAGAGAAGTGGTAGCCATCGTAGTTGTTTGCGAGCGCTTCCATCGTTTCTTCCCAATTCTTTCCAATGCGTTTGCCGAGCATTTCCACGTCCGTTCGCATCTGCTCAATTTCCTCCTTTGTGATGCCGCAAATGCCAGCATATTCCGGCAGCATGCTGAGATTGTTGATGTTGTTTAATTCGCTGAAGATGCTGACCTGAGAGAATTTTGTGATACCCGTCAAAAAGACAAAGCGCAGGTAGGGGTCGGCATCCTTTAGCGGACTGTAGAAGTTACGCATCACGTAGCGCAGTTCGTTCAGGTGTTCATCTTCGTGAACAACATCAAGCAAGGGAGCATCGTATTCGTCAATCAGAACGACAGCCTTTTGTCCCGTTTGCCGATACGCCATCTCAATCAGATGGGCCAGACGCATATTGGGGCTTCCTTTCCCGTTCTCAATTCCCAGAGTCCTTTCTTGTTGAGAAAGGATGAAGTCAAGATAGGCTGTCAGTTCTTCTTTGTTCTTGTGTTTGCCTCCAGCCAGACTAAAATGAATCACAGGATGTTTTCCCCAATCCTTTTCAAGGCGTTCAATCGCCAGCCCTTCAAACAGCTCCTTCTTTCCTTCGAAATAGCTTTTCAAGGTCGACACCAACAGCGATTTGCCGAAGCGGCGCGGACGGCTGAGAAATACGTATCTGCCGCTGACATGCGTCATGCGGTAGATGTATTCCGTCTTGTCGATATACAGCATATCGTTTTCCCGTATTTCTTCAAATGTCTGTATACCTAATGGGTAAAGTCTTGGAGTCATATCCGTCTGGTTTTATTTGAACACTACTTTTTTAAGTAGGTGGTCAAGTATATGCCAAGAGCATTATTCTTACATATAAAATATTCTGACCACCTACTTACAATATTGCAAATATACATATTTTTGTCTAACGTTCAAAGTTTGATGCCGTGTTTCAAAATCCCCTCCGTCAGCATGCCCTGCGGCATAAATCGTTGCAGCGTGGCGGTGATGGTGTTCAGCATGCGCTCCCTGACGTAGTCATCCTTGATGTAGAGCGAGATACGGCGTTCAGAATGGTAGTTACCCTCAATCTGCCGCACGTTCTTCCGTTGCGCGTCAGAGAGAAACGGTAGGTGCATTTCCGGGATGATGGTGAAACCTCCGTTTTCGTCCACGATGCGTATGAGCGTGTCGATGCTCCCCGCCTCGTAGATGTGGTGTCCTTTGCTGCGTGCTTTGCAGAAACTGAACGCACTGTCGCGTAGACATTGCGCCTCACGCATAATCCACATGTTCTCGTGTTCCAGGTTTTCAGGTTTAAACACCGGGAGCTTGCGCCAGCAGCTTTCGGATAGATACACGAAAAATCGCTCCGTGTAGAGCGCCACTTCCAGCAGACCTTGTCGTGCGTTGTCCGAAATCGCGATGGCCGCGTCGACCTCTCCGTCGAGCAGGGCGTCCTGCATCGACTGCACCTTCATTTCTCGGATGGTCAGGTCGACGGCGGGGTAGTCTTCGCGGTAGTGTCGGATGAACTTGGGCAGGATGTAAGGGGCGATGGTGGGGCCGACAGAAAGCGTGAAAGAGCCGCCGATGCTGTCCTTGTCTTCCGCCACGATTTCGCCGATGCGTTCCGTTTCCATCAAGGCCCTCTGCGCCTGCCTAACGATTTTGGCGCCAACCGTGGTTGGCACGACCGATTTGTTGGAACGTTCAAAGAGTCGCACATCGAGTTCCTCCTCCAATTTCACGAGCATGGCGCTGAGCGTTGGCTGCGAAACACGGCAAGCCTCGGCCGCCTTCGCAAAATTGCGGAAGCGGTCGAGGGCAATGATATATCTGAGTTGTTGCAGATTCATGCTGGAGGAAGATTACTGGAAGCCATATAAGAGCGCCTTCAGATCGGCCAGACTCATCGCGCCGCTCTGGCGCCACAGCAGTTCGCCATTTCTGAATAGCATGAGCGTCGGTACCGACTGGATACGGTAGGCGCTGGCGAGCGCCTCATTTTTGTCAACGTCCAGTTTGATGATTCTCAAATTCTCCCCTTCGCTCGCTTTCAGTTGTTCGAGCACGGGGTGCATTTGCTTGCACGGGCCACACCATGTGGCGAAGAAATCAACCAGCGTCAGTTGGTTGCCATTGATAATGTCGTTGAAATTTTCCATGATGTCAGTGTTTTTTGAGTTTGCAAATCATTTGGGTCATGTTGCCCATCGGGCAGAACACACACCAGGTGCGGGGACGGTAAACGATTGTCAGCACGACGCCCACGATGAGCGAGGTCAGCATGATGCCGTAGAGGCCGAAGGCAAATTGTGCCATCCACGGTTCCAATTTCGTGACGTAAGCCCAATGCCAGGGAACGTCGAAAGTCCAGAGCAGGTGAACCGTTTCGTGAAGCGACTCCATTTCCTGCGCCACTTGCACCGTCAGCCAAATCATTTGGATGAAGAAGAACATGAAGAACACGA
Organism: uncultured Prevotella sp.; assembly: GCA_900539625.1. Taxonomy (GTDB): domain Bacteria; phylum Bacteroidota; class Bacteroidia; order Bacteroidales; family Bacteroidaceae; genus Alloprevotella. Next base: position 25,139 of record UQCW01000030.1, read on the forward strand.
GGAACCCGTTTCTAAACCATTTCGACGATAGCCATCTCGGCGCCACCTTCCTGCTCGACCATTTCAGCGTATTGCCGATTTGCAGAAACAGTTGTCCGCGTCCGCAATAGTTGTTGCAGTAGCCCTTTCCGCCTCCGAAAATAGCCATCAGCAGCGGTATGAGAAAGCATATCACGCCAAGCCAGGCAAACGCGATGTTGAAGAATCCCAATGTGAAGTAGGTGGCGGAGACGAGCCACATGTAGTCGCTCCAGCGTTTTTTCTTTTTAGCCATAGAGTAAGTAGTCTGAATTGATATGCGGGGAGGAAACGGTTTTTTAGTTTCGCGTCTCCGTCTCCCTCAACACCTTGTGTATCACCCCTGCCGGACAATTCTTCTCGCAAATGCCGCAACCGATGCAGAGGTTCTCGTCGACCACGGCGTAGCAACCCTTGTGGATGCTGATGGCATCTCGCGGGCAAACCTTCACGCAAACCCCGCATGCCACGCAGCGGTCGCGTTCATTCTCAGCCTTGTATTTTGCCATCGTTATTCTTTTTCCAAAAGTTCTTCAAGAAACTCCGAGGCGTCGGCCACGCAGAGCGGGCATTCCCTCAACACCTTTCCTGTCCCGATGCCTTTGAGCAGCTTGCATTGAGTCGCCCCATTGCGTTGCTGGAATTTCTCCATAATCTGTCGCATCCCCTTCATGGCTTTGACCTTGTCTTTTGTTGCCAAACTGTAGACGATGCCGGCACCGACGATGGCGCCACACGTCCCTTCCATATTTCCCATTCCTGCGCCGAAACCGTTGCCGATGTTCTTAATCGTTTCCTCGTCAAGGCCAGTCTTGTCGGCGTAGGTGCAGGCCACGGCCTGCGTGCAGTTGTGCGTACCACATATTTTCTTCGCCGAAGCTTCTTGTATTCTGCTTTCCATATTGTTTGAGTGATTGATTACGGTGCAAAGGTGCGCATTTATTTATAGACGGACAAATGAAACGGTCTATATGTTTATAGATATTGTCTATCTTAAACGCCATCGCAAAAGTTCTTCACCCACCCGCTTAACCCCCGCAATAGTTAGGCATACAATTGTTTTTCAGCACAAGTTTCCACACCATACCTTGTTGCTCGTTTTAAAGGCCGCGCCCGTCGTGAGACACAGCGCGGCCTTTTTCCCTCCTCTCCCTCCTTTGCTGTTTCGGCGGGAAGAACCATGTCGCGTTCGCCCCCGTTGCAAAACCCCCGATACCAAAAACTTGGAAAAATGTTTTGAAAAGGTTGATAATTAGATTCTTGAAATCTTGTCAGTTCCAAGGGAAATTGCTACCTTTGCAGGCCGAAAGGTGTAGTGTACACCTACGACAATACTCAGAAGAAAAGAAAATATAATATATAACAAATTAAAAATCAACGAAATGCCTACTATTCAACAATTGGTAAGAAAGGGTAGAAGCGTGGCAGCAGACAAGAGTAAGTCTCCTGCTTTGGATTCATGCCCTCAGCGCCGTGGCGTATGCGTCCGTGTTTACACGACAACCCCTAAGAAGCCTAACTCAGCAATGCGTAAGGTGGCTCGTGTTCGTTTGACGAACTCAAAGGAAGTCAACTCTTACATCCCTGGAGAAGGCCACAACTTGCAGGAACACTCAATCGTTCTCGTGCGTGGCGGTCGTGTTAAGGACCTCCCTGGTGTACGTTACCACATCGTTCGCGGTACACTTGATACCGCTGGTGTAGCAAGCCGCACGCAGCGTCGTTCTAAGTACGGTGCTAAGCGTCCTAAAGCTGCCAAGAAATAATTATTAAGGCGAATCCAAAAGCGATTCTTTTAGAAGCCTAAAAATGTTGGTTTGCAGAAGAGGTTGAGTAAACATTCCGATGGGAAGTTGAAGAACTGACATTGCAGCCCTATTTAAAAACAAATCAACTCACAAAAGAAAATGAGAAAAGCAAAGCCAAAGAAGCGTGTGATCCTTCCGGATCCCGTTTACGGAGACCAGAAAGTTTCCAAGTTCGTTAACCACTTGATGTATGACGGAAAGAAGAATATTTCTTACGAAATCTTCTATAAGGCCCTCGAAATCGTAGGCGAAAAGATGAAGGATCAGGAGAAGTCAGCCCTCGAAATCTGGAAGGCTGCTCTCGACAAGATCACTCCTCAGGTAGAAGTTAAGAGCCGTCGTATTGGTGGTGCAACTTTCCAGGTGCCGACTGAAATTCGTCCCGACCGCAAAGAGTCTGTTTCAATGAAGAACATGATCAACTTCGCCCGCAAGCGTGGTGGTAAGACCATGGCCGACAAGCTCGCTGCTGAAATCATGGACGCTTTCAACGAGCAAGGTGGTGCCTTCAAGCGTAAGGAAGACATGCACCGCATGGCTGAAGCTAACCGTGCATTCGCACACTTCAGATTCTAAACATAGTAATATCGCTTATTCAATAAAACAATGGCAAAGCACGATTTACATTTGACTCGTAATATCGGTATTATGGCTCACATCGATGCCGGTAAGACGACAACTTCTGAACGTATCTTGTTCTACACGGGTAAGACGCACAAAATCGGTGAAGTTCACGATGGTGGTGCAACCATGGACTGGATGGCCCAGGAACAGGAACGCGGTATTACTATTACTTCTGCCGCTACCACCACTTTCTGGAACTGGCAGGGCAAGCAGTATAAGATTAACTTGATTGACACCCCGGGACACGTTGACTTCACCGCTGAGGTTGAACGTTCACTCCGTGTGCTCGATGGTGCCGTCGCTGCATATTGCGCCGTTGGTGGCGTTGAGCCTCAGTCTGAAACCGTTTGGCGTCAGGCTGACAAGTACAACGTTCCACGTATTGCTTATGTCAACAAGATGGACCGCTCTGGTGCCGACTTCTTCGATGTTGTTCGCCAGATGAAGGACGTCCTCGGTGCTCATCCTTGTGTGCTCTCAATTCCTATCGGTGCTGAAGAGAAGTTCAAGGGTATCATTGACTTGATTAAGATGAAGGCCATCCTGTGGCACGATGAAACCATGGGCGCTGAATACGAGGTTGACGAGATTCCTGCTGAACTCCAGGCTGAGGCTCAGGAATGGCGCGACAAGCTCGTTGAAACCGCTGCTGAGTGCGACGAGGCTTTGATGGACAAGTTCTTTGAAGATCCTTCTTCAATCACTGAAGAAGAGCTCATCGCCGCTATCCGTAAGGGTACGCTCGCAATGGACATCGTTCCGATGACCCAGGGTTCTTCATTCAAGAACAAGGGTGTTCAGACTTTGCTCGACTACGTTTGTATGTTCTTGCCTTCACCTCTCGACACGCCAAACATCGTTGGTACGAATCCTGAGACTGGTGAAGAGGAAGACCGCAAGCCAAGCGAAGACGAAAAGACTGCTGCCCTCGCATTTAAGATTGCCACTGACCCATACGTTGGTCGTTTGACTTTCTTCCGCGTATATTCTGGTAAGGTTGTTGCAGGTTCTTACATCTACAACGTACGCTCAGGCAAGAAGGAACGCGTTTCTCGTTTGTTCCAGATGCACTCAAACCACCAGAACCCAGTTGACGAAATCTGCGCTGGTGATATCGGTGCAGGTGTAGGTTTCAAAGATATCCACACTGGTGACACTTTGGCTGACGAAGACGCACCAATCGTATTGGAATCAATGGACTTCCCTGATCCAGTTATCGGTATCGCCGTTGAGCCTAAGACTCAGAAAGACCTTGACAAGCTCTCTAACGGTTTGGCCAAGTTGGCTGAAGAAGACCCAACCTTCACCGTTAAGACCGACGAGCAGACAGGTCAGACTGTCATCTCTGGTATGGGTGAGCTCCACTTGGACATCATCATCGACCGTTTGAAGCGCGAGTTTAAGGTTGAATGTAACCAGGGTAAGCCTCAGGTTAACTATAAGGAAGCCATCACCAAGACTGTCAACCTCCGCGAGGTTTACAAGAAGCAGTCGGGTGGTCGTGGTAAGTTCGCCGACATCATCGTTAACGTTGGTCCTGTAGACGAAGACTTCAAGGAAGGCGGTCTGCAGTTCATTAATAAGGTGACTGGCGGTAACATTCCTAAGGAATTCATCCCATCAGTACAGAAGGGATTCGAGAACGCCATGAAGAGCGGTGTGCTCGGTGGCTATCCTCTCGACAGCTTGAAGGTTGAACTGCTCGACGGTTCGTTCCACCCAGTTGACTCTGACCAGTTGTCATTCGAAATCGCAGCTCTTCAGGCTTACAAGAACGCTTGCGCACAGGCAGGTCCTGTCTTGATGGAGCCTATCATGAAGCTCGAGGTTGTTACTCCTGAGGAGAATATGGGTGACGTTATCGGTGACTTGAACAAGCGTCGTGGACAGGTTGAAGGCATGGAAAGCGGTCGTTCTGGTGCTCGCATCGTGAAGGCTATGGTTCCATTGTCAGAAATGTTTGGTTACGTAACAGCTTTGCGTACCATCACTTCTGGTCGTGCAACTTCTTCTATGCAGTATGACCACCACGCTCCTGTTTCCAACTCAATCGCTAAGCAGGTGCTTGAGGAAGTTAACGGTCGCGTAGACCTCGTTAAGTAATCAGCCTCCGGCGAATTGCTTATCAAGGATAGTGCAGGGCAGAAGGCTGGCTTCGGCCAGGATGCTTCTCTCTGCGCCTCCCAAACTTTTAGAATAGAAATATCCTAAACAATCAATGCCGACGGGGCGGCGGGCTAACGAATGACTCTTAGCCCGTTCAACCCTCGACGGCGGTTATAAATCAATAAAAGAAATGAGTCAGAAAATTCGTATCAAGCTGAAGAGCTACGATCACACTCTCGTAGAAAAGTCTGCTGAGAAGATCGTCAAGAACGTGAAGGCCACCGGCGCCATCGTTAGCGGTCCGATTCCCCTTCCAACACGCAAGCGTATCATCACTGTCAACCGCTCAACCTTCGTTAACAAGAAGAGCCGCGAGCAGTTTGAAGTGTCTTCTTACAAGCGTCTCATCGACATCTATAGCTCAACTTCAAAGACAGTTGACGCTTTGATGAAGTTGGAGTTGCCTTGCGGTGTTGAAGTTGAAATCAAGGTGTAGTCTTTGACAAAGCTTCAAGCACAAGAATAGCATGAATGGCGGGACGCTCCCGCAGTCATATATTCCCTTAATCCCGGTCAGGAGTATTCTTGGCTGGGATTTTTTGTAGGGGTAGGGCAGGGGCGGAATGGGTGTTTACAAGTAGGTGTTCAAAATTCCATAAAATCAAGGTTGGTAAAGAGGCGCCAGCGCCCCTGAAAGGGGCTCATATTTAGGGTAGGGGCTTGCC
>UQCW01000031.1 GCA_900539625.1 uncultured Prevotella sp.
ATGTCCCCATTCCCTACGCCCTGTAAGGGCAAAAGTAAAAGTCAACCGTTCGCCCATACTTTTGCCCTTACAGGGCGCAGGTGCGGTACGTACGTTAACCCAGGGCGTTGCCCTGGGCTATGAACTTGCTGGGCTTTCAGCCCGCGCAGGGCCGCTGACAATCGGGCTCTGGACTTGTTGGGCTATAGCCCGCCCAGGGCCGCTGGTTATCGGGATGTGGACTTATTGGGGGCTTTTTCGCGCAGGCATAAAAAAACGGCTGGGCGCCGAGAGGCGTCCAGCCGTTAAAATTAGAATGTATCAGGAATTACTTCACGATAACCTTCTTGCCGTTTACGATGTAAAGACCGTTCTGAGCCTTTGCAACGCGACGACCGCTGAGGTCATAAACAACACCGTTCTGCTGTGCAGGTTCGATGACTTCTGCATTGTTGATGCCATTGGTGAATGCACCAGCAGGAACCAAACGCCATGAGTTGTTGTAAACAGCATCTCTTGTGTTGTAAGTAGTGATCTTACCAGAAGTGGCAGTGGCATCACCTACACCAGCCTTACCAGCCAAAGTGATGATTGAACCACCGTAGTTGTGAACGAAGTAGAATGCACCAGGAACAACGTCTACGTTAGCCTTGACAATCTGGAATGGAGCAGGAGCACCAACAGCAAATACGTTAGACTCGTTGACTTCGCCGAGCTCAGTGCCACCTTCGAGGGTTGCCCACTTACCGAAGCGGAAGCCTACGATTGGTTTAGCGTGAGCAACGTTGCCTACGAAGTAAGTCGTGTCGCTTGCAGCATAGAATTCCCACTTGTATTCGTCGCTTGCTTCGTCGAGCTTAGCCCATCTTACAGTGTCGCTTGCGTCAGCATAGATTGCATACTTAACGCCCGGCTGCTTGCTTTCAAAGTCCTTGAAGCCAGCTACGAGGTAGTAGCTCTTGTTGGCGTCGAAGGCGATGGTTTCAGCTTCCTTCAAAGTTTCGATGGCAGCCTTAGAAGCAACCATGTCACCAGCAGCGATGGCAGCCTTCAAAGTAGCGAGCTGGTCAGCAGTGTAACCACCTACGCAACCTTCAGCAGCAGCCCAAGCCTTAGGAGTTGACCACTTGAGGCCTTCAGCGTCGGCATCAGTCATTTCAGCGAAGACAATCTTTGAACCGCCATCGGCTGGAGATGCAGCATCGTTCCAGAACTTGATGTCTGTACCGGAAGCACCACCGAACTGGTTCAAGCAAGCGTTGGCATCGGCAGCAGCAGAGAGAGAGAATCCGTTACCGTTGATGCCCATCTTGAATGCAGTCACAGGAGTTTCGTTAGCAGCGATTTCATCGTCTGAACCGAAGGTGAGCGCTGCACCGTCAGAAGTTGAAGGAACATAAACCTTCACTTCAGGACCCATAGCCTTGTTCCAAAGCTGGAAGCCATCTTCGAGGTTGCCAGTGAATGCCCAGAGGTATGAGTCAACGCTGTCGCTAACGGCGATTGAAGCGCCGGCCTTCACTGCGCTCTCACCAGTCTTCTGGTAGATGTAGTAGCCATTACGGATGCGCATCGTGTAGAAGTGAGTGCCTTCAGCGAACTTGCCGCCTTCGATCGTTGTCGGAACGAAAGGAACGCCACCGAGAGGAGTCTTCTTGTAAACGAGGGTGATTTCAGTGTCTTCGTTGATGGTCTGGTTGTTGGTTGCGTTTTCAACGAGTTCGTAACCGAGCTGACCGATCTGAATGCTGTCACCGTGGAATTCGTAACCGAACGGAACATAGATGTTCTCTTCCTTCATCGGATTGCCTTCTTCATCCTGGCAGGTGATGGCAACCATTGGGTAGTGCTTGTAGTAGAGACCGATTTCGAGCTTGCCTTCTTCTGGCACTGCGTCTGCGTGGTAAGGCATCTGGATTTCGTCGCCAGTTGAGTAGTTTTCTGCTCTCTTGTAAGCATAGTTTTCCAAAGTCGGAACCGTCACAGAGTCACCGAGGCCCAAAGTCATGTTGCGCTGCTCGATTTCTTCACCGTCTTCGGTCAAGAGATAGAGAGTGGTCGGGATGGTGGTGCGAACTTCGGTTGTCAACGGGAAGATCTGGTAGAGAGAGTTGTCACCAGTAGTGTTCCAACCCACGAAGAGGGCTTCTGAGTTGTCGTCAGCCACGTTCTGACCGTTGAAGTAAACGTTGTTCTCATCACGGAAGTAGAAGAATGAGTCGGCCAATTCTTCAGATGCTTCAGGAGCCGTTACGCTGATGATAGCAGCTGAGTCTTCGCTCAAGCAAGTAGCGCCCGGCCACTTGGCCCACTGGCTGCTCTCGTCGTAAGCGAAGTTAGGCAAGAAGTTGTGACGAGGGCTCTGCAACTTGATGTTGCAACCGCCTTCGAACGGCTCAACGCTCAATACTGTCCAAATGAAGTCGGAGCTTGAAGTGGAACCCACATGGAGCTTACGGCTCAAGTGGATCTTCTGGTTGTCGACTTCTCTCAAGAATGCACGACGGCTGCTTTCTCCATAGCAGAAGAGAGCAATCTTCGAACCTTCTTTGAGGCCTTCGAGTGAAGTCATAGTAGGACCGATTTCGGTTACGACTTCAACCTGAGCCTGGGCTGTGGTGGCGAACATTGCCATCAAAGCCACGATGAAAGTGTAGATTTTTTTCATACGCTTTGGTTATAAAATTAATAAAATTCGTTCTCTATCTTGTTGTTTAGAACAGGATAAAAGACACATTATCAACTGGTTAAAGCTATCATAACATGTCCTCATATTCTGTTTTTCTATTTTCACTTGCGAAAGTTAGTGATTTTATTTGATATTTGCAAATATAAGGCGAACAATTAAAAGATATTTAACATTAGAAAAGACAAGGGGGGGGGGAGTTTCCTTTATGTCGGATGGGGGATTGGGGCGCAACAGTGTAGCTCGTTTTGCGGCGCAGCAGTGAGTTATCTTGCTGGCACCGAAAGTATTCGTTACTCTGCTTCGCGTCGAAATAACAAAACACGTTAAACGCTGCGCCCTGAAAGGTTGGGTGTTTAAAATTCAGAAAAAACTCTGCGCGGGTTTAACCAAGTAGCATGGCGGTTGCGGCACTGCCCCTGAAAGGGGCTCATATTCCAGGATAGGGGCTTGCCCCTATCTCCCGCCAGTGCTCATCGATTCTCGCTTCTGCCCCTGTAAGGGGCGCATATCGTTGGCGGGGCTTGCCCCGCAATAAGATTCGAGATATGAGCCCCTTACAGGGGCGAGGTTCATTAATCGGCCCCAAGAGGTAGGGGCAAGCCCCTACCCTAAATATGAGCCCCTTTCAGGGGCGCTGCTGGCGCCTCTTTACAAACCTTGAATTATCTGGATTTTGAACACCCTACCTTTCAGGCATTGAGTTTTTCCTTGAGATAGTGTGCTGTATATCCTTGTCCTTTTGCCACCACTTCTTCGGGAGTTCCTTCGGCCACGAGGCGTCCGCCGTCGCGTCCGCCTTCTGGTCCGAGGTCGATGATATAGTCGGCACATTTGGCCACGTCGAGGTTATGCTCGATGATGACAACGGAGTGTCCGCGTTCGATGAGGGCATTGAGGCTCTTGAGGAGGGTGCTGATGTCGTGGAAATGCAAGCCAGTGGTGGGTTCGTCGAAGATGAAGAGCGTCGGGGCGGCTTTTTCCTGACTGAGGTAGTAGGCCAGTTTCACGCGCTGGTTTTCGCCGCCAGAGAGGGTGGCGCTTGACTGTCCGAGTTTGATATACCCCAGTCCGACATCCTGGAGGGGGCGGAGTTTCTTCACCACCGCCATTTGCTTGTGGAGCGTGAAGAATTCGATGGCCTCGTTGATGGTCATTTCGAGGATGTCGTGTACGTTCTTTCCTTGGAAACGCACGTCGAGGACTTCTTGTTTGAAACGCTTGCCATGACAGGACTCACATTCGAGGACGAGGTCGGCCATAAACTGCATCTCGACGCGGATGGTGCCATCGCCCTTACATTCTGGGCAGCGGCCGCCCTCGGCGTTGAAGCTGAAGGTGGCGGGCTTGAAGCCCAACTGCTGGGAGAGGGGCTGCGCGGCCATGAGTTTGCGTATCTCGTCGTATGCCTTGACATAGGTGGCGGGGTTGGAACGCGAGGATTTGCCGATGGGGTTCTGGTCGACAAACTCCACGGCCTTGATGCTGTCGAGATCGCCTTCCATCGACATGTATTCGCCCGGTGCGTCGCCAGCGATGTCGAAATGGCGCAGGATGGCGCGATAGAAGACGTCGCGCACGAGGGTGCTCTTTCCCGAACCGCTGACACCTGTCACCACGGTCATCACACCCAAGGGGAAACGGACATCGATGCCTTTGAGGTTGTTGGCACGCACGCCACGCAGACTGATGGAGCGATTCCAGGCACGACGCGAAAGCGGCACTTTTATTTGCTCCGCACCGCTGAGGAAGTCGACGGTGTGGCTCTTTCCTGGTGCCACTGCTACGTGGTCGTCGTAGGGGCCAGCCCACACCACTTCGCCGCCCAAGCGTCCGGCTTCGGGACCGATGTCGATGATATAGTCGGCGGCACGGATGATGTCTTCATCGTGTTCCACGACGACAACGGTGTTTCCCACATCGCGCAACTGGCGCAAGACGTGGATGAGGCGCTCCGTGTCGCGCGAATGGAGACCGATGCTCGGCTCGTCGAGGATGTAGAGCGAGCCTACCAGGGAGGAGCCCAACGAGGTAGCGAGGTTGATGCGCTGACTCTCACCGCCAGAGAGGGTATTGGAAGGACGGTTGAGCGTCAGGTAGCCCAGTCCCACATCGCTGAGGAAATGGAGGCGGCTGGTGATTTCTGGCAAGAGGCGTGCCGCCACCTGGGCGTCGTGGGGCGAGAGTTGCAGATGGTCGAAGAAATCGCGTAATTCGCTGATGGGCTTGTTGACGAGGTCGGTGATGCTGGCCCCGCCCACTTTCACATAGGCTGCTTCGGGGCGCAGGCGCGAGCCTTCGCAGTCGGGACAGATGGTACGACCGCGATAGCGTGCCAACATAACGCGGTATTGGATTTTATATTGGTCGCGCTCGAGCATGCGGAAGAACTCGTCGATGCAGATGTCTCCGAGTTCTTTCGCCCCATGCCAGAGCACGCGGCGCTCGGCCTGCGTGAGTTCAAAATAGGGCTTGAAGATGGGGAAATTGATGCGGGCGGCACGGCGGCAGAACTCGTCTTTCCACGCTCCCATTTTTTCTCCACGCCAACAACGCACGCAACCATCGTAGACGCTCAATGCCGTATTTGGCACCACGAGGTGTTCGTCGATGCCGATGACCATGCCGAAACCCTCGCAACGCTGGCAGGCGCCGAGGGGGGAATTGAAGGAAAACATGCTATCGGTCGGTTCGCTAAAGACGATGCCGTCGGCCTCGAAGCGCGTGGAGAAATGATGGAGGGCCCGCGAAGGATAGAAACGTAGGAGGCATTCACCGTCGCCCTCGTAGAAAGCGGTCTCAACGGAGTCGTTCAGGCGGGAGACGGCATCTTTGTCGTGGCTGACGCTGAGGCGGTCGATGAGGAGGAGGGGCCAGGAGGCGGCCGAAGGGTCACTCTCCTCCCCCATCACCTCATTGCAGAGGTCGGGGTTTTGCTGGAGGAAATCTTCGATGCGCACCATTTCTCCGCCCACGTCGAGACGCGAGAGTCCTTGCTGAAGATAGATGCCGAGTTGTTGGCCCAGCGTACGTCCCGTCTGGCGGTGGACTGGCGCGAGAACGGTGAAGCGTGTGCCATCGCTATATCTCTGGGCCGCATTGACCACGTCTTCGGGCGTGTGGCGCTTCACTTCTTCGCCACTGACGGGCGAGATGGTGTGGCCAACACGGGCAAAGAGCAGTCGCAGATAGTCGTAGATTTCGGTGGAGGTGCCCACCGTGGAACGCGGATTGCGGCTGCTGACTTTCTGCTCGATGGCGATGGCGGGCGGGAGGCCCTTGATATAGTCGCACTCTGGCTTGTGCATACGTCCCAAAAACTGACGGGCGTAGGCCGAAAGGCTCTCCACATAACGGCGCTGACCTTCGGCATAGAGGGTGTCGAAGGCGAGCGAGGATTTGCCAGAGCCGGAGAGTCCGGTGACGACCACCAGACTATTTCGAGGAATGGTCACGTCGATGTTCTTGAGGTTGTTGACGCGGGCACCTTTGACTTGTATGTTTCTTTCTTTTTCTGTTGTCATTTTGGTTGGGGCTGGGAGGCCCTTATACATTTATATATTATATATGGAGCTGTTGGGGAGGGGGGTTCAAAATTGAAATATTAGGTAGGTGGAGATTGTGCGGAAAAAGCCTTGCCTGCGGCCCTGCGCGGGCTGAAAGCCCAACAAGTCCGTAGCCCAGGGCAACGCCCTGGGTACCATGTCCCCATTCCCTACGCCCTGTAAGGGCAAAAGTAAAAGTCAACCGTTCGCCCATACTTTTGCCCTTACAGGGCGTTGGCGTTTATGCATTGATACCCAGGGCGTTGCCCTGGGCTATGAACTGGCTGCCCTTTCAGGGCGCTCGCGGCGAAGGTTCGAATTAATCGAATTTTTGCAACGGGGTTGCGGGCTGCGCCGCAGTTCGTTGGTTGGCCTCAGACGGCGTAACAACGAATTAAACGAATTAACGAATTGCCGGGCCGCTCGGGTGCGGGGGATTGCCCCTGAAAGGGGCTCATATTCCAGGATAGGGGCTTGCCCCTATCTCCCGCCAGTGCTCATCGACTCTCGCTGCTGCCCCTGTAAGGGGCGCATATCGTTAGCGGGGCTTGCCCCGCAATAAGATTCGAGATATGAGCCCCTTACAGGGGCGAGGTTCATAAATCGGCCTCAAGAGGGTAGGGGCAAGCCCCTACCCTAAATATGAGCCCCTTGCAGGGGCGCTGTCGCCTCTCTACCAACCTTGATTTTCCTATATTTTGAACACCCTAACTATCGGAGAGGAAATGTACTATTTGTACTCCAACACTTCGCGTTGGCGTCGCAACACAGCCAAGGCGTTGAGCGCCAGGGCCTGCATCTCGTCTTCACCCGGATAGATATAGACAGGGGCCATGAAACTGATGCGATGCCGCAGGCGCGACGTGATATATTCGGAATGCGCGATGCCGCCCGTGATGAGGATGCCATCGATTTTCCCACACAAGACAGCGCCTTCGGCGGCAATGCTCTTGGCAATCTGATAAATCATGGCATCGATGAGCAGTTGGGCATGCTTGTCGCCATTTTCAATGCGGCTGATGATTTCCTTCACATCAGTTGTTCCGAGATGGGCGGCAAGTCCCGCGTTGCCCGAGATGCGCTTGAGAAGTACCTGTTCCGTATAGCGTCCGCTATAACAGAGGCGTATCAGGTCGGCCGAAGGCAGAGTTCCCGCCCTTTCTGGGGAGAAGGGGCCCTCGCCGTCGAGACCGTTGTTGACATCAACGGCGCGTCCCTGACGATGGGCCGCAACGGTGATGCCACCGCCCATGTGGCACACGATGAGGTTGAGATCTTCGTAGCGCCGTCCCGTTTCACGCGCAAAGCGCCGCGCGATGGCCCGCTGGTTGAGCGCATGCCAAATGGGCACTCTCGGCATGAGGGGCGACCCGCTGATGCGTGCCACGTCTTCCATCTCGTCGACCACGACGGGGTCGGCAATGAAGGCCCGACACCCCGGAATGCGCATGGCGAGCTCATAGGCGATGATGCAGCCGAGGTTGCAGACATGCTGGCGCTGGGCGTAATACATATCGTTGCACATCAGTTCGTTGACCTCATAAACGCCACCCTTGATGGGCTTGGCCAGTCCGCCACGCCCGATGATGGCATCAAACTGGAAGCGGACATCGAGCTTTTCGAGTTCGCTGATGATGAGGTCGCGGCGAAACTCGCGCTGGTCGACAATGCGGTCGAAACGCTTCAGTTCGTCCATCGAATGGCGGATGTTGCGCAGCAGCAAAGGCGACTCGTCTTCGTAGAGCGCAATTTTTGTGGACGTAGAACCGGGATTGATAACGAGGATTCTCATGGGGTTGGGATTGTATAAGTTGGGGCGTGGTGGGACGGTAAGGATAGAAGTATTAATGGTTGGCGACGCAGTTGCCCCTGGAAGGTGGGGTGTTCAAAATCAAGGTCGGTAAAGAGGCGACAGCGCCCCTGAAAGGGGCTCATATTTAGGGTAGGGGCTTGCCCCTACCTCTTGGGGCCGATTAATGAACCTCGCCCCTGTAAGGGGCAGAAGCGAGAATTGATGAGCTGCGGCGAGAGATAGGGGCAAGCCCCTATCCTGGAATATGAGCCCCTTTCAGGGGCAGTGCCGCAACCGCCATGCTATTTGGCCAAAAACGCGCAGAGATTTATCTGGATTTTAAACACCCTACGCTTCAATGGCAGTTGGTGCCAGACACGTGCTGGAGGATGGCGAGGGCGATGCTGTTGTATTTCGTCTGGACATCGTCGCCGCGCGACGGGAGCACCACTGGGCAGGTTGTGCCGCAGAGCATGCCCGCCGTTTCGTTGTGGGCGAGGAAGGTGACGGCTTTATAGAAGGTGTTTGCAGCCTCTATGTCGGGGAAGATGAGTGCGTCGGCATGGCCTTCGAGCGTCGAACGGATGCCTTTCGTGTGGAGCGCCACGGGGTCGATGGAGGTGCGGAGGTCGAGCGGTCCGTCGATACGCACCTTTCCCCAGCGTCCTTGTCCGGCCTCTGCGATGATGTCGCGGTAGTCGAGCGTATGCGGGAATTTGTCGCTCACATGTTCCGAGCAGTGGAGCAACGCCAAACGCGGTTCTTCCGCTCCAAAGGCGCGGCAGAGGTTGACGACGTAGGAAATCTGCACTCGCCGCTGTTCGGGCGTCGGATAAGGGATGACGGCAGAATCGCTGAAGACCAGCATGCGGTTCATCTCCTTCATCTCAGACACTGCCACGTGGGTCAGCACGCGCCCAGGAGGGAGGATGCCACGCTCTTTGTTGAGAACGGCACGCAGCAGCACGTCGGTGCTGACAAGACCTTTGACCAAGACGTCGGCCTCACCGTTTCGCACCATCATGACGGCCTTGGCCGCGGCTTCTTCATCGCTGGCGGCAGCAACGGTATCGGCTGGGAAGGCCGGCAGATGCAGCGTTTCAGACATTTGGGCAATGGCGTCGAGATGGCCGACGAAGACGACCTCGACCATCATATTTTCAATGGCACGGGCCACGGCTTCGAGCGTTGAGGCGTCGGAACCGCAGACAACGGCGAGGCGGCATCGGCGCCCGCTTTGCGACAGATGGGCAGTGAGTTGCCCGAAGTTTTCAATCATAAGATAGGTTTGGCGTTTCCATCTGGCACCTCGCCACGGGGAGAGGCAGCAGATGTGGGACATTGTTTTTCTGGGGGACGGCGCGGATTATTCGCGCCGTCTACGCACCGATACAAATTTACGAATTATCTGCAAGTAAACTTCATCGACGGCGGGGTATTTTTTCCCTTCATGAATCTCTTCTGACTGGCTGTTCTTTGTTTCTGCACGATTTTTTTTGCTACATGGCTAACGTTCAAATGGATAAAGGCTAAAATAGTTGCGAAGAAAGGGGGCGTTAAATGACATAAAGTGGAAACGCTCTTGGGCGGCATCGTAATTTTGCACTGAAAGTTGCCGATGGAAGAGAGGCTGAGGAAACTGGCCGGCCATTCTGTTCAGGAAGCCTCTATCGTGTACCAGCGGCGCTTTCAGAATACACCTTATTTATATAAGTAGGTGTTCAAAATTATTTTTATACCAACCATCAAAACCTGAAATTATGAAACTGTTTGGAAAGAAGACTGAGGACATTGTTCCCGAAAGAAAGAACGTTTGGAGCATCGTTATCCAAGTGCTGATTGCCGCGCTGACGGCCCTCTCTGGCGTATTTGCCGGCTGCTCTTTGGCTTCTGCCTGGCAATGACGGCAGGAGGAGATTTCTATATTGGGGGGCTTTGGATGTTTTTAAGTAGGTGTTCTGTTCAGAGCTCCCCAAAAAATAATTCAATTTTTTTCAGCGAGACCGACTTTTTCGGAATGTCGCGCCGTAACTTTGCAATATCATATCCGATATTCCTTAGCAATTCTAACTAACTACTTTGCAATTCTAACAACTTAGCTATTCTAACCATCACTTAGCTATTCT
The DNA here is from genome assembly GCA_900539625.1 of uncultured Prevotella sp. Lineage (GTDB taxonomy): Bacteria > Bacteroidota > Bacteroidia > Bacteroidales > Bacteroidaceae > Alloprevotella. Next base: position 10,129 of record UQCW01000031.1, read on the forward strand.
AAAGCACCATTACCAAACCATGAAAACTATGAACCTTGGGATTGCCAACCGCAATCCGCTGAATATCCGTTACGTCAAAGCCAACCACTGGCTCGGACTGCACCCGCAAACGCCCAACGTAAAGGGCTTCTGCCACTTTACGGCTCCCGCCTATGGTTTCCGGGCGGCCATCATCTTGATCAAAAACTACATGAGGAAATATGGCTGCGTGACGCCTGAGAACATTATCAGACGGTGGGCGCCACCGACGGAAAACAACACCGAACTTTATATCGCCTGCGTTTGCGGACGCAGCAGATTGGGACGACAGGAACGCCTGCACACTGAGGGGCCGCAAATCGGACGTCTCGTTGCAGCCATGACGCGGCAGGAAACGGGAATGTATATCACTCCAGAAGGCGTTGACGAAATCAGACGGAAGTTTAATGTATAGAAGAACTTGAACATGAAAAGAAAGAGACATACCGTATGCACTAAATTCAAGACCCGCCGCGAGGTGGCTCTCCTGTGTTTCTCCGAGAAATCGCCTTCTAACGCCGTCAACTGTCTGCGGCGCTGGATTAATTCAGATCCGGAACTTCTGGTGCATCTGGAGAAAGCAAACTATCATCCACACTCGCGCTACTTGAGCCCGCAACAGGTCAGGGTGCTTCGACGCTTCCTGTTATAGTCTCCCAAGGCAAACGGAAACGGGCGATTGTTCTCCCCTGCGGTGTTGCCGAGGGAATGAACAATCGCCCGTTTTATGGGAACAGGTCAGAATTGAGGAACAAACTTATTATTTCACCATGACTAACCTTTTAATATGCGCTTGATGTCGTTGAGCTTGTTGAGCGCTTCAAGCGGCGTTAGATTGTTGACGTCGAGGTTGAGTATTTCGTCGCGTATTTGCTTGAGGACAGGGTCGTCGAGCTGAAAGAAACTGAGCTGCATGCCATCGGTTTGCTGGGAGAGGACACCCGTTGAAGCCGTTTGTGCTTTCGGTCCAGGCGAAGAAGTTTCGTCGGCACCGAGACATCCGTCGTTGGCATTGTTGGCTTCGAGTTGGCGGAGAATCTGCTCCGAACGCTTCACGATGAGCGCGGGCATACCTGCCAGACGCGCCACATGGATGCCGAAGGAATGTTCCGAACCACCACGGCGAAGGGTGCGCAGGAAGACAATGCGTCCGTTTTTCTCAACCACCGACACGTTCCAGTTTTTGATGCGCGGGAAGAGTTTCTCCATCTCGTTGAGCTCATGATAGTGCGTGGCGAAGAGCGTTCGCGCATGCGCTTTCGGATTCTCATGGATGTATTCAACAATGGCCCAGGCAATGGAGATGCCGTCGTAAGTGGAAGTGCCGCGACCCAATTCATCGAAGAGCACGAGGCTGCGCGGCGTGAGGTTGTTCATGATGTTTGAGGCTTCGCTCATCTCCACCATGAAGGTGCTCTCGCCGACGGAAATATTGTCGGACGCCCCCACACGAGTGAAGATCTTGTCGACCAGACCGATGCGAGCACTCGTGGCGGGAACGAAAGAACCGATTTGCGCCATGAGGGTGATGAGGGCCGTTTGGCGAAGCAAGGCGCTCTTACCAGCCATATTGGGACCAGTGATGATGATGATCTGCTGGTTTTCCGTGTCGAGCTGCACGTCGTTTGGCACATAGCTCTCTCCCGGCGGCATAAGGGTTTCGATCACTGGATGGCGGCCACCGCGAATATCGAGCGCCATAGAGTCGTCGACAACCGGACGGATATAGCCGTGCTCGGCGGCAACGAGGGAGAGCGAAAGGAGGCAGTCGAGCGTAGACACCGAAGCGGCATTGCGCTGCAGGGGGGCGATGTATTGCAGGGCGTCGTGGAGCAACTGCGCATAGATTTGCGACTCAAGAATCAAGATGCGGCTTTCAGCGCCCAGAATCTTTTCTTCATATTCCTTGAGTTCCTGCGTGATATAGCGCTCGGCCTGCGCGAGGGTCTGCTTGCGAATCCATTCGTCTGGCACCTGGCCTTTATAGGTGTTGCGCACTTCGATGTAATAACCGAAGACGTTGTTATAGCCTATCTTCAGGCTCGGAATGCCTGTGGCTTCGCTCTCGCGCTGCTGGATTTGCAGGAGATAGTCTTTACCCGTCGTTGAGATGCGACGCAGCTCGTCGAGCTCTTCGTTCACCCCATTGGCGATGATGCCCGGTTTGCCACTCATGATGGGCGGGTCGGGGGTGATTTCGCGGAAGATGCGGTCGTGGAGTTCCTGACAAGGGTCAAGACGCAAACCGAGTTCGCGAATGGCTGTTGGCTGGGCATCCACACAGGCTTTGCGGATGACGGCGATGCTCTCGAGAGCTACGCGCAATTGCTGCATATCGCGCGGATTGGCACGTCCGACGGCCACCTTTGAGACGATGCGCTCCAAGTCGCCTATGTTTCGAAGCTCTTCTTCGGCGAGGTCTCTGAAATCGGGCTGGCGGAAGAAATATTCCACACCATCTTGGCGGGTCGTGATTTCCTTCACCGTGCGCAACGGGAAGAGCACCCAACGGCGCAGCATGCGGGCTCCCATCGGCGTGAGGGTTTGATCGATGACATTGAGCAGGGAACGGCCGCCTTCGTTCATGGGCTGCACGAGTTCGAGGTTGCGGGCCGTGAAACGGTCAAGGCGCACACAATGGTCTTCCTCGATGCGGCGGATGGAAGAGATGTGGCTCGTTTGCGTGTGTTGCGTGATTTCCAGATAACACATCACGGCGCCTGCTGCGACAATGGCCGTTTTCAAATGCTCCACGCCGAAGCCCTTGAGGTTGTGGACGGAGAAGTGCTTGCAGAGTTTTTCTTTCGCCGTGGACTCATTGAAGGTCCAGTCTTCAAGCTCGAAGATGAAGAACTTGCCCCCGAAGAAACCTTCGAAACGCTGGCGCATTCCCCGCATGATGAGCACTTCCTTCGGCGCGAAGTTCGCCAAGAGTTTGTCAACATATTCCGAGGTGCCTTCTGCCACAAGAAATTCTCCTGTGGAGATGTCGAGAAAGGAGACACCCACACTGTTTTTGCCGAAGTTGACCGCCGCAAGGAAGTTGTTTTCACGCGCTGACAACACATTGTCGCTCATGGCAACGCCAGGCGTGACCAGTTCGGTGATGCCGCGCTTCACGAGTTTCTTGGTGAGCTTGGGGTCTTCCAACTGGTCGCAAATGGCCACGCGGTGTCCAGCACGGATGAGGCGCGGCAGATAGGTGTCGAGGGCATGATGAGGAAATCCCGCCATCTCTGTCGGCGACGAACTCTTGCCGTTGTTGCGGCGCGTGAGCGTTATGCCAAGCACCTGGGAGGCGGTCACGGCATCGTCGAGATATGTTTCATAGAAGTCGCCGCAACGAAACAGCAATATCGCATCGGGGTGTTTGGCCTTCAAATCGCGGAATTGCCTCATCATCGGCGTGAGTTCTTCTTTTGCCATAGTGGGGAGAATGTTTTTGAAATAGAGTAGAAGAAGCGGGTAGCATCTTTTATTTAATTCAGATGCCACCCGCTTTTACGCTTATAAGGTTTGTGACGCCCAGAAGCGACACTCATTTTTTTTCTTCTGAACCTTTGCCGGAAGCATCGTCGGTTTTTTCGGCAATCACTCCAACTGGCAGGTTTTTCTTGTCGGACTTGGCTTTCACCTTGATCTTGTCGAATCCGTAGCCAAAGACGCCAATGACTTTCGACTGCGAGACGAAGGCACCTGGGTCGATGTTTTGGATGATGCGGAAGATGGTGGTGCTTTCACGCTTTTTGGCCAAGACGACCAATACCTTGCGCTCGTGCTTGGTGTACCAGCCCTGACCGTTTAACACGGTGACTCCACGGTGGAGCTTGTTGATGGCGCCAGCAATTTCGTCGTACTTCAATGAGAAGATGAAGAACTGCACGGACTGGCGGCCACGGTCGACAACGTAGTCGAGCAGGAGGTTGGTGATGATGAGCGTGCAATAGCCGTAGAGGAGGCGTTCGACGCTACCTGTTGGGAGAAGCAAGCTCGAGGTGATGATGATTACGTCGCAGAGCATCATCATCTGGCCGAGTGTCACGTCGCGGTATTTGTTGATGATGGCGGCAATGATGTCGGTTCCACCGGTTGAACCGTTGCTGAGGAACACCAAACCGATGCCGACACCTTCAATGGAAGCACCGATGATGCAGGACATGAACATGCCGTTGTTGCCAACGAGCTGAGGAAGGCCCTGAGGACTGATGACATACGTGCCATCTGGCGCGTTGGCGGCCACTTCCATCATGATGGTCTTGGCCAAAGCCAACAAGAATGTCAGCATGAAGACGGCGTAAATGGTCTTGACACAGAATTTCCAACCCAACACCTTGATGGCAACGCACAAAAGGAGGATGTTGACAATGAAGAAGGTGTAGTGGACCGGGAAGCCCGTGGCATAGAACAAGACAGCTCCAGCACCAGCCAAACCGCCCGTGGTGATTTCATAAGGAAGCTGAAAACACGTAAAACCTGTGGCGTAGAGCACCAAACCGAACGTGATGACAAGATAATCTTGCACGTTTTGCACGACGGAGGAAATGCCAATTTTCTTTCCCATAGCTTTTGGATATTAAGTAGGTATTCCAAATTATTTTATACTATCAATGCGGGGGTAAATCAGTTTGATATAGCAATATAAACTAATTTCGAACACCTACTCATTTCTTCAAGACGATGTTCACAATCTTGCGCGGCACGACGATGACTTTCACCACCTGCATGCCTTCCAGATATTTCTTGGCTTGTTGCGACTGCATCACCTCCTGCTCAATGGCGTCCTTGGTGGCGTCGGCCGGGAAATCAAGCGTGAAACGCGTTTTGCCGTTGAAGGAAACGCCCATCGTGACGGTGTCTTCCTTGAGATATTCCTCGTTGAAAGCGGGCCACTGTGCATCACATACGGTTGTTTCGTGTCCCATCAAATGCCAAAGTTCTTCGGCAATGTGAGGCGTGAACGGCGCGAGAAGCACGATGAGGGGCTCGAGGATGGCGCGTGCGTTGCAACGCTGCTGGGCCAGTTCACCGACGGCAATCATGAAGGCTGGCACACTCGTGTTGTATGAGAACACTTCTATGTCGTCGCTCACCTTCTTGATGAGCTTGTGGAGCGTCTTGAGGTTTTCCTTTGAAGGAGTTTCATCGCTCACGGCCAGGTTGCCGGCCTTATCGAAGAAGAGGTTCCAAGCTTTACGCAAGAAACGGAAGCAACCATCGATGCCATTGGAATCCCAAGGCTTGCTTTGATTGATTGGGCCGAGGAACATTTCGTAAAGGCGAAGCGTGTCGGCACCGTATTTCTCAACGATGTTGTCGGGGTTGACCACGTTGTACATCGACTTGGACATCTTCTCAATGGCCCAGCCGCAGATGTATTTGTCGTTCTCAAGGATGAACTCTGCCGAAGCGTATTCCGGACGCCATGCCTTGAAGGCTTCGAGGTCGAGCACGTCGTTTTGAACGATGTTGACATCAACATGGATGGGGGTGACGTCGTACTGGTCTTTGAGGCCGAGCGAAACGAAGGTATTAGTGTCCTTGATGCGATAGACGAAGTTGGAACGACCCTGAATCATGCCCTGGTTGACGAGTTTTTGGAACGGCTCTTCCTTACAAGAGACGCCGAGGTCGAAGAGGAACTTATTCCAAAAGCGGCTGTAAATCAAGTGGCCCGTGGCGTGCTCCGAACCTCCGATGTAGAGGTCGACGTTTTGCCAATACTCGTCCACTTTCTTGTCAACAAGTGCCTGCTCGTTGCGCGGGTCCATATAGCGAAGGTAGTAGGCTGAAGAACCTGCGAAGCCCGGCATCGTTGAGAGCTCCAAGGGGAATACGGTTTTCTGGTCGATGCGGCTGTTTTCCGTCACGCAATTGTTTTCTGTGTCCCAAGCCCAGCGAGTGGCATTGCCGAGGGGCGGTTCGCCCGTTTCGGTCGGGAGGAATTTCGTCACTTCTGGAAGTTGCAGCGGCAAGCAGGCCTCTGGCACCATTTGCGGCATGCCGTCTTTATAATAAACGGGGAACGGTTCGCCCCAATAACGCTGACGCGAGAAGATGGCATCGCGCAAACGGAAGTTGACCTTCACGCGGCCCAACTGGTGCTCTGTCACAAACTTCTTCGTGGCGGCGATGGCTTCCTTCACGCTCAAACCGTTGAGCGAGAAACCGTTGAGCGCTTCCTTACCGGCAGCAGGAGAGTTCATCACGATGCCTTCCTTGGCGTCGAAACTCTCTTCGCTCACATCGGCGCCCTCGATGAGCGGGATGATGGGCAGATTGAAATAACGAGCAAAGGCATAGTCGCGCGAGTCGTGTGCCGGCACTGCCATGATGGCACCGGTGCCGTATCCTGCCAAAACGTAATCGCTGATCCAAACAGGGATGGCATCGCCCGTGAAGGGGTTCAAGGCGTAAGAGCCTGAGAAGACACCGCTCACTTTGCGGTCGGCAATGCGCTCGCGTTCAGTGCGCTTGCGGGTGGCTTCGAGATATGCCTCCACCTCGGCTTTCTGTTCTGGCGTGGTGAGCTGGTGAACGAGTTCGCTTTCAGGAGCGAGCACCATGAAGCTCACACCGAAAATCGTATCGGCGCGGGTGGTGAAGATGGTGAACTTCACGTCGCTGTCTTTCACGGAAAATTCCATCTCCGTACCCTCAGAACGTCCAATCCAGTTGCGCTGCGTTTCCTTGATGGAATCTGTCCAGTCAATGGTGTTGAGACCATCGAGCAAGCGCTGAGAATAGGCAGAGACGCGCAAACACCACTGCTTCATCTTCTTCTGCACCACCGGATAGCCGCCGCGCTCAGAAACGCCGTCGACCACTTCGTCGTTGGCCAATACCGTGCCGAGCTTCGGACACCAGTTGACCATCGTTTCGCCGAGGTATGCAATACGATAGTTCATCAACACTTCCTGCTGGCGCTTGTCGTCCCAGGAGTTCCATTCATCGGCCGTGAAACTGAGTTCTTCGCTCTGCGCCACGTCAAGACCTTCCGTTCCCTTCTTCTGGAAACGCTCTACGAGATGGCTGATGGGCTTTGCCGAACCGCAACGGTTGCAATAGAAGGAGTTGAACATCTTCTGGAAAGCCCACTGCGTCCAATGGTAATATTGCGGATCACAGGTGCGGATTTCGCGGTCCCAGTCAAAGGAGAAGCCGATTTTGTCAAGCTGTTCGCGATAGCGTGCAATGTTGTTCACCGTTGTGATGGCAGGGTGCTGTCCAGTTTGGATGGCGTATTGTTCTGCGGGAAGTCCGTAAGCATCATATCCCATCGGGTTGAGCACATTGAAACCATTCAAGCGCTTGTAGCGAGCATAGATGTCCGAAGCGATGTAGCCCAACGGATGTCCCACGTGGAGACCTGCGCCAGAGGGATATGGGAACATGTTGAGGACATAGAATTTCTTGCGAGCATCGTCTTCCTCAACGTGGTATGTCTTGTTGGTGGCCCAATAATTACGCCACTTCTTTTCAATTTCTTGAAAGTTGTATTCCATTGTTTTGATTGAGATTTTCTATATATTTGGCAAAGTTACGACAGACTCTGCCCATAGCCAAACAAATCGCGTTTTTTTTCTAACAAAGCGGCCACGGAAGGCTCATAAAATTGTATCTTCGCACCCTTGAAAAGGAAGGACGGTCACTGTAAGGACGGCCGCTGAAAGAGATTTACCCCTTTTACCCATCCGTTCATCCCATTCCATCCCCACACGCCAATTTACCATTTTACCATACGTATGCGCAACCCCATTCTCAAAATAGCGATTCCCAGCATTGTCAGTAACATCACCGTGCCGCTCCTGGCGCTGGTGGACACCACCATTGTGGGGCATTTCGGAGCAGATGCCAGATTGACCGATGCGCCCGCCGAACAGCCAGGAGCGGCTGTCTATCTCGGCGCCATTGCGGTCGGAGGCATGTTGTTCAACATGATTTACTGGCTCTTTAGCTTCCTTCGTATGGGTACCGGCGGCATGACGGCCCAGGCTTGCGGTGCCCGACAGACAGACGAAGCGTTGCGCATCCTGCTACGCTCGCTCATGGTGGCCACAAGTATGGCTCTGCTGTTTATCCTCTTCAAAGCGCCAATGCTCGGTGTGTTCTTCCAGTTTATGGAGGCCAGTGTCGACACGGAAATGCTGGCGCGACAATATATAGACATCTTAGTGTTCGGCGCTCCAGCCGTATTAGGTCTCTACAGTTTCACTGGATGGTTCCTGGGCATGCAAAACGCCAAATATCCCATGTATATCGCCATCGTGCAGAACATCGTCAACATCGGCGTTAGCCTATGGCTCGTCATGGCGCTTCATTGGCGCGTGGCCGGCGTGGCGGTCGGCACCCTGGTGGCACAATATGCGGGCCTGCTCATGGCCCTGCTTCTCTGGCGCCGCCACTACGGCCACTTGCTATCACGCCATACCTTGAAAACGCTGTGGCAACGCGGCGCACTGAAGCGTTTTTTCACCGTCAACCGCGACATTTTCTTCCGCACACTCTGCCTGGTTGGGGTCACGAGCTGCTTCACGGCCTTCGGTACGGCTATGGGCGATGCAACATTGGCGGCCAACACACTGCTCATGCAGTTTTTCGTGCTCTTCTCCTACATCATGGACGGATTTGCCTATGCTGGCGAAGCCCTTGGCGGCCGCTATGTGGGCGAGGGCAACGAGGGAAGTTTCCGCCGCCTCACCAAAAGTCTGTTTCTCTGGGGCGCCGCCCTCGTGGGACTTTATTCTCTGGTGTATGTTGCCGGCGGCGAATCGTTTCTGCGCCTCCTCACCAACGATGCCTCCGTGGTTGCCGCCGCCCTTCCTTACCTGCCCTTGGCCTGTGCCATCCCAGTGGTGAGCGCCGCCGCCTTCATCTTCGACGGTCTTTTCATCGGCGCCACCGCCACACGCCAAATGCTGCAATCAATGGCGGCCGCCACGCTCACGTTCTTCGCCGTTTTCCTCCTCAGCCAGCAAACAAACGTCTGGCTCTGGACAGCCTTTCTCTGCTACCTCGGCATGCGCGGACTGGTGCAGGCACTGCTCATCAGCGGCATCAGAAAGAAAATATTCGGGCTTCAAGGGAAATAAACTTGGAGAAAACTTGCCGTCTTGAATAAAAACACTAATTTTGCGAACTACAACAAACAACCAAATATCATTATGGCAAAATTCAAACGCATCCTGCTCAAGCTGAGCGGAGAGAGCCTCATGGGCGAACAAGGATATGGCATTGACGTGAAACGTCTCAACGAATATGCAGCACAAATCAAAGAAGCCCTGGAAATGGGCGTACAGATCAGCATCGTTATCGGCGGCGGCAACATATTCCGTGGCTTGAGCGGTGCCGGCAAGGGTTTCGACCGCGTGAAGGGCGACCAGATGGGCATGTGTGCCACGGTCATCAACTCGCTCGCGCTGAGCAGCGCCCTCGGAGCCATCGGCGTGAAGAGCCGCGTGCTGACAGCCATCCGCATGGAGCCCATCGGCGAGTTCTACTCCAAATGGAAAGCCATTGAAGCCATGGAACGCGGCGAAGTGGCCATCATCAGCTGCGGCACAGGCAACCCATATTTCACCACCGACACGGGTTCTTCGCTGCGCGGCATCGAAACAGAGGCCGACGTCATGCTGAAGGGCACACGCGTTGACGGAGTCTATACGGCCGACCCGGAAAAAGACCCAACCGCCACGAAGTTTGACGAGATCACCTACGACGAAGTGCTCTCACGCGGTTTGCGTGTGATGGACATCACCGCCACCGCTATGTGCAAGGAAAACAAGCTGCCCATCTATGTGTTTAATATGGACATCGTTGGCAACTTGAAACGCGTGCTCGAAGGCGAGAACATCGGTACATTCGTTCACGCATAACACCTCCCAAGCAAAGTAATTTTTTTCATATGTTGAAGGCAGGAGTGGACTTCGGTGTGCTTCTGCCTTTATTTGTTACCTACTTACCACACGCGCCACGGCCGAGCATATATCTCGCCGACACGCGCCACGCAAACCTCTTCCATGCCAAGCGCTTATCTTCCAAAATCAAGAAAAGCAACTGGCATTTGTTTCACTTTCCTCCCCTAATCCCAAACGCTTATGAAACCATTCAGAAAAATTTACTCCCTCATCCTCTTTTCTTTCGCATGCCTGCTGGGCCTCAACGCCTGCAGCAGCGAAGAAGGTACCGAACCACCGCAGAAAGAAGACCAACTGGTCATGGCCATTAGCTACGAACCGAGCGAGGACCTGCTCGCCGTGGCAGACATCAAACTGACGTACACCGATGGCTACGGACAGAAACACACGGAAGCGGTGAAGAAGAAATTCGAAAAATCCGTCACCATCGTGGCTTTTCCCATCAACGCGGGCTACGAGGTCAGCGTAACGCCGAAGACTTCCTACGAGAAGAAGGAAAGCTATAACATCGCGGTGAAAGAACGGGTGAACATCACGAGGAACGGCATTCCCGTCAAGGGACTCACCAATAGCGTGAAACTGCCAGGCGTGACAGACATCGAGAGACTGCTGCAAAAAGGAACGCTCAACAAGAAGACCTATTTCCACTTCAATGCCGAAGGAGAATTTGTGGCAGAGCCAACAGACAGTATCTAAGACCATTCCACGCGAGCCACCGCCAAAGCGGGGTTTTACAGAAATATCAATCCAGGCGTTCAACGACAACCCGCCATTGTCGTTGAACGCCTTTTGCGTTTGCCGCCAACGGGAACCTGTCTCTGCTGCCGACTGGGACAAGGGAGGGACGGCGGAGGAATACGGGGAGACGAACTACAACGCTATCTGCTTACAAAATATCACTGCCAGAACAAAATATCTAACAAAATTGCTGCCTGCACAAAACTTCTGTGTAAAAATGTTCAGTACGGATGACAGGGAATAAAAATAAAAATATAACTTTGCAAAACTCGTCTGCAAAACAAGCGGAGAACATTCTCCCCAGCCCATGCAGGAGAACCAACCGAAGGGACACTGCCCTGTTCTTAAGTAAGTAAGTATTCAAGAATACCTTACCATTGAGGGGCCTGTCCGAAAGAATCACACAAACCCAAACGCTTATGTTGACACTCGATTTGATTTACAAAGCTTCGACGGTGCTACAAGACGTCGTACGCAAAACGCAACTGATACCTACAGACAAAATCAACCCCGACTGCAATATTTTCCTCAAACCAGAAAACCTGCAAGTGACTGGTTCGTTTAAAGTGCGCGGCGCCGGTTTCAAAATCTCGCAGCTCACCGACGAGGAAAAGGCACGCGGCGTGATTGCCTGTTCGGCTGGCAACCACGCACAGGGCGTGGCCCTGGCAGCCCGCCGCTACGGCATTCCCGCCCTCATCTGCATGCCCTCTGGCGCCCCAATCAGCAAGGTGGAGGCCACCCGAGAAATGGGGGCTGAAATCTGTCTCGTGCCAGGTGTCTACGACGATGCCTATGCCAAGGCCCGACAGCTTAACGAAGAAAAGAACATGACGTTCATCCATCCGTTTGACGACGAGATGGTGATTGCCGGACAAGGCTCTGTCGGCATGGAAATTCTCAACGAGAACCCCGACATCGACGTGATATTCGTGCCCATCGGCGGCGGCGGACTGGCGAGCGGTGTGGCCTACGCCGTGAAGGCTCTCAAGCCCACGGTGAAAGTCATCGGCGTGCAGGCACAGGGCGCAGCGAGCATGGTGAACAGCCTCGACCACAACCAGATAGAGTCGTTAGCCTCCGTGCTGACCATTGCCGACGGCATTGCCGTGAAAGAACCGGGAGTACACACCTTTGAGCTCTGCCAGCAGTATGTCGACGAAGTAGTACAGGTGAGCGAAGACGAAATCTGCGCCGCCATCCTGGCGCTCATCGAGCACCACAAGCTCATTGCCGAAGGTGCCGGCGCCGTGAGCGTTGCCGCAGCGATGTTCAACAAGGCCGACATCAAGGGCAAAAACGTGTGCTGCATCGTGAGCGGTGGTAACATCGACGTGACCATCCTCAGCCGCGTCATCAACCGCGGTTTGATGAAGGGCGGACGCACCACGGAAATGCTCATCGAGATGCCCGACCGTCCAGGGTCGCTCTTGGGCCTCTGCAACGTGATATGCCGCTACGGCGCCAACATCATCTCAATCCACCACGAGCGCAATGGCGAAAGCCCCGACGTCAACTCCTGCAACTTACGTATCGTGCTTGAGACAAGAAACTCCGACCACATCCGCGACATCCACATCGGCATCGAATCGGCAGGCTATGCCATCCTGCAAGAAAAATGATAAACTGACTTTCAGACACCCCTGAAACCCACATAGCCTCCCATGTTCTGCACATCAACAATACATCTGAAATGTGCAAAGCATGGGAGGCTTTCCGTATGCAAATTCCCATCGTTCCCCAGGCGTGTCCCGACGCGTCCCCTGCAAATGCAAATACAAAAACAATTCAGACTACCGACTTAGTAATGTTGAAAAAATAACTTCCACAATTTTGCCGTTGGCAAGTAATATCTTATATACTCCCCTGCCTTTTCGGCTCTTTTCGAACTTATTCTCAGTCACAATGCTCGCATTGCTCCTTCGAATAAGCTCAAAAATAGCTCAAAAATGCAGGTACAAAATTGCGGAATTTATTCTTTCAACATTACTTACCAAAAAATATTTTCTAACTTTGTCCCCATTAACCCCACATCCCCCTCTATAACATCATATTCTCTCAAACGCGCACATTTCCACTGGCTTTTCGCTCTGGCGCTGCTGCTCATCCCTGCCGCCGCACCAGCCAAAAACCTCGACTCGTTGCTCAACGTGCTCGACAAATGCCTGCTGGAACGCGATATCTATGAAACCCCTAAAAACGAGAAAGCCCAACAGCTCAAGGAGCTGGCCACAAAGACGAAAGACAAGGCAAAGGCCTTGAACGCCTGGGTGGAACTGAGCTATCTGGAACAGACGCGACACAGCGATGAAGCCATCACGGCCTGCGAAAACGGCTACGCCTTGGCCCGCCAATTGGGCGACTTGCCAACAGCGGCCAGTCTGGTACTGAGAAAAGCGCTCGTGCTCGGCATGAGCGGACTCCCGTGGGAGGCGAAAACGCTGTTGGAAACGGCCTATAGCGACCAAAAGTTGCGTCCTTACCTGCGGGAGAGGAACTACTACCTCATGTATTACAACAACTTCGAGTTCTACAACGCATACAGTCTGCCGACATCGCTTCTCAACCGCAACGCCAACATCATGAAGCATCTGGAAGACTCCATCCGCAGCCAGCAGACCGATGCCGCGCAGCTCGCCATGACGTTCAACTACAGTTCGTATAAAGTGACCGACATGATTGCGGCGCTCAAACAGCGCCTCTACGAAGTGGGAGAAGAAGACAAAGGCGTGGTGGCCAACACCATCGCCAACAAATACCACCTCATCAACAATGTGCCGCGCCGCGACTACTATTGGGCCAAGGCGGCAATCTACAACGTGCGCTGCGGACGCCGCGAAAACGAGGCACTCATCCGTCTGGCGGCACGCATGGCGGAAGTCGGCGACTGGCGCCGCGCCACGCTCTACGCCCGCGAAGCCACCAAAGATGCCGCCGTCTTCAACTCACGCACCCGCATGCTGGAGCTCTATCCGACACTGGTCGACATCTCGCAACACAACGAGCAGGTGGCTGAAAAACGGAGGAAATGGGCCTGCTGGGGCAACACGGTGGCCTGCATCATCATAGTCGTCCTCTCCTACCTCTGTATCCGCGCACGCCGCCGCCATCGCCGCCTGATGCAGCAAACCTCTGCCATGCGCAAGCAGCTCAGCGACATGCGCACGGCAGTGGCCGACAAGAACGACAACGCGATGCACTTCCTCCAGCTCGCCCTCGAATCGGTGTTGAAATTCGAGCAAATCAAGCAACTGGTGCAAATCAAACTCGAATCGGGAGAAAACGAGCGCCTCAAAAAAATGATGAAAGACCCTGCCCTGCTCGACAATTTCAAGGAGAAGTGCCTACGCCGCTTCGACGTGGCCTTCCTTCGTCTCTATCCCTCCTTCATCAAAGAAGTCAACGCCCTCCTGCGCGAAGACGCACAGCTCGTGTTGTCTGAAACGGAATTTATGAACAACGACCTGCGCCTCCTGGCATTCCTGCGCATCGGCATCACAGACAGCGCACAAATCGCCGCCATCCTCGGCGTATCGGTCAACACGGTGTATTGCTACCGCACGAAATTGCGCAACCGCGCCATCGACCGCAACAATTTTGAAAAACAGATAGCGGAGAAGGATGCGTGAGCAAAACGGGCAACAGTCCCTTGCCCCGCCCGCCAATCCATCCCCAACCAAACACAAACGATGGGAGACAAATTCTTGACCAACAAGAAAATGTCTCCCATCGTTGTTTTTCACGCCGTGCATCGCGAAAACGTCCCCAACACGTAGGGTGTTCAAAATTGGAATATCAAAGGTTGGCGGCAACGCGCTCGCAGCGGAGATTTGCACTGGCCCGCACAATCGTCTGTTGCGGCGCCAGCATTGTAGCTCACTTTGCTCGCAAAGTGAGGGCCACGAACACGTAGCGAACATGACCAACGCTCTGGGGCATAACTTTGTGGATTTTCAGCTCGTGCTTGGCCGCCACAATATTCGCCCCCCTCACTTTGCGAGCAAAGTGAGCTACAGTGCTTCGCCCCAGGCCTCCGCCAAATGTCCGCGCGGTGCCCCTTGCTGCGATGCCACACTCGCTATGCTATTTGCTCTCAAAACCGCACAGATATTTTTCTGGATTTTGAACACCCAACCCAACGCGGCCTCAACGCCTTGCCCAGTTCAATGCCACCCCCTCCTTGCCAACTCCCAAGTATACCCAGCCTTTTTTGCTTTTCCTACAGGCGCATTCTGCCGAAAAATCAATTCGCCAATCCATCCCCTATGCCAGTCAGCGAACCACGCCCCAGATGCGGACGCACCACGCCCCAGACGCGGACGTGTCTCGACCCAGATGCGGACGTATCACGTCCCAGACGCGGGCGTGTCTCGACCCAGACGCGCTGACAAGTCTTATTTTCCGCGCATTCTTGATAATCAACCTATTGGAATTGTGAAATAGGGGTTATACGGTTCTTTTCAAAGAAAGGGGTTGTGCAATAGTGGTTTAAAGGCTAAAAGCATTACCTTTGCATGCAACAATAAGTAACAACACGTTTGAGGTCACAAATTGTGATCTCAAATGGCAGAGGCGGCAACCGCTATTCAACTTATGCTTTTACAGAGCAAGGAGTGGCAATGCTTAGTAGTGTTCTTCGTTCACAAACTGCTAACATTTTCAACCCTGCGCAGTATGCTATTTTTTTGATTTCCCTACTTTAGGCTACAATGCTTTTCAGCTTTTTGTATTTTCCTGTGAATTTCTGATATTCAAGAACATCCATTATTTCATCGTCTTCGTAAATTATATCATTGATGATAATTTAGCCATATTAATTTAGACCTATACGCCAAAAATTACACGATAATTGCGCGTCTGCCTTGTCACCATAGCCAACGTTTGATTATCGTGTAATTCTTCATTCAGTTTTAATCTGCGCCTTTAGGAAGACGTCATGAAAACCCTACTTATATCCGTAGTTTTGTTTGTAACTTTTGTTCAGATCAAGACATTTTTGCGGAATAGGGAATACGGTCGTAAAACCTGTTTCCTCACCGTCAATAGGGGTGCGTTGGTCGTATGCCTTCGTGAATTTGTCAAACCGAATAAGGTCTTGCCTTCTCCAGCCTTCCCAAACCAATTCCAAGAGACGCTCTTTGAGGATATTGTCTAAGTTGGCCTCCACCAATGGCATTCCTGCTCTCTGCCTGATGGCATTCAGCTCTGCTGAACCATCTTCGCCATTTCGCACTTTTGCCTCAGATTCCATCAACAAGGCATCGCCATATCTGAAGAGCACGATGTCATTGTCAACCTGTCTGCCATCGGAATAGGCGGTGCGGTCCACCTCGTATTTTGCAACACGGGCACCAGCGGTCTGTTTATACGGACTGGCGCTGAGGTTCAATTTCAATTCCAACGGCCTATACACCAGGGGCTCTCCGTTGTCAAGGTAAACCTTCTTGCCGTCGACAAAGACGGTGTCGGCATAGAAATTTGTATAGAATCTGTTGTCTACATGGTCTGTGGCATAACCATAGGCCTTGACTGTTGAGATAGTGGCACAGGTTCCATTTTCCGAAGCCCCTCCATAGGCTCCGCCATGCTGGTAGTGGCGCGAACGGAAGAGGTAGTGGTATTCGTTCGGATAAAGATTCTTGTCCAAAGGAATGGTGAAGATGTTTTCTTTGGAACTTTCGTTATGAACGGCAAAATTGGAGGCATAGTCGTTCTCCAGTTCATATCCCTCTTGCCTTAATTGCTCGCAATACCAAATGCAGGTTTCCCAAGCGTTCTTCTTCTCTCCATTAACATGGAAGAAAATGTTCTTGCCGTTCTGACGACTGCCGCTGGTCCAATTGTCAACGGTGTAAACCTCGGCATTCAGGGCCAACTTGGCAAGCAGGAAGTTAGCAACAGGGCGTGTCACACGTCCGTAATAGTCCCCCCTTATGTTGGAATGCTCGTCAGCCAGCAGCGGAGCGACCGCTTGCAATTCATTGAATATGAAACGGAAGACCTCGCTTCTCTCGTTTTGCACAACCTGCTTCAAATTGACGTTGTAGGAGGTCACAATGGGAATGCGCCCGAACATGTCCATTGCGTAATAGTAGAACAACGCACGTATGGCCCTCACCTCAGCTGAGAATGCGCTCGCTTGCTGGTCGGAGAGCAGATTCCTATGGCTGTCTATGACGGAGAGCGATTGGTTTGAGAGGACGATGACCTTGAACAGGTATTTCCACACATTGTAGAAATAGATGTCATTGGCATTCCATTGGTGTTGATACATGTTCTCCCACAGCCCACCGTCATACCAGTCGCCGCCACGAATGGGAATCATGGCTTCGTCGGTCGTGAGGGTGTTGTAGTCGTATATGCCGCGGCAGGTGCCTTGAAGTCCTTCCGACTCTTGATTGCTTCCTATGTAGTTGTAGAGCGAAGCCACTGCATTTTTGTAGATGTTGTCAGCATTGTTGTAGATGGCTTCCTGGTCTATCTGGTCCTTTGGATGCTCGTCCAAGCAGCCGCAGAAGCACAACGCCACTGATGCCAGGAATAGACAGCTCAAAAACTTTTTCATGCTTTTCCTCTTTTAAAATTGCACACTCAGTCCCAATGAATAAGTACGATATAATGGATAGTTGCGTTTGTCGTCAATACCCATTGTGCTGTTCACAACGTAACTGTTGATCATCGGGGTCAATCCCTTGTAGGCGGTGATGGTTCCCAAATTGCTAACACTGCACGACACGCGCAACGAGCGAATCATCGAGTTTTTCAAAGGAACATTATAGCCTATGGTCAAATGCTCGAAGTTCAGATAATCGCCCTTTTCCAGCCAGAAGTCAGACACCCTTTGGTCGGTGATATTCTTCTGCGGTGCACCCTTCAGGACATTGTAGTCAGGGAAACTGGCCATGCAGGTGTAGGCCAGTCCTGTTCCGTTAAAAATCTTATGGCCGAAAGCCCCGTTCATCTGCAAGGCGACATAAAAATCCTTGTATCTGAAACTGATGTTTGAGCCGAGCGTCACCTTTGGCGTGGCCTGTCCGGCGATGTATCTGTCGCCTCCGTCGCTCAGGTCAACCTTGCCATTGTGGTCAAGGTCCTCTATGTCATAAAAATAGCTGCCGTTTTCGTTCTTGACGAGTCCTTTACAATGAGGAAGATAGAACACGCCCAGCGGCTGGCCGACAATCTGATAAACCACATTGTTGTCGCCACCATTCTGCCCTGCCCCGTCAAGCGAGCCGATGGCGGTGATGGGGGCCGCCGACATGTTCATGCCCTTGTAGTTTCCGCCAAGAGAAATCAGTTTGTTGCTTTGAAACGAGAGGTTCATGTTGATGTTCAGTTCCATGTCCTTCTTGCTTATTGGCTGCACAGACAGCCCCAACTCAAATCCTCGGTTTGACATGGAACCGATGTTTGCCAGCAAGGTGTTGTAGGCAAACGGCGGAACAGGCACCTCATAGGCGTAGAGCATGTCGGAGGTCTTGGAGTAATAATACTCAGCCGTGAGCATCAGGCGGTTGGCAAAGAAGCCAAGGTCGGCCCCAATATTGAAAGTGGTCTTGGTTTCCCATTTCAAGTCAGGATTATTGTTTCTCACCATTCCGAGGGTCACCGTTGGCGAACTCTTGATGGGCACGATTCCTGTCTGTCTCACCGTGTTCATGGTGGTATAGGCAGAGATGCCGCCAAGGTTTCCGGCCTGTCCCAGCCCCGTGCGGAGCTTCAACATGGAAAGCGGCTTCACGTTGGCCAGAAAACTCTCCTTCTTCAAGTCCCAATTGAATGAAACGGAAGGGAAGAAGCCCCACGTGTTGTTGTCGCCAACCATCGAAGAACCATCACCACGCGCATTTACCGACAACGTGTAACGGTCAAGCAGACTATAGCTGAAACTTCCCATTACGGAAGCCAAGGATTGGTCTTCGTATGTGCTTTCCGTTCCGCCATACGGCCGGACGGCTGCCGCTCCCAAGTTGTCATAATGAAAGTCATTTGTGGGGATGCCTTTGGCATATACCCAAAAGGAGGTCTTTTTCAATTTGCGATATTCGCTGCTCGCGTCTGCTGAAAAACTGTGTATGCCCGCCTTTTTGTTGAAACTGACGGCGACATTGCCGAGCCATTCCTCTTTCTTGAACTCGCCACGATAGACGTTGCCTTGCGCCCACACCCATGTCGGACAGAATTTCGCGTTTTCCGTGGAGCCATATAGATAAGAGCCAAAGGTGGAGATGCGCCAATGAGGATTGAAGTCATAGCTCAGCTTGATGTGAGCGTCGAAATTCAAATCCTTGGAGTCATTTTTCTCATCAAGCAAAATGCCAGGAGGGTTGATGTGCGTGGCCGCTCCGTTCTTCACCCAATTCCCGTTTTCGTCGGGTCCTGCTGGGAACGTCGGGTTCTGGCATGCAGCGGAGTAGAACAGCATTTGCGTGTCGAAGATGTCATGGTTCTTGAATGATGACCCAAACACGCCGAAGTCGCCAGTGAGCTTGTCGTTAAAGGCTTTCTGGGTTACGTCAATCTTGGCCACAAAAACATTATAGTTCATGTTCTTTATAATGGTGTTGTGGTCCATGAGGCCGAATGAGGCACGATAGTTTGATTGTGGCGTTCCGCCGCTGAATGCGAGGTAGTGGTTGTTGACAAGACCGGTTCGCGTTATGACATCGTAAAAATCCGTGTTGAATCCTCGATTATTGCAATAAACGCCTAAAGCTCTTGCCGTGGCAACATATTCCGAGGCGTCGAGCATATTGAGGTGCTTGTACATCTGCTCGAAACCGACATTGCCCTCATAAGAAATCTGGAAACCACGCCCAGTGCCTTTCTTCGTTTTCACCTCTATGACACCCGAAGCACCGCGCGAACCATACATGGCTGTCTCTGCCGCATTCTTCAGAATCCGGAAACTTTCGATGTCAGCAGGATAGATTGTCGAGAGGGTAAGCACATCGGACGTGACTCCGTCAATCAGCACCAAAGGGTCGTTTCCGCCAATGATGGAGGTCGTACCGCGTACGCGTACGCTATTGAGCATGGCCATACGGTCGAGACCATTAGAGGACACGTTGACACCAGCCGCCTGACCGCTCAACACGTCAAGGACATTGTTTATTCCTCCCTTTGCGGAGTGGTTGTCCGCCATTTTTATAATGTCGTTCCTGTTGTCAATGGAATCCTTCTGTTCTGTCGGCACTTGCTTTTGGGCATGAGCCAGAGAACTGCAAAAGAGCGCAATGACAAGGAATGTGAAATGCTTCCCTTTATTTGCCATCTTGTGTTTCTGTTTGCTTTGATTATTGGATGAATTTATCGGACAAAGTTAAGGAAGTATTGCGAAAATAACACCTTTTGGCGGGGGATTTTTTATTGCTGCTGTCGTGCAAAATGCCAAAGGTCTCTATATTCTGCCGCATTTTCCATTGATTTTGGGCGCCCTACCCATCGGGGGGGGGGGGAGGACATTTTCACAAACACCGATTTGAAAACCCCCAACATTTGTTGCGGGGAATTTGGCATTAAATGAAAGAGGGTATACATCATTGCCCTATG
>UQCW01000032.1 GCA_900539625.1 uncultured Prevotella sp.
CCCTAAATATGAGCCCCTTTCAGGGGCGCTGTCGCCTCTTTACCAACCTTGATTTTTATGGAATTTTGAACACCCTAGCTAATATCCAGCGAGAGACACAGAATTATTTTAGAAATGCTGAGCATTATTCTTTAATGCTATCCAACTAAACAAGAAACACCGGCAACAGGTCGTCAGGACTTGTTGCCGGTGTTTCTTTTATGTTCACGGCGGATTATTCCACCTTCAAGTAAGCAATTCGGCAGTTTATTTATTTCACCATCAAATCGCCCTGAGCATCCAAAGAGAGGATGTAGGTGTGCGACTTCTTGGTGGGGAACTTGAGGGTTTTGCCACCGTAGCGCACCACGCATTCTTCTCCGCTGCCAGAGCGGACAACGGCTTTCTTCAAGCGGCCGTTTTCCCAACTGAGGTCAACACCGAAGTTGCCACGGGCACGCAAACCCTTGACCGAACCAGTTGCCCAAGCATCGGGCAAAGCGGGAAGCAGGTCGAGGCAACCCACATGGCTCTGGAGCAACATTTCTGTCACGCCTGCCGTGCCACCGAAGTTTCCGTCGATCTGGAAAGGCGGATGGCTGTCCCAAAGGTTGTCGAGCGTTCCGTTTTTTAGGAGGTTGCCATAAAGCACGTAAGCGTGATTACCGTCGTGCAGACGTGCCCACTGATTGAGCTTCCATCCCATGCTCCATCCCGTTGCGCCGTCGCCACGATGTTCCAGTACGACGCGAGCGGCCTTTGCCAGTTCCGGTGTCGTGACAGGCGAGATGGAAGCGCCCGGATGCAAACCATAGAGGTGGTTGACATGGCGGTGGTGGTCGTTGGGGTCGTCGATGTCACGACTCCACTCCATCAACTGTCCGTAGCGGCCAATCTGATAAGGCGCCAAGCGGTTGAGCACCTCCTGCCATTCGCCCACTTCCTTGCCATCAACGCCAAGCACTTTGGCGGCACGGATGGCATCGGTCAGGATGTCGCGGATGACGGCATGCGTGAAGGTCGTTCCCTCGTCGATAGGTCCGTGTTCCGGAGACGTTGAAGGAGCCGCCGTGAGCGTGCCGTCGGCACGTTTCCAAAGGAAGTCTTGAGAAAATTCCGCACAGCCTTTGATGAGCGGATAGGCCGTTTCGCGCAAAAACTTCACGTCGCGCGTATAGTCGTAGTAGTCCCAAAGATGCGTGGCCAACCAAGAAGCGGCCATCGGGTTATAGTTCCACGACATATCAGCACTGCTGAGCGGCGCGGTATATCCAAAAATATTGGCCGAAATGCCGGCAGCCCATCCTCTGGCGCCCCAGTAAGCTTTGGCCGTTGCGCGGCCTGGTTTTTCGAGCAGGCGGATGAAATCAGCCAGCGGTTCGGCACACTCCGAGAGGTTGGTTGAAAGCGCTGGCCAGTAGTTCATCTGGAGGTTGATGTTGTTGTGATAGTCAACGCGCCAAGGGCCGTCGACATTGTTGTGCCAGATGCCCTGCAGATTGGCCGGCAGATTGCCCGGACGCGAAGAGGCGATGAGCAAATAGCGACCATACTGAAAATAGAGTGCTTCGAGCGTATGGTCGGCAACTCCCTTGCGATAGGCCGCCAAGCGCTGGCCCGTCGGCAAGGCCGATTCGGCAACGCCGCTTCCGAGGTCGAGTTTCACGCGGTTGTAGAGCGCACCATAGTCGGCCAAATGCGCCTTCAGCAAGCGTTTGTAGCCCTGCTTGAGGGCTTGCTTCATCCATTGTTGCGTTGTGGCCACGGGGTCAACGCCCACATAAGCTTTCGGGTCGTTGAAGTCGGGATCGTAGTTGGGCTTGTAGTCGGTGTCGGCCGTCAAGACAAACACCACTTCATCGGCGCCCTTGACGGAGAGTTCCCCATTGGCATTGCTGACCGTTCCGCCCTTGACAACGGCTTTCAGGCGTACAACGTATTCCATGCCGTTGTTGTCCAAGCGGCCCTCATAAACGATGCCGTCGTTGTCCATCGCCGTTTTCCGTCCTTCGGAAACCGGACTCGGATTGTAGCGCAGCGTGAGGTTTTGCTTGCCACGCTCTGAGGCGGCAAACCGCACCACCATCGCGTTGGCCGGATAGGAGATAAAAGAAGAGCGCGTGAACGACACGCCATCGAGCTGATAGGAAACGGTGGCCACAGCTGAATCGAGCGAAAGCGCACGGCGGTAGCCCTTCACGCTTCCGGCGTCGTGACCGGTCTCAATCAGGAGTTCGCCGAGCGTCGTGAAACTGCCGAAGCGAAATTCTGGTTCGCCGTCGGCCTCATAAGGCACATCATTGTGGAAGTTGTCGCGTGTGAGCCGTGCCGCCTTGTCGAAATCGCCATCGGCAAACGCCTGGCGGATTTCGTGGAGCACGCGGGCTGCGGGCACATTGACATCCCAATAGTGGGCCGCGCCCTTTGCAGTGCCCTTATCTGCGCCGCGTCCGGTGCCTGGTCCGCCGCGCCAAAGGGTTTTCTCGTTGAGCGTATAGCGCTCCACTTCAACGGAGCCCATCACGTTGGCACCGATACTGCCGTTGCCGATGGGCAGCGACTTGCCCTCCCATTCTTGGTCGGGATTGTAGGCCGAATCGCCTGCACGGACTGGCTTGTTGGCCGATGAATAACGCTCAGGATGACCGCCATACCAGATGGAGGCCCCCTTCAGGCTTGTCGGAGTGTCAAACCATACGCTCTGCGCGTGCAATCCAAACGTGCAGGCTGAGAAGAGCGTGGCTGCTGCGAAAATATATTTCTTTGGAGTCATGTTCTTGAATGAAAGAGGGGGATTACTTCTGTGCTTCAAACGCCTTGAGAATGCGGGCAGCCGTGTCGGCCATCACCTCTGACGAGAATTGGAGCTTTGGCTTGCGGAAATCCATATCGCCCTCCGACTGCAGAGGGATGAGATGGATGTGGGCGTGGTTCACTTCAAGTCCGAGCACGGCCATGCCCACCTTTTTGCAAGGGAAGGCCGTTTTGATAGCTGCGGCCACTCGCTTGGCAAAGAGCGTCATGGCAGCAAGCTCCTCGTCGGAGAGGTCGAAAATATAGTCGACCTCATGCTTGGGCACCACCAACGTGTGGCCCTGAGCAACGGGATTGATGTCAAGGAAAGCATAGAAGCGGTCGTCTTCAGCACACTTGTAAGAAGGAATTTCTCCTGCGATGATTCTTGAAAATATTGTCATGTCTTTTTGTTTTTGGATGGAATAAACGAGGGGATTTATATTGTTTGGGAATGCCCCTTTAAGGTAGGTGTTCAAAATTGAAATATTAAAGGTTAGCGGTAGCGCCCTCGCAGCGGAGATTTGCACTGGCCCGCACTATCATCTGTTGCGGCGCCAGCATTGTAGCTCACTTTGCTCGCAAAGTGAGGGCCACGAACACGTAGCGAACATGGCCAGCGCTCTGGGGCATTACTTTGTTGGATTTTCAGCCCGTGCTTGGTCACCACAATATTCGCCCCCCTCACTTTGCGAGCAAAGTGAGCTACAGTGCTTCGCCCCAGGCCTCCGCCAAATGTCCGCGCGATGCCCCTTTCAGCGATGCCGCATTCGCTATGCTATTTGCCTCAAAATCGTGCAGAGATTTTTCTGAATTTTGAACGCCCCACCTTTAAGCCTTGATTAATCTCACTTGCCCTCTGCCAGCTTGATCACCTCTCGCGCAATGACCTCTGCCGCGTTTGGCATGGCCAGTTTCTTGACGTTTTCCGACAGAGAGGCCAGTTTGGCGGCATCGTTGACGGTGTTAACGGCGAGCGGCATCAATGTGCGCGGGGCTTCAGCGTCTGCCACGAAGAGCGCGGCATCCTTTTGCACCAGTGCCATAGCGTTTTTCGTCTGGTGGTCTTCAGCGACATTGGGCGAAGGCACCAAGATGACGGGTTTGCCCAGCAAGCAAAATTCGGAGATACTGCCAGCGCCGGCGCGGGAAATGACGAGGTCGGCAGCGGCATAGGCCACGTCCATGTTGCTGATGAAGTCCATCACCTTGAGATTCTCGGGACAGCGTTGCGCCGCAAGGCGTTCGGCGATGCTCTGGCTGTAGTATTTTCCAGTTTGCCAGACAAACTGGATGTGTTTCTGCTGGCGGATGAGGGAGAGGTTTTCCAGCACACTGTCGTTAAGCGTGCGTGCTCCCAACGAACCACCGATGAGCAAAACGGTGCGTTTAGCGGGGTCGAGTCCCATAGCGGCAATTGCCTCCTCACGCGTGTGGTGGGCATGCAGGAGATTTTGGCGCACGGGATTTCCCGTCATCATGATGGCCTCAGCTGGGAAGAAGCGCTCCATGCCTTCATAGGCTACGCAGATGCGCTTGGCTTTCTTGGCCAGAAGTTTGTTGGTCACGCCCGCATAGGAGTTTTGCTCCTGCAGGAGCGTGGGGATGCCCATTTTCTGTGCCACGTCGAGCGTTGGGCCACTAGCGTAGCCCCCCACCCCAACCGCCACCTGCGGCCGAAATTCGCTCACGATTTTCCGCGCGAGGCGGCGGCTCTTCATGAGTTTAATCAGAACCGACACGTTGCGCCAGAGGTGCTTGCGGTCGAAGCCTGCCACAGGAAGGCCCTTGATTTCATAGCCCGCAGCGGGAACACGCTGCATCTCCATACGGCCTTCTGCTCCCACAAACAGGATTTCAGCCGACGGGGAGATTTCGCGTATGGCATTGGCGATGGACACGGCTGGGAAGATATGACCTCCCGTACCGCCACCGCTGATGATGATTCTTAAAGGTTCTGTCATAATATGTAGGTATTTTAGTAATGGTGCACACCATTACTTATTACGAGAGCAGATGCTCCAGTTCTTCTATATTGTTGGCCACGCTCAAGAGGTCTTCGCGGCGCTCCGTGATGAGCCCGTTGGCAGAGAGCGTGTCAATCATTTTGATTAGTTCGTCCCAGCATCCGCCGGCGTTGTAGAGCACCACGCGGCGCTTGTATTTCTCGAGGGTCTTGGCGGCCAAGACGGTGAAGACCTCATCGAGCGTTCCGATGCCGCCGGGCAAAGCCACGAAGGCTTCGCTCTCGCGCATGAAGGTCGACTTGCGGTCTTGCAGGTCGGCGGTGTAGAAAACGGTGGTGGAGGCGTCGCCACGAGGTCACGGTTGACCACTGCCTGCGGCACCACCCCGATGACGCGCCCACCATTTTCGCGCACGGTGGTGGCGAGCGTTTCCATCAGTCCGGCTCTCGAACCGCCATAAACCAAGGTGCGGCCGCTCTTGCCAATCCAGGTGGCCACGTCGATGGCGGCCTGCACATAGTTCTCAGGCAAATTGGCCTTCGACGAAAGGAAAACACAGATTCTTTCCATAAATGAAAACTGGCAGGGCGCGGCGTTTTCGTTTCAAGCCCCGCTCCCTGCCTTTTCTAAAGGATTACTGTTACCGACTATTATTTAACAGCGATGCACTCGATTTCAACGCGGGCATTCTTCGGCAACGTCTTGACAGCGACGGCAGAACGTGCAGGCGCCACGCCGGTGAAAAATTCAGCATAGGCAGCGTTCATCTCTGCGAAGTCGGCCATATCAGCGAGGAAGACGCTGGTCTTGACCACGTTGTCCATCGTCAGTCCCACCTCGGCCAAGATATTTTTGATGTTGGTCAGCGACTGGCGGGTGAGTTCGGCCATACCGCCCTCGGCAAATTCGCCAGTGGCAGGATTGATGGGGAGCTGTCCTGATACATAAACGGTGTTTCCGGCCTCGATGGCTTGGCTATAAGGTCCGATGGCTGCGGGAGCCTGTGTGGTTGCAATTGCTTTTTTCATGTGATTGTCTGTTTAAATGTTTTGATTGCTATGGCAAATTTACACCAATGTGTTTAAAGCACCAAGCCTTGTTTTGCTTTTTTAGGGGGACGGAGGCTGGCGGGCTACAGGTTTTTCCGTAAGTTTGCAGATGAAACACAAATACTATGGCTATCAGAAGAAGAACCAACGAAGAAATTTTCAACACGCTGACGCACCTTTCGGGCGTGGTGTTCACACTGGCAGCGGCCTGGGCCATTCTGAGCCTGGGTTACCGCAGCAGCTGGCAGAACGCGATGGGAACGACATTTTTCACCTGCGGCATGCTCGTGATGTACGCCTGTAGCACGCTCTACCACTGGTGGATGCCGGGCTCGCGGAAACGCCTGTGGCGCATTTTCGACCACATCAGCATCTACGTGATGATTGCAGCGTCCTACACGCCCATCTGCATCGGCGTGGTGGGGGGCGCTTTGGGATGGACCGTGTTCGGACTGCTTTGGGGTGTCGTCGTTGCTGGCACCATCTACAAGGCGACGGCCATCGACCGCTTCCCGCGCCTTTCGCTGCTACTCTACCTCGTCATGGGCTGGAGCGTGGTGTTTGTGGCCAAACCGGTTTTTCTGTCACTCTCCACGCCAGCGTTGCTGTGCATTCTCCTTGAGGGCTTGTTTTACACGGGCGGCACTTATTTCTTCGCCCACGACAAACGGCCGTATTTCCACGGCATCTGGCACATCTTTGTGCTCCTCGGCTCCATCAGCCACTGGGCCGCAGTGTTGATTTTCCTGATTTCTGCGGGATGAGAAACGGCGGGGCTTGGGAAACGACCATGTCCCAACAAGACCCATAAGATGTTATCTACCCGCGGCCGAAGGCAATGCGACTCGCGGCCGGTGGTAGCACTACTGGCGGCCGAAGGTAATGCTGCTGGCGGCCGCGAATCGATGACTTCTTATTGGGAACGGCGGGAGTTATGGTTTTCACAAAAAAGCAGACTGGCAAAGGATGGGGTATTCAAAATTGAAATATCAAAGGTTAGCGGTAGCGCCCTCGCAGCGGAGATTTGCGCTGGCCCGCACAATCGCTTGTTGCGGCGCCAGCATTGTAGCTCACTTTGCTCGCAAAGTGAGGGCCACGAACACGTAGCGAACATGGTCAGCGCTTCGGGGCATGACTTTGTTGGATTTTTAGCTCGTGCTTGGCCGCCGCAATATTCGTCCCCCTCACTTTGCGAGCAAAGTGAGCTACAGTGCTTCGCCTCAAACTTCCGCTGAATGTTCGCACATCGGCCCTTGCAGCGATGCCGCAATCGCCATGCTATTTGGCCAAAATTGCGGAACTTATTCTTTCAACATTACTAAAAAGCGCGGGACGGCATTATGTCGTCCCGCGCTTTTGCGTTGCAAACGGAAGGCGGTGTCTGAAACGTACGTCGGAATTTGGCGAAGATGTCATTCCTCGTCTTTCTCCTGCGCCTGCATGACGGCTTCTATGTTGCGGCAAAGGCCCACATATTTGGCGCGTTTCACGGCACTGCCCTTGAAGAGTCGTTGGTATTGTTCCACCGTGAGATTGGCCCAGTCGTTGGCCGTCATCTTGCGCAGGGCTTCGGAGGGATGGAGGTCGGCCTCCTGCGTGACCTTGGCAAAGCGGTTCCATGGGCAGGCCTCGGCACAGCGGTCGCAGCCATAGACACATTGTCCCATCTCTGCGCCCGTCTGCTCGGGGAGGTCGCCGCGGTGCTCAATGGTGAGATAGGAAAGGCAGCGGCGTGCGTCGAGCGTACCGTCGCCGAGCAGCGCCCCCGTCGGGCAGGCATCGAGACAACGGCGGCAATTGCCGCAACGCGAGGGCATGGGGCTGTCGTAGGCATCGGCCTCGCGACAGAGGATGAGTTCGCCGAGGAAGAAATAGGTGCCAGCCTGCGGGATGATGAGCTGTCCGCTACGTCCCTGCCAACCGAGGCCGCAGCGCACGGCCCAATAGCGTTCATCGACGGGGGCGGTGTCGCAAAAGAGGCGCCCATCGGTGTGTTCTTCCAACGAGAGGGCCGCCATAAGACTGCGGAGGCGCTCGCGCATGAGGTCGTGATAGTCGCGGCCGCGGGCATAGCGGGCAAAGGCGTAGCCATCGGGCGAGAGGGTCTCGTCGGTGTAATAATTCATGGCCAGCGACACCACTGTTTTCGCGCCCTCAACGAGCAACTTCGGATTGAGGCGCTTCTCAAGGTTGTTGGCCAAATAGGACATATCGGCCTGGCATCCGGCTTCGAGCCAGCGGCGATAATGCGCGGCGGCAGCCTCGGGCAACGGGGCGGCCGGGGCGAGGCCGCATGCAGAAAAGCCGAGGCGGGCTGCCTCGGCTTTCACTGTATCGGAAGAAAGGATTTCTTTCATGTCAAGTTGGAGTCGGATTTTTGCTTGGTAATGGTAAGTAGGTGTTCAAAATTAGTTTATACTATCCATGTAGGGATAAGCCAGTTTAATATTGCCTTGCCGCATTCTTTTGCCCCTACAACTGTCTTTCATCAGTCACGTAGCCCGCTACGCTCCTTCTTCAAGACAGCTGTAGGAACAAAATAATACGACAATTCAATATAAACTAATTCTGAACACCTACTTAAAAAAATAACTTGACCAATTTTATGAAGTAGGAATAAGGAGTTATTTCTTATGCCCTGTCTTTTTGCCGCTTTTGAAATTTGTCATCAGTCACATAGCCCGCTATGCTCCCTCTTCCAAATTCCAAAACCAACAAAAATACAGGTCAAAATTGGTCAACTTATTCTTTCACCATTACTACGTCTGGACTGCAACGGCGGAATGTCGTCAGATGCCGTTGTGAGGGTCCATCTTTTCAAACACCTTAAACTCGTAGCCCTGTGCCATGAGCCATTCGATGGAACGCGGCAGAGCGAAGAGGAGTTTGTCGAAACTCTTCACGGAGTCGTGGAACGTGATGATGCTGCCAGGACGGGCAAAGCGCTGCACGTTGTGCAAGACATCGTAGCCATTCAGGCGCTTGGAATAATCGCGCGTCACGAGGTCCCACATCACGACGCGGTAACGCTGCTTGACAAACACGTATTGCTCCCACTTCATCCAGCCGTGGGGCGGACGGAAGAGGTCGGTTTTCAAATAGACGTTGGCCTTGTTGACGTTGCGCACATAACTGCTGATGCCGTGGCGTAGACCGCCGATGTGGTTGAAGGTGTGGTTGCCGAGGCGGTGTCCCGCGGCCTTGACCATTTCAAATTCGAGAGGATGCTTGCGTATATTGTCGCCAACCATGAAGAAAGTGGCCTTGATGCCGTAGTGGTCGAGCACGGAAAGCACCCAAGGGGTCACCTCGGGTATGGGGCCGTCGTCGAACGTGAGATATACGGCACGCTCGTGCGGATCCATCCGCCACAATGCGTGGGGATAGAGCCAGCGTAGGAACTTGGCAGGTTGTTCGATGATCATAGGCAAGTGTTCTTCGGTAGATATTTGCAGCGGACGCGGAACGACGCTCGCGAGGCCGGCAAAAACAGAAAGCAGACGCTCCAAAGCTTTCCTTCCCTTGTCTTAGTGGTGCTAACGGGGGAGCAGGGCTTTCAAGCGTCTGCCTTGGTAAGTAATATTGGAAAAGAGAGGAGTTTCTTAGTATTCCTCTTCTTCCTCACCTGCTTCGGCATCGCCGCCCATGCTGAAGAGCGCCGAATTGCCGAAGAGGGCGGAATTTTGTTGTTGCTGCTGTTGCTGCTGAATCCAGTTCATCACCATCTGCACGGCAGGCAACTGATCCATTCCCTGCAACGAGAGCTCGAGGGCCTTGGCCTGCTTGGAGTCGGCACGAACGAGGAGATCGTAGGAATTATAGATGGCTGAAATGGCGCGGCGGATGTCGCTCATCACATGGCTCATTCGCGTTTCCTTGAGCGTTGATGCCCAACGGAGGTACTTGAACGAGCGCTCGATGATGCTTTTCGACACGCGGGCCGCTTCCTGCTTCTGTCCGACAGCGAGCCAGAGCTCGGCGATGCGGTAGTCGAACTCGTTGTACGGGATGTTTTCTGGAGGCAACATCTCTTTGCACTTGCGGAGGGCCTTGAGGGCCTTGTTGGTCTTACCCTCGTTGAGCAACTGCTGGACGAGCATGCAGAACATATTGCGATGGGTTGAACACATGCGCGTAACGGTTTCGTCGAGGTAAATGCCTTTCTTGTTGACGTTGCCGTAACGGAAACGGTTCATCATGTTGTCGTACATCTTCTCGGTGTCGATGACCGTGCGCGGACTGCCATCAAGCTCACGCGGATGCTTGAAAGGCGTCACGCGATAGGCAAGACCTTCGAGCACGAGGTAGTCCTCGAGTCCGGCAAAGTTGGCATTGCCAAGTCCGCCGAGGGTGACAGACATATACATCGGGCGTTTCCAGTCGTTGCGCGCCAGCATCTCGTAGATCATCATGGTGCTCTTCGTGATGGTGCGGCTCTTGAACTTGAAAGTGATATAGTCGGGGATGCTGCCTTTTCCGCCAGGAAGCGTCATGCCTGAGGCGATGACGTTGGCCTTGTTGACAGGCACGACAACGGAGTCGGTTGGCAACACGCCGGGCTGGTCGTTGGCCACGCGGGCACGGACGTAGTGGTCGATGATATACTTGAGGTCGTAGGTGTTAACACCTGTCTTGGCCTTGATGGCATCGAGCTCGCGTTTCATTTCTGGGCGCACTTCGTAGTAGTCGAAGCCCTTTCCGCGGTTGTCGACATATTCATAGCGGTTCCAAGCGATGGGCAGGGAGGCAGAATTGTAGGCTGGGCGGCGCATCTGGTCGGTGTACCAGTCGGTCTGCAAGTACGAGAGGTTGCAAACACGGGCGTCGGTGCGCTGGCCTTCCGTTTCCTGTGCATACCAAAGCGGGAAGGTGTCGTTGTCGCCGTTGGTGAAGATGATTGGCATGCCTTTTTCGGGGAGCGTGTTGAGATAGTTCAATCCGAAGTCACGGCAGGCGTAACGGTCGGAGCGGTCGTGGTCGTCCCACGTTTGGCTGACCATCTGCAACGGCACGATGAGACCGAGCACTGAGGCGACAGAGGCGGTCACAACGCGCTTCTGGTCTTTCATCATCTTGTTGAAGAACGAGGCAAGGGCGGCCACGCCAAGGCCAATCCAAATGGCAAAGGCGTAGAAGGAACCGGCATAAGCATAGTCTCGCTCACGCGGCTGGCTCGGTGTCTGGTTGAGATAGAGCACGATGGCCAAACCGGTCATGAAGAAGAGGAAGAAGACAACCCAGAACTGCTGGATGCCTTTCTGACCGCGGAATGCCTGCCAGAAGAGACCGAGCAGACCGAGAAGGAGGGGCAGACAGAAGAAGACATTGCGGCCCTTGTTGTTTGCCAAATCGTCGGGCAACTTGCTCTGGTCGCCATACATGGCGTTGTCGATGACTGGAA
Source organism: uncultured Prevotella sp. (assembly GCA_900539625.1). Lineage (GTDB taxonomy): Bacteria > Bacteroidota > Bacteroidia > Bacteroidales > Bacteroidaceae > Alloprevotella. The sequence continues at coordinate 11,190 of UQCW01000032.1, forward strand.
TGCCAGTTATCCAGTTGCCGTAGTTGGCTTCTCCGTGGCCCTGGATGTCGTTTTGACGTCCGGCAAAGTTCCACATGAAGTAGCGCCAATACATATAGTTGACCTGGTAGGAGAGGAAGAAACGCAAGTTGTCTAACTGCGACGGCATTTCGCCGTAGTTGGTTTCCTCGCCCTGCGGGGTGTTCCACGTGGCTTCCACGTCGTGCATGGAGATGTCGCCCAGCCAACGCTGGTAATTGTCGGTGTGTGCCGAAGAATAGATGCGCGGGAAGAGCATCTTCATGGCTGAAGGATAGATGACGCCATGCTGGTTTTCCACGATGTCGTAGCGGTCGGGCTCGCTGGCGTTTTTCTTCTCGTGTCGCTGCACATAGGGTTGGGTGTCGGTCATCACGCGATAGCCCTTCTGACCGGTTTCCTCGTCGAGGACGACTTGCTCGAAACACGGACTGGAGCTGAAGGCCGGACCGTAGAGGAGCGGCGTATCGCCATATTGCTCACGACCGAGATAGGTGCGGAGGCTGAAGATGTCTTCTGGCGAGTTTTGGTCCATCGGCGTGTTTTGCGTGGAACGGATGAGGATGACGGCGTATGAAGAATAGCCAATCATCAACATGAGCATGCAAAGCAACGAGGTGTTGAGGAATCGCTTGCGGAGCACATACTCTCCGTCTTTGCCTTTCTTCTGAAGGAGCCATGCAAGCGCTCCAATCAGGATGAAACCGATGACCACGGCCGAGAGGCCCTGGCCGGTGAAGAACGGAATGCCGAGCAACGACACGGAAAGCACGTAGAGCGTGGAGATGTGCGTGCGACGGCGACCGTTGGTGCTCCAAATGGCCGAGAGAACCACGGCGATGAGCACGAGGATATAGATGATCAAACCGCTATTGAAGCCGAGGCCGAGCTGGTTGACAAAGAAGAGTTCAAACCATCCGCCGACTTTCACGATGCCTGGAACGACGCCATAAAGCACGGCAACGACGAGCAACATGGAGATGAGCAGCGCACAGATGGCACCGCCTGCCTTGGCATTGGGATTCTTCTTGAAATAATATACCAACGCGATGGCTGGCAAGCAAAGAAGGTTCAAAAGGTGGACTCCGATGGAGAGACCGGTGAGATAGAAGATGAGCACCAGCCAACGGTCGGAGTGGGGCTCGTCGGCATGGTCTTCCCATTTGAGGATGAGCCAGAAGACCAAGGCGGTGAACATGGAGGAATAGGCATAAACCTCGCCTTCAACGGCTGAGAACCAGAAGGTGTCGCTCCAGGTGTAGGCCAAAGCACCAGTCAAACCGGCACCCATGATGACGATGGTCTGCCAGGTTGATTTGACGATGCCGTCTTCACAGATGAGTTTACGCGTGAGATGGGTGATGGTCCAGAAAAGGAACAGGATACACGTGGCCGACAGAAGCGCCGACATGATGTTCACGCAAATGGCCACCTTCGCGGGGTCGTCCGTAAACTGGGTGAAGAAGTTGCCCGTCAGCATAAAGAACGGGGCACCAGGCGGGTGACCGACTTCCAACTTGAAAGCCGTGGTGATAAACTCTGGACAGTCCCAGAAACTTGCCGTGGGCTCAATCGTTGAGCAATAGGTGAATGCTGCAACGAAGAAGGCAAGCCAACCGAAGAGGTTGTTGACTAATTTGTACTGCTTCATGAGTGTTTTTGAAACGATATATATTTATAAAATTATTTTCCGCTTGTGCAGACCTGCAAAAGTAACCATTTTTTCTCTTATACGTCTCGCTTTTCGGGGTTTTTAGCAATTACTTTACGAGTTAAGTAATGGAAGTCCGAGGGGTAGGGTGTTCAAAATTGAGAAAAATCATGGTTGGTAAAGAGGCGCCAGCGCCCCTGAAAGGGGCTCATATTTAGGGTAGGGGCTTGCCCCTACCTTTTGAGGCTGATTTATGAACCTCGCCCCTGTAAGGGGCTCATATCTCGAAACTTACAGCGGGGCAAGCCCCGCCAACGATATGCGCCCCTTACAGGGGCAGCAGCGAGAATCGATGAGCACTGCGGCATGAGATAGGGGCAAGCCCCTATCCTGGAATATGAGCCCCTTTCAGGGGCAGCGCCACAACCGCCTGTAACAAAGTTACGTATTGCATCGCCATGCTACTTGCTCAAAAATCGCGCAGAGATTTTTTGGATTTTGAACACCCTACCCGAGGGGTTTCACTGATGTTTGGCACTTTTACATTCAACAAACAAGCCCTGTAAAATCTGAGGATTGTTCAAATTTACAGGGCTTGGAAATGATATTGTTTTCTTCCAGAGGTGTTGACCTTAGAATGGGAAGAACAAGGGCAAAACAAAGATCATCACGAGCGCCATGACAAACTGCAAGGGGAGGCCGACTTTCACATAGTCCATCGGCTTATAGCCGCCTGCCGACATCACCAACGCATTGGGTGGGGTTGAGAACGGCGAGGCGAAGCACATGCTCGCAGCGACCGTGACGGCCATGAGGAAGGGAATGCCGTTGTAGCCGCCTGCCGTGGCTGCGGCCAGGGCAATGGGCGCCATGAGAACGGCGGTCACGGTGTTGGAAATGAAGAACGTGAGAAGGGAGGTGGCCACATAGATGGCGGCCAGCAACACGTAGGGGCCGTAGCCGCCGAAGGTGGCCACGAGGGAATGCGAGATGAGGGCGGAGGTGCCGGTTTTGTCGAGCGCAATGGACATGGGGAGCATGGCACCGAAAAGCACGATGCTGTCCCAGTTGATGGTTTTGTAGGCTTCTTCAACATTGCGCAGACAACCTGTCAGCACCATCAAGACAGCGGCAATCATGACGGCCGTGACGGGGGCGATGGGGATGGCGTCGATGGCCATGGCCAACACCATGAGGAGCATGATGACTGCTGCCAAGGGGGCTTTATAGTCGAGCGTCACGCGGCGGGCGGCTTCGAGGGGTTCGCCAAGCACCACCCAGGAATTGCTTTGGCGCGAAAGACCAGAAATGGTTTCCCAAGGGCCTTGCACGAGGATGACGTCGGAAGCATGCAGACGGATGTCGCCAATGTTGCGCAAGAGATAATCGCTATGGCGGCGCACGCCGAGGACGTTGACACCGTAGCGGGCGCGGAAGTCGAGCTCGCGGATGGTTTTCCCGACCATCTCGGAGGTGGACATCAACAGGATTTCGGCAATGCCGACGCTATAGAAGGCGAGATTTTTGCTTTGCTTTTGTTTCTTGCAACGCAGCAGGGCGTTTTCAGCGGCGAAGAGTTTCACCTGGTCTTCAGGTCCGGAGAGAAGGATGGTGTCGCCGTCGGCAAATTCTGTATCAGCGGAAGCGTATTGTTCCACACGCTTGAGCAACGGGGTTTTCTGACCACCTTCGCGACGAATTTCAACGATGGTGACGCCGTAGGTGTCGTGGAGGTTGAGGGCCTTGGCCGTTTTTCCGATGACGGGCGAATTGGCGGTTACTTTCAGCGTGGTGAGGCGTTCGTCAAGCTGATATTCTTCGGCCAACTGCTGCAAGGTTTTCCCTTTTCCCTTGACATTTTCTCCAGTGTCCTTCGAGAGGAAACGGCGTGAAAGGGGAAGCAGCACGAGTATGCCAACGATGAGGCAGACGATGCCCACGGGGGTGAAGGAGAAAAAACTGAGGACGTTCTCGCCGTAGCCAGCATGGATGAGGGCATCGCGGATGACGAGGTTGGGGGGCGTACCGATGAGCGTCAGCATGCCGCCCATGCTACCGGCGAAGGCCAGGGGCATGAGAAAACGCGACGACTGCAGGCCGGCGGCTCGCGCCATGCTGACAACGATGGGGAGCATCAAGGCCACGGTGCCGGTGTTGCTGACAAAGGCACCGACGCCTCCGGTGGTGAGCATGAGGAGCACAAAAAGGCGGGTTTCGCTCGTGCCAGCCAAACTCAGAATGCGGCTGCCCATCATTTTGGCGAGACCGGTGGAGAATATACCGCCACCAACAACGAAGAGGCCCACCATCATGATGACGATGGGGTTGGAAAAGCCGGAAAGGGCTTCTTCGGGCGTCAGCACGCCTGCCAACACCAAGGCGATGGCGGCACAAACGGCAACGAGGTCGGAACGGATGGGACCTAAAACGAAAAGGATGGCCGAAACGGCTAAGATGATAAGGGTTGCGGTCATGAAGGGGTGGAGTTTTTTCTGATGGTCAACTGATTATGTGATGGGAGTTGAGTAGGCCACATTTATCGGACCCTTCTTTACGTTACGAAAGAGGGGGTCCAATAAATGTGGTCTGAATTATTTCTATATTTATGATTTCCTATGACTCCAAATAATATTCCACAGAGGTCACAACGCGCACGCGCTTGATATATGGAGTGTATTCGTCGCGATTGTCGATGGAGAAGAGTCCCTGCGATGCCTGCTTGATCTTGCCGAGTTCGCTCTCGGAGTCGGCGGCAAACTTGCGGGCGGCCTCGCGGGCATTCTTGGTGGCTTCTTCTATCATGGCAGGCTTGATTTTGTTAAGGCCGTTGAACTCATACTGCACGTTTGTGCCATAGTCGCTGGCAGAGATGGCGATGCCTTGCTTGAGAAGTTCGCCAGTGCGGGTCATCAGGCTGCGGGCCTTTTCCACCTGGTCGGTGGAGACGGTGATGGTGAGCGTCACGTTGTAGCGTTCCTGGATACGTCCGGGATCGGCATAGCGGTCGGCTTTGAGGTCGACAATCTGCGGGGCAGAGGCGCTAACGTCTTCTTTTTTGATGCCGTTTTGCGTCAGGAAATTGGTGATGGTGCCCTTGGCCTGACCGATTTGCGCGTAGAGCGACTGCAAGTCGTTGCCCGTCATCTTATAAGTGATGGGCCAGATGACGTGGTCGGCGTTGACTTCACGCTCGGAAAGTCCGCGAACAGACACAACGCGGTCGCGCTGCGAAAAGGCTTTGAAACCGCAATAAACAAAGAGGCCGGCCAATGCCAAGCCGACAGCCAAGATGGCTGCTTCAATGCGATAGTTCTTCATAACTGTAGTTTTTTAAAATCCTAAGCAAATATAAGGAAAAAAGGCGGGCGCTCCGCCTCTATTCTGTTTTTATAACTACCACTGAGGAAATAATAACGATTCTTAGTAAATGGCAAGGCCGACGGCACCGCTCACTAAGAGAATGAGGATGGGGTTGGTCTTCCGGAAATGCGTGAAGCAGAAGGCGAACAAGAAGAGGGCGACGCTGACATAGAAAGTGGTGGGCGACTCGCTCACGGACCCGAAATTTTCTTTGTTCATCAACAGAATGGCGGCCGCGGCGATGAGACCGATGATGGTTGGGCGCAAGGCGGCGAAAATGTCTTTGACAACACGGGAGTCTTTGTGGGTCAAGAGATAGCGGCTGATGTAGATCATGAGAATGAAGGGGAGCCACATCACGGAAAGCGAGGCCAGGGTGGCGGCAAGCACGGCGGCCCATTCGGGATAGCCTTGGTTGAGGGCGGCCGTATAGCCGGCATAGGTGGCGGCATTGATGCCTATCGGACCAGGGGTTGACTGGCTGATGGCGACCATGTCGGTAAACTCGGCATTGGTGAGCCACTGATTTTTGATAACCACCTCGTTGTGTATCAAGGAGAGCATGGCGTAACCGCCGCCGAAATTAAAGGTGCCAATTTTGGTGAACACCAGAAAGAGCTTGAGGAATAGCATGGTTCGTATGATTTTGAGGAGGGATTAGTCTTTGTTTTTCTTCACGTATTGGCCATAGAGACGACCGGCGACAGCGGCGGCAATGATAATCCATATCGGCGACACGCCGACAAGGGAGATCAGGGCGCAAGAAACAATGGGAATCCAGAAGTTATAGCGATTGATGTTGGCGGTTTTTGCCATCTTGAAGCAGGGCACGGCGATGAGCGCCACCACGGCGGGACGCACGCCTTGAAAAAACCGCGCAACGTAGGGGTTGTCTTTAAACGTGTGGAAGAAGGCGGCAATGAGGATGATGCAAATGATGGAGGGCAAGGCAATGCCCAAAGCGCCGACGATGCCGCCCCATGTGCCGCGCAACTTATAGCCGATGTGGCTGGCCATGTCGATACTGAAGATGCCTGGCGTGGCCTGTGCCACAACCATGATGTCCATGAACTCTTGGCGCTCGAGCCAGTGGTTTTTATCAACAAATTCCTGTTCCATAATGGGAATCATGGCGTAGCCGCCGCCAAGCGTGAAGAACCCGACTTTGTTGCAGGTGATGAAAAATTTTGTGAGCATATTATATATATAAGTAGGTGTTCAAAATTATTTTATACTATCAGCAGGTGCTATTTTCACATTGAAAGCACGTTCTCGGGCGCATCTATTTCCTTCGTTCTCAGTCACATATCCCGCTATGTTCCTTCGCACGAAGAAAATAGCTGCATCCCGATAACGCACTTTCAATGTAAAAATAATTTCGAACACCTACTTAGGTAAGGAGGTTGCTGTATGTCGATGGACTGTTTATTTATTCGGGTCAGTTGATTTTTATCTGGTGGGCTGCACATAAGTAGTATGCAACCCACTTACTGACCCATTCTAAGGGGTGTTTCAAGCGATTGGCAACGCCGCAGCGCCCGAAACCAGAAAAGGCTTCGCATCATTGAGATGTGAAGCCTTTTCTGATGTTGTTCCACTCCGATTCGAACGGGGACTGAGAGAACCAAAAACTCTAGTGCTGCCATTACACCATGGAACAATCATTATGCGCTATCGTTAGATAACGGTGCAAAGTTACAAATTTTGTTTTACACGACCAAATCTATTTTTTATTTTTTACGCTCCGGCCGCAAGAGAGGCCAGCCTGAAAGCGCGTCAAACTATTCCGCCGTGAGTTCAAACACGCGGCTGGCATATTCGCCTCCGAGATTCATTTTCAATCCGGCTTCCATGAGCACGCGGCCGGAAACGACCTGGCCGGTAAGGTAGCCCATGCCATTGTCCACGCGGTTGATTTCCTTGAAGCGATAGTTCTTCTCGGGGTCAAGGCCAGCCAAGTAGATGCGCGTCGTGTTGTGGCCTTCCATGTGCCGCACCTTATAGGCGTAGAACACGGCTTTGTTCTTATCGGGCGACACCATCATCCAAGAGGCCAGGTTCTTCTCGTGGTCGTAAGGCGACTCGAGGCGATAGAGATTACCTTGCTGAATGACAGGGCGAAGGCGCTTGTAGTCGGCAACGGCTTGTTTGGCAAAGGCACGCTCGCTTTCAGTAAAGTCTGAGGGCTTCATCTCAATGCCAAGACGGCCGGCCATCGCTACGTCGAAACGGTATTTAAGCGGAATGACACGCCCGGTCTGATGATTGGGCGAGGCGCTCACATGGCAGGCCATAGCGAAAGTGGGATAGAAATAGGAGGTGCCGTATTGGATGTAGATGCGCTGGAGCGCGTCGGTGTTATCGCTGGTCCAGAACTCGTCGAAATAGGGCATCACACCGTAGTTGGTGCGACCGCCACCGCCGCCACAAGCCTGCATGACGAGATTGGGATATTTGGCTCGCACGCGCTCCAAAACCTTGCGCAATCCCATGTGATAGTCGATATAGATTTGCGACTGACGGTCGCGCGGAAGGTACGTCGAACCGTAGTTGGCGAGCTTGCAATTGGCATCCCATTTGATATAGGCGATTTCGGGATTCTCCGTCATTAGGCGGTCGACGATGTCAAACATGAAGTCCTGCACCTTGGGGTTACAGAGGTCGAGCACGGCCTGCGTACCGCCACGGCCTAACTTGGGTTCGCGTCCAGTGTTCTGCAAGAACCAGTCAGGATGTTTCTCATAAAGTTCGCTGGCCTTCCAATTGCCCATCTCTGGCTCAATCCAGATGCCAAACTTGATGCCGTTTTCCTTTGCCGCTTCAATCAAGGGCTTCAATCCTCCGGGCAGTTTACGGGCGTCGATGTCCCAGTCGCCGAGGGCTGCATTATCGCGGTCGCGGTTGAATTTCTTACTGGCAAACCAGCCGTCGTCCATCACGAAGAGCTCGCCGCCAATATCGGCTGCGCCTTTCATGAGTTTCAACATCTTCTCTTCATTCACGGCCAAATATACGCCCTCCCAACTGTTGAGCAAGACGTCACGCAAAGCCGTGCCGTTGTGTACCTTGAAATGGCGGGCCCAATCATGAAGATTACGGCTCACGCCGCCACGGCCATCGGCACTATAAGTGAAAGCCAATTCGGGCGTACGGAAAGACGCACCAGGCTTCAGATAATAAGGCAGTGCGTCATCAATGCCTGCCATAAGCCGGTGTTCGTCGGGACGCTTCGGGTCTGACGCCAGCGAAAGGAGGTATTTCCCGCTCCAACAAAGGGCAGCGCCGATGGTGCGTCCCGCATTCTCGCGCGAACGTCCGTCAAGAGAAATCATCAGTTCGCCATGAGCTTCGTGGCCATTTCTCACGCCATCAAACGGAGTAACGGTGAGGCCAGCATGCGTCAGTTTCGTTTCATTGACATTCATCTCGTTGGCCCATTCGCCATAAAAGGTGGTAACCCAAACATCGGGACCCGTAACGGGCAGCTGGGCCGAGGCATATTTCAAGAGCATCACGTCTTTCTTTTCCTGATGGCGAATTTCTGTCCACGCCTCTATCACGTCGGAGGCCTCGTAGGTGCGATAACAAAGAGCAACGAAGAAAGGCTGCACCTTATCCTTCGTTTCAATCGTCACCAATTCCCCACCCTCAGCCTGCTCACGGCTCACTTTCTGCACTTGCAAATCGAGCGCAATCTGTCCGTCGGCATGCTGAACGGTCAATGCAGGGAAACCATCGGTCGTGCCGTTGAACGTGCGGTATGCCACATCGTTGAGCGCTCCGTTTGTCCACCACACTTCACTCCCCTGCCGCTCATTGAGCTTTGCGCCATAATAGGCCACACGGGGCGCCTCGCCGGGCTTGGCGAGCAGCAATAAGGTTGTATTCTTTGTTGAGATAAACACGTCCTGCCCTGGATAGTCCTTCGCCCACAAGAGCATCGGGCAAAGCAGGAGCAACAAAGTCGCAATTCTTGTTTTCATACTCATGGATTATTAGATTTCAAAGCATTGCTGATTATATATAAGTAGGTGCTCTAAATCATTCTGACACCTATTTAGAAATGCCTATTGGGGAATAGGGTCAAACAATGTCGGCTCGTCATCAATCAGATGAAACGAGCGACGGTGGTAAGGCGAAAGTCCGTGTTCGAGGATGCCTTTCCGATGTTCTTTGGTTGGATAACCCGCATTATGGTCCCAACCGTAGAAGGGATATTCCTCGTGAAGGGCGTGCATATAATCGTCACGATAGGTCTTGGCCAAGATACTGGCCGCCGCGATACTCAAATAACGCGCATCTCCCTTCACGATGGTTGTATGGGGAATATCGCGATAGGGCTTGAAACGATTACCGTCGACTATCACATATCCGGGACGCACTTTGAGCGCATCAAGCGCACGGTGCATCGCCAGGATTGAGGCGTTGAGGATATTGATTTTGTCTATCTCCTCAGCAGTGACGATTCCGACAGCCCAGGCCACGGCATCGCGCTCGATGTCGGCCCGCAGCGCATAGCGGCGGCGTGCCGTGAGTTGCTTACTATCATTGAGCAACGGATGTTCATAATCAGCCGGAAGAATGACGGCAGCCGCATAGACACTGCCTGCCAGACAGCCGCGCCCCGCTTCGTCACACCCCGCCTCCACAAGTCCGTCTTGATTGTATAAGGATGACAACGGCATAGACTGAATACTGTTGATGTGTTCTAACTGTCAATGGAAGTTCTTGGCAAGAGACTTAAAACATCTTGCTGACGCGCTCAATGCCTTCTGCCAATTTGTCGATTTCGTCCATCGTGTTATAAAGGGCGAAAGAAGCGCGAGCCATACCCTCCACGCCGCAACGTTGCATCAGTGGCTGGGCACAATGGTGGCCCGTGCGGATGGCGATGCCGAGGCGGTCGAGAAGCGTGCCGAGGTCGAGCGGATGAATATTGCCGACATTAAAGGCCACTACGGCGTCTTTGTCTGGCGTCGTGCCGTAAAGGTGCATATCTTTAATGGCCCCGAGACGCTCCATGGCATATTGTGTCAGACGACACTCGTGGGCTGCGATTTCGTCCATTCCGAGCGCCTCGACATAATCAATGGCGGCCGCCAAGGCGTGCGTTCCGACGTAATCTGGCGTACCAGCTTCGAATTTGTAGGGCAGACGCTCGTACGTTGTATGTTCAAACGTGACGCGGGCGATCATCTCTCCGCCACCTTGATAAGGCGGCATCTTCTCCAAGAGACTTTCCCTTCCGTAGAGCACGCCGATGCCTGTCGGCCCGTATATTTTGTGACCGCTGAAGGTGAGGAAGTCACAATCAAGGTCCTGAACATCTACTTTGAAATGGGGGATGCTCTGCGCACCATCAACCAGCATATAGGCGCCATGTGCATGCGCCATAGCCGCCATCTGTTTCACGGGATTCACCGTTCCGAGCACATTGCTCACGTGGGCAACACAAACCAAGCGCGTGCGTTCGCTGAAAAGGCGTTCGTAGGCTTCAAGGTCGAGGCGTCCGCTGTCGTCCATCGGAATCACGCGGATAACGATTCCCTTGCGTTCTCTCAGAAGTTGCCAAGGAACGATGTCGCTATGATGCTCCATGACGGAGACAATCACTTCGTCACCTTCCTTGAGAAAGGCTTCTCCGAAACTGCTGGCAACGAGGTTAAGACTCTCTGTGGTGCCTCGCGTGAAGAGCACTTCTGCCGTGGAGCGGGCATTGATGAACTGCCGCACGCGCTCTCGTGCCGCCTCGTGCAGGTCGGTGGCCTTTTGCGAGAGGAAATGCACTCCGCGATGCACATTGGCGTTGGTGGAATAGTATTCGTTGGAAATGGCCTCAACCACGCTGCGCGGCTTTTGCGTCGTGGCAGCGTTGTCGAGGTAAACGAGTGGACGGCCATAGACGTCCCTTTGCAGAATGGGGAAGTCCTGACGTATATCTTCTACGTTGTATGACATGGTCTTCTATCTTTTAATCTGACTTACTTCAATAACGGCAAAAACAAAAAGACAGGGCATAAGAATATAACTCCAACCTCTCACATTTGTTTATGCTCTTTTTTAAGTAGGACTACTTACCATTACTTAATGACAGAGACTGCAGTCGCGGCATTTTTGCAGTTCGCCACGGAAACGGAGTTCAACGAGGTGGGAAAGGCGTTCGCGGAGATGGTCTATTTCCACGCGTCGCAACACATCGTTGATAAAGGCATGCTGCAAGAGAATGCGGGCCTCAGCCTCGGGGATTCCGCGCTGTCGCATATAAAAAAGCGCGGTTTCATCGAGCTTTCCGATGCTCGACCCGTGGTTACACTTCACGTCGTCGGCATAGATTTCGAGCATCGGCTGCGTATAGGCATGGGCCCGCGGGGTGGCGCAGATATTGGCGTTCACCTGCTCCGAGGCCGTTTGCTGGGCACCGGGGCGCACAAGCACTTTTCCCGCATAGGCGCCGTCGCTTTCTCCGTCGAGCACATATTTATAAAGGAGGTCGGACGTACAGCCCGCCGCCTGATGGTCAACGAGGATATTATTATCCACACGTTGCTTGCCGTCTGCCACCACGGCGCCATTGGCCACGACAGACGCGCCTTCACCCATCAAACGGAAATCCATAGTGTTTCTGGAGGCGCCACAGGTGAGCATCACGCCGTTGCAGCTCACGCGACTATTCTTCTGCAATTCTGCATACAGATTAGAGAAACGCACGATTTCATCGGCAGTTTCTTCTATATTGTAGAGGCTGATTTCTGCCATTTCATCGGCAAACACCTCCACCACCTGCGTTGTCAAAGCCGACACGCCTGGCGCGGCGTGGTCGCAAAGCAAAACAGAAGCCTTGGAGCCCTTTCCAGCCACCACCAGAAGGCGGCGGTTTGACATCAGCGGTGCTTTAGAGGCCGTCGCGACGTTGACGAGTTGGATGGGATTTTTGAGCTGGACACCGTCGGGAATATAAATCAAGATGCCGTCTTGCACCAAGAGCGTATTGACGGCCGTCACGCCATCTTCGCTTTTCGACGCGGCTTTATCGTAGTATTCACCGATGAAATCGGGCATTTTTGCGCTTGCCTCGCAAAGGGAGCACACTTCAACGCCCTCGGGAAGTGCCGCCGTATGTCCTTGTGAAGGCACCACGACGTCGTTGACCACGAGATAGAACGAAGTACTCAGATTGGGAACGTTGCAGCGATAAGTCTCATACGGACTCTTGGCTGTCAGCACGCGGCGGAGATTCAAACCATAGTTGGGCGCAAAGGCCTCCGGCACATCGCAATATTTGTAACGCTCCACGCGATGTGTCGGCAGCCCGTTTTTCTTCAGCACCTCCGCCGCCTGGTCGCGCCGGGCGTTGAGCGGCAGGCAACTGCCAGCATCGAGCAATGCACGCTCCTGAGCGGCAATGTCGAGGTATTGCTGTTCGCTATGTAGTGGATTACTCATCTTTCAACTCGTTTTTAATCCAGTCAAATCCGCGTTCTTCAATGTCATATCCCAACTGGGCATCGCCTTCCTTGACGATGCGTCCGTTAACGAGCACATGTACGAAATCGGGCTTTAGATAGTCGAGCATACGCTGATAGTGGGTGATGACCATAGCACTCGTCTTAGGCGTGCGCAACATATTGAAGCCTTCTGCCACAATGCGCAGAGCATCAACGTCAAGGCCGGAGTCTGTTTCGTCAAGAATACTGAAAGTCGGTTCGAGCACAGCCATCTGGAAAATTTCGTTGCGCTTGCGTTCGCCGCCGCTAAATCCTTCATTGACACCGCGGCTCATAAAGTGGGCGTCGAGCCCCACGAGCTTACGCTTCTCTTTGAGGAGTTTAAGAAATTCTCCGGCAGGAATGGGCTCCTGTCCGAAATATTTGCGCTTCGCATTAATAGCGGCACGCATAAAGTTGGTCATCGAGACACCAGGGATTTCCGTAGGTGCCTGAAAAGACATGAAGATGCCCTCGTGTGAGCGGTCTTCAGGCTGGAGGGCGAGAAGGTCCTTGCCGTTAAACGTGATGGAACCTTCCGTCACATCGTATTTCGGATTGCCCACCAACACATTGCTGAGCGTACTTTTTCCGGAGCCATTAGGGCCCATGAGCACATGCACCTCCCCGTCGTTGATGGTGAGGTTGATGCCTTTAAGGATTTCCTTGCCTTCGACAGAGGCGTGCAAATTCTTGATTTCTAACATATCGCGATTTTTTCTTTTACCTTTATTTAGTAATGGCGCACCACTACTTGACGGAACCTCCTGAAATCCATGCCCAAGCATGCGACGATTCCTGCGGACTGGCCGCACCAGAATTTCCAGAACATCCCAGAAGGTACAAAGTTACCTCTTTATTTTCTTTCCATCGGTGGATGAAAGGCTTTTTTCAATTATCAGACCTGAAATGGCCTCACCTTCTTCGCCAGAGAATGAATACCAAGTAATGACAAAATCTCATCCGACAAGAAGACCAGGTGCAAACAACATGCCATTGCCATCATGTCATGGCCCTGCGGTAGGCATGCCGCCTTCACGCCGCCCAACGATTATTATCCATAAAACCCGCCGAAACCATGAAAGTAAAAAATCCCACAGAAAAGATAATGGGGAAACCCTGCTTTGCTGCTGGATTTCCCCTTATATCTTGGATTGGCGTCCCGCTGGACCGCCGAATTGTTGAGAGAACTGAAACCTTGTGATAAACCTTGGTCTCGTTGTGGTGTTTTTAAAAGCAAGTGACCGATTCACTTTCGCCATGCCGCCGTTCAGCACAGCCGTTTTCATATTGTGTAGCGTTTAAATAATTTCTGTCAATGGCGGGCCTATCTCCGACCCTTTCAAGATTCTCCGAGCAGATCACATCTTGAGCACCTGCTGCAAGAATTTGTCTGAGAGATAGCCCGTGAGGTTCAGCATATAGAAAGTGCGGTCTTCCTTTTGCTTCACCACCACCAGTTCCAAGAACTGTTTGCCGCGGCGACGCACGTAGATATTTTGGCCGTGTGCCTGCGAATAAACCGAATATCGCCGTTTGTTTTGCGCTGCCAGCTCTTCAGCTTTTTCAAAGAGCGTCTTCGCCTGGCAAGCGTTCGGTTCTGTTGTCAGGATGCGTATGCTTTTGATTTGCGACAGCACCCTCATGGTATTTTCGTCTTCACTGCCTGCCACACCGCTGAGGATGCGTTCCATCATTTGCGGACTAATGGTCTTGCAGTCGATGTCATACGTCTGTCCGTAGAGCATAAGGTATTTTGAAGCGAAATCCGGTTCTCCGTTTGCCTTCACCGTCAATGCAACTCCGAGAAACACCAAGCATATCAGCAACAATCGTTTCATGGGCGCACGTTGTTGTTTGGTTCAGACACCGCCGCCTCAACGTCAGCTTCAGAATCGAGCTTTGCGCTGTCGGCCGACGATGAGAGCACGTCTTTGAGTTCTTCAATGCCGTCGTTGAGCGTTTCATAAGCCTCCTTCGGGTTGTTGTAGGAGTCTTGGTAGTTGTCGGGATTGTAGTCCCATTCAGCCATCGGCTTTCTACTGTCGAAGACATATTGCACGCCATTTCCAATCACGAGCACCACTGCCAAAATGGCAACGGCTCTGTAGAGCGGCTGCAGACGCGCTGCAAACGAGAGGCGCTTTGCACGCACCACTGTCGGTTTCGTTTTCTTTTCCTTGTCCACACCAGCCAATTGGCAGAGACGCTCATCGAAATCTTCTCCGAGGCCATCAGCCGCCTGCTGCTGTTCATACACGAACAGCGCTTTGTAGCGAGCCAGATTGGCGGGAACGTCAGGCTGGGCGAAAAAGGCGCGGAGAACATTCTCCTCCTCCGGTGTCGTTTCGCATTGCCAATAGCGTTCAAGCAGTTGTTCAATGTATTTATAATCCATAGTTTTCAATCTTGTCTATTTTGTTTTTGACGGCCTGACGAGCGCGGAAGATTAGCACTTTGACATTGGCCTCCGACACGTTCATGATGTCGGCCGTTTCACGGTAGCTGTGGCCTTCAATTTCTCTCAGCTGTAGCGCGGTGCGCTGTGCTTCGGGCAGGCCGCTCATAATTTCTCTAACGCGCTTCAGACTTTCCTGCTGCTCCATATCCTCGTCGGGGCGCGGTGCACTGTCGAATGCGTCGGTTTGAACATCGTCGAGCGAGACGTTGGCGTTGTCTGTTTTCGCCACACGGTCGAGAGCCAAATTTCGGACTGCTGTGAGCACATAGGCTTCCAGCGATCGCAATTCGCCCAACGATTCACGTTGTTCCCACACGCGTAAAAGAATGTCTTGCGTCACATCCTCCGCCTCAGCTCGGTTGAGTGTGATGCGGAGCGCCAGTCGAAACATCTTGTCTTTCAACGGCAGTAACTCGTGTCGGAAATCTATTATTTTCATTGCGTTCTGTATATAAGACGGATGAACACGGAAAAAGTTACAGACGTTGCCAACTTTTTTCCGAAATAAATTGCAACCTTCTGATTATCAGGAAGTATTTTTTGAAGTATTTTGAAGCTAGGGTATTCAAAATTCAGAGAAATCTCTGCACGATTTTTCACCAAATAACATGGCGGTTGCGGCGCAGCTGCCCCTGAAAGGGGCTCATATTCCAGGATAGGGGCTCGCCCCTATCTCCCGCCAGTGCTCATCGACTCTCGCTTCTGCCCCTGTAAGGGGCGCATATCGTTGGCGGGGCTTGCCCCGCAATAAGATTCGAGATATGAGCCCCTTACAGGGGCAAGGTTCATAAATCGGCCTCAAGAGGTAGGGGCAAGCCCCTACCCTAGATATGAGCCCCTTTCAGGGGCAGCTGTCGCCTCTCTACCAATCTTGATTTTTTCGGAATTTTGAACACCCTATTTTGAAACCCCGCTGAACCATTTCTCTGAAGCACGTTTCCGCGACGCAAAAAAGCCCGGAACTTTCACAAGCTCCGGGCCTAACGAAAATATGATATGTATCTATTATGAAGGAATTCTTTTCCTGAAGGCCGCTCCGTCACGCATCGGGAAGCACTCCGCCAACGCGTAAAACTGCTTCCGCACGCTTTGAAGGCCGCTTCGTCACGCGGCACCAGCCTTTCTGCCTATGGCTTCAGAGCGTATAATCACTCAGCCTTGGCCGTTGTCTTTCCCTCCACGACGCGCCAAACGGGGCGCTTCACCTTGTTCTGTGCAAGGTAGGCCGCGCGGCGGTGTTGTGCCGCACTGGCTTTCGCTTTTTCACGCGCTTCCTTACCGAGCTTGAGCCAGTCTGTCATGGTGTAGTATTTTCCCGTTGTGGGGTCAAGCAACTGGAGCTCGGGCAGAATATCGTTTTTCTCCACGTTGGCCAGATACTGGTTGGCGGTATTACTATAGGCCGAAGTGCCCACTGCCTCCACCTCCACGCGCACAACGCCTCGGCGTACGAGGCCAATTCTTTCGGCGGCGGCGTATGAGAGGTCAACGATTCCACCTCGGCGGAAAGGACCGCGGTCGGTGACTTTCACAACCACTTCGCGTCCGTTGACCGTGTTGCGCACTTTTAGCAGGGTGCCAAACGGCAAGGTGCGGTGAGCGCAAGTGAGGCTGTCGCGGTGATAAAGCGAACCGTCACTGGTGCGTCGGCCTTGCAGGCGGTGTGAATAATAAGTAGCATCGCCAACTGATTTTTTCTGTGCTTCGGCTGTGTGGAAGCCGGCAAACGTGAGGAAACTGATGAATGTAAAAAGCAGGTGTTTTAATTTCATTTTGTGATTATTTGACGAACTGGTGGCAGGGACGTTGGCTGACCAAGCGTTACGTTTCACCCGCCGACGGAGCGCACTCCGCAAGGGCGTTTCAAGGGGCTCTGGCGCGGGGCTGAAGCAACCTGAAAGGCGGCAAGTTCGTACTGTTACGGCTGCAAATTTACGCATTTCTGCCGAGACGGCAAAACGTTTCGCGTTAATTATCACCACTTTAACCTTTTTAGCAATTTTCAAGTCTTCCTCTCCGCCCTGTCGCGTAGGGTGTTCAAAATCTAGAAAAAATCCGATGTTAAAATTGCGAGATTTTGGGCTTGTCAAGTTACTGGCATTTAA
>UQCW01000033.1 GCA_900539625.1 uncultured Prevotella sp.
CGAGAGATAGGGGCAAGCCCCTATCCTGGAATATGAGCCCCTTTCAGGGGCAGCGCCGCAACCGCCATGCTATTTGGTTCAAATCCGCGCAGAGTTTTTTGGGGATTTTGAACATCCAACCTTTCAGGGCGCTATATACCGCATAAGATTCGCCACTTGGCGGCGGAACTTTGTAACGAACTCTGCGGCGCCAGCATTGTAGCTCACTTTGCTCGCAAAGTGAGGGCCACGAACACGTAGCAAATATAGCTAACGCTTTAGCGCATGACTTTGTTGGATTTTCAGCCGTGTTTAGACGTCACAATATTCGTCCCCCTCACTTTGCGAGCAAAGTGAGCTACAGTGCTTCGCCTCAGACCTTGGCCGAATGTTCGCGCAGCGCCTCTTGTTGCTATGCCACAACCTTTGTCTGGATTTTAAACACCATGCATAAAATATTACCTGCCAACGGCAAAATTACGGACTGCTTAATCAAAGAAAGAAGTTTTTTCCATCGCATCGTCTGCTTCAGGCAGCGCAATTCTTCATGCGCTTTATGCGAACACGTGTTATAAGTCGGGTGGCACATCGTTGCGTGCTCCATGTTTGGTATTCCTTATCTGCATATTTTCATCACAGTCCCTATACTTGTCAGCGAACGCCCTCCCGCGTTCGAGCGCGTATCGGCCTGCGTTCGATTGCGTCTCGTCCCACGTTCGGTCGTGCCTCGTCCCGCGTTCGCTGAAAGGAATAGGGACTGTGGCGCGAAGGTCCGTTCAAAAATCGTTGTCCTCGCTTTGCGGGCAAAGTTGGCTGCGGTGCTGACGCCAGCGGTTTTGGCCGTATGTACGCCCAAAACTCGCTGCTTTCGCTTTTGTTCATCCCCTGTTTTTTCCTGCAGAGCCATAAAGCTGCTGGATAGCAATGAAATCCAGCAGCTGAGAGATGTGAGCGTTTCTGAAATAAATGGGATGGAGATTTTATGTAAGAAATATATTCCAATGTATCACATTTATAGAATAAATTCATTACCTTTGCAGTATGGAAACAATAAGAGAAATTATCTTCTCTAGAGAGTTTGATGAGTTCTATCATAACTTAGATGAGCGTATACAAGAAAAGTATGATTATGCTTTTGATATGATTCGAACGCAATACATTGTCAATAAGAGATTTGTAAAAAGTTTAGAGAACACAGATTTCTATGAACTTCGTATTTCTATCGGTCATAACGAATACCGCTCAATAATGCTTGCCATAGATCATGACAACTTTATTCAAGCACATCGTGTTCTTGTTCTAAACTCTTTTTTGAAGAAAGATTCTAAGCAATATAAAGCAGAAGTGAGAACTGCTGAGAGTATCTTAATGAAATATATGGAGGAGTAATTATATGTTGAAACTTGATGAAAATAAATTAGCCTCGTTGCGCAGATTCGATGATGTTCTAAACGAAAAATATGGCAGTGAGAAGAGTGTTGAACGCAAAGAGTTTGATGCCAAAGCTAAAGCATGGTATTATGCAGAATTGCTTAAGGATGAGCGTAAAAAACAGAATATTACCCAAAAGTCATTGGCTGAAAAAATAGGTAAAAAGCGTGAGTATATATCGGCATTAGAAAAGGGGCAAACTGATATGCAACTTTCTACATTCTTGAAAATTGCTGACGCTCTTGGTTTGCGCTTTTCTTTAGTATTGGGTTGAAACTATTGGGTGAATGAAATGTTGTATAACCACCATCGAAGATAACACGGAGATTGAATACGAGAGCGAGACGTCCTCGCTCTCATATTCCTTTGCCCGTTATCTTACGCTGGCTTTACAGTCTTACAAACTTCACTTAATCTCTCCTGAACTCCCTAAGGGCAGTTTCATTCTCATTACTGATATCGAAAGTGAACTTTCTGATGCCACCAACGCGAACAACCATGTGAAGTTCAAGTGGAAACCACTTCGCAAGCAGGTTCCGTTCACCGTTGCTCGCTTATATAATATCTTTAATCAAGTTTACAACAACACTTTTGACTAATGTCCCACGCTATCCACATCACCACGCTCAAACGTATGCTCCAATCTTCGAACCCGTAGACCTCAAACTATGGACGCGCAGCGGTGAAATCCAATCCTGGCACCGCTGTATTTCGCTTCGCTATGACTTCTACAAAGGCACGCGAAGAATGAAACTGCTGGATAGCAATGAAATCCAGCAGCTGAGAGATGTGTGCGTGTTTGATATAAATGGGATGAAGGTGTTTATGTAGATAACGGCTACCAAATTGCATTAAATGGTTGCCAATTTGGAATTTTATTTGTACATTTGCGGTGTAATAATAAAACTCTAAGATTATGGTAATTGTAAGCACAAGAGACTTTCGTACCAATCAAACCAAATACTTGAATTTGGCGAAAGCAGGGGAGCACGTTGTCCTCAAATCGCGTGCAGGAAATTTCCGTATTTATCCCGAAGATTCCAATGAGGGAGCAATACAAGCTCCTCGTGATTTAATGGTTGAATTGAAGAATGCTTTGTCAGAAGTAAAGGAAGCCATTGCAGGTAAAAGAGTACTTCAATCTGCTGAAAGTTTGCTCGATGAATTATAGTATTAAAGTGTCTGGTTGTTTCGCTAAGGAAGCCAAACGCCTTGCAAAGAAATACCCGAGTTTTAAGAAGGACTACGAGAACTTTTTGGAGAGCCTACAAGAAAATCCATTGCAAGGTGATGAACTTACACCTGGTATTCGAAAAATTCGTATGGCTATCAAGTCAAAAGGAAAAGGTAAATCTGGTGGCGCGCGTGTTATTACGTACAATGTAATTGCTGAACAGCACAATGGTATAATAGCATTACTCCTTATTTATGATAAATCTGACTTTTCAACCGTTGATGTGAGTGTTGTAAAACAAATAGTACATGATGAGGGCTACGAAGCAGAGTAAAATATGACAATAAAATAACCTCCATCGAAGATGTGAAGCATTTTGCCAATCACTAGACAAAAGACCTTCATCTCAACTTCTACCTTGATGATGACTTCTCATTTTACACGAACTACGAAACTAAAGAACCGACATCCTTACATGAAGAGGCAGCAAAGTATAATGCCTAATGCCTAATGAATGAGTGTTTTGATGTTTGCGAGAAAGCAGATGTTGATATTTATAAAGTTATGACTGAATATTTGCAAAAGGCAGTAATTGCTTATGGTAAGACCTCCCTTGCAAGTTGATGGCTTGCAAGGGAGGTCTTACTATAAGCAAAGGGAACTTATTTTCCGTAATAATCAACAACAAAAAAGAGGTCTCTAAGTAAATTAGAAACCTCTCAATTAAAAATTTTTCGTGATTCCGCAGGGATTCGAACCCTGGACCCACGCCTTAGAAGGGCGTTGCTCTAATCCAACTGAGCTACGGAACCAAAACCGCTGCAAAAGTACTTATTTTTTGCGGTATGGCAAAATAAAATATGGCTTTTGTGCATGAGAGGCATGCAGAAAACGAAAAAAGCGTCCGTGACCTTAATGGTACGAACGCTTTTGGCGCTTCAGGATGGGCTTGAACCAACGACCCCCTGATTAACAGTCAGGTGCTCTAACCAACTGAGCTACTGAAGCAGTGTGCGATGAAATAATTCATCATTTATTGCTGAATTGCAGTGCAAAATTAGTAGTTATTTTTGAAATAAACAATACCTTTGCAGAAAAATTCGAAAATATTTTTTGATGAAAGAGATAATAGGTATAGGAAATGCGCTGGTTGATGCGCTTTATCTTATTGAAAATGAGGATATAATCAAGGAGTTTGGCCTTGAGAAAGGCGGTATGCACTTGATTGGGGAAAATATCTTCGAACAAGTTTGTGAGCGCATGCGTGCTGCAAAACGCGAGCGCACGACTGGCGGTTCGGCCTGCAACACGGTTTTGGCCCTGGCACAGCTGGGGGCTCCGGTCGGTTTGATTGGCAAGATTAACGACGACGAAAACGGACGCTTCTTCGAAGATAGTTTTCGTCAGGCCGGTGTCCGCACCTTCTTGATGAAGGACGCACAGCCGACGGGAACGGCCTCCACCTTCATCACGCCCGACGGACAACGCACGTTTGCCACGTATCTCGGTGCCGCCGCCCTGCTTCAGGCACCGGAAGTCGCCTCGCAGTGGCTTGATGGCTACTCCTATATATATATTGAAGGCTACCTCGTTCAGAGCCACGATTTGATAGAGGCCGTTGTTGAGGCCGCCAAAGCCAGGGGCGTGAAGGTGTGCGTTGACTTGGCAAGCTACAACATCGTGGCTGCCGAACGCGATTTCTTTGCACGCCTGCTTCGCAAGACCGACATCGTCTTTGCCAACGAAGAAGAGGCCCGTGCCTTTACGGGACTCGAGCCGGAGGCCGCCCTTGAGCAACTGGCATCGGTTTGCGAAATAGCAGTGGTCAAAGTGGGCAAGCGCGGCGCCTATGCCCGCCGAGGCGAAGAGGTGGCGTTTGTTCCGGCCAAGAGCGGCACGAAGGTGGTCGACACCACGGCCGCCGGCGACTATTTCTCCGCTGGCTTCCTCTATGGCGCGGCACAAGACTGTCCGCTCGAGCAATGCCTCGCCAACGGCACGGTGCTGGCCAACGAAATCATCCAGGTGGTTGGCACTAAATTGCCAGAAACGACCTGGAGCAGAATCAAGGAAGAAATTCATACGTGTGGCAATTGACCCGCCTGCGCGATACAAAACCAATATTCTCGCTACGCGCGAGACAAACCATATATAAATATGCTGACAATGAAGAACAAACTATCTGCCTGGTGCTTGCTGCTGGTGATGGCTCTGACCTCTGCCACGATGCAGGCGCAGAGCAGCCACAACCTCGAGACGGCCAAGCAACTTGATATTTTCAATAGTCTCTACCGCGACCTCGACCTCAATTACGTTGACACCATCGATGCCAAGAAGAACATAGAGAATGCCATTCTCTTTATGCTCGACCAACTCGACCCCTACACGGAATATTTCCCAGCCAACCGCAATGAGGAAATTAAACAGATGACCACTGGCAAATATGCTGGGGTGGGGGCCATCATCGCGCCGCGCAAAGACCTGCGCCGCTGCATCATCTCTACGCCTTATGAGGGTATGCCCGCAGCCAATGTGGGCCTGCGCCGTGGCGACGTCATCCTTTCCATCGGTGGCGTTGACACAGGCGAGCTCGACACGCTGGCCGCTGCCGACTATTCTTCAAAAGTGAGCAACATGCTGCGCGGCGAGCCTGGCACGTCGTTCGACATCCGCATTCGTCGCCCCGGCATCAGCAAGGAACTCACCTTCAAGGTGACGCGTCAGGCCATCGTCCTGCCCAGCATCACGTGTGCCACCATCATTTCCGATAGCATCGGCTATATCTTGCTCAGCGGCTACACCGAAAATACCTCGCGCGACATGCGTCAGGCCGTCATCACCCTCAAACAGCAGGGCGCCCGCCGGCTCATTCTCGACCTTCGCGGCAATCCCGGCGGACTCATGGGCGAGGCCATCAATCTCGTCAACCTCTTCATCCCGCGCGGCAAGGAGGTGGTGAGCACGCGTGGAAAGGTGAAGGAGAACACGCAGACTTACAAAACTTCCAATGCGCCCCTCGACCTCAACATCCCCATCGCCGTGCTCATCAACTACGGCAGTGCTTCGTCGGCCGAAATCACGAGCGGCGCGTTGCAGGACTACGACCGCGCCGTTGTCATCGGTCAGCGCTCCTACGGAAAGGGCCTTGTGCAGGAAACGCGCCCCATGCCCTTCGGCGGTGTGCTGAAAGTCACGACGAGCAAATACTACATACCGAGCGGCCGTTGCATCCAGGCCTATAAATTTGAAGACGGTGCGCCCGTGCATTTGCCCGACTCCCTCTCCAAAGTGTTCCACACCGCTGCAGGACGCCCTGTGCGCGACGGCGGCGGCATCACGCCCGACGTGGAAGTGAAAGACGACAGTTTGCCCAACCTTCTTGGCTATCTCAGCATCTCCGACCAGCTCACCGACTATTGTGCCACCTATCGGAACACCCATCCGCAGATAGCTCCGGCCGACCAGTTCCACCTCACCGACGAAGAGTATGCCCAGTTCTGCCAATACCTCAAAGACCATCATTTCACCTACGACCGCCAGAGCCTTCGTGTGCTCTCACAGTTGCGCAAACTGGCCAAGCGCGAAGGCTATTCCGTGGAGGCCGAAAAGGAATTTGCGGCCCTTGAAGCCAAACTGAGCCACAACGAAGACTTCGACTTCCAGCGCTGGAAGAAAGAAATCAAGCGCCTGGTGGAGATGAACCTCGTTGGCTGCTATTATTACGACCGCGGCGCAGCCGTCTATAGTCTCGGCGACGACAAAGTTGTGCGCGAAGCCTTGCAGGTGTTGCAAAACGACCAGCGTTACCGCCAGCTCCTAAAGGGCGATAAGGAGTAAATATTGGTGTAGAAACCGCATAGAGGCAAATATCTCTGGGAATACTTGGATAGTATAAAAAACTTTTTGTAATTTTGGAGTTTTGAAAGGAACGCCTTCTTCGCGTTGATGTTATTCATGCGGAGAAGACAGGATATATACAATACTATAAAACCAATATATAAAAAATGGAACCTGCAAAAGGAAAATTAGGTGTGATGTGTGTCGGCCTCGGCGCTGTGACCACCACTTTCATGACGGGTGTTTTGATGACCCGCAAAGGCCTTGCCAAGCCAGTTGGCTCAATGACTCAATATGACAAGATTCGTGTCGGACGTGGCAAAGACAAGAAATATCTTCATTATGGTGAAATCGTGCCTCTGGCCGATTTGAACGACATTGTTTTCGGTGCGTGGGACGTTTATCCTGCCAATGCCTATGAGAGCGCCATCAACGCTGAAGTGTTGAAGGAAAAAGACATCAATCCTGTTGCCGACGAGTTGAAGGCCATCAAGCCGATGAAGGCCGCTTTCGACCACAACTATGCCAAGCGTCTCGATGGCGACAACGTGAAGGATTGCGCCACCCGTTGGGACATGGTTGAAGCGCTCCGCAAGGATATCCGCGACTTCAAGGCCGCCAACAATTGCGACCGCATCGTTGTCATCTGGGCTGCTTCAACGGAAATCTACGTTCCAGTTGACGAAAACGTTCACGGCACACTCGCTGCCCTCGAAGCTGCCATGAAGGCCGACGACCGCGAGCACGTGGCTCCTTCAATGTGCTATGCTTACGCTGCCCTGACCGAAGGTGCTCCATTCATCATGGGTGCTCCCAACACAACGGTCGACATCCCTGCCATGTGGGAATTGGCTGAGAAGACCAAGATGCCAATTGCTGGTAAGGACTTCAAAACCGGCCAGACCTTGGTTAAGTCGGGCTTCGCTCCAATCATCGGCACCCGCTGCCTCGGCTTGAGCGGTTGGTTCTCAACCAACATCCTCGGCAATCGCGATGGTTTGGTGCTCGACGAGCCTGCCAACTTCCACACCAAAGAGGTTTCCAAGCTCTCCACGTTGGAAAGCATCCTCGTTCCGGAAAACCAGCCCGACCTCTATACCAACTACTACCACAAGGTGCGCATCAACTACTATCCTCCTCGCAACGACAACAAGGAAGGATGGGACAACATCGACATCTTCGGATGGATGGGCTATCCGATGCAGATCAAGATCAACTTCCTCTGCCGCGACAGCATCCTGGCCGCTCCGTTGTTGCTCGACCTCGTGTTGCTCTCTGACCTCGCTGCCCGCAAGGGTCGCTACGGCACTCAGCGCTTCTTGAGTTTCTTCCTCAAGAGCCCGATGCACGACTATACGCAGGGCGAAGTGCCTATCAACCACCTCTTCCAGCAGTATGTCATGCTGAAGAACGCCATCCGCGAAATGGGCGGCTATGAGGCTGACGAAGAAATCGATTGATATTAAGTAATGGTGAATTTATACTTCCACCATTACTAGACCATAACAAAATAAGCCGTACCGAAGGGATTCCTTTCGGCGCGGCTTTTTTTATAAGTAGGTGTTCAAAATCCAGAAAAATCTCTGCAATATTTTTCGTCAAATAGTATAGCGGGTACGGCGCCGCTGCCCCTGAAAGGGGCTCATATTCCAGGATAGGGGCTTGCCCCTATCTCTCGCCGCAGCTCATCAATTCTCGCTTCTGCCCCTTACAGGGGCGAGGTTCATTAATCGGCCCCAAGAGGTAGGGGCAAGCCCCTACCCTAAATATGAGCCCCTTTCAGGGGCGCTGGCGCCGCATTACGAACCTTGATTTTCATGTATTTTGAACACCCTACCTACAACTGTCTTTCATCCCCGCTACGCTCCTTCTTCAAGACAGCTGTAGGAACAAAACAATACGACAATTCAATATAAACTAATTTTGACCACCTACTTATCTGGCAAACCCTTGCCAAGGTGACAGGAAAAGCCTATCTTTGTCTTCAGAAACATCTAAATCCATCAGCTTATGAAAATCAAATTGATTGGCCTCCTGGTCTCGCTCTTCTTGTTAGCGGGAACAGCCGTGGCCCAAACATTCATCAATCTGACGCCGCGTCCGAAGAGCATTTCGGTTAAGACCGGACAGCAGTTGACGCTCCCCTTAAAGTTCAGTATCAGCCATTCCGGACTGGCCGAAGAGGAAGTCAACGAAGTGAAGCGCTTCGCCGATCTCTATGCGGCGGTGACAGGCGCAGAGGTCAGCGTCGTGGCCGATGATGCCGACGCCCTCTTCCAGGTGTCGAAACTCGATGCCGCCTCGAAACTCAAAGACAGCGGCTACACCCTCGCCGTGACGCTCGACAAAGTCAACATCCAGGCCAAGTCCGCCACGGGCTTCTTCTATGCCTTCCAGAGCGTGAAGAAATTGCTTCCCGCCAACGTGATGGCCGGCAAGAAAGACCCGCTCGCAACGGAGCACGCCATTCCGATGTACACCATTCCATTGGTCACCATTTCCGACGAACCGCGTTTCGACTATCGCGGCTTCATGCTCGACGTCTCTCGCCACTTCTTCACGGTTGACGAGGTGAAACGCATGCTCGACGTCATGTCGTATTATAAGATGAATGCCTTCCACTGGCACCTCACCGATGACCAGGGCTGGCGTGTGGAAATCAAGAAATATCCGAAGCTCACCACCGTGGGCAGCATCGCCCCCAATAGCCTCTTCACCGATCTCTATGAGGCCAAGCAATATTGGATTAACAAGCCCTACGGCCCTTACTTCTACACGCAAGACGAAATTCGCGACGTGGTGGCCTATGCCAAGGAGCGCCACATCACCATCGTGCCAGAAGTCGACATGCCTGGCCACAGCTCTGCCGCAATGGCTTCCTATCCCGAATATAGCTGCAATCCCTCTGGCGGCCACCAGGTGTGGAGCAAGGGAGGCATTTCTTACGATGTCATCAACGTCGCCAACCCCGCCGCCGTGCAGTTTGCCAAAGACGTCCTCTCCGAAATCATGGACCTCTTCCCTGGCGAGCGCATCCACATCGGCGGTGACGAATGTCCTGTCGACGCCTGGAAAAACAATGCCGAATGCCAGGCCCTCTACAAAGCCAAAGGCTTCACCAACTATCGTCAGCTCCAAAGCTATTTCATTCAGGAACTCAGCGAATTTGTGAAAGAGCGTGGCCGTAAGCTCGCCGTTTGGAACGAGGCCATCACCGCCGGCGGTTCCGATCTCAACGTCATCAAGGCCACCGGTGCCGAAGTGTTCTGCTGGAATCCTGCCCAGCAATCGGTGAAGCAGGCCAAGACGCTCGGTTTACCAACGGTGTTCACCCCCTACGGCCCTTACTACATCAACCGCAAACAGGGCAACTCGGAGCAAGACCCGCCCAACGCTGGCGACGGTTCCGACCACGTGAAGAACACCTACGCATGCGACATCCCTTCAGAAGTGATGGGCGGTGTGCAGGGAACGTTCTGGACAGAAAACGTCTCCAACGCCGACTTGATGGAATGGTCGGCACTGCCTCGCCTCATCGCCATCGCAGAGCGCGGATGGTCGCCAGAGTCCAGCAAGAATTTCGTGGGATTCCAGAAACGCATGACAGCCGACACCGTTTTGCTCAACTATGGCGGCTATAAATATTGCAAATACTATATGCTCGGCGAAGAAGCGCCTGGCACAACTTCCAAGGTGCTCCCGAGAGTCAACACCGCCGACAAGAAATATTATTATCGCATTGTCTCTGGCGGAGAAGACGCTGCCCGGTCGGGCCGCTGTATCGAAGTCCTTGCCGAAGGTTCGCCGCTCATTGCCACCTATCAGGGCAACGGCGCAGCTGCAGGTCGCTTGTGGACCAACACGCAGGCTGCCGCCACCGACAACAACTACGACAACCAATGGTGGAGCCTTGAGGAAGACCCCAAGACCCCGGGTAAATACGCCCTCGTCTGCAAAGCCTTCCCCGACGGTTCTGTTAACGCCACGCCGACGGCCAAAACCGTTGTTGGCCGCTGGACATACGACAAGACGGGCAAACACTATAATTTCGTGCTCGGCGCAAAAGGTTACGGACAGAAGGGCAACAACTATTACTATTCCCTCTCGAGCGATCAGACCCCCGGCCTGTATCTCAACTCATCCGTGGCCAAGCAGGGCATGTCGGTCAACATCTATTCGAATCCGAGCGACGGCCGTGGCGGACTTTGGGAGTTCTCCCCGATGGAAAACTACGGCAACGGCGACCCCGTCAGCTTCGACTATCTGAAAGACGGACAGACCTACTCCTTCATCAATACTGTCAGCGGCTACGATGCCACGGCGCTCTCCGACAATAAAAAAGGCAGCTATTTGCAGCATTCCGCCGATGTCTATGCCAACAACGCATGGATCGTTGAGGCTTCAACCGTCAATGCCGACGGTTCGCAGACGCTCAAACTGAAAAATGCCGCCACTGGACGCTACATCACCTCCGTTGGCAGTTACTCAGACCGCGAAGGTTCCCCCGTCAGTGTCGGAACGAGCATCAGCAAGGCCAACGTCACGCTCACCTATGTGCCTAAATACAAAGAACTTCGCATCAAGGTGGGCGGAAAGAGCCTCTTCCCGCTCCCTTCTGGACAGGTCAACGCTGGCGCCACCACCAGTGCTTCTTCCGATGCCCCGCGCGTGCAGGGCGCAGGATGGAAAGCCGAAGCCGTGAAGGTCATAACGATAAACTGCAAGGACGACAAGGGTGCCGTTCTCGGCAAGGTGTTGCGCAGCGTTCCGACGTATGTTGCAGAACTGACGGCTGAATATTGTCCTGAATACAAAAACACCAAGGTTGAAAGCATCACGCCAGTCGGCGAGAACACCTACGACGTGGTCTATAAGCGCGTGGCCTATGCCCTCACCATCCAGTGTACCGACCAAAAGGGCGCTTGGCTTAGCAACGAAACGGTCAACGTGCCTATTGGCGAGACCTACACCGTGAAGATTCCAGAGTGTAAATACTATACGCTCGCATCGAGCGACGTGGCCGACGGTGAAACCCTCACCTTGGATGCCGACCGCACCCTCCATCTCGTTTACGCCACCGATGCCCTCACGGGCGTGAAGGCCGACGGCGAAGTCGTGACGAAACTTGAGGCTGGCAAGAGCTATCTTTTCTACGATGCCACAACGGCCCCTGGCCGCGCCGGCTATCGCGCCATCCTCTCTGGCAACGCCATCAACCGCTACACCGCCGCCGAAGGTATGCCCCCAACGGCCATCTGGACGCTCGAAGGCTCCGGCAGCAGATTCAAGGTGAAGAACGAACACACTGCGCTCTATGTGCCGCAGCTCGTCAGCTCCACCCCGACAACGGCCAGCAAAACTGGCGGTTTGTTCACCTTCGCTCTCAACGGCGATGGCACCACCTGGAACATCAAGGGCGCCAACGGCCAGTATTGGGACGGACTTGAAAGCGGCGCCCTCGTGGGTTGGGGGAGCGGAACGGGACACCCCATTCGCATCTCCACCTTCTTCGCCCAGCCGATGTACACGGTGACCATCACCTGTGTGGATGAATTGGAGAAAGTCATCTCTGAGACCACCGAACTCCTGCCGGCGGGCCAGGCTTATACCCCGACCATCCCCACCTTCAACGAATACACCCTCGCTGGTGTTTCCGGCAATGAAGACTATCAAGGAACCATTGAAGGTTACGTGCACATCACTGCCAAGTTCAAGAAAAACGTGGTCGACGGCATCGGCAGCGTAGTCAACGACGCCAAGGCTTCTCAGATCTTTGATCTCCAGGGACGCCGCCTCAACCGCATTTCGCAGCGCGGCATCTATATCATCAACGGCAAGAAAACGCTGGTTCGCTAATTGCGGATTATATAGTAAGTAGGTGTTCAAAATCAGTTTATGCTATCCCTGCATGGATCGTATAAACTGATTTTGAACACCTACTTGTTTACCTATTCACTGCGCTTAATTTACCACCATCTTCAGATTCTGCGAACCAATGCGTACAACAACGATTCAACGAGTGAAGCATTATTTGGAGTTATAGGTTTCATCTTGAAGTATAATAGGCAACGAAAAACAAGTCAATTGCATAATTTTGTCTCATTTTTATAGAAGACAACCCTGCAGTTGTGCTTTCTCGTGAAAATCAGTTATCTTTGTAGGCGAAATGGCATTAGCCATGTTCTTATAAGTGTAACGAAAAAAATAAGATATGCCAGTACAAAGTGAAGCTGCCCTCGAAAACGGACTTATAGATACTCTTCAAAAGATGAACTACGAGTATGTTCATATTGAAGAGGAGAAGAACCTATCGACATTCATGCTGTCATGAAGGAAATCAAGGACCTGGAGACCAAACGTGCAGACTTTGACAAGGAGATTGAAAGCTATCTGAAAGAGTTGGGATTGGTTGAATAAACAAAAAAGGACTGACAATGAAAGGTTACGCAAAACCATTACATGAATTTATAGAAGGTCATAAAATCCAATTTGTAATACCTGTATATCAGCGTAATTACGATTGGTTGATTGACAACTGTGACCAATTGTTTAGTGACTTGGTAAAACTAAGCCGCTCAAACAGATGTTCGCATTTCTTTGGATCTATTGTTACATCATCTGCGGATAGCAGCTACAATAGATTTGTGATTGATGGTCAACAGCGTTTGACCACCATTTCACTTCTTTTGTTGGCAGGTATAAAAGCAGTGAAAGATGGTGCTATTGAGATTAGCGAAGAGTCAAAAAAAGACGAAGCATACGAAGTCTTCTTAAAAGCTAAGTTCTGTAACTCTGAGCGTAAAATCAAGTTAGTTCCCATAGAGAATGACCGTATCGCTTACGATAAGATATTCAATGAAGAAGACTCTTTTGATGAAGACTCAAAGGTTACTCGCAACTATCGCCATTTCTATGATTTGTTGACGAGAAAACCGCAAGCACTCTCTTTCGACCAATTGCTTGATGCAATAGAACGATTGCAAATCATATCAATAGAGTTAGATAGTGATGATGATGCCCAGCTTATCTTCGAAAGTCTGAACTCTACAGGATTGGCTCTTACAGAAGCAGACAAGATACGTAACTATCTCTTGATGTCTTTGACACCAGAGGAACAGCATATGTGTTTCAAAAACTACTGGCAAAAGATAGAACAGGCAACCGAGAACCAACCAACAAAGTTCTTGCGTGACTATCTCACCATTCAGCAACAGTTACAGCGTCCTGTCCGTCAGTCAAACATCTACTACGAATGGAAAAAGTATATGGATGGACATGGACGAAAGGAAGAATTAGTCAAGATGCTTGATTATGCGCACTACTATCAGCAAGTGACAGAGGCAAAGCTATCTACGGCAAAACTTTCAGAGAAGATGCGCCACATCTGTAATATCGAAACAGATGTGACTAATGTATTCTTTATACAATTTTTGAAATATGCCTCTGCCAACAATCTTTCAGAAGATGAGATATTTAAGGTGATTGATTTGGTAGAAAACTATTTGGCAAGACGTATCGTGTGCAATATGCCTGGTAATGCTCTTACTCAGGTTTTCTGCGCTTTACATAAAGATGTTTTGAAAAGCATAGAGGAATATAGTTCTGCTAATGTTGAACTTGGTAACTCATATTCTGACATATTGACTTACCACATCATGCGTCGTGATGGTAACTATCAATTGCCAAGAGATATGCAATTCGTGGAGTCAATCAAAACACGTGACACTTATCACATGTTGAAGCCATTCCAGATTTTCCTCTTCGAACGATTGGAGAACTCTGTGCATGGTGAATATAACGATGTGGCAACCGACATGAAAAAGAAGGATGCCACTATTGAGCATATCATGCCTCAAACGCTCAATGGTGATTGGAAAGCGATGCTTGGAGATAACTATGAGGAAATACAAGATAAGTATCTTCATACATTTGCAAACTTGACTCTGACAGGTATCAACAGCGAATTAAGTAATAAGCCATTTGAGATAAAGCGTGATGGCAAGAAAATTGGGAATGAAATATATCCCGGCTACAAGAATTCAAAGTATCGCCTGACAAAGAATGTTACGCTATGTGACAAATGGACTGAAATCGAGTTGCAGAACCGATGCAATGAGATAGTGGCAACATTCTTGCGACTTTATCCATTACCACAAACAACATTCAAACCATTGCCCAAACCAGTGGACGAAGCCTCTTTGGACGAAGAAACATTCTCTCCAACAAATAGAAACCTTAAGGGTTTCCGTTTGTTTGGCAATGAGTACAATGAAACTACTTGGAAAGGGATGCTTCTGCAAGTTGTAAAACTTGTGATGGAACGATACACAGACATCGTAGATACGCTCTATGATGCCGAAGGCTTTTTCTGGTCTGCCAAGCAAGCAGATACAAGATACTGTACAATGATTGCTCCACAAAAATACTTGTGGACTTCAATGGATAATAGAAGTAAACTTCGTTGTTTACGTTTCTTGTTTGAGAAATGCGACATAGCCGAGTCTGAATTGGTGCTGTTGCTTGAACCTGTAAAAGAATAAAAGTTATGGCAGACAAGAACAATATACCGCAGTTCGTGAATAGCAATTCTTTCATGGCAGACAAGAACTATGTGAAGTGGGTGTCTGACTTGAAGAAACGTTTCCGCATGGCACAGCTTAAAGCGGCTGTCAAAGTAAATACGGAAATGCTCAAATTCTATTGGAGTTTGGGCGAGGACATTTGCGAAAAGCAGAAACAATACAAGTGGGGCGCAAAGGTTATAGATAGGCTTAGCCTTGATATGCGTTCGGAATTTCCTCAGAGTGAGGGATTTTCCAGAGCGAACCTGTACCATATAAAGCGATGGTTCACATTCTATTCAAGCCAAATTGAATTTGTCTACCAGGCTGGTAGACAATTACAGGAAGTGGATAATGCCAATACCCCTATACCAGAGATATTGCTTTATGTGCCTTGGAGACACCAAACAGTAATTGTTTCCAAGTGCGACACCATAAATGCAGCCTTGTTCTATCTCAACAAGGTCATTGAAGACAACATGAGCCGCACGGAATTGGAGCATGTGGTTAAGGCTCAACTGTACGAGCACACAGGCAAGGCTTTGAATAACTTTGATGTTACATTACCACGACCTCAAAACGCATTGGCAACAGAGATTATAAAAGATCCTTACAAGTTGGATTTCTTCTCATTGCCAAGCAGGTTCAGCGAAATGGACTTGGAGAATAAATTGGCTACAAATATCACTCGCTTCCTCTTGGAACTGGGTAAAGGGTTTGCGTATGTCGGTCGACAGATGGAACTTGACACGCCAAGTGGCAAGTCTTACTTCCCCGACATGATTTTCTATCATACTCGGCTGAAATGCTATGTGGTGGTGGAACTGAAGATTGTGGATTTTATGCCAGAGTTCATCGGCAAACTGAATTTCTACGTTTCGGCTGCTGACGAGTTGCTTAGAGGTGAGGGAGATAACCCGAGCATCGGCATTCTTCTTTGCAAGGACAAAGATTCGTCCGTTGTGGAATGGTCTTTGCGTGGCATAACTACTCCTTTGGGGGTGGCAAGCTATCAGCTGCAAGAGGTCTATGAACGAACATTGCTTGAAATAAAGCAAGAAGCCTCTGAGGAAGAATAATAAGATTGTTTGAAATCTTCCACAACTTGTAGCAAAATAAGATTCGCCATATTCTTAAACGGAGGTATCAATGAAGAGACTAATGTTTTTGCTCGTTTCGGCATTTATCGCTACAACGAGTTATTGCACCAAGATTTTTGATAAGTAGATAAGCAAGTAGGTGTTCAAAATCAGTTTATGCTATCCCTGCATGGATCGTATAAACTGATTTTGAACACCTACTTTGTTATCTGCTCGCGGCCGCAAGTAACACGAATCGCGGCCGCGAGTAGCGCTACCTTCGGCCGCAAATCGTGCTACTCGCGGCCGCGAGTAGACAACTTTTGATGCTTATCGTTGAGACTGATGCCGGGAACATCCTCTGCATCAGTCTTTCCCATTCTCCCGCCCCCAAAAATGCGCAGAAATCATTCTGGATTTTGAAATCCTTGGATGGCAGGCTGCTTTTCCCTTTGTATGCCTTGGCCCTGTCGCCCTGCGTAGGGAAGAATCATTCTTCTTTTGGGGAGAGCAGCGCTTCCGCCACCCCTTCCAGCTCCTTATACCATTCCTCGCCGAAGCGTTTGATGAGTGGGTCGCGCAGGAACTTATAGACCGGCAGTTTGAGTTCGCGGCCATGTTTCACGGCTTCGCTGCACACGTTCCATCGGTGGTAGTTGAGACCGATGAGGCCGCCTGCAAAGCGTTTTTCGCGGATGGGGTAGAGATAGCACGAGATGGGCTTGCACCATGAAGTGCGTCCTTCCCGGAACGCCTTTTCTGTGGCGCAGAAGCAGCATCCTTTTTCGTTGTAGCAGGTGAACACGCAGTCTTTTCCGTTGACGATGCTCGTGACGAGGTCGCCGTCGCGGTCCGTATAGGCCACGCCCTGCTGGTCAATAACGGCTTGCGCCGCCGCACTGAGGTCGGGCCAGACTTCGTCGAGCACATTCTCCAGTTCGCCTACTTCGTCGAGCGTCAGCGGAGCTCCAGCGTCGCCTTCCACGCAGCAGATGCCACCGCAGGCGTCGAGGTCGCAGCAGAAACATTCCGTCAGGATGTCGGTTGAAAGAATAACGTCGCCCACTTCAATCAGGGGCGGCAGACGGTGGGGAATATGGTTGTTGTCGTTCATAATTCGTTGTGGTGTGTAAAATTTACCAAACAATTGGCGTTTCTCCGTGCTGCACCAGATAATCGTTGGCGCGGGAGAAATGGTGGTTGCCGAAGAAACCGCGATAGGCCGAGAGGGGCGAGGGGTGGGCCGAGGAGAGGACGAGATGGCGCGAGCGGTTGATGAAAGCCCCCTTCTTTTGCGCGTAGCTGCCCCAGAGCATAAACACCAGGTGCTCGCGTTCCTCTGCCAAGGCGCGGATGGCGGCGTCGGTGAAAGTCTCCCATCCGTGTCCGGCATGCGATGCCGCCTGATGGGCGCGCACAGTGAGGGTGGCGTTGAGCAATAGCACGCCCTGTTCCGCCCATCGGCGCAGACTGCCGCTGGAGGGCTGGGGACGCCCGAGGTCGCTTTCAATCTCCTTGAAGATATTTTGCAGTGATGGCGGGAAGCGCACACCGTCGGCCACCGAGAAGCACAAGCCTTCGGCCTGTCCTGGCTCGTGGTATGGGTCTTGCCCGATGATGACCACCTTCACCGCGTTGAACGGGCAGAGGTTGAAGGCGTTGAAAATTTGGTTGCCAGGCGGGTAGCAAGCCCATTGGCGGTATTCCTGCTTCACGAAATCCGCGAGCTGCTGGAAATAAGGGGCTTCAAATTCGCCGTTCAGACGGCTGCCCCAAGAAGGTTCTATCTTGACATCCATGATTGTGGTTGTTGAGAGGGTGTTCTGAAAAGGAAACGGCCACGGGCTTCCATGAGGGTGTGCCCTGCCGCTGGCGCCTTTGTGCAGAGGCGCGTATGCAAAGTTAGAAGATTTTGCGGTAAAAATGGGCGTTGGGTTATGGTTAATTTAGTAATGTTGCTAAAGTAAAGGAGTTACCGGGCGGGGCGTGAGAAACTGACGGCGCGGTGTTTCCTAATCCATAAATTATGCTTATCTTTGGGAGCTAAAAAATGGGGCCGCGTCGCGCTTATTGATGGCTGGCGTGTGGCCGATGGCGGTGTGTGATTCGATACGCCTCCTGGAATCCCTATAAAAACCTACTTACCGAGATTTTAAAAAATGCACAAACTACTATTCTCCCTGCTGTGGGCCTTCTGTTCGTTTCTCTGCGTGAACGCTCAGACGGCAGAACCCCGCATGACCGTTGTGGCCGACGACGGGACGGAAACCGACGAGACGGCCTACGATGGGTCGGCCCCCATGAAGGCCCGCTTCACGGCCAATGCCACAGAGATTGGCAACTACATGCCTTTCTATGAATGGCGCTTCACGCGGCAAGGCGAGTCGCAGCCTTTCCTGGTGCGCTACGATGAAAACACCGATTATGTCTTCGCGCAGAGCGGCGTTTTCACCGTGGAACTCCTCATCTCTTTCGTGAATGGCAACGACACGGTGGCTTACAATATGGACACGCCGTTCATCATTACCATCAGTGAGTCGAAACTCGAATTCCCCAATGCCTTTACGCCCAACGGCGACGGATATAACGACGTCTTCAAGGCCAAGGAGGGATATAAAAGCATCGTCGATTTCAAGGCTATGGTGTTTAACCGCTGGGGAAAGAAACTCTATGAATGGAGCGACCTCGACGGCGGCTGGGACGGAAAGAGCGGCGGCAAGGACGTGCCCGACGGCGGATATTATCTCGTGGTGAAGGCACGCGGTGCCGACGGGCGTAATTATGACATCAAGAAAGTGATCAACGTGTTGCGCGGATATACGGAAAGTAATTCGGCGGTGACACAATAAAAATATAGAAAGGAATCAGTGGAAAATCAAGGTTTGACCCCAGCGGCAACCCCGGCGACCGATTTAGCCAGGGAGCGCGTTGAAGAGGGGGAAATCAATATATATGGTGCACGGGTGCACAATCTGAAGAATGTCGACGTGACGTTGCCTCGCAACAGTTTGAGCGTCATCACGGGATTGAGCGGCTCGGGCAAGAGTTCGTTGGCTTTCGACACACTGTATGCCGAAGGCCAGCGCCGCTATATCGAGACCTTCTCGGCCTACGCACGCAACTTCATGGACAACATCGAGCGTCCTGACGTTGACAAAATCAGCGGTCTGAGCCCCGTCATCAGTATCGAACAGAAAACCACCAGCAAGAATCCGCGCTCAACGGTTGGCACTGTCACGGAAATCTACGACTTCCTGCGTTTGCTCTATGCGCGGGCCGGCGTGGCATATAGTTATGTCAGCGGGCAGAAGATGGTGAAGTATTCCGAGGAGCAGATCATCGACCTCATGTTTAAAGCCTATGAGGGCCACAAGATATATATTCTGGCACCGCTGGTCAGAAACCGCAAAGGACACTATCGCGAACTTTTCGAGACGGTGCGCCGCAAGGGATTCCTCACGGTGCGCGTTGACGGGGAAATCCTCGACGTGATGCCAGGCATGAAGGTGAATCGCTATCAGAACCACAACATTGAAGTGGTGATTGACAAACTCGTCTTGGCGGAGAAAGATCTCGAACGCATCAGAAAGAGCGTGTCGCTGGCCATGATGCAGGGCGACGGCATGATGATGGTGGCCGACCAAACGGCTGCCGACCGCCGGAGTGTGGGCATGCAAAAGCTGAAACCCAACGACGAGGAGGTGCGTTTCTTCTCCAAAAAACTGATGGACCCAGAGAGCGGCACGTCGTATCGCGAGCCAGCACCGCATAATTTCTCTTTCAACTCCGCGCAGGGCGCTTGTCCGAAATGCCGCGGACTCGGCACCGTGACGGTCATCGACAAGGAGAAGGTGCTCGATGGAGAACTCAGTGTGAAGAAGGGCGGCATCATTCCTTTGGGGAAATATAAGAACGCCCTGATTTTCTGGGAAATCGCCGCCATCTTGAACAACTATGAAGACTGCTCCCTCGACACGCCCGTCAAGGAATTGCCAGAGGAAGCTGTTGACGAGATATTCAACGGTGTGCCAGAACGTCTGCGTGTGCCGGCAGCCATCGCCCACACCACAGACGACCTCTACGTGGAGTTTAACGGCTTGGCCGACTATATCCTTCACATGGCCGATGCCGACATGTCGGCAGCCTCGCGGCGCTGGGCGGAACAATTCTCCTATGAAACCACCTGCCCGCATTGCCACGGCGCGCGTCTCAATAAAGAAGCCCTGTCGTTTCTCTTCGCTGGCAAGAATATTTACGAACTTGCCTCGATGGAGATGGGAGCGCTCTATGAATGGCTCGACGGGGTGGAGGAACGCGTTGACAGTCGATCGCGAGCCATCGCCTCTGAAATCCTGAAGGAAATCCGCACCCGTCTCAAGTTCCTGCTTGACGTTGGGCTTGAATATTTGTCGCTCTCGCGCTCCACCATGACCCTCTCGGGCGGCGAGAGCCAGCGCATCCGTCTTGCCACGCAAATCGGTTCTCAGCTCGTCAATGTGCTTTACATCCTCGACGAGCCGAGCATCGGGCTTCATCAGCGCGACAACGTGCGTCTCATTAATTCGCTGAAGGCCTTGCGCGACATCGGCAACACAGTGGTGGTCGTGGAGCATGACAAAGACATGATGCTGGCCGCCGACTATGTGGTGGACATGGGGCCGAAAGCCGGGCGGCTGGGCGGCGAGGTGGTGTTTGAAGGCACTCCCAAGCAGATGCTCGAGAGCCATACGCTCACGGCGCAGTATCTCAACGGCGAAACGGCCATTGAGGTGCCAGCCGAGCGCAGAAAGGGCAATGGCCACCAGCTCACGCTCGTCGGCGCGAAGGGCAACAATTTGAAAAATGTCACGGTGAGCCTGCCGCTTGGCACTTTCGTGTGTGTCACTGGCGTTTCCGGTAGCGGAAAGTCTACGCTCATCAACGACACGCTTCTGCCCATCCTTTCTCAGAAGTTCTATCGCTCGCTGCGGGCGCCGCTGGAATATGAAAAACTGCGCGGACTGAGCCACCTCGACAAGGTGGTCTCCGTTGACCAAAGTCCCATCGGACGCACGCCGCGCTCCAATCCAGCAACCTATACGGGCGTGTTTACCGACATCCGCGAACTCTTCGTGGAACTGCCAGAGAGCAAGATGCGCGGATATAAGCCCGGACGCTTCTCCTTCAACGTGAAGGGCGGACGCTGCGAGGCGTGTCGCGGCAGCGGCTACAAGACCATCGAGATGAATTTCCTTCCCGACGTGTTGGTGCCTTGCGAGGCTTGCCAGGGCAAACGCTACAACCACGAGACACTGGAGGTGCGCTTCAAGGGAAAGAGCATCGGCGATGTGCTCGACATGACCATCAATCAGGCTGTGGAGTTTTTTGCCAATGTGCCGTCCATACTCAATAAAATCAAAGTGTTGCAGGAAGTGGGACTGGGATATATCAAGCTCGGACAGTCGTCGACCACCCTTTCTGGCGGCGAGAGCCAGCGCGTGAAGCTCGCCACGGAACTTTCCAAGCGAGACACGGGGCGCACGCTCTACATTCTCGACGAACCTACCACGGGACTGCATTTTGAAGATATACGCGTGCTCATCAATGTCTTGAACCGCCTGGTGGAGAAAGGAAACACCGTGTTGGTTATCGAGCATAACCTCGACGTCATCAAGGTGGCCGACTATCTCATTGACATGGGACCAGAAGGCGGCAAGGGCGGCGGACAGGTTGTGGCGACAGGTACGTCCGAAGAGGTGGCGGAGAATGGGGTGGGGCACACGGCGCCTTTCCTGGCTGAAGAACTCCGCCTCTCGAAAGTGTTGCAGGAAAAGCATCGCAATGCGTAGCGAGGCGTCTGGAGTTTCCTTTCGGGTAAATCAGGTCGCTTGGTAATGTTGTGAAATGTTTTTCACCATTACTAAAAGTCGTAACGCCACCTGTAACTTGGTTCTTGCATGACAAAAAGTAACTGGATGGTGGTAAAAAGCCTTGGTCCAGAGAGGTTTTGTTTGCCAAATGAAAGAAAATTCGTAACTTTGCGTGCATTTGTATAAAAATTCAAATTAAAGAACGGGCTGAGGCATTACTCGCTTGTTATATCCTGTAGAAAAATAATCACAATAAATAATCTACAAAACAATGTTTGAAGGACAACCCAAAGGGCTTTACGCCCTCGCTCTCGCCAACACCGGTGAGCGCTTTGGCTACTACACCATGTTAGCCATCTTCACGCTTTTCATGCAGGCCAAGTTTGGCTGGTCGGAAAGTACGGCAGGAACCGTTAACGCCGTGTTCCTCGCTGCAGTTTATTTCATGCCGCTTCTCGGTGGTATCGTAGCCGACAAAATCGGTTATGGCAAGTGTGTCACCATCGGTTTCATCACCATGTTCCTCGGCTACCTCGGCCTCGCCGTTCCAACGGCCAACGACATGAACGGCCAGATCGCCATGTTCGCTGGTTTGGCTTGCGTTTCAATCGGTACTGGTTTTTTCAAGGGCAATTTGCAGGTGCTCGTTGGTAACCTCTACGACGACCCTAAATATTCTGCCCGTCGTGACGATGCCTTCAGCCTCTTCTATATGGCCATCAACATTGGTTCGATGTTTGCGCCATCAATGGCCAAATGGATTACCAACTGGCATCTCTCAAAATACGATATGGTTTACGATGCAGCCAACCATTCGCCCGAATATCTTCAGGCACTCTACGAAGGCTATGGCCTCTGCTTCGGTGTGGCTTGCGCTTCCGTAGTTCTCTCTGCCGTCATCTACTATTGCACCCGCAAATTGTATAAGCACGCTGACGTTACTGCTAAGCAGGCAAAGGAAACGTCTGCTCCTGTTGAAGAACTCACGCCGAAGCAGACCAAAGACCGCATCACGGCCCTCTTGCTCGTGTTTGCTGTGGTCATCTTCTTCTGGATGGCCTTCCACCAGAATGGTTCGGCTCTGACTTTCTTCGCCAAGAAATACACTGACCTGAAGGTCGTTGGCGGCATGCGCTTCTGGTTTAACATCTTCAGCTTGGCCCTCATCGCCGTTGCCGTTTACACTGGTTTCGCCACCTTCCAGGCCAAGACTGCCAAGGTTAAGGCCATCTGCGGTGTGATCACCGTTGCCTTGATTGGTGGTGCCTACGCCATTTTCTGCGGTATGGACAATCCGACCTTCGCCCAGCCGTCAGACTTCCAGCAGTTCAACCCGTTCTTCGTGGTTGCCCTCACGCCGTTCAGTATGCTCTTCTTCGGCTCGTTGGCCAAGAAAGGCTGGGAAGTCAGCGCCCCGACGCGTATCGGTTTGGGTATGTTTGTGGCCGCTCTCGGTTTCGGCGTCATCCTCCTTTCTTCATTCGGTTTGACTTCTCCGATGGACTTGGGCCAGGACGCCACGCAGAGCGTTCTTTCGCCAAACTGGTTGATCTCAACCTATTTCACCTTGACCATTGCCGAGTTGTTGCTCTCTCCGATGGGTATCTCCTTCGTGTCGAAAGTGGCTCCTCCGAAGTATAAGGGTTTGATGATGGGCGGTTGGTTCGTGGCTACGGCCATCGGTAACTACCTCAGCTCAATTCCGTCACAGCTTTGGGACAAGATTCCTTTGGTTTACAACTGGGCCATCCTCATCGGCCTCTGTTTGATCAGTGCCATCGTGATGTTTGCCCTCTTGAAGAAGCTCAAGGCCATGACGGCGTAATTCCGTAGAGCAATAAGTGATGGCGGAAAAATCGCTATTGCTAAGTACTTATATATAAGGAAAAGGTGTCCAAGAATTTGGACACCTTTTTCGTGCATTGTGGCAGGCGAGAGACGGATGTTTGCAGACACGCAGGCAATTGGAGCGACTCGCCGTTCAACAGTAATCATTGTTTTTTCCATGAGAATAACAGACAGGAGCAAGGCGCTTTTGGCGCAGATTAGTCAGGGCAGGGAAATGACGCGGCGTGACAAACTTGAACTCGCCGCATGGTTGAGCGTTCCCGCTGTGGTGGCCCAGTTCTCTTCCATCGTCATGCAGTATATTGATGCCTCAATGGTCGGAAGTCTCGGCGCTGAGGCTTCTGCCTCCATCGGATTGGTGACGACAACGACTTGGCTCTTCGGCGGCTTGTGTTCCGCTTGTTCAACGGGGTTCTCAGTGCAGGTGGCCCATAAAATCGGCGCCAACGACCTGTCGGCGGCCCGCAGCATCTTGCGCCAGGCCTTCACCACTGCTTTCCTTTTCAGCATCATGCTCGCCGTTGTCGGCCTCTCCATCTGTCGCCATCTCCCCTTGTGGCTGGGTGGCGATGCCTCCATCGTGGACGATGCCTCCCTCTATTTCGGCATCTTCTCCTTGTCCCTCCCCATGTTGCAATTAAACTTCGTGGCGGGCGGCATGCTCCGTTGCAGCGGCAATATGCACGTGCCGAGCATGATGGGCGTGGCGATGTGTATGCTCGATGTCCTTTTCAATTTCCTTTTTATATTCCCGACGCACCATTTCGCGGTGGCAGGCGTGCACATCACCATCCCCGGTGCCAACCTCGGCGTAGCCGGTGCCGCCCTCGGCACCGTTGCCGCCATAACCATCATCGCCTTGGTGCAGACCTGGTATTTGTGTAACCGTTCGTCGTTACTCCGCATCGCAGGGGAGAAAGGCAGGTTCCGTCCACAACGCAGCATCCTGCGTTGGGCCTTGAAAATCGGTTTCCCCATGGGCATGGAGCACGTCGTGTTGTGTGGTGCACAAATAATGACCACCGTCATCGTTGCGCCCTTAGGTGTCTTTGCCATTGCCGCCAACTCCTTTGCCATCACGGCTGAGAGCCTCTGCTATATGCCCGGTTTGGGAATCTCAGAAGCAGCCACAACCCTTGTTGGTCAAAGCATTGGCGCGGCGCGTAAGACCTTGGCCCGCAGCTTTGCCTATATCACGGTTGGTATGGGCATGCTCGTCATGGCATTGATGGGCATACTCATGTATGTCTTCGCCCCAGAATTTATCGGTTTCATGAGCCCAGTTGAAGAAATCCGACAGTTAGGCACCGCCGCCTTACGCATAGAAGCCTTTGCCGAACCCATGTTTGCCGCCTCCATCGTTGCCTATGGCGTATTCGTCGGCGCCGCCAACACCATGGTTCCAAGTATCATGAACGTGTTCAGCATCTGGGCCGTTCGCCTGACGCTCGCCGCGGCCTTAGCCCCCTCGCTCGGCCTCCAAGGCGTCTGGACCGCCATGTGCATCGAACTCTGTTTCCGCGGTACCATCTTCCTGCTGCGCCTCTTCCGCGGGCGATGGC
The DNA here is from genome assembly GCA_900539625.1 of uncultured Prevotella sp. Lineage (GTDB taxonomy): Bacteria > Bacteroidota > Bacteroidia > Bacteroidales > Bacteroidaceae > Alloprevotella. The sequence continues at coordinate 25,321 of UQCW01000033.1, forward strand.
TTAAATAGAAGACTGAAATAAAGAGCCGGGATAAAAGGTGTCCCACTGCCATCGTCTCCGCCATTCTTAACTTGACTCTTTCCCCGTCATTTATCAATAAGTTTTTCCACAATTATTTGCCCCATCCAGAAAAAATCATTATTTTTGCACACAAATAAATGTGTTTACCTAACGGTAATGCATCGGACTTGTAGCTCAGTTGGTTAGAGCAACAGACTCATAATCTGGAGGTCCTAGGTTCAAGCCCTAGCTGGTCCACGCTAATAATCAAGCACTTACAGGGTTTCTGTAGGTGCTTTTTCTTTTACGGGTGACCTTCAGGTGACCTTTTTGAAGCGAAACTCTGTAATGGTGACCTTTTGAAATTTCATGGGATTGCAGAAAATTTTTATAGATTTTTATCCTATTGTGAACTTGATATTGCGGAATGTGATGCACATTTTTATCAAAACATCCTCTACAAACATCATTCTACAATCTATTTTCATGTTCAAAATGAGGAAAGTCACTTAAACATAAGAGATTATCGAGGAAAGGATGTAACTTTGCAAATGGAGAGAATCAACTCTTTCCAAGACATTTGAAATAAAAGGAGCGTTATGCTACTCTTGTAAGTGCGAAGCCTGAGAAACTGAAACACAAAATCAACAAGAATTGGCATGGCAGTTTCCACGTTATAGCGTGGGCTGCTTAACCACATCTGTTGATTAAGGTTTTCTCAGGGCCTGCACTTTAAGACATGGTTATTGTCAGTGCCACGCTTCGTGGTTTTAGAGCATTACATAGATGGAAATTTAAAATAACAAGTATATGAAAAAAGTCATTATTATCTTTTGGGTATTCTTTTATGCCATCGTATCTTTTGCACAAAGTGAAAGTGCTATACCCACCTTTGGAGTAAAATTGGATAGAGAAGTGGCTGTAGCCAAAATAGAAAAAGAAACCTATCAAGACGTTATTGTTGAGTTAAGGTCAGCAGATTTAGGAGACTTATTCACAGAAGGCGTTAAGATAATTGTCAAAGATGCTAAAACAGGGAAAAAACTGTATAGTAAGCGTTTTTCAAAGTCATACCTCTATGCATTTTCAGATGGTACTATTCAAGTAGGAAAAGGAAATGCATTAATTCAGCTTACATTATTTAAGTCAAAAGAATACAGCGTCTGGTTAATGGAGATAAGAAAAAATGGTATATACTAAAAATTGATTATGTATCCTCACGATAATATATTCAACATTTATTACAATATAGGCAAACGAACTCCGTTCTTGGTAAAGCGGTGTGAGTTAGGGCTGGCACGGGTGTCAAGCGAAGAAAGGCGTATAGACCCAAATCGGGATAGAACTTTTTTAGTTGAAACCGTAAAACCACGTGGTAAATACGGCAAGGCTTATGGAAAGTGCTTTGTGGATGGTAAGCCGGATGATAGTTATAGGCAGGAGTGCTATCCAAATATCAAAGATGAGGAAATTCCCTGTGCTGGATGTGGCGAGTGGGTTTTGATAGATATTCCAGGAGTGTCACTTGACGATATATTTCCAATTCATAAGGCAAAAGATATTCTTATGTTTGGAAAATATAAAGGAAAATCTTTCAGTGAGATTTACAAAATAGATTATCAATATCTTCATTGGTTAGAAACAACTGATAGATTTTTCAAAATTGATTTTGAAGAGCTTAAACAATTGTACCCTAATGTGGAAAGCCCTTCGAATGTGCCTATAACAGAAAAGATAATTGACTTTGGAAAATACAAAGGAAAGAAATTCGGTGATATAAAAGATGATACAGCTTATCTTGAATGGTTTGTTTCTATAGGGAAAATATCCATTGAGGAATTTAAATTATTAACTACTAAACTATTAAATATAAAATGAAGAAAATTCTTTTACACTCTCTTCTTGTATTGATGCTTTCTATTTTTTCTGTCAATGCACAATCTCAAAATTCACAAGAGAAAATGCAAACACTTGTTCAGAGAGTTGATTCTCTTGAGCATGAATTGTCGTATCTAAAATTAACTTACGAATTAAGCACACTTAATTCCGATATGACATTGTTTTCAAACGCAATAGATCTAAAATCGCTTGAAATTCAGTTAAACCTTTATAATAGGAATTTTAATTCCCAATTAGGTTATGCATATCAACGATATTATAAATCATGTCAGGAGAGAAAACAATCAATTTCTGAACTCATTGAAGCTAAGAAAACGTTTTTCGTCCTCAAAGTTATAACGTATCCTTTTTCCGAAAGTGAAATGAATACGTTAAAGGCAAGTTATAATGTAATTGATAATGCATATGAATCAATAGGAAACTCTATGGAGTTATTGAAAATCGTTGTGGACGCATATAACAAATCATTGTAGCAGTTTGCAAAATTCTAAAAAAGCGATTAATCTCATTGCAGGGAGAGAATTTGTCGTAATTTACAGAAAAATTCCTCCTCGTCCACGTTCAATTTTCCAATCATATAATCCATTAGCGACATCGACGACCTCCTTGTAGGTAGGGTGTTCAAAATTACTTCAAAATCCTACGCATTTTTTGCCTATAGTATTGATGCGTTTGACTACCAAGTTAGGAGAAAGGTTTTCAACCGT
>UQCW01000034.1 GCA_900539625.1 uncultured Prevotella sp.
AAGTGAGGGCCACGAACACGTAGCGAATATAGCCAGCGCTTTAGGGCATATCTTCGTTGGATTTTTAGCCGTGTTTGTCGCCACAATATTCGCCCCCCCTCACTTTGCAAGCAAAGTGAGCTACAGTGCTTCGTCTCTGGCCTTCGCCGAATGTTCGCGTAGCGCCTCTTGTCGCTGCACCGCAAGCGCCATGCTACTTGGTCAAAAACCGTGCAGAGTTTTTTCATGGATTTTGAACTCCCTACCTTTCAGAGCGCTCCTGTTCGTGCTTTGTTCGTTTATCATGTGCGCTTTGCTTCGCCACTTGCTATTGGGTCAAAAATCGTGCAGAATTTTTCAAGAGTTTGAACACCCTGGGCCACGCCTGGCGGATTTTCCCCGTTCCCTATGACCTATTATCGATTCGCGGCCGAAGGTCGCACTACTCGCGGCCGAGGGTAGCACTACCCGCGGCCGAAGGTAACGCTACCTTCGGCCACAAATCGATAACTTTTCAAGCATCCCAGGAAAAGAATGCGGGATGGAGACTTGTTTTCATGGGAAGAAGAAAGACCTTTGCGCGGATTGGTGCAGGGGCAAAACAGGGGAAACGAGCTTCGCCGAGTTTGCACGCCCTGAGAAAAAGAGATGGTTTCCGAAGGGGCGGTCTGGTTCGCTGCGCATTTGCCGAATACCTATTCGAGACTCCGCGCCCTGTTTCCTGCCATCGGTTTTTGCGGGTGTCTCAAGAGCGTGTCATCGTCTTCACGCTCTACGTCTTCAACTAACAAAAAGCCGTTTTTGCAAGATAAAACTTTCACGAAATTATAATTCAAGTTAAACTCATAGCATTCTGATATTTTTTCTTGTAAATCGCTTGCATATAAAAAGCATCCATCGTATCTTTGCAATGTGTTTTTCATAGTATTAGATTTAAGGTTAACAAGGTTGGGATACAGAGGTATCCCATTTTTTTTGCCCAAAAGTCTGCCGCTGCACAAGCAAAAACACGATTCTATACGAAGAAATGAATCTCCGCAAGCACTTTTAGACCTCATCCACCCCCTTTCTTAACTAAAAATTACTACCTTTGCTCACACGCCACAGAAAAGGACAACTGAATCAAAACACCTGCATCTGGCGCGTTCACAAAAAACAAAACAGCAAAGCAAAAGATATGCGCAGTAACATCGCCATAATCCTGGCCGGCGGCGTAGGCAGCCGACTGGGCCTCAGCACCCCAAAGCAGTTTTTTAAAGTGGCCGGAAAAATGGTCATCGAACACACCGTTGACACCTTCGAAAAGAATCCACACATTGAGGAGATTGCCATCGTTTCCAACCCCTTCTATGTTTCCGACATCGAGAATATCGTGCTCCGAAACGGATGGAAGAAGGTGAAGAAGATTCTCAAGGGTGGCAAGGAACGCTACGACTCAAGCCTCTCGGCCATCCGGGCTTACTCTGGACGCGACGTCAACCTCGTGTTTCACGACGCTGTGCGCCCGTTGGTGTCGCAACGCATCATCGATGATGTCTGCGAAGCTCTCCAGACGTATGAGGCCATCGACGTGACGCTCCCCGCCGTCGACACCATCATCGAGGCTGAAGGCGACCACATCGCCGCCATCCCCGACCGCTCACGCCTTCAACGCGGACAGACACCGCAGGCTTTCCGCCGCGATGTCATCGAACGCGCCTACGACCACGCCCTGCAAGACCCGAATTTCAAGGTGACGGACGACTGCGGCGTGGTGGTGAAATACCTGCCGGAGGTGCCGGTGCATCTCGTGGCCGGAGAGGAGAGCAACATGAAACTTACCTATAAGGAAGACACCTATCTGCTCGACAAATTCTTCCAGCTGCGCAAGAGCGAACTGCCCGAACAGACGGAGGGCACGCAGGAGACGCTGAAAGGAAAGGTGGCAGTTGTTTTCGGCGGGTCATACGGCATCGGCCTCGACACGGCCAACCAGTTGCGAGAAGCCGGGGCACACGTCCACAGTTTCTCGCGCGGAACAACGCACACCGACGTGGGCAACCTCGACGACGTGGTGAAGGCGCTTTCGGAAGTGGCCCAGAAGGAGGGACGCATCGACTTCGTGGTCAACACGGCGGGCATCCTCAACAAGGAACCGCTCTGCACCATGAAATATGAAACCATCCAAAAGGCCGTCACAACGAATTATATGGGAACGGTCAACGTGGCCATCTCTGCCTATCCTTATCTCAAGGAGACACACGGCAAACTGGTGCTCTTCACCTCAAGCAGCTACACACGAGGCCGCGCTTTCTATAGTATCTATTCGTCGACCAAAGCGGCCATCGTCAATTTCGTGCAAGCCGTTGCCCAGGAATGGGAACCGGCGGGCATCGCTGTCAACTGCATCAACCCGGAACGCACAAAAACGCCCATGCGCGTGCAAAACTTCGGCGTGGAGCCCGACGACACGCTCCTGCGCTCTGAAGACGTGGCGGCTGCCACGGTACGCTCCCTGCTGTCGGACTATACGGGGCAGGTCATTGACGTAAAACGAAAGAACAAACAATAACGCGCCTGCGTTCCCTACACCTTCTAAGGAGAATTGCACGATATGCAAAGCCAAGACAACCTCAACGAATATCTCGAACGCCACCGCCGCGCCATACAGCTCAAGCAGGTGGACATCCTGCGTGAAATCCACCGGCTCTGCCTGCGCCACAAAATCGACTACTGGCTTGACGGAGGCACGGCGCTCGGCGCAGTGCGCCACGGCGGCTTTATCCCGTGGGACGACGACATTGACATCGCCATGCGCCTTGAAGACATCCCGCGCTTCATCAACGCGGCACGCAAGGAACTCCCGCCACATCTGATGATACAGACGCCAAAGACGGATCCTTCGGTGCGACTGCCCATCTATAAGGTGAGAGACCTCAACAGTTTCATCGTGGAATTTGCCGACGATTTCACACGCCCGTACAACAAGGGGCTCTACGTTGACATCTTCCCCATGATGCCCTACCCCTCGTTCTCACGCAAATTCGTGAAGCGCGTCACGAAGGGCTACTGCCGCGCCAACGCCATCCTGCAAGCGCAACACTGCTATTCCTGGCGGGCCTGCGCCGAATTGTTTTATTTCGGTCTGAAGCGCTTCTGGTGTAAAACACAATGGTGTGTGGGAGGACTCTTCAAGCGCAAAGACGAGTTTTATTCTAATACGCTCAACAACAACGGATACGGCATCATGCACCGCCGCGACAGTATCTTCCCCGTCAAAGAAATTGATTTTGAAGGGGAGAAGTTTCTCGGCCCAGCCAACCCCGACGCTTACCTAACGGACCTCTACCGCGACTATATGCAGTTGCCACCGGAAGACAAGCGGAAAGGCCACGCCGTGTTCTATCTCGAAGACTTGAAACTATAAAGCCGCCACCTCATGGTTAGGTGTTCAATATTAGTTTATAGGGCGGGCTTGATAATTCTGATAAGTTGATTAAACTATGACCGACGTTTCCGTTCTCATGCTTTTCTTCAACCGCGCCGACTCGCTCCAGCAGGTGTTTGAAGCGGTTCGGCAGGCACAACCCGCACGCCTCTTTCTCTATCAAGACGGCCCGCGGGGTGAACGCGATATGCCCGGCATCGAGGCATGCCGACGCGTGGTTGAAAACATTGACTGGCCCTGTGAGGTCCACCGTCTCTACCAGGAAAAGAATTATGGTTGCGACCCCTCTGGCTTCATGTCGCAGCAATGGGCTTTCTCGCTCACCGACAAATGTATCGTTCTGGAAGACGACGTGGTGCCTTCGCCCTCGTTTTTTCCCTTCTGCAAGGAAATGCTCGACCGCTACGAAAACGACGAGCGCATTGGCATGATTGCGGGATTTAACATTGACGAGAAAACGCCCGACATCGGCACCGACAGTTATTTCTTCACCACCAATTTCAGCATCTGGGGATGGGCCTCGTGGAGCCGCGTCATCAGCAAACGACGCGACGACTATGCCTTCCTCAATTCGCCGGAGGCTGTGGCGAAACTGGAAGCGCTCACGCGCGAACGACGTCTGCGAAAGGATTTCCTGCCAATGTGCCGAGCACATAAGGCACAGGGAAAGGCGTTCTTTGAAACGATTTTCCATGCGCAACTGCTCCTGCAATCGCAACTCAGCATCATGCCGGCGGTCAACATGGTGAACAATATCGGGGTGGCCAACGAGTCGACGCACTTCGCAGGAAGTGTTGCCACGCTCCCACGGGGCTACCGCCGCATCTTCACGATGAAACGCCTCGACCTCTGTTTACCGCTCCACCATCCGGAATACATCGTTGACCACGTGGCCTACCGGAAACGCGTTTACCGCACGATGGCTTGGCGCCATCCGTGGGTCAAAGCGGGACGCAGCCTGGAAGAACTCTTCATCAACCTGCGACACGGACAATGGAGCCGCATCTTCGGAGCGGTGGCCAACCGACTGCGCATCGCAAGCGGGAAGAGGGAGTTTAAATAAAACAGAATCATGTCTGACTTTCACGACGCATTATATGAACAAAAGCATCTGGCTGGCAAGACTTCTGTACCGCCACAAAGAAGGGCTCACAAAACAGGAAATCCTCAATGCCTGGGCTGAAGAGGACGACCACGGACGCCCCATGGCCACCAGCACTTTCTACGATAACCGCGGCTATCTCGAAACACGCTTCGGCATGCACATCGAATGCCACAGCGGACGCTACCGACTGATGACGGAGGCTCCCGACAGCGAGGCGCTCCTGCGACAACTGCTGGACGAAGACAACGAGATAAACGCCCAAAAGGAAAGGGAGGCAGGCGAAGAATGGCTCACGCCGCTGGCTGACGCCGTGGCCAACAACAAACACGTGGAAGCGGTCTACGCACCGCTCGACAAAAAGCCGTACACCACCACACTCTCGCCCTATTTCATACGCCGCATCCGCGGACACTGCTATGTGGTGGCTAAAAGCAGTCGACACCGCGAAATACGCAACTTCGCCATCGACCGCATCACGCAACTGACGCCGCTCCACACCACCTTCCGCCGACCGTCGGACCTCAACGCGAGCCATTGGTTTGCAACGAGTTTCGGGGCGTTTGCTGGAACGCATTTGCAGGCGGAACGCGTCACGCTGCAACCGCTCACGCCACGTCTGCTGGCTTATTTCAGAAACCGCCCGCTCCACTCTTCGCAACGCGAGGAACTGATGAGCAACGGCGAATCGTTCTTCCATTACGACATCGCCATCACTCCCGATTTCATCGGCACGTTGCTTACCCTCGGCGCCGACATACGCATTGTTTCGCCCGATTCGCTCCGACACCACATCGCGCTCAAGGCGCAAGCCATCGTTGATTGCTGTCAAAGCGGAGAGAACGTTGAATGATGGTTTCTCATGAATTTCTAATAAACAAAATATCAACCCTTTAACTTTCAAAACCATGGATCCAGCTTATTTCCCCGTAATCATCGCCATCGGCGTCATCGTGGTGCTCACCGTGTTTTTCCACTACGTGCCGTTCTTCCTCTGGCTGTCGGCCAAAGTTTCTGGCGTCAGGATTTCACTGATACAACTGTTTCTGATGCGCATCCGTAATGTGCCGCCCAGCGTCATCGTGCCGAGCCTCATCGAGGCCCACAAAGCCGGACTCAGCTCCATCACACGCGACAATCTCGAAGCGCATTACATGACTGGCGGACACGTGCAACGCGTGGTACACGCCCTTGTCTCGGCCTCGAAAGCCAATATCGACCTCTCTTTTGAAAAGGCCACTGCCATTGACTTGGCGGGACGCGACGTGTTTGAAGCCGTCCAAACGTCGGTCAACCCCAAAGTGATTGACACACCGCCCGTGGCCGCCGTGGCCAAAAACGGCATCCAGCTCATCGCCAAGGCCCGTGTGACGGTACGCGCCAACATCCACCAATTGGTGGGCGGCGCTGGAGAAGACACCATTCTGGCACGCGTTGGCGAAGGCATCGTGTCGAGCATCGGTTCGGCCGAATCACACGAGGAAGTGCTCGAAAACCCCGACAGCATCAGCAAACTCGTGCTACGCAAGGGACTTGACGCTGGCACGGCCTACGAAATTCTCTCCATCGACATTGCCGACATCGACGTGGGCAAGAACATCGGCGCAACGCTCCAGATGGACCAGGCCAACGCTGACAAAAACATCGCACAGGCCAAGGCTGAGGAACGCCGCGCTATGGCGGTGGCCTTGGAGCAGGAAATGAAAGCACGCGCCCAGGAAGCACGCGCTGAAGTGATTCAGGCCGAAGCGGAAGTGCCAAAGGCATTGGCACAGGCACTGAAAGAAGGACACATGGGCTTCATGGACTATTACCGCCTTGAAAACCTCAAGGGCGACACGGCCATGCGCGACAATATCTCGAAGATAAACCCGCAGGACTTCTTCAACAAGAAAGACTAAGGCCATGCCTGCTTCCTGGCCCGCCTGCCCAACGAAAAGACAACATGAGGGGAGCTACGCATTACCCTCGCATTAACAACCAACTATAATGAAAAAGTTCAAATTTCTCCTGCTGTGCCTCGTGGCGCTCGTCACGCTGCCAGCAGCCGCGCAAATGAGCGTGCCGCAGTTGCCTGCCGACACCGCTGTGCGCATCGGCAAACTGCCTAACGGTCTGACGTACTATGTACGCCACAATGCCTTACCAGCCAACCGTGCCAATTTCTACATCGCCCAGAAAGTGGGCTCGGTGCAGGAAGAAGACAACCAGCGCGGCCTGGCACACTTTTTGGAGCACATGTGCTTCAACGGAACGGACCATTTCCCCGGCAACACGCTGACGAAATATTGCGAGAACATCGGCGTGATGTTCGGACAGGACCTCAACGCCTATACGTCGACCGACGAAACGGTCTATAACATCGACAATGTGCCTGTCACACCGAGCAATGTCGACTCCTGCCTGCTCATCTTGCGCGACTGGGCCGATGGCTTGACGCTCGCCCCGTCTGAAATCGACAAGGAACGCGGCGTAATCCACGAAGAATGGCGCCTCCGCTCTTCGGCCTCAATGCGCATCTTCGAACGCAACCTGCCGACGCTCTATCCGGGCTCTCGCTATGCCTACCGCTTCCCTATCGGAACGATGGAAGTGGTTGACAACTTCAAACCGCAGGAACTGCGCGACTACTATGAGAAGTGGTATCGCCCAGACCTCCAGGGCATCATCATCGTGGGCGACATCAACGCCGATGAAGTCGTGGAGAAAATCAAGAAACTCTTCTCGCCCATCAAGATGCCAGAGAATGCAGCGAAATATGAGCACTATTCTGTGCCCAACACGCCGCAGGCCATCTATGTCGTTGACAAAGACAAGGAGCAGAGCACGGCTGTTGTCAACATCATGTTTAAGCACGACGCCATCCCGACGGAGCTCAACAACACTATGGCCCGCCTCGGCTACGACTATATCTCAAGCGTCATTGCCAGCGTTGTCAACGCACGTCTGGCCGAACTCACGCAGAAGGCCGACTGTCCGTTTGCAACAGCAATGGTTGAAAACGGCAACTACATCGTGAGCAAAACGATGGGGGCATTTTCGCTCATCGTACTGCCGAAACCAGGACAGGACGTGAAGGCTGTACAAACTGCAATGGAGGAACTGGAACGCGCCGCGCAGTTCGGACTGACTGGCACGGAAATCCAACGCGCCAAGGAGGAAATCTACTCTGCCGCCGAAGCGGCCTACAACAACCGCAACAAGCAGCAGAACAGCTACTACATTCCTAAATACGTGCGCAACTTCCTCGAAAACATGCCTGCCTGCGACATCGAAACGGAGTTCAACCTCTATAAGATGCTCCAACAGCAACTCCCAGCCGAATCGTTCTCTGCCACGCTCAAGGAATTTGTGGCCTCAACGGATTCCAACTTTGTGTTCCTCGCCATGTATCCCGACAAAGAGGGCATCAGCGTGCCAACAACCGACGACTTCAAGGCTGCCGTGAAAGCGGCCAAGGAAGCCAAGTTGGAGGCTTATGTTGACAACGTTAAGCAGGAGCCGCTCGTACCAGTTCTCCCCAAAAAGGGAAAAATCAAGAAGGAAGAAGAAAGTCTCTTTGGCTATAAGTGCTGGACGCTGAAAAACGGCGCACGCGTATTCTATCGCCAAACGGATTTCAACGAGTCGGAAGTCAACGTCAAGGCTTTCAGTTGGGGCGGCAGCAACAAACTTGCTGACAAGGACATCGCCAACTCGAAACTCTTCAATATGGTATTCCAGAGCACAGGTCTCGGCAATTTCAACGCCACCGAATTGCAGAAGAAGCTCGCCGGAAAGCAGGCTTCTGTCAACGCTTCGCTCAGCGCCTACTCTGAAGGCCTCAGCGGTTCTTCTACGCCGAAGGACCTCCGCACGCTCTTTGAACTGATTTACCTCCGCTTCCAGACGCCGGCAAACGACGCCGATGCTTACAACAGCCTCATGACTGCGCTCCGCACCACGTTGGCCAACCAGGAGAAAGTGCCCGAAACGGCGTTCCGCGACTCTATCTTCGCCACGCTCTACGACCACAATGCACGTCAAACAAACCTCCACGTGGCCGACCTCGACAAGGTGAACTACGATGAACTCCGCCGCATCTATAGCGAGCGCTTCAATGCTGCTGGCGACTTCGACTTTGTCTTCACCGGCAATTTCAACGTCGACACGCTTCGCTCTTACGTTGAACAGTACATCGCTCCTTTGAAGGCTGTCAAGAAGCGCGAGAGCATCACCGACCTCAACATCCGTCCGGCAAAAGGCATCATCAACAACCGCTTTGTACGCGCCATGGAAACGCCAAAAGCCACCATCGCACGCTTCTACATGGGCGAAACGCCTTATTCTCTGAAAACGGCTGCCGTTGCCAACGCCTTGGGACAGATTCTGACGCAGCGCTATCTCAAGAGCATCCGCGAAGAGGGCGGCCTCGCCTACAGCGTTGGCGCAGCTGCCAGCGTCTCACATGATTTGCGCGACGAATACGCCGTCCAGGTGTTCTGCCCCGTGAAACCAGCACAGATGGATTCCGCCCTCTTGCTTATGGACCAGGGCATCAACGACATCGCTGAGAAGGGCGTGACGGCTGAGGAAATCGAGAAGGTCGTGAAATACGAACTCAAGACGTTTGCCGACAATCAGAAGGAAAACGCCTACTGGGAAGGCAATATCACCAACTATATCCGCTGGAACAACAACGATGTTGAGGGCTACGAAGAAGCCTACAAGACCCTCACTTCTGCCGAAATCCAGAAGTTCGCCAAAGAAGTCATCATCGGAAAGAAAAACTGCATCACGGTGACCATGCTCCCCGCCTCGATGAAGGAATAGTTGATAAAGGAAAAAGAAAAGAAGGCATAACGCCTCTGCAACCCACCAAAGGGCCTGTCCGCATTGTCGGGCAGGCCTTTTTTTACTGTCCGTCCACACTTAAAGGGCAGTTTCCCCACCTACCGCCACCCAAGGGCAGCCTGCTTTCAGCATTTTTTATCATATCTATAGAACACGCCTTAAATATTTGTTGTAATTTTGTGGCACAGAAAAATAATATACTAATAATCATACATACAAATCATGGAGAAACTAAGCTACGCGCTCGGTATGGTCATCGGCCATAACTTGAAAAGCATGAACGTGACCAGCCTCAACGCAGCAGACTTTGCAGCCGCCGTGTCAGACGTTCTCGAAGGCAAGAACACCAACATCAACGATGCTGAGGCTCAACAAATCGTCAGCACCTTCATCCAGCAACAGCAAGAAGAACAAGGCAAGGCCTTGCGTGCTGCCGGCGAGAAGTTCCTGGAAGAGAATGCCAAGAAGGACAACGTCGTTGTTTTGCCAAGCGGACTGCAATACACCGTTCTTCGCGAAGGTGAAGGACGCAAACCAGGAGCAACCGACAACGTGCAGTGTCACTACGAAGGCACGCTCATCGACGGCACTGTCTTCGACTCTTCTTACCGCCGCGGCGAACCTGCCACTTTCCCGCTCAACGGCGTGATTGCCGGATGGACAGAAGGCGTTCAGCTCATGGGTGAAGGTGCAAAATATCGTTTCTTCATCCCTTACAACCTGGCCTACGGCGAACGCGGTGCCGGACAGAGCATTCCGCCCTATGCCGCACTCGTATTTGATGTGGAACTCATCAAAGTGCTTTAACCAAGAGGTCCTTTCCTTTACCTTTAAAAGGACGCTTTCCATCAAAAGGGCTTTAACCGCGGGAGAGACACACCCTGCTGTTTGTTCTCCTCGCCCAATCACAAGAATATAAAAAACATAGAATATGAAAAAGATTTTCATGGCAACAGTCGTTGCCGCCATGACAATGATGAGCGCCTGCAACAATGGTGCTCCGAAACCAGGGTTGAAAACCAGCGCCGACACTTTGAGCTACGAACTTGGTATGGCCAACTCGGTTGATGAAGAACAGTTGAAAATGTATCTCGCCGACCCACGCACTGGTAGCGATTCCACCTATATCAAGGAATTTATGAAGGGCTTCAACGAAGGTCTCGAAGCTGCCACCGACAAGAAAAAGGCTGCCTATTTGGCCGGTTTGCAGGTAGGTGCTCAGATGAGTGCCAACATCAAGCAAGTCGAAGGCATGGTGTTCGCTGGCGACTCAACGAAACACCTCAGCACAAAGGATTTCGTCGCTGGCTTCAACGATGGTATCTACGGTAAGAAAACAGCACTTAAAATCAACGGTGAACTCATCGACAAGCAGGCTGCTTCACGCGACCTCGAGGCTCGCATCCGCACCATGAGCGCTGCCGCCCTCTCTGAGAGATATGCTGCCGACAAAAAGGCTTCCGACGACTTCATCGCCGCTAAAGCCAAGGAAGCAGGCGTACAGAAACTTCCTGGAGGTACGCTCTACGTGGTTAAAAAGGCTGGCACTGGCGAAGTTGCCAAGGAAGGCCAGATCGTTAACGTGACTTACGAAGGCCGCTTGGCCGATGGCACCGTCTTCGACGCTTCTTCCAAGCATCCGGGTCCCGACGGACAGACCATCCAGATGATGGTTGGACAGACCATCCCTGGCTTCGACGCTGCCTTGAAGGCCATGCCGGTCGGTTCTACTTGGGAACTCTACATCCCTTACAACCAGGGCTACAACGAACAGAGCACGGGGGCTATCAAACCTTTCTCTGCCTTGGTGTTCACCCTCACCGTTGTCAGCATCGAAAACACACCGCAGCAGTAAGTAGGCACTGCGCCACATAACACAGAAAGTCATGTCGGAACTGATTCTCCGACATGACTTTCGTTGAAAATCCGAACCACCCAGCCCGACACACAGGCTGGAAAAGAGTTCACAACTTATCACACCAAACATGAAACTGAAATCAATCCTCTTGATTGCCCTGGCTGCTACCACACTGACCGCCACGGCAAAGAAACCAAAGAAAAAAGCCGCCAAAGCAGCCGTTGAAAAGAAACTTACACCGGTGGATGCTGCCACTTTCAGCTATGCTATGGGCGTCGGACAGAGCGAATCGCTCAAGTCTTTCCTCCTTCAGCGCGAAGGCGTTGACAGCGCCTACATCGCATTTGCTGCCAAAGCCATGATGGAAGCCAGCACACTGAACGATGAAGAAATCAAGCAGAAAGAAGCCTACGCTGCCGGTTTGCGCATCGCCAAGATGAACAAACTCCAGGTGATTTCTTCCCTCAACCAAAGCGCAACAGGCTCTAAGGACACTGTCTACACCGACTTGGCCCTCTACACGAAGGGCCTTTCCGACGGTTTGACGGGTAAAGCCGCCATGAGCGCCGACTCTGCCATGAAGGTGGCCGAAAAGCAGTTCAAATACAGAGAGCAGGTGATGCGCACTGAAAACGCGGCCTATCTCGTCAAGAACGCCAAAAACAAGGACGTGAAGGTCACAGCCAGCGGTTTGCAGTATAAGGTGCTTAAGCAGGGCACTGGCGCCGTTGCCACCGACACCACAGAGGTTGAGGTTCACTATGAAGGCAAACTCATCGACGGCACTGTCTTCGATTCTTCATACACACGCAACCAGCCTGCCACTTTCCGCCCCAACCAAGTCATCAAAGGCTGGACAGAGGCCTTGAAGATGATGCCAGAAGGTTCTATCTACGAACTCACCATTCCTTACAACTTGGCATACGGCGAACGCGGCAACCAGGCCATCCCGCCCTACGCCACTTTGATTTTCAAGGTTGAAGTATTGAAGGTTAAAACTGGCGCCGACAAGAAATAAGCCCTTTAGCCGTCAGTTTTTTATACAAATAACAGGAGGTAAACGCCCATCAAAAAGCGTCTGCCTCCTGTTTCTTATTTCTTATATCATCCAATTCCCGTACCCCTACTTGTGCCCCGCAAAATTTCGGCTAAACCGAAGACTACAAAGCTACATAAGAAAACACAATGCCCAGCAAAACCGTCCCGACGGCTTGCTGGGCATTGTTATAGCTGATGGCCGAAACGGCTCATCTTCATTTCTTCAGGCTTTCCACCTGTTCTCTTGTGAAGCCGGTATAGCGCATCACCTTTTCAACAGATTCACCATCCTCAAGCATCATTTCAGCCATCTTGATTTTCTGCATATTTTCGCCTTCCGCGCGGCCTTCCGCGCGGCCTTCCGCGCGACCTTCCGCGCGACCATCTTGCAGACCATCGTCATATCCCGTCATAATCACGCTACGCTGATAGCGCAAGTTTTCCATGTGTTTGAGATAGTCCTTGTGCTCTTCAACCGAGAGTTTGTCAACGTCCAGGCATTTGCGAGCTATGGCGAGGCCAGGAGCCTTGTCGCCGTCATTGATTTCTCCCGTTTTCAAGAAAGCAATCCACTCGTCGAGATTGTTTACCGCCAACTTATCGAAGTTATCCACACACAGGAGATAATATTCTGGGAATATGTCGCCGGCCTCACGTTTCACGGTCTCTGCCTTTTCGGCTTCATCACCGAAAAAGACCTCACACTGGCGGCGCGACAACTTCAAAATGTCGTGTGGTTCATGCAAACCGCTAAACACGGTCTTGCCATGATACACATAATCCTTGGCCTGACCGAGGGAGAAATAGACAATGTTGATGGAATAGACCTTCCTCACCTTGTCGTAGTCGTCGCCAAGGTCTATATAGTCGGTTATCACCTTTGAGACACCGTAGAGGATGCGGTGGAAGTAACTCAGCTCGTGCGTGTTTTGGATTTCGAAAATTGTCAGTTCGCCTTTCTCGCTCTCAGCGAGAATATCCACACGATTAAACTTGTCGTTCTCTGTATACTGGTTGGCTTCGCTCTCCAAAAAACGTTTGATGGTGAATTTCTCATTCAAGAGAGAACACATCAAGCCCTCCAACACGGCATGATTTGCCTTGTTGCGGAGCAAACGCTTCATGGCCCAGTCAAATCTGATGTAATTTGCCATAATATACTTATTTGATTAAGGATTTAGAGGGGGCTATATTTCGCGCCCCGTCATGTCAAACCATTTCAGGACACCCCCTTTTAAGTCAGCCATATTCACCCCCATTGACAGGCGAGGGAAAAGCGTCTTTTCTCAAGCGTTTTTATTTCACAAACTTTCCGCCTGTTATCTCAGAAAGGTCAATGGCTTTGTAAATCATTTGGTAATATTGCGGTTCCTCCTCGTAGAAAAACGCGATACGACCGTCGGCCTGCTGCACCATCGTTGAATAGGCAGAGCCTAAGGACGTAACACGGAAGGCTCCCTGCCAATTGGAGGCGAAGCGCAACGGTGTATTGTAGTCGGCGGCGGCAACGAGTTCCTTCCAATAGATGGTCACGTTGCTGCGTCCGGGGCCTGCCGGCAGACTTTGGAGGGCCAATGTGGTGGTTTTGCCGTCGGCACGATGGCAAGGAACGATGAGGATTTCGCCGTTGCAAGCACCCGACTCGTTTTTGATGCCGCCAGGAGCGAAACGGGTGTCGGCAGGCTGTCCCCAAACGCCTTTGGCCTTGGCGGTGTCGGTGTAACGGAACACGTTGAAGAAACGGCCTCCGCTGCGACGCGAACTGAGGAGGACACTGCCGTCGGGAAGTTCTTCACACTTCGGTTCGTCGCCCGACGGGGCGCACGACACTTCAGCGCTACCAAGGGCGTTCCACGTGCGGCCGAAATCATCGGA
The DNA here is from genome assembly GCA_900539625.1 of uncultured Prevotella sp. Taxonomy (GTDB): domain Bacteria; phylum Bacteroidota; class Bacteroidia; order Bacteroidales; family Bacteroidaceae; genus Alloprevotella. The sequence goes on from UQCW01000034.1 coordinate 14,113, forward strand.
ATAGATCACGAAATTACCACGATGGGTGCAGAGCGCACCATAGAGGCGGTAATATTTTCCCACCTTCACCATGCGGCTTTGGCAGATGCGGCCCGACCCCATGAAAAGTCCACGGATGCGGCCATCGAAGATATCTTCATACACCTGTTTGGTAAGGTCGTATGGCGGCAGCGGCGACCACTCCCATTTGCCGTTCTTCTTGTTGTAACGAGCATGAGTGGCCACAATGCGCTGGCGGTGCTCAGGCGATGATTGCCAATAGGGCACGTCGCCGCTCACACAGACCAGAAGAAGTTCGTTGCGGTCGCGGTCGGCCACGAGGCAAGCGTCGCCATATCCAGCGTCAGCGCCCTTTCCGCTGCCCTGCAACACAGGAACAGCCTCGCTCCATGAGGCACCGTTGTCGGCACTGACACGGCTGAGGATGTCAACGCGACCATAACCGATGTCGCCACCGCAGGGGCGCAAATCGCTGAGCGCGATAAGTTGTCCGTTTTTGGCCTTCGCGATGGCCGGAATGCGATAAGGATAGCCCGTGCTGTCGCCCGTGTGGAACAGGCAAGTCTGTGCACTGGCAATCAGTGTGCTGGCCAGGAAGGCCGCAAAGATAGATAAGATTCTCATATTGTTTTTGTGATTGATAGATTAGCATGCATTAGCAAGGCATCGCCAGCGGGCAACCCGAACGCCAGGCGTTTTCGGCGGCACCACGCTGGCCTTTCTGCGCCAAAGGGCGCATTCTGCCCACAAATATAAAAATTAATTGGGACATTATCATGATAAACCAAGCACGTCGTTGGCTTTTACATTTAAAAAAAACTATTGGCGGGGCTATATTCCATGCTTTTCCGTTAACTTTGCGTCAACTAAAATAAAGAAACAGGTTTTATACCCCATGAAAAAGTTATTTTCCACTCTCACACTCCTTGTGCTGGGCATCACGGCGATGGTGGCACAGGTGACCTTCAGCGTGTCCTATAAGAGGGTTAGCCCCACTGAACTGGACATTGTCTTCACGGGTAAAATCCCCGCAGGTTGGCACGTCTATTCCACTCACGTGGACGAAGGCGGCCCCACGCCGACCACTTTCCAGGTCGACAAACTCCAAGGTGCCAAACTCAAAGGCGCACTGGTGGAAGGACCGGGCAAAAAGGTTAAACACGACGAAATGTTTGACATGAACGTGGGCTCTTTTGCCGGCTCATGCCAGTTCACGCAGCGCGTGGAACTGACAGATAAGAATTACAACATCGAGGCTTACCTCGACTATCAGGCCTGCGGCAACGGCGCCTGCACCATGGGCAAGGAGGAAGTGCGCAAGAAAGGCACCGACGGCCCATCGGCAGAGGTGGCCAAGAAAGACGAGAAGACAGCCGCAGAGACTGTCCCCGCCGTTGAAGCCACAGCGGAAGACGGCACGCAAGTGGCCGCCGACACCATGACTGTCTCCGCCGAAATGGCAACCATGCCCACTGACTCCACGCTTCTGAAAAGCCTTTGGACGCCGGTTGTCAAGGAACTGAAAGACATGGGCGGCGACGAAGCGAGCGTGGCCCAGATGGCCTGGTGGTATATCTTCATACTCGGATTCTTGGGCGGACTTGTTGCGCTCTGCACGCCTTGCGTATGGCCCATCATCCCGATGACGGTGAGCTTCTTTCTCAAACGTTCGAAAGACCGTTCCAAGGGCATCCGCGACGCCATCATCTACGGCATCTCCATCATCGTGATCTACGTGGCGCTCGGCCTCATCATCACCTCCATCTTCGGAGCCAACGCCCTCAACGATTTGAGCACCAACGCCGTGTTCAACATCCTCTTCTTCCTGATGCTCCTCGTCTTTGCCGCCAGCTTCTTCGGCGGTTTTGAAATCACGCTGCCCTCATCATGGGGTTCGGCTGTTGACAGCAAAGCCGAGCGCACCACGGGCCTCCTGAGCATCTTCCTCATGGCCTTCACGCTCTCATTGGTGAGTTTCTCATGCACAGGCCCCATCATCGGTTTCCTGCTCGTTGAAGTCAGCACCAGTGGCGGTTCGGCCCTTGCCCCCACTGTCGGCATGTTTGGTTTCGCCCTCGCATTGGCGTTGCCGTTCACCCTCTTCGCCCTCTTCCCGACGTGGCTCAAGAGTGCGCCCAAGAGCGGCGGTTGGCTCAATGTGGTGAAGGTGACATTGGGTTTCCTTGAACTCGCCTTCGCCTTGAAATTCCTCTCCGTGGCCGACTTGGCATACGGCTGGCACCTGCTCGACCGCGAGACGTTCCTCGCCCTCTGGATTGCCATCTTCGCCCTCCTCGGTTTCTATCTCTTGGGCAAAATCAAATTCCCGCACGATGACGAAGACGAAAACCACGTGAGCGTGCCGCGCTTCTTCATTGCCCTCTGCTCGCTCTCGTTCGCTATCTACATGGTGCCGGGACTTTGGGGCGCTCCCTGCAAGGCGGTCAGCGCCTTCGCTCCGCCGATGAGCACCCAGGACTTCAACCTCGACCCTGTGAAGATTGAAGCCAAATTCACCGACTACGACGCTGGCATGGCCTATGCCCGCGAAACGGGACGCCCCGTGTTGGTTGACTTCACTGGTCACGGTTGTGTCAACTGCCGAAAGATGGAAATGGCCGTTTGGCACGATGCCAAAGTGCGCGACCTGCTCTTGAAGGACTACGTGCTCATTTCGCTCTATGTCGACGACAAGACACGCCTGCCAGAGACCATCACCGTGATGGAAAACGGAGAGGAAACGCGCTTGCGCACTGTTGGCGACAAATGGAGCTATTTGCAACGCAGCAAATTCGGTGCCAATGCCCAGCCGTTCTACGTGGCGCTCAACAACGAAGGCAAGCCTTTGGCTCCAGCCTACACTTTCGACACCAGTGTAGACCACTTCGTTAAATTCCTCAAAGGCGGCTTGGATAAATACAAGAAATAAAACTTTTTATTTTCCCACCCTATAAAATGGCAGGCGTTCAACATCGTGTTGGACGCCTGCCTTTTTTTCATGTCCCACACCCCAGCAAAGCGCCCTGCCCCGTCTCTCGCGCCAAAGTCCCTCTACCCGTCGGCGAACGCGGGACGAGACGCAACCGAATCTGGGACGAGGCACGCTCGCATCTGCTCCCAGATACGCCCGCATCTGGGGGCAGACACGTCCGTCTCTGGGACGGCGTACGCTGAAAAGTTTTAGGGAAGGATTGGCGGCGTGGCAGGAAAGAATTGGTGCAAGGGGAGAGCAGATGCGTCCGAGAAAGCGATACGTCTGTAAAAACAATTTTCCCACGACAAGAAAATATCTCGCGACAAAGCGGGTTAATCTGCGTGAAAATATGTAATTTTGAAAATTGTTTCGGCCCGTCGGTCCGCTTCATGATAGAAACCGATGCCGAAGCGCCTCCATGTGGGAAAATGCGGACCTCGAAAGAGGCTGCAAGACGAGCTGTCGTCTCCTTCGCCAGCACCGTCATGTCTGGCCTTTCACTGGCAAACGGCAGCGATTCTCCGCTGGAAAACGGCACCATTTGAGTGCTTTTCCAGCATTGGCAGCCACGCGTTTCCACAGCATTGCAAAACAAAACCGAACACGATTTTATGACAGAACCCGTATACCATGTCCCCGTATTGCTCAAGGAAACGGTGGACGGACTCAACATACAGCCAGGAGGAACCTATGTGGACGTCACCTTCGGCGGCGGCGGACACAGTCGCGAAATCCTCTCACGACTTTCTGGTAGCGGCCATCTCTTCAGTTTCGACCAAGATGCCGACGCAGAGAAGAATGTGCCAGAAGGACTGGAGAACTTCACATTCGTGAGAAGCAATTTCCGATTTCTGACCAACTGGATGCGCTATTACGACGTGGAACACGTTGACGGCATCCTGGCCGATCTCGGCGTGTCGAGCCATCATTTCGACGATGAGGAGCGCGGTTTTTCCTTCCGCTTTGAAGCGCCGCTCGACATGCGCATGAATGAACGCGGCGGAATGACGGCCGCCGACGTGGTGAACCGCTACGACGAAGAAGCGCTGGCGCGACTGTTCTACCTCTACGGCGAAATGAAAAACAGCCGCAGTCTGGCTTCGGCCATTGTCAAGAAACGCCAAACCGATACCATCAACACCGTTGAGCAACTCATCAATGTGGTCAAACCGCTCATGGGGCGCGAAAGGGTGAAGAAGGACATGGCAAAGGTGTTTCAGGCGCTGCGCATTGAGGTGAACCACGAGATGGACGCGCTGCAGGAAATGCTGGAAGCGGCACTGCGCGTGTTACGCCCCGGCGGACGCCTAACGGTGCTTACCTACCACTCGCTCGAAGATCGTATGGTCAAAAACTTCATGCGGGCGGGAAACATCGAGGGGAAGGTGGAGCAGGATTTCTTTGGCAACCGCTTGAGCCCCATGCGCCCTGTCAATAACAAGGTGATTGTGCCGACGGCAGAGGAACAGGAGAGAAACCCCCGCAGCCGCAGTGCAAAGCTCCGCATTGCCGAAAAGGTGTGACGCGCGAAATGGTGCATCAACGCCGCTTCAATCCAATACAGGCACCTACTTACCATTACAATAAATCAAAGTAGTAGACACGAACAGATGAAGAAAGACGAATCGAACAACAATTCCCGTGGGGAGGCTTTCAACGAGATGCTGAGACGCGCCATGAAAGGCAGCGGACAGGAAAATGCCGAGAGCTCGCCTGCCAACGAGCAAACGGACGATAAACCGGCTTTCGCCGAGCCGATTTACAGGGCTGACGAAATAGACGAGGCCGACGAGCCGCTGCCGTCCAAGGGTAAGAAAGCGAAACACGGCAAAGAAGATGAGGCCAAAGACGAGGCCGCAGAGAGGAAAGAAAAGAAGAAGCGGAAGAAGGAAGACAAGAAAGAACGCGCACGCCGCGCCTTCCGGCATTTCGCCGACGAAGACGAGGATTTCGACATTTCGCTGCGCAGCCTGCTCGGCGGCGACATCTTCGGCAGCAAGCGCTTTCGGCGCCAGATTGGCTATTTCATCCTGCTTTGCGTTTTGGCCATCATCTACATCAGCAACCGCTATGCCTACCAGCGCGAGGAAATCCGCCGCGAAGACCTCAGCAAGCAGCTCAACGACCGCAAATTTAAGGCGCTCACCATCTCCAGCGAACTGACGGAATATTCCATGCGCAGCAGTGTGGAAGAGAACCTGAGCGACACCACGTTGCGCACGTCAACGAAATCTTCCTATTATCTGCCTGTCGACAGCGTTGAAGAGGATTAAAACATAAGCAATAACCAAACTTTAGAGGTAAAAAGACATGAACTTTCAAAGCAAAAAAACCATGCCACGCTATTTTCTCGTGGTGCTCATGCTGACGCTTGCTGGCGTTTCAGCCGTATGCAAATCTGTATATATCATGACGGTCGAACGCGAACGCTGGATGACCATGGGGAAAATACCAGTTAAACTCGGCCGCCCGCTCTATGCCAAGCGCGGAAACATTTTGGCGGCCAACGGCGAAATCCTGGCGGCCTCACTGCCAGAATATGAATTGCGCCTCGACTATATGTCGTCGGAGAAAGACACGGCCATCCGCCGCAGAGACCAATACCGCCGCGACACGGCGCTCTACAACAACATCAACGCCATCTGCGAGGGGATGCACCGGATTTTCCCAGACATCATTCCCGAAAAACTCAAGGCGCACTTGCTTGAAGGACGCAAGAAGAAGAGCAAATATTGGCCGGTGTACGTGAAAGAAGTGACGACACTGCCTTTGAAGAAACGCGAAAACCGCATCATCTCTTATATCGACTATACGGAGGTGAAGAAATTGCCGCTCTTCAAATATACGTCGAGCCTCAACCCCATTAAAATCGACATGCGCACGCGGCCTTACGGCGACCTGGCAAACTGCACCGTCGGCAAATTCAAAGACACGCCGCGCTATGGTTTGGAACTCTCGTTTGATTCTGTGCTCAGAGGACGCGATGGCGAATACCACTACCAAAAGGTGATGAACCGCGGTCTGCCCATCATCGACCGCCCCGTGGAGGACGGATGTGACGTGCAGACAACGCTCGACGTCAACATGCAGCAGATTGTTGAGCGGGCATTGGAAGAGAAACTCTCTGAAATCGACGCCGTGTCGGGCGTTTGCATCCTCATGGAGGTGGCAACGGGCGACATCAAGGCGATGTCGAGCCTCTCACGCCACAAAGACGGCACCTACCACGAAGACCGCGCCCTGGCCGTGACGGACCTCTACGAACCAGGCTCTGTGTTCAAGCCGCAGTCGTTCCTCGTTGGGTTTGACGACGGACTGATTAAAATCACCGACCAGGTGGACATCGCTGGCGGCATCTACAACTTCGGAAACCGCAAGATGAAGGACCACAACTGGCGCTCAGGAGGCTACGGCGTCTTGACGGCTGAAGACATCATCGGCAAATCCTCCAACGTGGGCGTCAGTGTGCTCGTCAACCGCGCCTACCACGACAACCCGCGTAAGTTTGTCGACGGCCTGTACCGCATCGGCTCGGCCGAAGACCTCAAAATCCCCATTCCGGGATATATGAAACCGCGCATCCGCCGCCCAGGCGAAGGCGCCTACTGGTCGGCCACCACACTGCCCTGGATGAGCATTGGATATGAAACGCAAATCACGCCGATCAACACGCTCAACTTCTACAACGGCATTGCCAACAACGGACGCATGGTGCGCCCGCGCATCGTCAAGGCCATCTTGAGAAACGGCGAAGTGGTGAAGGAATTTCCCGTGGAGGTGCTCCGCGAACACATGGCGAAGGACGAGGCTGTGCGCGACGTGCAGAAATGTCTGCGCAATGTGACAACGGTCGGCGTGGGCAAGCCCGCGGCTTCCAAACTCTTCCCTGTGGCCGGAAAAACAGGTACGGCACAGATTTGGACGGGAGGAGGGAAAACCTCAGAATATTTCATTACCTTTGCGGGATACTTCCCGTATGACAAACCGCTCTATTCCTGCATCGTCTGCATCCGCAAACCGGCGCCGGCCTCAGGCGGTGGCATGTGTGGCCCGGTGTTCCGCAAAGTGGCCGAGTCGGTCATGGCACGCAACCACGTGAACGACTACACCGCTGCCCGCGACACGACACACGAACACTCAACAGTGTGTCTCAACGGCAATATGACGGTGACGACGCGCCTCTTTGACATGGTGGGACTGCCAACCAACGGGGAGTTTGCCAACAACGGACAAACGGTTTGGGGCAGCGTACACCGCGTGGACAACAAAATGGAATATACTCGAACAACGGAGCAGACCGACGTGATGCCTGACGTGGTGGGGTACGGACTGCGCGACGCTGTCTGCCGTCTTGAAGCGCTCGGACTGCGCGTGAGATGTAAGGGCATGGGGCGCGTAAAACTGCAAAGTCTGGGCGCGGGACATCCCATCAAACACGGAGAAACTGTGACGCTGACGCTCGACACGGAGCATAAGCGAACGGTTGCCCGACACACCCAACCTGCTCCAGCGGCGCAGCCGGCACAACCTTCGGAACCGACCCACGAGGAGAACGCCACGGCGGAAAACAAACCGGAAAAGAAACCGGAGGCCAAGCCGGAAAGGAAATCTGAAAAGAAACCTGCCGCCGCCGAAAAACGCAAGGAGAAACCGCAGCCAAGCAAAAAGCCAACGGCGGAAAAGCCCAAGGCCACGGCTGCAAAAGACAAGAAAAAGAAAGCTTGAACCGCGGAGGAAGCCTGCGGCCTAAGGAATGGTCTGGCAGCCGATGCCGGTTCAAGTCAAACACATAGAGAAATACCACATGATATTATCAGACGTATTGAAAAAAGTGAAACCGCTGGAAGTTGGCGGTTCGCTTGAAGAGAACATCTCAGGCGTGAACATGGATTCCCGCCTGGTAAAGCCGGGCGACTTATTTGTTGCCGTCAAAGGCACGCAGGCCGACGGCCATGCCTTCATCGGCAAAGCGCTTGAAAACGGTGCCAAAGCGATTTTGGTGAGTGAGCCCATCCCAGCGGAGCGTCCAGAAGGCGTCACCTTTGTTCGCGTGGCCGACACGGAAGACGCTGTCGGGAAAGTGGCCACCCAGTTTTATGGCGATCCGAGCAGCCACCTGACGCTCGTCGGCGTGACTGGCACCAACGGAAAGACCACCATCGCGACGCTGCTCTACGACATGTTCCGCAAATTCGGCTACAAATGCGGCCTCTGCTCCACTGTCTGCAACTACATCGACGGCGAAGCTGTCCCGACGGAACACACCACGCCCGACCCCATCACCCTCAACCGCCTGCTCGGCGATATGGTGGCGGCTGGATGCAGCTATGCTTTCATGGAATGCAGCTCGCATGCCATCCATCAGAAGCGCATCGGTGGCTTGAAGTTCAAAGGGGCGCTCTTCACCAATTTGACGCGCGACCACCTTGACTATCACAAGACGTTTGAAAACTACCGCGACGCCAAGAAAGCGTTCTTCGACAACCTCAGCGCCGACGCCTTTGCCATCACCAATGCCGACGACAAAAACGGCATGGTTATGGTGCAGAACACGGCCGCAACGGTGAAGACGTATTCTACCAGAACGGCAGCCGACTTCAAGGGACGCATTCTTGAAGAGAGCATCGAAGGCATGTTGCTTAACATCGACGGACAGGAAGTGAGCGTACGCTTCGTGGGACGCTTCAACGTGTCAAACCTTCTGGCGGTCTATGGGGCGGCCATCTGCCTCGGACACGAGCCAACGGAGGTGTTGCGAGTGCTCTCCGAACTGCATCCTGTCAACGGCCGCTTTGAGGCCATCCGCTCGCCAAAGGGCTTCAGCGCAGTCATCGACTATGCCCACACGCCCGATGCCCTGGCCAACGTGTTGTCGGCCATCAACGACATTGTCAAAGGAAATGGGCAGGTCATCACCGTCTGCGGAGCGGGCGGCAACCGCGACAAGGGAAAACGGCCGCTCATGGCACGCGAAGCTGCCAACGGCAGTGACCGCGTGATCATCACGAGCGACAACCCGCGCTTCGAAGAACCTCAAGACATCATCAACGACATGCTGGTGGGACTCGACGAGGAACAGAAAAAGAAGGTGATCAGCATCGTTGACCGACGCGAAGCCATCCGCGCCGCCGCCATGATGGCGCAGAAGGGCGACGTGATTCTCGTGGCTGGAAAGGGACATGAACCTTACCAAGACGTGAAAGGCGTGAAACACCATTTCGACGACCACGAAGAAGTGCGTGCCGCCTTCGGCATTGAATAACGACAGAGCGACGGCGTAAGCATAAGCCCCATTTAGTAATGGTACCACACTACTTACCATTGTAAACCAACCGAATAATGTTATACTATTTCTTTCGATTCCTGGAACAATTCGGCGTTCCGGGTTCAAATCTTTGGTCGTACGTATCCTTCCGCGCCCTGCTGGCGCTGATGATAGCCCTCGTGGTGTCGGCCTGGTTCGGTGAATACTTCATCAAATGGATGAAGCGCCACCACATCAGTGAAACCCAACGCGACGCCTCTGTTGACCCGTTTGGCGTTCAGAAAATCAACGTGCCGTCGATGGGCGGCATCATCATCATCGTGTCGGTGCTCGTTCCCTGCCTGCTTTTGGGACGTCTGCGCAACATCTACATGATTCTCATGCTCGTCACGACCGTGTGGCTGGGACTTTTGGGATTCCTCGACGACTACATCAAGATTTTCAAGAAGAACAAGGACGGACTGGCCGGACGATTCAAAATTCTCGGACAGGTCACTCTCGGTCTGCTCGTTGGTCTCGTGCTGTATTTCAGCCCCGACGCCGTTATGCGCGAAAACGTTGAGGTGCAACACCAAAGCGGCGCACGCACGGAAGTGGTCCACAAGAGCCAGGCCGTGAAGTCAACGCAGACCACCATCCCCTTCGTGAAGGGCAACAACCTCGACTACACGGAAATCATGTCGTTCTGCGGAAAATATAAGACGCAGGCAGGCTGGATTCTCTTCGTCCTCGTGACCATCTTTGTCATCACGGCCGTGAGCAACGGCGCCAACCTCAACGACGGCATGGACGGCATGGCGGCGGGAAACTCGGCCATCATCTGCATCGCCTTGGGCATTTTGGCCTACGTGTCGAGCCACATCGACTTTGCCAGCTACCTAAACATCATGTACATCCCTGGCTCGCAAGAACTCGTGATTTACATCTGCGCTATGGTCGGTGCGCTCATCGGTTTCCTGTGGTATAACGCCTATCCCGCCCAGATTTTCATGGGCGACACGGGCTCGCTGACCATCGGCGGCGTCATCGCCGTTTTGGCCATCATCATTCATAAGGAACTCCTCATTCCGATTCTCTGCGGCGTTTTCCTCGTCGAGAGCCTCAGCGTGATTCTGCAAGTGGAATATTTCAAATCCGGCAAGCGCAAGGGCCTGCGCCGCCGCATCTTCAAGCGCACGCCAATCCACGATAATTTCCGCGTGCTTCCCAGCCAGCTCGACCCCACCTGCTCCTACGTGTTCAAAAACTGGCCGCACGGTGCCTGGCACGAGTCGAAAATCACCATCCGCTTCTGGATTGTGACCATCCTGCTGGCTGCCGCCACCATCATCACGCTCAAAATCAGATAACTCAATAAAACGATGAGAACAGTTATACTTGGCGCCGCTGAAAGCGGTGTCGGTGCCGCCATTCTGGCACAAAAGGAAGGCCACGACGTGTTTGTTTCCGACATGGGACACATCAAAGACCACTATAAAGAAGAACTCACACGCAGAAACATACAATGGGAAGAGGGACACCACACGCCCGAACTCATCCTTTCGGCCAGCCAGGTCATCAAAAGCCCTGGCATTCCGGAAGACGCGCCGATGATTCTCAAACTGAAAGAGAAGAACATCCCAGTCATCAGTGAGATTGAATTTGCCGCACGCTATACGAAGGCACACATGGTGTGCATCACAGGCAGCAACGGCAAGACAACCACGACATCGCTCATTTATCACATTCTCAAGAAGGCAGGCTACGATGTCGGACTGGCAGGAAACATCGGCCACAGCCTGGCGCTGCAAGTGGCTGAAACGCCCCACGAATGGTATGTCATCGAACTCTCTTCTTTCCAGCTCGACGACATGTTTGACTTCCGCGCAAACGTGGCCGTGTTGCTCAACATCACGCCCGACCACCTCGACCGCTACGGCTTCTGCATGCAAAACTACGTCGACGCGAAAATGCGCATCATACGCAACCAGCAGGCCGACGACGCCTTTATCTATTGGACGGGCGACGAGCACGTGCCGACGGAATTGAAGAAATACGACCTCAAAAGCCGCGTGCTTCCCTTTGCCGATCAACCGCAGGCGGGGGCTGAAGGATGTGCCGATGGCGACACGTTCCGCATCACGAGTCCCGTGGCGTTTGAAATGCCGATGGCCGAACTCTCACTGCCTGGCAAGCACAACTTGAGAAACTGTCTGGCCGCTGCCATGGCGGCGCTCGCCGCTGGCGCTCCTGCCAGCAAGGTGCGCGAAGGACTGGCCGACTTCCCGGGCGTTGAACACCGCTTGGAATACGTTTGCGAGGTCAACGGCGTGAGATATGTCAACGACTCGAAGGCCACCAACGTCGATGCCTGCAACTGCGCCCTCGAAAGCATGCGCACACCTGTTGTGCTCATCATCGGCGGAAAGGACAAGGGCAACGACTACGCGGAAATCATGCCTTACGTGAAGCAGAAATGCCGCGCCTTGGTTTATCTCGGCGCCGACAATGCCAAACTGCATGCGAATTTCGACCACCTCGGTCTTCCCGTGGCCGACACGCACAATATGGCCGACTGCGTGAAAGCCTGCGCAGAAATGGCCCAGGCGGGCGACACGGTGCTCCTCAGCCCCTGTTGCGCCAGCTTCGACCTCTTCCACAATATGGAAGACAGAGGCGAGCAGTTTAAGGCACGTGTCAGAGAAATGAAAGCCCAATAAGCAGCCGTCAGGCAGCATGCGCTTCCATATCCGATGAGCAAATGCTCTGATTTATTATTACATCTGAAACACAACAAGAAGCCATGTCACTATCATCCAAGCGCCTGTTTCAAGGCGACCTGGTCATCTGGGCCATTTACTTTTGGCTCTGCATGATTTCCCTCATAGAGGTCTACAGCGCAGGAAGTTCCTTGAGCTATAAGAGCGGCGACTTCATGGCCCCGCTCTTCAAGCAAGCCATCTTCCTGGGCATCGGAACCGCCGTTGTCTGGGTGATTCACTCCATTCCCTGCCGATTCTTCAAGCTCGGGGTTGTCCTCTATCCCATCAGCATCTTCCTTCTCATTCTGACGCTCATCATCGGCGCAAAGGAGAACGACGGCGCACGATGGCTCAATTTCGGTATCAAGTTCCAGCCTTCTGAAATCGCCAAGGGCGCTTTGGTTCTCTTCGTGGCGCTCATCCTCTCCTTCGGACAGACGGAGAAAGGGGCCGACAAAAGGGCCATGAAAATCATCCTCTTCGCCACCTGCCTCACCTGCGCCCTCATCGTCACGGAAAACCTTTCCACGGCGGGCCTGCTCTTCGCCACCGTCTTCGTCATGATGTTCATCGGGCGCATCCCCACGAAGCAGTTGGGAAAAATCGTCGGCGTGTGTCTGCTGGGCGTTGTCCTGCTCGCGACCGTCGTAACGATTCTCCCCAAAGAACAGCTGGACAAAAGCAAGTTGCTCCACCGCGCCTCAACCTGGGTTGACCGCGTGAAAGACCACACATCGGACAAGGAAACCATGTCCGACACCATATTCCTACGCGACCACGCACAAGAGGCGCGGGCGAAAATCGCCATCGCCTCGAGCAACATGATTGGAAAGATGCCTGGAAACTCGGAGCAACGCGACCATCTGGCGCAGGCTTACTCCGACTTCATCTACGCCATCATCATTGAGGAAATGGGCGTGTTAGGTGCCGTCTTCGTTGCCTTCCTCTATATCATCCTCCTCTTCCGAGCGGGACGAATCGCCAGTATGTGCGAACGAAACTTCCCCGCCTACCTCACGATGGGACTGGCCATCTTGCTGGTCATACAGGCAATGGTGAACATGCTCGTGGCCGTCGGACTAATCCCCATCACGGGACAACCGCTGCCGCTCATCAGCCGCGGCGGAACGTCCACCATCATTAATAGTGTCTACTTCGGCATGATTCTCAGCGTGAGCCGATATGCACGTAAGAATCTCGACGGACAGAAGATTGAAAAACTGCCAGCGTCTGAAGACCCGCAAGACAAGGAATTTCAGAGCAGCGAAGGGATGGAGTAAAGGAACACCAGATGATAGCGTCCCTGAAAGGTAGGGTGTTCAAAATTGAAATATTAAGTTGGTGAAGATTATGCGGAAAAAGCCTTGTCTGCGGCCCTGCGCGGGCTGAAAGCCCAACAAGTCCAGAGCCCAGGGCAACGCCCTGGGTACCATG
>UQCW01000035.1 GCA_900539625.1 uncultured Prevotella sp.
CCGGGGCGAAATTTCTTGCCTTGACCCGCCCCGAGGTTTTTTTGAACCCACCCGCCCGCACGACCCCCCCGCTACTAGCCCAGGGCCTGCAGGGGCGGCCGCCGGTAGCGTTACTCGCGGCCGCCGTTCGTGCTACTCGCGGCCGCTGGTAGCATTACTCGCGGCCGCGAATCGATGACTTCTTTGGCTTGCTGGTGGATTTTTCGTATTTAAGAGCGTCAAACCATTTGGTTTATCCCTACATGGATAGCATAAACTAATTTTGAACACCTACTTAAAGCAAACAGAACGCTTCTTCTAACCGCCTGAAAGCCAGCAACGGATGTTTTCAAGGAGGAAAAGCGGGGAATCTGCTAAATTTTGTGTAACTTTGCAACTCATTTCTAAAAGAAGCCGAAAGCATACCTCTTTTTGAAAGCGGAAAACAATTCGCTTTCAAAGTCTTACGCCTCCGGAAATATTTGGAAAACGCATTGCATTTTCACAATAATTTATCGTTATATCGAATGAAAGGATTTAGTTTCAAGCCGAGGTTGTTCTCGGAACTCCAACACTACAATCGCGAGAAATTTGCGGCCGACGCTATGGCCGGCCTCATTGTGGGCATTGTGGCGTTGCCGTTGGCCATTGCTTTCGGTATCGCCTCCGGGGTGTCGCCGTCGCAGGGTATCTTAACAGCCATCATCGGTGGTTTCATCGTGTCGGCCTTGGGCGGCTCACGCGTGCAAATCGGTGGCCCAACGGGTGCCTTCATCGTCATCATCTACGGCATTGTCAGCAATCCCGCCTTGGGAATGTCTGGACTGATCGTGGCCACCATGATGGCGGGCGTGTTCCTCATTTTGCTGGGAGCGTTTAGGCTCGGCACCATCATCAAGTTCATTCCATACCCCATTGTGGTGGGCTTCACGAGCGGTATCGCCGTCACCATCTTCACCACGCAGATTCAGGAATTTTTCGGACTCCAGATTGAAGGTAAGATGCCGGGCGACTTTGTTTCGAAGTGGGTGGTCTATTTCCAACATTTCAACACCACTGACTGGATAACAACGGCCGTTGGCGTTCTCAGCGTGGCAATCATCGCCTTGACGCCGAAAGTGTCGAAGAAAATCCCTGGTTCGCTCGTGGCCATCATCGTGATGACAGTGGGCGCCTATTTCCTCAACCCCGTTTTGCAGGAACACGGCTTCAGTTCCATCGCCACCATCCACGACCGCTTCGGCGAAATCAAAGCCACGCTGCCGCCGCTCACCGTGCCCAACGTCTCTTGGGACGGCCTCCGCGAACTCCTTCCAACGGCGATGGTCATCGCTGTGCTCGGCGCCATTGAGTCGTTGCTCTCCGCAACAGTGGCCGATGGTGTCTGCGGCGACCACCACAATTCCAACCAGGAACTCATCGGACAGGGCGTGGCCAACCTTTGCACACCGCTCTTTGGTGGTATTCCTTGCACGGGAGCCATTGCCCGCACCATGACCAACATCAACAACGGCGGACGCACGCCTGTGGCTGGACTCATTCATGCGGCTGTGCTCTTGCTCATCTTCATCGTCTTGATGCCACTGGCGGGCTATATCCCAATGGCTTGTCTGGCCGGCGTGTTGGTGGTCGTTTCATACAACATGAGCGGCTGGCGCACCTTTATGCAGCTGATGAAGAATCCGAAGAGCGACATTGCCGTGCTCGTCATCACCTTCTTGCTCACCGTTATCTTCGACCTCACCGTGGCCATCGAAGTGGGCTTGCTCATTGCCTGCCTCCTCTTCATGAAGCGTATGGCTGAGAGCACGCAAATCAAAGTCATTGCCGACGAAATCGACCCCAATGACGAGACAGATGCCGAGACCCACGAGGAACACCTCATTATTCCGCAGGGCGTGGAGGTCTACGAAATCAACGGCCCATATTTCTTTGGCATTGCCAACAAGTTTGAGGAACTCATGAGCGCTATGGACAACCATCCGAAAGTGCGCGTCATCCGTATGCGCCGCGTGCCGTTTATCGACTCCACGGGTATCCACAACTTGCAAAACCTCTGCGAGATGAGCCACCGCGAAGGCACCCACATCGTGCTTTCTGGCGTCACGCCCAACGTACATGCCGTGCTCGAACACAATGGTTTCGACCATTTGCTGGGAAAAGACCACATCTGTCCCAATATCAACGTGGCGCTCGACCGCGCTGCCTCTATCATGAAGCGCAAGATTTAAGCGATTCTTATAAGGGTGGTTCTAATAATTCTGATGAGTTGATTTGTGCCTTATCGGAAGTGTATTTTTGTAAGTAAACGAAGGAGCATAGCGGGCTATGTGACTGAGGTTACTTGCAGAAAGACGCTTCCGAGAAGGTGCAAAGCGACCATCAAAATATTTGAATATTTTAATCAGAATTTTTAGAACCACCCATAACCTAAAAAACCTCCTTCAGGCATCGTATGAAGGAGGTTTTTTGTGTTTTGCAGAAACTGAAAATTGCGCTTGGCCTTCCCACGAAACCAATGTGAGAAGGCAATATAAGAGCCGATATGTGTTTGTCGCGTTGTTCAACGCCCTTCCGTTTTTTTCAGCAGCGCTTCTCTCAGGTCGTCGGACGTGGCAAGTCCGAGCTTCTTGCGGATGTGTATGCGCACCGAACTGATGTTGTTGGGCGTTTTGTCGAGAATGGCGGCAATCTCCAAGATGGTCTTGCCGCCGATAATCAAGCGGCACACTTCCCGCTCCGTTGGTGTCAGCGAAGGCAGCGTTGCCGAAATGTCGGCGTGTTGCATCCTGCGGTGGGCCATTCTTTGCTCCACGGCCCTTATCAAGTTGGCCTCAGTGCGCTCGTCGAGATGGTTGAAGAAGTTGGTGACGTCTTTATCCGTCATCCCTCCGCGTCCCAGTTGTATGTAGGCCAGCAGTTCGGTTTTCGTCATGTGGAAAGTGGTCAGCAGTTGGTCGAGGGTGTCGTGATAGTCTTCATTCTCGCGTTGCGTGTTTCGAATGCCCCGCCTAATCAGTTCGCCCAGCACGCATGTGAAAATCTCCGTGATAATGAATATCATCGCGATTTGCTTGTTCACCCCTCCGTCAGTGTAGAGGTAAGCAAAAACGATTGTGGCGATGCTGATGGAGGCGATGATTGTCGGGATGTGCCTGAGGGAGGCCATGACGAGATAGATGATGAGGGCAAGCGAGATGATTTGGTTGAACACGATGGTCTCGTTGAAGCCCGGCGGCTGCGTCATCGCCATGTGAACGATGCGGGCGCTGTCGGTCAGTTGGGTCAGTATGCCAAATGAGGTCATGGCCGTTTTTAGCGACACGCGCTGCCGCAGATATAAAACCAGAATCGACAGCGTCATCGCCCAAACGATTGCCGATATGGCGTACAGCATCGTGTTGCCCCGTCCGACAAGTCCGATGAGGTGCATAGGCACACCAGCCAAAATCACCGACGAACTGAGCACCAAAAAAGTGATAAGACACAAGCGTTCCTGCCAATTATGGCTGCGACGGTCAAGGAAAACGCGTAGCCGTGGTGTGATTTCTAATCTCATGATTTTTCATTCTTTCTACCATACAAAGGTAGTACTTTTTTACTGGTTTTACCCCTTTTTACCCTCCTTTTTACCCCCCCCTTACGGCAATTTACGGCGGCCCGGCTTTTGTTGCTTGGCGATTGCGGACTAATTTTGCAACCAATCGAACAACAAAAAACAAACAAATATGACGAAGATTTTTAACTCTGACCACAGCCGCCGTGCGATGTTTTGCACGCTGCTTTCCTTGCTGATGTGGATGGTTGGTATTGGCGGTGCTTCTGCTGGCAAAAAAGTAGTGCCGCGCAATCCGATTGTGAAAATCATCAGCGGCCCGACCTATTCGGACAACGGCACCGAAGTTAGGCTCAAACTTTGGATGTATAACTACGATGGCGGCAACGCCCACTTTATCGGAGATGTCTATCTCAATATTGATGGGAGCAATGTGGTTAAGCTAAACGATATTTGGAGGAACTTTTCCAATGTCGACAATGAGGATCATATAAAGAATTTAGAGACGAGTGGCAATATGGGCCTACAGGGCACGATGAAGCTTAACAACGTGAAAATCGGCACTGCACAGTTTTGCAACGTCAAGAAAAATCAGACGTGCGCTTATAATGATAATTATAAAGAAGATAAGTGGACCACTGTAGAACTCAAACTCTCTTTCAATAATTCGTTTTCCTACCGCCCTCACAACATAAATGTGAAGGGCAAGTGGCGCGATTGGTGTGACGTATCGAATGAATCATATAAAGACAAGGACATCAGTAACAAAATTTACGGCTTCCTCTATCCCCTTGGTTTAACTGCAGAAAGAATATATGGCGATATTATGCGTTTTAACTGGGATGTAAATTATGTTGGTTTGCGGGAGTCGATGAAAAAAGGCAAGTGGGTGTTGTATAAAAAATTGAAAGGCTCATCTGATTATGAAATCGTAGGCGAAACTAATGAAGTATACATTGATATTAAACCTCGTGATTTCGTCTGCGGTGCTACGTATTATATAACATTCAACCCCGATGCACTAAGCAAAACCCCAATTATCAGTGGTCTGACAGCATCTCTTTCAAAAGAGCATTGGATGTATAATGATCATTGCAATAATTGCAAACATTATTTTTTTAGATACACCACCTCAGATAAAAAATGGTGAAACTTGCTGATAATCTGGATTTTGGTGCAAAAATGCTGTCGAATACTGCTGTCGGCAGTGGCGAATTCATGATAGAGTTTTACGACGACATCACCCGTATACCAGACAAGGCTTTTTATATGAGTAAGCTTAATGGCAAAATTGACCTCCCGATGTCTGTGAAATCCATAGGCGCTTATGCTTTCGCCAAAACTGCTTGTACCGATTTTTCTCTTCCTGATCGTGTGACCGAAATCGGCGAAGGGGCGTTTGAAAGTTGCCACAATTTCCGAACGTTGAACCTTCCACGTGATTTGAAAAAAATCGGAAACCGAGCTTTTTATGATTGCCTTTTATCGGGTAACCTTGATATCGCGTATAATGTTACGGAGATTGGCGATTATGCTTTTTATGGTTGCACGAGTCTTACAAAGCTGAGCCTGACAAGTAGTTTGCAAAGAATCGGTGCTTATGCTTTTAGTGGTTGCAAGTCTCTCAATTGCGAACTTGCGATTCCCAGTTCTGTGACCGAGATTGGTGATGGCGCTTTCAAAGATTGCTCTTATCTTTCTGGCAAACTGATACTTCCGGCGAATTTGAAAAAGATTGGAAGTAAGACGTTTCAGAATTGCAATTTTTTCACTAACACCCTTGTCATTCCCAATAGTGTGACGGAGATTGGCCAAGAGGCGTTCTCTGATTGCAGTAGATTCACGGGCTTGAGTCTGCCTAATAATCTCCGCAAAATCGAGTTTGGAGCCTTTGCTCGTTGTACAAATCTTACAGGCCGTCTCAGCATTCCCGAAACTGTAAAGGAGATTGGTTCTTATGCGTTCTATAATTGTACAGGATTTACTGGCGATTTTGTCTTGCCTTCTGCATTGGAATCAATCGGCACAGATGCTTTTGCTAATACACAAGATAAGAACAGACTCGTGTTCCAGTCGTTGCCCAAAGGCATGCAGAATGGCTATCACGATTGCAAGATGAGAAGATACGTCAACCTCAGCGATGCTTCCTACGTTTCCGATGATGCATACGCCTATTTGGATAGGGCTTCCTATGTCCGCACGATGACTAACACCTGGGGTTCCCTCGTGTTGCCATACTACATGCTACTTCCCAGCGATGCGCCGTACAGTGTGTTTACCATTGAAAAGATGACCAACGACGAGGTTGTTCTGAAGCGTTGCACTTTTATTTTGAACTCAGGAGTTGCGTATATTGTGCGTCGCGATGGTGAGGAAAAAACACTGAACTTCCAGACAGACCGTGCGACTCAAATCCGTATGAAGATGCAGCCTGCCGAAGTGGGAAATCTGAAGTTCAGCGGCACGTATCAGGCAAAGGAAGTGACCGACGGATATATTCTCGCCCAAGACCGCTTCTGGAATGTGGCAAAACTGAAAGCTGCAGCGCCAGAAACGCAGGCCGTCATGGTGGGCCCGTTCCGCTCCTGGCTCGAAGGAACAACCGCAAATACTTCGCCCAGTCTCTCTATGCGCATCGGCGATTCCACCACAGGCATCGACAACGTTGCGCCGCTCGAAATGCTCAACGCCAACGATGCAGAATATTACGACCTCAACGGCAAACGCCTTGACGCACCGATGAAAGGCGTGAACATCGTTAAGCGTGGCAACAAAACAATGAAGGTAATCATCAAATAACCGTTTGGACAATGGAAAAGAAAGTATATATAAAACCAGAAATCTGCGTTCTCCAGCTTGACATTCAGGCAGCACTTGCCACGTCCTCCGTTCAGCAAGCCTCGGAGGAGGATTATACGGAAGAAAAGGTCAAAGGCTTATGGGATAAAAACGACAACTGGAAAATCTGGGCAGACTAAGTCTCACCATTACAGTAATGGTCTTTACTTATTCATAAAAAAGAGCCGCCGCTCCCGAGAGGAAGCAGGCGGCTCTTGCTTTGATGTTTGGTGGTTGTGAATCTTATTTCTTCTCGCCGAAGTAGCGCTTGAAGAGACCTTCGAAACCGCGTCCGTGACGAGCTTCGTCGCGGGCCATTTCGTGAACTGTGTCGTGGATGGCGT
Organism: uncultured Prevotella sp.; assembly: GCA_900539625.1. GTDB lineage: Bacteria > Bacteroidota > Bacteroidia > Bacteroidales > Bacteroidaceae > Alloprevotella. The sequence continues at coordinate 6,718 of UQCW01000035.1, forward strand.
CGAGGTTGAGTTCCTTGGCACGCTTGGCGATGCGGGTCTTGTCTTCGCAGGCACCAGATTCAGCGTTCATGCGCTTTTCGAGGTTGGTCTTCGTGTCCCACACCACGTCGCCGAGCAGTTCGGCAAACTTCGAAGCGTGTTCAGCCTCTTCCCAAGCATAGCGCTTGAAAGCTTCAGCAATTTCAGGGTAGCCTTCGCGGTCGGCCTGACGGCTCATTGCCAAATACATGCCCACTTCGGTGCATTCGCCCATGAAATGGTTGTTGAGGTCCTTAATCATTTCTTCGTCGCAACCCTTGGCTACGCCGATTTCGTGTTCAGAGACAAAAGAAAGACCACTTTCTTCTTTCAACTCCTTAAACTTGGAAGCAGGAACGCCACACATTGGGCATTTTTCTGGAGCGTGGTCACCTTCGTGAATATAACCGCATACGGTGCAAATGAATTTCTTTTTCATAATGGTAGAATTTTTAATATGTTATGTCAATGTATATGTCAATCATCAGAGGCAATCATCGGTGGCATCCGATGCCATTTGCCGTTTGAGGGAGTTGGTAAGTGCCGTCGTGCTCGGCCGCGTCAACCGCTTTTCCGGAAGCAGACTTATGCAGGATGCCCCTCAGTTAGTCTCGCTGCAATTTGAGCACAATCCCCGGAAATAGAGCGCGGCCTCGTCCACTTTGAAGCCCGCCGGCACATCGGCCATCTCCGAGATATCTTGCCAATTGAGCGGCATGTCGTACACCCTTCCGCAGTTCCGGCAAAAGAAATGCGCGTGGGGCGTGATGTCGCCGTCGTAGCAGGTACACTGCTCGTTAATCGTTATCTGCAAGGCCGCCCCTTGCTTGACAAGCAAGCGCAGCGTGTTGTAAACAGTGGCCTTGGAGAGCGTTGGAATTTCCTGAACAACATCGTTGTAGATTTCGTCCACCGTCGGGTGTGTGCGATGAGTCAGCAGGTATTTCATCACTGCCATACGTTGCATCGACGGCTTAACCCCGTGCTGGGCAAAATAATCAAGAATTTCAGCGTTACTCATAATTAATTTGTAATCATTATCATTTTTATTCAAGGGCAAAGTTACAGACTTTCTAAGTAACTTCCAAATTTTTCAAGGATTATTTTCAAAAATAATTGATTTTTTCTTGAAATCGCTTGCATGTTCAAAAATTAGTCTCTACCTTTGCTGTGTCATAGTTTGATAGTACACCGCGAAGCAAGCCTATAAAACAAAACTTCTCCTAAGCGTTCAGACTTAAAAGCGCAGAGAGTCAATGGCTGCCAAACGTCGCACGGCAACGAAACCTTTTAGCTGGTTATGTTGTTGAGACTCAGTGTTTAAACGCATTGTTTAAAGGGGATTTTTCATTCAAAACAGCGCCCCGAAAGTCAGGAACCGCATTTAATGAACATCCTTCAAGCGCCCAGAACAATTATCAAAACCATCGCGAGACGCCTTCCAAAATCCTTGAGACTCATGTCTGTGGCTGTTGAGGGCGGTGGCTATCAAACTTCATCTTTCTAAGTTGGTCTCGGCATTTATAGAATGCTTTTGACCACCTGCTTAGTCATCAACTTCGCCTCTACTTCTTTTATCTGGCACCACGCGCAGCGAGACAATCGTGTTGGAGCAACGTAATTATAAACGGAAATAACATCATCAAAACCCTATGTAATATGATACAACTTAATGACATCACTTTTGGCTACAAGCGCAGGGGCTATCCTGTGTTCAGCCATTTCAGCATGAATCTCGAGCCCGACAGCATCTACGGGCTTCTCGGTAAAAACGGCGCGGGAAAAAGCACGTTGCTCTATCTGATGTGCGGACTGCTGCGTCCGCAGAGTGGCGAGGCTTTGTTCAACGGCAAGTCCGTGGTTGAGCGCCGCCCAGAAATTTTGGAAGACATCTTCATCGTTCCCGAGGAGTTTGAGCTTCCGCCGCTGAAACTTTCAACATACGTGAAGATCAATGCTCCGTTTTATCCGCATTTCAGTGAGGAACTCCTCAGCCAGTGTCTGCAGGATTTCGAACTTCCTGAAGACATCAATCTGGGCGGACTCTCGATGGGGCAGAAGAAAAAGGCGTTCATTGCCTTTGCCATTGCCACCAACACGCGCCTGCTGCTGATGGACGAGCCGACAAACGGGCTTGACATTCCTGCAAAGGCATGCTTTCGCCGCGTGGTGGCGCGGCAGATGCGTGAAGACCGCACCATCGTTATCTCAACCCATCAGGTGCGCGACGTTGATGCCTTGCTCGACCATGTGGCAGTGGTGGACCATTCAAAAATCCTGCTCAACGCTTCCACGGCCGACATCACTTCGCGCCTGGTGTTTGAGCAACGGGCTGCCGGCGAAGACACCAGCGATGCGCTTTATGCACAGCCCAACATGATGGGGAACGCCATCATCGCCCGTAACACTGACGGACGCGACTCGCAAATCAACCTCGAAATGCTCTTCAACGCGCTGATGGAAAACAACGCACTGATGGAAGGCAACGAGGAAACGTCTCTCAAACCATAATATACAAAGGAGGAACATCTCATGAAAAATATTTCTGTATCCCGCATGACGCTGCTTTTGCGTCGCGACTTGTTTTCAAACTGGAAACGTCATCTGCTCCAATTGGGCATTATCTACGCTTTGCTGACGGTCTTCCTCTGTGGAAAATACTATGGATATTTTAGTCCATTCGACCTCGAAGCGTTCAAGGCTTCCCACCCAGCTATGTTACAAGCATATCTGGAGCAGAAGCAGGCATACATTTCATCATCCGTCGTTGGCATCGGCCTCTTTTATTTCCTCTTCGTGCTCTCGACGTCCTTTGCCGGCATCTCCACCAAGCAGCAACGCATCAGCGCCCTGATGCTCCCTGCCACCAATATGGAGAAATACCTGACGGGCATTCTTTCGGCCATTGTCAGAACCTTCCTCTTCATGACCGTGGGTGTCGTTTTGGCCGACCTGACGCGCATGGCCATCATGCCGTTTTTCGATGTCACGATGAGCTCATTGCTCCCGAGCATCTGTGTCGATGGCATATACAATAATGTCTGCTTCATCATTGAGCGTTTCTCATCCACGACAGAGTATTACTACGATGGTGGGTCTTACCAAGCATGGGCTGGCTATAAGATTCTTACGCTGAATCTCTTATATTTGATGGCCGTTTTCTACGCCGTCTTCTCAAGCGCCATGTTCCGCAAGCGTGCCTTCCTGTGGGGGATTCTGCTCTTCATCGGTGCCATGATTGCTTTCGCATTCACTCTTCTTGAGTTTGTAAAAATGGGAATGAAGCCTGCGCATGGTTTCAGCATGGAAACGGCGACAGCCATAACGGGCGTTGTCAGTGCCGTTTCGTATGTCATCTTCACCTACTTCGGCTATCGTCATTTAAAGCGGCTGCAAGTGATTCCCCGAAAATTCTTTAGCCTATGATTTTCAAGGAAGGACAGGCTATTTTCATTCAGATTGCGGAGCGCATTTGCGATGAAATACTGGCCGGGAAATATGAAGCAGACGCTCGCATTCCGGGGGTGCGCGACTATTCCGTCACACTGGAGGTGAATGTTAACACCACCGTGAAGGCCTACGAACAACTGGCGCAGCGTGGCGTGATCTATAATAAGCGCGGACTCGGCTATTTTGTGGCCGCCGATGCACAATCGCAAATCCTGAAGACACGGCGTGAGACTTTCTTCAACAGCGAACTCCCCGAACTCGTTGTGCGCATGCGTCAGCTTGGTGTGACGCCAGAAGACATCAAAACGGCTTACGAGAAGGACAATGCGTGATGGCAGGTGGATGTATCCCACTGTAAGGCAAAGATGACTTGGACTCATCCCCAGCCATCATGCTGTGTATAAGTAGGTGTTCAAAATTAGTTTATACTATCCATGTAGGGATAATCCAGTTTAATATTGCCTTGCCGCATTCTTTTGCCCCTACAACTGTCTTTCATCAGTCACGTAGCCCGCTACGCTCCTTCTTCAAGACAGCTGTAGGAACAAAATAATATGACAATTCAATATAAACTAATTCTGAACACCTACTTATTATAATAAGTAGCATTCCAAAATTATGGCCAAACTTGCTCTCGGGCCTGAGAGCAAGTTTGGCCTGTTTTTTTAGGATTGCCCATATTGGCGGCAGACGTGTTATGGGAATGGAACACACTTTTTTACACCAGAAAATAGTTTCATCGTGGTGTAAGTGGTTGTCCGCTTTTTCTCATATTCTGATAAGCCTAACAAGTTGTCTACTCGCGGCCGCCGGCAATGCTACTCGCGGCCGCAGGTAAAGCTACTCGCGGCCGAAGGTAGAGCTACTCGCGGCCGCGAGTAGATGACATGTAAGCTTGATTGTTATTACGCGCAGGGGGTATAGTTGGTAGAGATAAGAAGAAGGGGGGAAGTGAAAGTAATTCTTTTTCGCATAAAAAAGGCATACCAAGGAAAAAAACCTTGATATGCCTTTAGGATGGTTTATGTCTTGGCTTTTAAGCCATTTCGTTTCAATTAGAGAGCTTTGGCGGCAGCAGCGCGAGTCTTGGCCAATGCCTTTGCGTAAGCCTTGGTAGCCTTAGCCTTGTTCTTGGCGTCGGCCTTAGTCATAGTGTCGAAGAGCTTCCAGAGGTTGTTCTTCGCGCCAGCAGCCTTCCAAGCAGCAGTCCATGCCTTTGAAGAAGCTTCAACGGCAGCTTCCTCTTCTGCAGAAGCATATTTGTGCTTGTAGCCCTTCACGTCATTCCAGTGACCACGAGTGAAGTCGGGGAACGTCACAGAAGCGCAGTTGTTGTCCATTGAGAGGGCACCGAGTTCAGCGATGCAGCACCATTCAGCGAGGTCGTAAACGTCCATGTCGAGTGGCAAACCGTGCTGGAGGCAGTAGATCAAACGGGCGCACATGATGAAGTCCATACCGCCGTGACCACCAACTTCCTTGGCGAGCTTACCAAACTTGGCAAGGATTGGGTGTTCGTACTGCTTTTCGAGGGCAGCTTTTTCAGCTTCTGGCATAAAGCTGTGTGAAGAGAGGTTGTCAACCTGTGGCTGGTGGCCGGCGTTCTTGAGCTGTTTAGCGTCAACAGCGTAGCCTTCAACAGGATATTTGTTTGCAAAACCCTTAGTACCAGTCAGCTGATACAAGCGGCTGTATGGCTGTGGGTTCATAACGTCGTGCTGCAATTCAATCACCTTGTGGTTGGCAGTGCGAATCAACGTTGTCGTGTGGTCGCCGTTGCGGAAGTCGTTGCAAGGCTTGCCAGTTTTCTTCTCAACGAGTTCCTTACCGTGTACGCTCTTCGTGTCCATGGCAACGAGTGTTGTCATGCGGTCGCCGCGGTGGATGTCGAGGGCCTGTGCAACAGGGCCGAGGCCGTGAGTGGCGTAAACGTCACCGCGGTTTTCGCGGTTGTATTTCAAGCGCCAGCCGAGCTGTTCGGGGTCTGATCCATCAGGATTCTTCCAGTAGTAATCCCAGAAGTCGTCGAGGTTGTGGATATAGGCACCCTGAGCGCGGAGGATTTCTCCGAATACGCCATGCTGTGCCATGTTCAAAGTGCGCATTTCAAACCAGTCGTAGCAGCAGTTTTCGAGAATCATGCAGTTTTTCTGCATCTTCTCCGAAAGGTCAACGAGCTTCCAGCATTCTTCGAGGTTCATTGCAGAAGGCACTTCGTCGGCAACGTTCTTGCCGTGTTTCAGTGCGCATTCAGCAACGGGGAAGTGGTGTGCCCAGTCGGTTGCGATGTAAACGAGGTCGATGTCAGGGCGAGCGCAGAGTTCCTTATAGCCGTTTTCGCCAGAATAGATGGCTGCGGGGGGAAGTCCTCTCTTGCGGAGCTTTTCGTTTTGTGCAACGGCGCGAGCTTCAACGAAGTCGCAGAGTGCAACGATTTCAACGCCAGGGAGAACGCAGAAATTGTCGACAGCACCAGGGCCGCGCATACCGAGACCAACGAGGCCGATGCGTACGGTTTTGTACTTTGGCAACTTGAGGCCGAGAACGTTCTTCTGACCAGCGGGGCGTGCCGGAGTTTCAACTACGATGGTACCCTTGTCCCAATGCCATTTCGTTGAAGGCGAAAGAGACTGTGCATTAGCAGTTTGAGCACCGAAGCCCAGTACTGCAGCAAATGCTAACGCTACAATTTTGTTAAACTTCATAGGTTGATTGATTAGATATTAAATGTTTTGTTGTAGTCTATGTTTAGGAATGAAAGTGTTTTTTGTTACGTCTCATCCATATAATCCAATGGCAAAGTTAATTATAATATCTGATTAAATCTATGTTTTTCACTGGCATTTTTAATGGTGTACTAAAAAAACGCCGCGTGATGCTTTGTATGCACACGCGGCGGATGTTAATTTGGTGTTCAAAATTATTTTTATGATATATGCCAGAGCATTATTCTTACATAATGTAAAAATAATGCTGCCTACGGTGTTCGATTTATCCGAAAATGCTCTTCAACAAGGTGAAGCCGAATATCAGAGAAACGATTCCAGCGAGGAGCAGGAGAACCGTGATGATGAGGCCAGCAATGGCCATGCCTTTCTTCGGACGGCAGACGCCGATGATTGAGAATATCAGGGCGACAAGCCATGCGATGGCCAGGCCGACACCTGGAATCCAAAGAACGAAAAGCAGGATGGCCAAGGTCATGCCGATGGCACCGCAGACATTCGTTGGCGACTCCGTGTTGACCACCACCTGCTGCACGGCGGCCCCGCTCTGCTCTGTGGCGGCGTAGGCCGGCTCTGTGCCAGCTTCAGTTGTTTCAGTGTGGTAAACAGGCTGTTCGGCAGCTGGCTGTTCGGCTGCGACTGGACTTGTTTGTCCGTTAAACAAGTATGCAAGCTGCGGCACCTGTCCGGCTGGCGTCCATTGCGTCAGTCCTGGCATCCACACCAGGGTGGAGGCCGTCACGCCGCGCCCCAAGAGTTCGCTGTCTTTCAGCGGACCGTTCTTTTGGCGGTTGGCGTCTAAATAAAAAATATTTTCCATCTTTACTTATTTACAGATGAGGGCGTTGGGTTTCAAGTTATGATTGCTCGTTTCTTCTCCATTCCCCTTTCCGTTCGGAAACAGGCATGGGGACCCCCCGTTGGGTTATTCTTCCAATTTGGCAATGAGAGAACGGAAGATTTCCGCCATGAGCGGTTGTACGGCGTTGGCAGCACGCTGCACTTCTTCGTGGCTCACCTCAACGATTTTTCCAGGAACTCCCAAGTCCGTGATGATGCTCACGCCGAAAGTGCGGATGCCACAATGGTGGGCAACGATGACTTCAGGCACAGTGCTCATGCCCACGGCGTCGGCACCGAAAGTGCGATACATGCGATATTCAGCCGGTGTTTCGTAAGTTGGGCCTTGCGTGGCGAGGTAAACACCTTCAACCACCTTGATGCCTTTTTCTTTGGCGATGTCGCGGGCCTGCTGCAAAAATGCCTTGTCGTAGGCTTCGTGCATATCCGGGAAACGGGGACCTGTCGGGAAGTTTGGCCCGTGGAGCGGATGTTCTGGCAGGAAGTTGATGTGGTCGGTGATGAGCATGAGGTCGCCAATTTCAAATTCCGGATTCACACCTCCAGAGGCGTTGCTGACGAAGAGGTTCTTGATGCCCAATTCATACATGACACGGACAGGGAAGGTGACCTGCTTCATGTCATATCCTTCATAATAATGGAAACGTCCTTCAAGCGCCATGACTTCTTTGCCGCCCAATCGACCGAAGAGCAGACGGCCGCTGTGGCCATCAACGGTTGAAACTGGGAAGTTGGGGATGTCGGCGTAAGGAAATTCGTCGATGATTTCGATTTCGGCGGCCAGGCGTCCGAGACCTGTGCCTAATATGATGGCTGTTTTGGGACGAGAGGCAGTGTGTTGCTTGATCCACTCAGCCGTTTGTTTGATTGCTTGTAACATAGTTATTAATGATTTGGGTGAATAATTCTTCGGTTGGTTTCCCGTTTTCTTTCAAGAAGGCCACTTCGATGGGTTGCACCAGGAGTTGGCGGCGCAGTGAAGGGCAGAGCTGATTGGAGATGGAGCGCAGGCGGGCGGCGTCTTTCTCCGTTGTCACCACCATCGTGTCTTCGGGCATTTCCGAGAAGGTGCGGTTCATCAAGGCAATGCTGGAAGGCGTGAACGCATGGTGGTCGGGGAAGCGCAATGGCGTGACTTGAAACCGCTCTCGGCGCAAATGTTCGTAGAGAGGTTCCGGACGTGCGATGCCGGTCAGCGCCAAAACGGAGCCAGACGTGGCACACTGCTTTCCCTCCGCAAACAGAGGGCGGCGCTCGCCATAGCGAAACGTGGTGAAGAAGAGTTTTTGCGACGGAGAAAGGCGGAGGCGCTGCCTGATGTCGGAGCGTTGCGCTTCGTTGAGCCCTTCGGGGCATTTCGTGACGATGACAATCTGCGCCCGTCGCGCCCCTCGTTTCGATTCGCGCAAGCGGCCTGCCGGAAGCACGAAATCATCAACATAAAGGCGGCTGAAGTCCGTCAGGAGAATATAGAGACCAGCACAGACGTAGCGATGCTGATAGGCATCGTCGAGCACCACGACTTCCGGGGGATTGGGCTGCGCCAACAAGCGTTCCATCCCTTCACAACGTTTCTCGTCGACCGCCACCTGCACCTGCGGGAATTTGCGTTGCATTTGCAGCGGTTCGTCGCCGATGTCAGAGGCCGTGCTCTCCGCGTTGGCCATGACAAAACCATGCGTTCGGCGTCCGTAGCCACGGCTTAGGAGCGCCACGCGGTGTTGTGGGGAAAGCAGGCGCAGGAGATATTCCGCGTGTGGCGTTTTGCCTGTGCCGCCAACGGCCAGATTGCCGATGGCAATGGTGGCGCATGGAAAGCGCCGGGAGGGCAGCCAGCCGCGGTTGAAGGCAGCGTTGCGCAAACTCATGACGAGGTCGTAAAGACAGGCCAAAGGCCATAGCAGGCTTTGGAAGCGCTGGGCGGCAGACATTTTCTTGTGCATCATCTGAGATTAGGGTCAAACGGCATACGGGCTTGCAGGCAGTCGGTGCCTTGAAGCGTATAGACAAATTGCAGCGGCTTATAGTAGACCCCCAGCATACCTTTGACGCGGTTTTCCATATAGTCGTCTTTCACGTCGCTGAAGAGTTGCGTGTACCAGTCCGCGGGTGCCGGATAAGCCACGATGCCATAGTCGGCCACTTTGGCGCGGCGTGCAGCTTCGCGAATGGCATCTTCAAGCGTTCCGAGTTTGTCAACAAGCTTGAGGTTCAGCGCCTGGCGGCCCGTCCATACACGTCCTTGTGCAATGCTGTCCACCTGTGCCGTTGTCATGTGCCGTCCGTCGGCCACGCGGCGGAGGAACAAGGCATAGCCACGCTCCACATAGCGCTGCATGGCCGCTGCCTCTCCGGCGTTGATGCCGCGTCCCATAGCGCCGAAATCCGAGGCTTCGTTGGTTTTCACGACGTCGAAGTGCAGGCCGAGTTTTTCCGTCAGCAAGCCAGTAGCGTCTGGCACCATGCCGAAGATGCCGATGCTGCCAGTTAGCGTCATCGGTTCGGCAACGATGTAGTCAGCACCGCAAGACATATAATAGCCGCCAGAAGCCGCCATGCCGCTCATTGACACGACAACGGGCTTTTTCTTCTTAAGCAACTGTACCGCGCGCCACATCTGTTCGGAGGCATAGGCACTTCCGCCGCCAGAATTGATGCGGAGCACCACGGCCTTCACGTTTTCATCGTTGCAAAGACGGTCGAGGTCGTCAACAACTTTCGGGCCGAGAATCTGCTGTCCGCTTGAAATCACGCCTTCGACTTCGCTGCCGACGATGTCGCCCTGGGCATAATAAACGGCAATCTGTCCGTTTGCCCCGTTGGCGCTTTCATCATAGGCGGCCAATTCTGCGGGCGACACCATGTTCAGGTGTTCCGTTTTTGTCAGGCGGCGCAAGGTCTCTCTGACTTCGTCGATATAGGCGGTGCGGTCAACGAGGCGTGTGCGCACATAATCATCGGCATCCGTGAGCGCCATATAATTGTCGGCCAGAGCGTTCAGACTGTCGACAGAGATTTTTCGCGAGGCAGAGACATCCTTGCAGGCCACTGTCCAGATGTCGTTGATGAACGACTGGACCATGGCGCGGTTGGCGTCGCTCATGTCAGTGCGGATGAACGGCTCGACGGCACTTTTGAAAGTGCCCACGCGGAACACCTGCATCTTCACGCCGACCTTCTCCAGGAGTTCCTTATAGAACATCGGCTGCGAGGCGATGCCGTGCCAGTCGAGCATGCCGCTCGGATTGATGTAGAGGCTGTCGGCCACGCTGGCCACATAGTAGGCCCCTTGTAAATAGCTGTCGCCATAGGCAATGATGAACTTACCGCTTTTTTTGAAGTCGGTCAGTGCCTTTCGTATTTCTTCCAGCGAGGCCATGTCGGCACTGAATATGCCGCTTTCAAGGTAGATGCCAGAGATTTTGTCGTTGGTGGCAGCGATTTTGATGGATTTCAGGATGTTGTCAAGTCCTTGCTCTTCCGTGCCAGACATGCCGAGGAACGCGCTGACGGGATTGTCCTGTACGCGTTCCTGCAGATTGCCAGAGAGGTCAATGCGTAAAACACTTCCATTTTGGATGACCGGTTTGCTGTCGCCCGCACTCAGCATGGCGCCCAGCATGATAAAGCCCATCAGGAAGGTGAAGGCAGAAACAATCAGCATGCCGACCACAACGGCCAGCACTTGCTTGAAAAACGTTTTCATTAGATTCTATTGGATTGAGTTGATGTCTATCGGAATGGGGTGGGGAGGCTTTGGAGAAGCAGGCGTGGCGAAACAAGCGTAAGGCCGCTGCCAGCAGATGTTTTCAAGTCCTTGCCGTTTCTTCCCTTTGTTATTTCAGTACCACTTCGACCGGGCAATGGTCTGAGCCGAAGATTTCCGTATGGATTTTCGCATCGGCCAGTTGGTCGTTGAGATCGTCCGACACGATGAAATAGTCAATGCGCCATCCAGCGTTTTTCTCTCGCGCCTTGAAACGGTAGGACCACCAAGAGTAGATGCCCGTTTCGTCGGGGTGGAAGAAGCGGAAAGTGTCGGTGAAACCCGCATTGAGGAGGTTGGAAAATTGCTCGCGCTCTTCATCGGTGAAGCCCGCATTGCGGCGGTTGGACTTCGGATTTTTCAGGTCAATTTCCTGGTGTGCCACGTTGAAGTCGCCGCAGGCAATGACAGGTTTCTTCTTTCGTAGCTCCATGAGGTAGTTGCGGAAGTCCTCGTCCCATTTCATGCGGTAGTCCAGGCGGCGCAAGCCATCTTGCGAATTGGGAACATAGGCCGTAACCACAAAATATTCCGGCATCTCCAACGTGATGACGCGTCCTTCGTGGTCGTGTTCGTCGATGCCGAGGCCGTAGCTGACGGCCAAGGGTTCATGGCGCGTATAGATGGCAGTTCCAGAATAGCCCTTCTTGTCGGCATACGACCAATAGCTCTTATAGCCTTCAAACTGAAGGTCGAGTTGTCCGGCCTGCATCTTCGTTTCCTGCAAGCAGAAGAAATCGGCATCAAGGGCCTTGAAGGCTTCGCTAAAACCTTTGCCGTTACAGGCTCTCAGCCCGTTGACATTCCAAGATATGAATTTTGTCATTGTGATGTTTTCGGTTAGGTGGGTGTCAGAAAGGATAAGGCTCCATGTATATTACGTTCTAGTATATGTATATGAGCATCTGCTTATATATGACCATCTGCTTATGAGTGTGGTCTGGAAATGTAACCTGGTGGAGCCCATGTTTGTGATGGCACGGCAGTTCATGCCAAAATGCACGCCGAGAGCCTCAAACTTTCAACGCACGTTAAATCTGTAAGGCAAAAGTAGGCAACATCTGCCGAAACACCAAAAGTATTCCGAATTTTTTCCTAACTTTGCCATAAGTATTCCCGTTGAAGCATCAGAGACGGATGGTTCAGCGGGAGGTTCCTTTTCAAAAAGCAAGACTTTCAGTTTATTTATGCAACGCATCAAACAATACATAATCGCCGCCGCCATCTGCGGTTTGTCTGCAACGGCGAGCGTCTCGGCGCAAGTGCGCTTCGACAATGTGCGCCATGAATTTGGCACACTCCTTTGGCACGCCCCGGGCAAGGCCACATTCAAAATCTTCAACGATTCCAAGGAACCGTTGACCATCAAAGACGTGCATCCCGACTGCGGTTGCACGCTCGTTGACTGGACAAAGACGCCCATTCAGCCCGGTGAGTACGGCCTCATCTCGGCAACATTCGACGCCGAATTGCTTGGTCATTTTGAGAAGCAGGTGGCCGTTTACACCAATCTCAAGGAAAAACCCTTCTATCTTACCCTCAGCGGCAGTGTTGCGCAAACGCTCAACAGCGGAAAGACAGATTTGCCCTACCATGTCGGAGATTTATATCTGGAGACTGACAATGTCGAGTTTGACGACGTTTATAGAGGCGACAACCCCGTGAAGGAAGTCAGAGTGTACAACAGCGGGCGCCAGTCGGTTACGCCGCAGCTCATGCACCTGCCGAAGTATCTCAAAGTGGTTCCGGAACCAGAAGTCATACGCCCGGGACGCAGCGGACGCCTCTATCTGACGCTTAATAGCGAACTCCTGCGCAACTACGGACTGACACAGACCAGCGTCTACGTCAGTCGCTTTGCCGGCGACCGCGTCAGTCGTGACAACGAGCTAAATATCTCCGCCACGCTGTTGCCAGAACAGGAATACACCGACGAACAGTTGTCGACGGCTCCATCGGCCGTGATAGACAGCACCACCATCCATTTCAATTTCAACGGCAGCACGAAGCGCCAGAAGCGCGAGGTGAAACTCACCAATGCCGGACAGTCGCCCCTGGTGGTCACCGCTTTGCAGGTGTACAACCCCGGCCTCAGCGTCAGCATCGGAAAACGCACACTCAAACCGGGGCAGAGCGACAAACTGAAAATCTCTACCAGTCCGACCAATCAGGGATTTAAAGGCCGCAGAAGAGTGCTTCTCATCACCAACGACCCGGTCAACCCGAAAATAATTATTGACATTATCATAAAAAAATAGACAAATAAATTTCGCCACTTGGAATTTATTACTTAACTTTGCATCGCAAAATCGGAAAGTAGCGCAGTTGGTAGCGCACTACGTTCGGGACGTAGGGGTCGGGCGTTCGAGTCGCCTCTTTCCGACAAAACCGAGGCTAACAAACTGTTTATCAGTCGTTAGCTTCGGTTTTTGCGTTTTGAGAAGTGGGCTAAATAAAGACAGAAGCATGAGTTGGGTAATTCTTTTAATTTAATCGTGTCATTGGCCCGTTTCGGCAACGACCTGTTTAGGGAAGTTCAGCGCGATGAAGTATTCCAACGGTTTCCTCCCCGTCTTTTTTTATGTCCTGCATCTTTTATGTCCTGCATCCTAAATCCCTCACATTCCATTTCTAAAAAAATGATATCACTGAAACGCTATACCTTATTGATTATTCTGTTGTCTGCCTGCACCCTGTCAACGGCCCAAAAGCGCCTGAAAACGCCGCTTGCCTTCGTGCCTGCCGACAGTGTCGTTTTGTGGGGCGAAAGTTATAACGACTTGCGCGGCATGGCGCTTCGTGTTAACAAAACATTGCAGGCAAGAGCAGTTAAGCCTGTTGGCAAGGCATACAAAAAAGCCTTGAAGGCGTGGAAGGAAGAAACGCTGCCGACAGCCACTCTGACAGGAGCTTGCGAGAAAGGGCTAAGCGAGCGCATGCTTCGGAATGCTCTTCTCATAGAGCAGGCCGGAGGATTGTTTCTCGAATCAGCCGACAGTCGCTTCATGGATCTCTCTGAGCGCGTTCTTTGGGGCGATTTGATGCGCGAGGTGATTTCTCCGTCGCCAGTGTCTTTTGAGAAGCATACGGCGTCTCAAGCATTGGTGGATGCCACAGGGATGATTTATGCCACGTCGGGTGAAGACCTTTGGGTGAACCTGTTCACCAACAGCACGACACACGTCCTGTCGGATGAACTTAACATCATTGTCGACCAAATGACGGGTATGCCCCTTGAAGGACGGGTGAAAATTCGTTTGACGGGCTATTCGCGTGGCCGTTTCCATGTCCGCCTGCATGTGCGCATTCCCGGATGGGCCGTAGGCCATTTTGAACCGAAGGAGAAATATGTGTTTTCCAACGATGCAAAGCTTTTCGGCGTGGAGACGGAAGCCACATCTCCCAGGACAAAGACACCGGCATTCTACATCAACGGGCGTGAGAGCCTCACCTCCGTTGTGGAGAACGGATATTTTGTTATTGACCGCACGTGGAATTCTGGAGACGAAGTCATGGTTGAATTTCCCATGCTGCCCTATTTTGTTAAGGAAGTGGGGAAGGGTAGTGCGTCGGTTGCCGCCTGCCATCTCTTCAGGGGTGTGTTGGAATACGTGCCGCAACAATCAGGCAAAGACTTCCGCCTCAGTCCTAATGTGGGCTTGAAAGAGACGGAGAGCGAAGACGGTGTCCCCTTGTATGAAATCAAAGATGCCAAAGAAAACGTTGTGACGTTTGCACCCTATATATCTGTCTGGTAATGGTTAACTTATTCTTTCACCATTACTAAGAGGAATGTCGGAATAAAAGAAAAGCACAAGATGCGCCTTGCAATGGGGTATCTTGTGCTTTTTCTCTTATGGAGTGTCGTCGCGGCCTTTCCCTGTTGAGGCTGCTTGGTCATAGAGAGGCCGTTGTATGAAAACCGATGATATGCCAGCGTTGGCCCGTCATCGGTTTCCGTCTGCTCAAATGAGCACTTCAATCTCATAAAAACCAGTCCAAGTCTGTCCTGGTTCGGCCGTGTTGATGTAAGGGCGTTTCTCCACGGGGCCTTCAAAGCCGATGGGGTCGCAAAGACCATACCACGGTTCGGCGCAGATGAATGGCGCGTGCACACCTTGCGGCGACCAGAACAGCCAAACGGGAGCCGAACTCTTTACGGCTGCCAGAGGGCGCTTTGCCTTGTCGAGCACAATGGCACGTTCAATCTGGTGTTCATCGAAAATCAAAGCCTCGTTGGCAAAGGTGTCAACGCCAAGCGGCACCAGTCCGTCGGTCTCTTTCGGGAAGTCAAAATGTTGAGGCTCTGTGCATCCCTGTTCTGTGGCGCGAAGCACATGGGAGATGTTTTTGCCTTCGAGTTTCAAATAGCCGTCAACGGCAGCGTCTTCGTCGAAATCGGGGAGCACGAAGCCAGGGTGTCCGCCCATTTGGAAGAACATGGTGCTGTCGCCCAAGTTCAGAACCGTCATGGTGGCCTTCACCCTGCGGCCTTCCAAGGCATATCTGACACGCACTTCGTAGGGCCACGGAAACGCTTCGCGGTTTTCTCCGCAGTCCTTATAAACATAGGTCAGGCTGTCGGCCGTCTCCTTTTCAAGCGTCCATTCCTTTTCGCGCATAAAACCGTGTTTCGGCATGCAGTAAGACTTGCCGTTCAGCCGGTAAGTGCCGTTCCAAAGTCCGCCCACTGCGGGGAAGAGAATCGGCGAGCGCCCGTGCCAATATTCAGGTATTCCCTGCCAGAGCATTTCCCGTTCTCCAGCCAAAACCTTGAGATTCTGCATTTCTGCGCCAGCCGTGCTGACCGTGATGCTGATTTCTCCGTTTGAGATGGTGTTTAGTTTAGCCATTTGCTGTTTTTTGTTTGTCGTTCATGGTTGATGGGGCACCGTTGTTGTCCGACAAAGGAAAACGACGCCCCTCTGAAAAGTTATTCTCAATCAGTTTGCTACTGATTTATCGGGCAAAAACGCCCTGCTCCAAATGGGCAGAAAACTTCCGCTCCGCTTTTTTAGTAATGTTGAAAGAATAAGTTCCGCAATTTTGCACCTGCATTTTTGAGCTATTTTTGAGCTTATTCGAAGGAGCAATGCGAGCATTGTGACTGAGAATAAGTTCGAAAAGAGCCGAAAAGGCAGGTGGGTAAATAGAATATTACTTGCCGGCAAAATTGCGGAAGTTATTCTTTCAACATTACTTAGATTAGAAATCCATATCCAATTTGAAATCATCAAGAATTTTGCGGGCAGAATCATAGTCGCGCTCCGCCTTGCGAAGAATTGCCTCGCTCTGTCCTGACGACAACTGTCCGTCCACGATGAACTCGTCGTTGTGACGGTCGTAGTGGGGGATGGGACCGCCCTTCTCCTGGGCATAGTCGGCTGCGGCTTGAAGGGCCGTGAGGAATTTGTTCAAGTCCTCGCGGTAAAGAAAAATCTTATGCTTTTCAAAAACTGGGCGCGATTCTTCGTCGCCATCCTTGATGCGTTTGCTCTCAGTGATAGAGAGATAGAGTTCGCTGTTTCTGTCTTGCTTCACATCTATATAATAAATGCGCTTCCCTGCTTTGACTGAGCGAGAAAATACAATCTCGTTGTCAGCTCTTCCTTTAAATGAATCGTTCATGTAGATATAAAAATGGTTATGTAGATTAAATCCAATGTCGTTTGATACGCTTCCCGACGGAGGGTACAAATGTATGGTGAAAAAGCAAAGGCCACAAGACATCCATGCTGTTTATCGCCAGCCTTTGTCATACAAATTTGCAAGCATTTTTGCAAAGTACCAAAAAATAAATGGAAAAAATCGCACGGCCGACCTTTTTTTTGTATTTTTGCAGCATATACCAAAAGCCTGTAGCAATATAGATTTATGATAAACAGAGAATTGATTCGACTGAAGGTAGTTCAGTTAGTATATGCCTATTATCAGAATGAAGGCAAGACGATAGAGGTCGCCGAGAAAGAACTCATGTTCAGCCTCAACAAGGCATTCGATTTATATGAGTATCTGCTGACGCTCTTGGTTGAAATTCAGGAAATGGCTGCCCAGAAGGATGAGAGCAGCCGGGCTCGCAATAAGCGTTTGGGAACAGAACTCAAAGGCGAAACGCCCGAAGGACGATTGGCAGCCAATGCGCTGCTGAAACAGCTTGCCGCCAACAAGCAACTTACCGAATATCGCGAGAATGTAAAGAAAGAATGGCTGGAGGAAGAGCCATTCGTAAAGAAACTCCTCACCAAGTTTTTGGAAAGCGAAGTGTTCCAGTTCTACCTCACGAAGGAAGATTTCTCCTATGAGGCCGATCGTGAGCTGGTGAGAAAGCTCTATAAAACTGTTATCTGCAACAACGACGACTTCACGTCGTTGCTCGAAGACCACAGCCTTTATTGGAACGATGACAAGGAAATCATCGACTCCTTCGTCATCAAAACCATCAAGCGCTTCAAGGAAGACTCAACCGACGAGCAGCCGCTTCTGCCGCCGTTTGCTTCCGATGATGACCGCGTCTTTGCCGTGCAACTCTTCTCCAACAGTCTGGAACAGGGCGCAGAAACGCGTGAATATATCCGCAAGAATAGCAAGAATTGGGAATTCAATCGCCTGGCTTTCATGGACACCATCATCGCGCAAATCGCTCTGACGGAAATCTTGTATTTCCCGACCATTCCGCTCAACGTGACGTTCAACGAATACCTCGACATTGCCAAGGTCTACAGCACGCCGCGAAGCGCTTCCTATCTCAACGGTCTGCTCGACCATATCGTCAAGCAGCTCAAGCACGAGGGGAAGATCAACAAGTAAAAAAATATATTCAACAACATAATCAGAAACTGAAAAATGACAAATCTCTTATTTTCCCTTTTGGAGGCTGCTCCTGGGTCGAATGACATGATGCCAACCATCGTTGTGATGGTTATCATGTTCGCCATCATCTATTTCTTCATGATCCGTCCGCAAAACAAGAAGCAGAAGAAAATTCAGGAATTCCGCAATGGTTTGAAGAACGGACAGGAAGTTGTGACCATCGGTGGTCTCCACGGCACAATCAAAGACATTGCCGACAATGGCATCGTGACGCTCGAAGTTGCCACTGGTGTCAAAATGAAATTCGAGAAGAGTGCCATCATGCCCAATGGTGTGACTGAAAACAAATAAGGGCACTGGCAATCTTCGTTTGGTGCGTATCACGCATCAGCCAAATGCCAGAATATCCCTAAAAACAGGCAGGTGAACGTTGCCTTTTGCCGGAGGAACGTGTGACGCGGGGAACATCCTGTTTCCGTTTCGCAATGAAGTCTCGTGGCAAGGCCATCGTCAGCGACCTGCTAAGAATTGGTACAATCAGAGTCATGCCTTACGGAGACTCTGGTTGTACCAATTTTTTTAAGTAATGGTGGTTGCCATTATTGTAATGGTGAAACGATTTTATCCACCTGCTTATCCAACGCGCAATCAAAAAAGCCAGAGCATCCAGCTCGGCAGCCGTTTGCGCTTGCCACCTACTCGTGAAAAACTGCAAACCATGAGGCGCATCCCCAAATATTCAAGTTTCATTCTCAAGAAGCTTTGCAACAAGCAAACGCTCATCTTCCTGTTCTTCCTCTCGCTCTCAACGGCATTTTGGTTTCTCCAGGTGCTCAACGAGGTGCATGAGGAGGAGTTCGACCTACGCATCGACCAGAAAAACCTGCCGAAGGGCATCGTCATCACCAGCGACCTTCCAGCGTCTCTTCGCGTGAGCATAAAAGATCGTGGCGCCACGTTGCTTAACTACAAATACAATCGTACGTTGCCCGACCTCACGCTCGACCCGTCGCTCTTTACAGCGCAGGAGGGCCACATACGGATTCTGACGTCTGAACTTGTCAAGCAGATTCGCCCCTCGCTCTCTGCCAGTTCGCAAGTCACGAGCATTAAGCCCGACACGCTCGACATCTATTACAACCACGGACGCTCAAAGCGCGTTCCCGTCCGCTTGCTTGGCGACATCTCCACGGCAAACGGATACACCATTATCGGCAAAGAGCGCCTGACACCTGATTCGGCAACCGTGTTTGCCACGCAAGCCGTTCTCGACACCATCAGTGCCGTCTATATCCGCGCTGCCCTTTTGCCCGCGTTTAAAAATTCCAGCAGCATCGTTGCCAATCTGCATGCCATTCGTGGCGTGAAAATCACGCCCAGTCGGGTGAAAATCTCTTTCGTTGTCGACCGCTTAGTGGAAAAACGCCTCACTGTGCCCATCGGCAGCATCCATGTGCCAGAAAGACAGTTGCTGCGCACGTTTCCGTCGCAAACGGAAGTGATTTTCCAAGTCCCCATGTCGCTCTATCGCTCAATCCAGCCATCCCACTTCACGGTGGTGGCCGACCATTCGCAGGCATCCCCCAACGAAGACACTCCGGAAAGCGCCAAATGCCGCCTGGTGGTTCTCAAATATCCGAGTGTGGTGAGCCATGTGCGCTTGGCGGAAAATGAAGTGGAATATATATTGGAGAAGACAAACTAACACCTCTCCTTCTGTAGAGTAGTGGTACCACTACAGACAAAAACACAAAATCCCCACCAGTCCATGACAGACCTCCTCAACTATAGTCATCTCGTCTTCCCGAAAACGCCGTTGCGCATTGGCATAACAGGTGGCATCGGCAGCGGGAAGAGCTACGTGTGTGCCAAAATCGCACAACGGGGCTACCCCGTCTTCTATTGCGACGATGAGGCGAAACACATCATCCGCACGTCGTCCTTCGTGCATGACCGTCTCACCGCGCTCATCGGTCCCGACGTCTATGATGATGCCGGACAGCTTCAAAAACCAGTGCTTGCGGCGTATATCTGTTCCTCCAAGCAACACGCGGCGGAGGTCGACAGCATTGTGCATCCCTGTGTGGCTGAGCGTTTTCTGCATTGGTGTGAAGCGCAGACGGCACCTGTTGTCTTTATGGAATGCGCCTTGCTTTACGAGTCGCACTTCAACGCGTTGGTCAACCTCTCGGGCCTCGTGGTCGTTGACGAGGAAACGCGCCTAAAACGCATCATGATGCGCGACCACGTGACGGCAGAAAAGGCACGCGCATGGATTGCGCTGCAAATGCCAGAAAGCGAAAAGGCGCAGTTGAGCGATTTTCTCTTGCGCAATGCGGACGATGAAACACTGGAGGCCGACATCAATTGTCTTCTGAAAGGGGTGTAGGGGAGGAGGGAAAGTCCAGAAAATTCTCTGCGCGATTTTGGGCTAAATAACAAGTGGCGAAGCATGCGCACATGATAAACGAACAAAGCGCGAGAAGGAGCGCCCTGAAAGGGCAACCAGTTCGCAGCCCAGGGCAACGCCCTGGGTATCAGTGTATAAACGCCTACGCCCTGTAAGGGCAAAAGTATGAGCGAACGGTTGATTTTTACTTTTGCCCTTACAGGGCGTAGGGAATGGGGGACATGGTACCCAGGGCGTTGCCCTGGGCTTTGGACTTGTTGGGCTTTCAGCCCGCGCAGGGCCGCAGACAGGGCTTTTCCGCACAATCTCCACCTACTTAATATTTTAATTTTGCCCCCCCACTTCCCATATTTTAGTCAATCCCTATAAGACGTCATCTACTCGCGGCCCCCGCGAAAAAAAAAACCCGCCCCCGGGGTGAAAGCAACCCGCCCCGCCCCGGAAATACAGCCGGCCCCCCGATTAAAAAAAAAAAAAAAGGATTTAAAAATAAAAAAA
>UQCW01000036.1 GCA_900539625.1 uncultured Prevotella sp.
GCCCCTACCCTAAATATGAGCCCCTTTCAGGGGCGCTGGCGCCTCTTTACCAACCTTGATTTTATGGAATTTTGAACGCCCTACCTTTAGGGGCCGTATTTACATCTCCACCTGATTAACAATCTCTCCATCAAACATGTTGATCACTCTGTCGGCATAATTGGCATCATGCAGGGAGTGGGTCACCATCACGATGGTTGTGCCCTCCTTGTGTAATTCCGAAAGCAGGTCCATCACTTCCTTGCCACTCTTTGAGTCAAGATTGCCTGTAGGCTCATCGGCTAAAACGAGTTTGGGGCGAGGAAGTATGGCTCGTGCAATGGCTGTGCGTTGCTGCTGACCACCCGAAAGCTGCGAAGGATAGTGCTTGGCACGATGGGACATGCCCACGCGCTCCATCACGTCCCCAGAACGCTTGCGGCGTTCCTTGCTCGACACGCCCATATAAAGGAGCGGCAACTCGATATTCTCCGCCACATTCAACTCATCAATCAGGTTGAAGCTCTGGAACACAAAACCAATCATGCCTCTTCTTATCAAGGTGCGCTCGCTCTCCTTCAGCGTGCTTACATCCCTGCCGTCAAGCAAATAGCTGCCGCCTGAAGGGTTGTTGAGCAAACCGATGATGTTCAGCAATGTGGACTTGCCACATCCTGAAGGCCCCATGATGGCCACAAACTCGCCCTCCTTCACTTCTAAGCTTATATTGCGGAGCGCCCAAGTCTCAACGTCTTCTGTCTGAAAGACTTTCTTTATATTATCTAACTTGATCATATTCTTTGGTTTATAGTAAGTAATGGCTTAAAAAATATTAGCTGGCGGCCAAAATTATTCCTTAGCCAAAATCTCCGAAGGGTCTGCCTTCATCGTTTTGCGCATCTGCCAGACTATGATAACTGCAATGGAGCCAGACACCACCAATACACTCATGAGGATGGGCACAACTGGATTGATTTCTACCATTTCAAACACGTAGCTCAAAACGACATGAAACAGCAACATGGCTACCACCGCAAACACCACGGCGATGAGACTGATCACCAGATAGGTCCGTCCGAAGAGCTTGGCGATATCCTTTGTCAAGGCACCGTTCACCTTGCGGATTGCCACTTCCTTTTTGCGGGTCTGCGTATCCAGCATCACCGTACTGAAGATGCTTATCAGGCAGATGACCAGACTCACTGCTGACAGAATCCACGCAATTGATTGCAGCATCTCTATCATGAACATATGAAACGCCATATAATCACGCAGATTGGTTGACATCTTCGCCACCACTGCTGGCTCCAATTGCTGGATGGTTTTATCCACAGCCGTCTGCATCTCCTTATATTCTCCTGGCTTTGCCACAAGAATGTAGCTATTGGGGTCGGAACTGAATTGGGGGTCGATGAGGATGAACGAATACACATTGATTTTCTGATTCGACAGATAAGGTATCGACTGGAACGTGCCAGCAATCTTATACGAATCTCCTCCGATGGTCAATATCTCGTTGGGGGCAACACGATGCCGACGCATGTGTTCATACAACTCCTCATTCACCAAGATACATTTCTTCTTGTTGGCCTTGGGCTTCCAACTCACCTTGATTTTAAAGAAATCGAGCAACGAGGTGTCTGATGTGTTCCAAATGGGATAATGCGACCTGATTCTGTCTGTCGTATTTCGACCATCTTGCCAAACTGCCTTGCTGAACTCCTCGTTTTCGGCCAACTCGTTGACCACCCAAAACCCTTTGTCATAAGGAATCCATCGCTCAACTTGCGGCAAACGGATGAGGGCATCTCTGAGGCGCTGGCTGTTTTCGGCATCAAAGGTCTGCATATAGAGGCTTTGCTTGTATGCACTTTCGTCATGGGGGATGTGACAGAATTCGGCCATCTTACCCGACCAAGACATGAGGCAGAAAGTGATGCCCAGGAAGAACATACTGATTATCACCTGCACACACAGCATCGTGTTGCGGAACCAATGGTTATGGCTTCGTCGCATTCCAGATTCGAGTGCTTGCACACGGCGGCAAATGCGGGTCAGCACAATCCAGATAACGGCGAGACACAGCACGATGACCAGCAAGCTAATCACCAGACTATAGAGATACAGATGGCTGAATGTTGCAAGTTCGGAGGTGATGTATGCAAACTGAGGCTTTGCCAGATAATCACAAATCCAGGCTCCCATCATCACTGCCAGGGTATAAGCCAGCAACACAATCGTCACTACCTCGGTGGCAAACATCGAGAAGAGTTGGAGACGCGTGGCGCCATTGGTGATTCGAAGCGAGATTTCGCGTCGACGCATCCAAAACAGCTGCGTATGCATCCTCATAAAACCGATGATGGCGGCCAGCAGAATCAATGAACTTATCAGATAAGTGATGAAACGCCCAGTGGCAACAGGTGCGTCTTCTTCATCCACCTGCTCTTTCAAGGATTGTATTTCAGCCTTCAGTCCCAAGGGTTTCACGCTGCCGTTCACCTCAGCTTCCAGCTGTTGTGGAGTGGACCCATCTTTCAATGTCACATACAATTGTGGGGCGTAATATTGATTGAAATCCATCTCCTCAAACTCGCATGGCGAGAAGTATAGAGCCGTTGAGCTTGCATTTACCTCAATCAATGATAGGTCTTGATAAACATCCACAATCTTCAACTGATAATTCTCGTCGTCGCTCATCAAGTTGACGCTTGTGCCCACAGGATTCCTGTCTCCAAAGATTTGCTGCGACAGCTTTTTGCTGATTATGGCATCATGAGGGTCAAGCACCTTTATTTTCTCACCCGTGATGGCAGAGCGGAAACCTGCAAAGTTGGGGTAATGACGCTCAATCGGAATGGGGGACAACGCCATCTTGCGCTTTGTCTTGTCGGTCAGCAGGAACTCTGCAATTCCGCCAGACATCAATCCGTTGGGAGCATAAGGTCCTTGCTCAATGCTGCGAAGTCCTCCATTCGCCTTTATTGCTCTTATGATGTCGCCATTGGCGTTAATGGCATCGTTCGTTTGACGCTTTTGGATGGAATCGAATCGGATGGTGTAAACCCTGTCATAATAAGCCTCGTCGCTGATGGCTCGCGCACGGCTATTCAGTAAAAGCGAATGCATCATGGCAAGCGTCACCATGCCGATGGCAAGCGACAGGATGCTGCCCATTGTCTGCACCTTATACTTTAGACTGTTGCGCAGGGCAACCTTCAGATTGTGGTATATCATGGTCATATATATATTGATTAAAATTCAAACTCTTCAGTATTTTCAATTTCGCTGTATCCGCTGATGACGACCTTGTCGCCCACCGCTAAGCCTGAGGTTATCTCACATTGCTGCGGATTCTGTCGGCCCACGGTTATGCCCACTCTCTTTGCCTTCTTGCCGTCGGCCGACACTCGGAAGATCCAATAGCCATTGGTGGTTTGCAGGAAATCGCCATTGGGAATCACCAACGCTTGCTCTGGCTTGCCCAGCTCCAGCAAAACCCTGTAGCTCTTGCCCAATCGGATGTTGGAGGGCGTGTCGTTGGCAAAGGTCAATTCACAAACAAACTTATGGTCTTTGACCTCTGGTACCACCTTCGACACACGAAGCGGATACCGACGGCCTTCGCATTCGATGTGGGCTGGAAGACCTGTTGTGACGCGGTCAATGTAATATTCAGCCAACGCCACTTGCAATTTGAATTGGCTCATCACTTTAATCTGGCCGATGCTTGCTCCCGACGTAACCTGCTGGCCTTGCGTCACGCCCACATAACTAAGCTGGCCGCTGACAGGAGCACGCACCACCAGTTTGCTGGTGCGTCCTTCCACTCTCAAGAGTTTCTTGTCGGCCTCTGTTCTGTTGGCGGCAATCATCTCCAGCTTCAGCCGTGTGGCCACAGAATCGTGTTTCAGATATTGCATCTGCAGCACCACCTTTTGGCGTTGGTATTCGTATTCCTCCTCTGCCATTTCCAGTTCTGCCTTGCTCTTGATGCCCATGCGATATTCCTCGCGGCTCTGCTTGAGCGCCCGCTTCAGGCTGTTCATCTGGTGCTTGGCGTCCAAGGCTTGCTGCCGAAGACTGATGCTCTTCTGATTCATCTCAATCTCCTGCTCCTGGCAGTTGCGCAGGTTTTTGCTCCATGCGTCGTGTTCATCGTCGATTGAATGACTGAGCTCTGGATTCTGAAGCACAAGAATCGTGTCGCCCTGTTGCAGCATGGAACCTTCCTCTGCCACCACGCGCTCCACAAATCCATTCTCCATTGCGTTCACCTGGATGGTCTTGATGGGCTGAACTAATCCTTCCACATCCACATATTCCAGGAAAGGAGCTTTCGTCACTTCTGCCGTCACGACACGGTCTTTATCCACACGCTTTGTGCCATACGTTATTATCACAAAGAGGGTATATACGAGCAGTGTCAAGCCTGTGGCACCAGCCAAAATGTGATAGCGATAGCGTATGTGCCAGGGTTTAGGTCGTTTCTTTATGTCCATTTTCTATTGTTGTTAATCATTGACAGGCAGGTCTTCTTTCAATTCTTTATGATGTTCGAAATCATACCCAGTCATACTTCGGAGCATATAGTATAAGCTCCAATAGGTCTGCATCGTTGCGATATGATTGCGTCGCGCAGCGTCTTTCTCGCTGATTGCAGCATTGAGGTCGAGAATTGAGTTGCGCCCCATGATGTAGAGTCTTCGTGCCACCAAGTGTCTTTTTTCGGCACGCTGGTCGGTCAGCGAAGCCACACGAACTTTTCTTGCTTGCATATTAAACTGAAGCACGAGTTTTTCTACGTTCTGACAGAAATCTCTCATGCCCTGCTCCACCTGAGTGCGGGTGAGGGCCAACTGCGATTTGGCTTCTCTCACTCTTCCTTTTCCTCTTCCCCAATCAAGTATTGGGAGGGCGATGGTGATGCTAACCGATTGCTGATTCATTGGATTGCGATAGACAGCGCCTATGTCTGGCCCTGTTTGCGACAATCCGAACTGTGCATACAGGTCGACTTTTAAGCCGGCATTGGCACGGGCTTGCGAAAGACGGCTCTCGCTCTCTTTCAGAACTCTGCGATAATAGTCGGGGTCGGGACTGTTTTCCAAAGCTAAGTTCATGGCTTGCTGCAACGGGACTTCAAAGGCGGGGACTTCATTAGGAATCCTCAACCTCACGTCTTGCGTTTGTTCCAAACCGAGAAAGGAGCGCATGCTTTGCATCTTCTCTCGCAATGCCACCTGCGCATCCATCACATTTGTTTCTTCATTCAGCCGATTTATCTCCAATTGCAGCATTTCGTTTTCCGAGATTGTGCCATTCTCATATCTTCCTTTTGCCATCTGATAGAGTGTGTCGGCAGAAGCAAAGTTCTGCCGCGCCATCTCCAGTTCGGCTTGTGCCGATGCCAAAATGAAGAAATGCTCACATGCCTTGGCAGACACCATTTCCATTGTCTCGGCATAGCGCTTCTTGGATTCTTGATAGCGCACAGGCTCTATACGCTTGTCCCACTTCAATGAATTGTAGCCAAAAAGACGCTGCTCATATCCCACAACAAACGGGGCGCTGCCGTAGGCCGTTGTCTTGTTGCGCAATTCGTCCAGCCGGTTGAGCGAACTCTTCACAAAGAGGTTGCCTCCCGTGAGGGCTATGTTTTGGCTTATCTTCATGGCGAGGTCGACCCCCAACTGGTCTTGCTTGATGAAGTTGGCCGTGCCGTCAGAGAGCGTTATCTTGTTCACCGTCTTATTGAGATAAGGTGAAGACGTCAGCGAGAGCGAAGGCAGATAGTTGGCTCGGTGGTATCTGTAAGCCCAATGAGCCGACAGAAAGGTGTTGCGTGCGCTTTGCACTGACGGCGACTGCCGATGAGCCATCATGATGGTGGCAGGCAAATCGAGCTGCAAAGTGTCGGTCTGTGCCCACAGATTCATGGCGCAGAAGGCTGCACCTGTCAACAGATAGGTCTTGATGTTCATATTGATTGCTTTTGCCAAACGCTACGCAAAAGCTATGCCATAAAGCCAACGAACTGATTATCAAGAAGGAGGGATGGATTTAAGGTTAGAGACATGTGCGAAAACGCACGAACGATGTGCGATTTCGCACAGTGCGCACACATTAATGTGTGGTCAAAAAAAAGAGTAAGTAGGCGGTCAAAATCCAGGGAAAATCAAGTTTGGCGACAGCGTCCTCGCAGCGGAGATTTGCGCTGGCCCGCATAATCGTCTGTTGCGGCGCCAGCATTGTAGCTCACTTTGCTTGCAAAGTGAGGGCCACGAACACGTAGCGAACATGACCAGCGCTCCAGAGCATGACTTTGTTGTATTTTCAGCCCGTGCTTGGCCGCCACAATATTCGTCCCCCTCACTTTGCGAGCAAAGTGAGCTACAGTGCTTCGCCCCAGAGCTTCGTCACACCTTATTATTTAGCAAAAAACGCAGATTTTTCGAGATTTTGA
The DNA here is from genome assembly GCA_900539625.1 of uncultured Prevotella sp. Lineage (GTDB taxonomy): Bacteria > Bacteroidota > Bacteroidia > Bacteroidales > Bacteroidaceae > Alloprevotella. The sequence continues at coordinate 6,446 of UQCW01000036.1, forward strand.
AACCCTACTCTTTCAAGGCCGCTGGCGCCTCTCTACGCTGGCAGCACCACATTGAAGGTTGTCTTTTCGTCTGGTTGTGACGAGGCTGTGATGGTGCCCCCATGCAAGGTTACTATCTGCTTGCAAATGCTCAAGCCGATTCCCGAACCACTTGTCTTGGTCGTGAAAAACGGCACGAAGATGCGATTCAACACCTCTGGCAGGATGCCTTTGCCATTGTCGGTGATGGAAATAATGAAATTGCGTTTGTTGTTTGATAGATGGGTGGACAACCTGACGCAGGGTTCTTTGGAATTGTCTGAAGATTGCTGAACGTCGTTCTCAACAGCTTCTTGTGCGTTCTTCAACAGATTGATGAGCACCTGCTCAATTTGCGAGCGGTCGACTCTCAGCATTTGCTCCGGATTTTCAATGTCATAACGGAATACAGGCGCAGGGTAAAGGTGTTGCAAGTCGGCAATCATGTCGCCAATCATCACGTTTTCCAATTGGGGCTGAGAGACATGTTGCAACTTGCGGTAATTCTCAACAAACTGCAGCAAACCGCTGCTCCTTCGGTTGATGGCTTGCAAGGCCATGCGCAAATCGTCGTACTCAAGCGTGTTTTGCTCAACACCATCACAGAGCGTGTCGGCAAGAGAGATGATAGGGGTGAGCGAGTTCATAATCTCGTGTGTCAAGACGCTGACCAACTGTTGCTGGGCGTCTATCTCGTTCTTCTGAATCACGGGTTGCACATTCTGGAGCGTGTAGAGCCGATAGGCAAATCCCTTGTTGAAAAAGTTGACAACGCTCAACATGAAATCTGCCTTCTCCTCATCCTGCCCGTTGTTTACGGCCAGCTGCACGAGCCTCTGGTCTTTTGGCTTCAATGTTTGCATCGCGTCGGGCAATGCTTCGTCAACGACATGCAGGTCTTGCAAGCGGTTGACGGCAAAACCGCACAGGCCGTCAACAGCCGCCCTGTTCATCCAATGCACTGCACCTTTTTCGTCTGCCACAATCAGGAAGGCATTGATCGTGTCGAGCATGGTGCCGAAATATTGGTACTTGGCTTCCTGGCGCAAAGTGGTCTCGCGAAACTCATTCACCACTTCGTTGATTTGCTGCGCAAGCTTTCGTTCTTCGCCCTTCAGATGGTTGAGCGAATACTGCAGCGAGAAGTCGCGCGTGCGTATGGCCTCAATCAGTTGGCGGAGTCGCTCATTGCTTTTGCTGTTTAATATATTGCGAATTATTGACATAAGCGGGGACTGGAAATTAGTTTAGTAATGGTGAATAGGCATATCATATTCCCAATTTCTCAATCTTGCGATATAGCGCAAACCGCGTTATGCCCAGCAATTCTGCGGCCTGCGTCAGATTGCCATTACTCAAGGAGATGGCCCGCTTTATGGCTTCGCGCTCCAAGGTTTGCAGATTCAGCGAATCGACATGCTCCATGCTTCCGGCAGCCAGGGGGGAAGCAGAGGTTGCGGAAGGCGTTTCCAGACGGATGTCTTCGGCAGACAATTCCGCCTTGTCGTTCAACACGACAGACCGCTCGATGCAATGTTGCAACTCGCGCACATTGCCTGGCCAAGCATGCTGCATGAGTTTCTTTTTGGCAGAAGCTCCAAGCACAAGCGTTCCCACACTGTATTTACCAGAATATATATTCAGAAAATGCTCTGCCAGCAAGATGATGTCCTCGCCGCGCTCTCGCAAGGGAGGAAGATGAAGCTCAATCGTGTTGAGGCGATAGAAGAGGTCTTGGCGAAACTCACCCTCACTGACTTTTTTACACAAGTTGGCATTGGTGGCAGCAAGTATGCGCACATCCACGTTGTTCAACACGTTTGAACCAATGCGTTGTGTCTGTCTCTTCTCAATCATCGTCAGGAGCTTTTGCTGTGTCTGCAAATTCAGGTTGCCGATTTCGTCAAGGAAGAGCGTGCCTTTGTCGGCTGTTTCAATTCGGCCTTCTTTGGCTTCCTTGGCATCTGTGAAAGCTCCCCTCTCATAGCCGAAGAGCTCGCTTTCAAACAGATTTTCAGGGATGCAGCCCAAGTCGATGCTCACAAACGGTTTTGATTTTCTTCCCGAAAGACGGTGCAGAGCATGAGCCACGACATCCTTTCCTGTGCCATTCTCTCCCGTGATCAACACATTGGCTTCGGTGGAGGCCACACGCCTGATTTGGGCTTTCAAGTTGAGTATGGCCGCGCTTTCACCGATGAAACGGGCAAAGGCTTCTTGCGGATTGGTCTCTGCAAAGGTTTCTTGCTTGCGGGGATTGCCAACATCGAGGGTGCCATTGGGGAGCAAGGTGGCATCTTGGTTGGCACAAAGAGGCCGATTTCTCTCCTTGCTCAGTTCCACGGCACATTTCACGGTGTCGAGCATTTTTTTCTTGTCCCAAGGTTTGGGGATAAAGTCGATGGCACCAGCCTTGATTGCCCTTACGGCCTTTTCCGTGTCAACGTATGCTGTGATGAAGAGCACCACACTCTTTGGGTTGTGTTTTAATATTTTGTCCAACCATTCGTATCCTTCCTCACCGCTGATTGCGTCGCGATGGAAGTTCATGTCGAGCATAATGACATTGGGCTCGAAGGAATCCATGAACTCAAGGATTCGCTCTAGTGTGGTGGTGACTCTGATTGCCTCCACATACGGTTTCAAGAGCATATTAAGCGACAAAAGCACATCCTCATTGTCGTCCACTATCAATATCTTTCCACATTTTTCTGTTGCCATGCTTTTGTCAATTTGTTCGGTTTGTTTTTTTTGGGGGGGGCTGAGCGGTTTTCTAAGCTGGTGTCAAATGTCAAAAATTCCGACCACCTATTTATTTGCAAAGGTAATTTTTTGGCGGCATACCCGAAAGGGCAAAACACAAGAAATTGGCGCGGGCGTATATAAGTAATAGTAAAAAATACAGGTGAAAATTACTCAACTTATTCATGCTTTCACCATTACAAAAGTACAGGCAAACGGCTCATTCCACGCTTGAGATGGTCACGTTGTCATACTCGCTAACCATGTCTATCAGTTTGGCGTGGCCGTCGCGGCGCTTCACGCGCAGTTCCAAATCCACCCTGTAGACCTTTTCGCCCTGCGCTGACTGCATCTTACACAATTTGAAGGAGGACACCTTGATGTCTATCTTTTTCAATGATTCGGTGATTGATTTGATGCTGGTCTCTGAGGTGGTGGTGAACGAGAGTTCAACCACCATTCTTCCGACATGCGGTATGAACAGGATGAGCACTTCAAGGCCCACGATGACCAAGACGGTCACTATCAAGGCGGCGGCATACATTCCGCTGCCGCAAGCCAAGCCGATGGCGGCCGTGACCCAAAGTCCGGCAGCCGTGGTCAGACCGCGCACGACGTTCTTCTGGAAAATGATGGTGCCGGCGCCCAAAAAACCGATGCCTGAAACGACCTGGGCGGCAACACGGGAGGAGTCTTTCAAATCGATGTTGAAGCCGTATTGCGAGACGATGCAAAACAATGCGCTGCCTAACGCCACCAAGAAGTGGGTGCGAAAGCCAGCTTCCTTCGAACGATATTCGCGTTCGATGCCGATGGCACCGCCAAGCAACATGGCAACGACTGAGCGTAAAAGAATTTCGACAATCATAGGACAATGGGGTTATGTAATGGTTTTCAATTTCGGCATTTGGGGCAAGGGGGTCTTGACCTTTATCAGTTTCTCGCTGACAATGGCTAAGAGGGGAAGGCCGACAGGAGTTGTTTCCGCCAGGCGCTTGCCCACAGGAGCATCCAATAGCAAATGTATCATATTATTTTGTAACCTCAAATATTTCTGCCAGGAAATCGCTAAGACTTGTCAGCGAACGCCGTGCCGCGTTCAAACGTAGCACGGCCCAGACGCGGCCGTCTCTGCTCCCAGAGGCGGTCGTGCCTGCTCCCAGATTCGGTCGCGTCTGGGAGCTGAGACGGTCGCGTCTCGTCCCGTGTGCGCTGAAAGGCATAGGCCCCTGACGGAGAGGGAATGGTTTCACCTGTGTCATCTGCCGTTTTCAGGGATATGCCAACCGTGTGTTTCTGAAAAACAAGAATCCGGTAAATCCGCAGTCGAGCGAATGGCTGCGGATTTACCGGATTCTTTTTATATTTCAGGAATGCCCTGGATGAATTATCTCAACAGGAGCGATATTTCTTCAGCCAGTGCTGCTGCTTCTTTTCGCTCGGGCATCTTGTCTCTTGCGAGTGTCACTTGGATTTGGTGTACAAGCGTGTCTTTGCTTGTTGCTTCTTGCAAATAGCTGAGCGATTTTTTCTGGCACCACTTGAACTGGACCGATGTGTCGCAGGCAATCGCTCCAGGCTCATTTGCCAAAGAATCGGTTGGGATGTAAGGGGCCTTGTCGTAATCGTAGTAACAGACAGTACCATTTTTGAGAGCTTTGACGTGGGCAAGCGTCTTGTTGGTTGAAGGCAGTGTCACTTTCACTTCCAATCTGTCGTCTGCCTGATAACTGCATTCTGCAAGGTGTTTCTCCACGATCTGGCAAATACGGTCTTGCAACTGATGGTCTATGTCATCATCGCTTCTGTACTTGTCATTGCAGATGTCATAGAGGATATAATACCCGTTCTTACGCAGTTCCAGTTCGCCAAACCAATGCGACGGGGTATGATAGCGGAATGATTCATATTCAGGCTTGACCAATAGTCCATACCTGTCGCGCAGTCCGACTTTTCCTGTTTCCTTGTCCTCAACGTAGAAGATGCCTGGATAGGAACCGAGACTATGGTAGGCTGTTCTGCCAACGCTGAAACAGGTGTATTGGTTGTTACCAATGGCCAAACTCGGCAACATGATGCCCAAATAGATGCTTGAAACGAACACAAGGACCATGTTCTTTCGGCTTTTATAGAAGCCACTGCACACGTAGGCTGCCATGCAAAAACTGATGCCAAGCATCGCCATTCGCAACCATCCGGCATGAGTTTGGGCGAAGAAGAATATCAGCATTGATGCGGCCAAGACCCACAGCCGGCGACTGGGCGCTCCATAATACTGATTCAGCAGGTAAAGGCTTGACGTCGGGGCAACAACACAGGCGAAGAGACATAACCTTGCCTCCATATTCAGTCCTGCATACAATGTGCCTATCGCAATCAGCAGCAGAGAGCAATATGTCTTTGCCTTTCTGTCCGTCCAAAGCACCTTACCCAACGCGTCTTTCCACGTCAGGCTGTCAAGCAGACTGTTCTTACGGAACATATTGACGAGGAAGACAACCAGAGGGACTATCCACAACCAAACGGCAATTGCCACATTAAGCCCTTCATACCACGAATGGTTGAAACCGATGTTCAACAAAGGGAATATCTTTGAGGCGATTTCCGTATGTTTGACATCTAATCCATTGCCGACTGTAAGGAAGGTCAATCCGATGAACAGCAATCCAGGAATCCACGCATTCTTTTCTCTATTGTAAAGCGTGAAGGAGAGCAATATGCGTGACACCACCAGCAGCATCACAATCCACATCGCAGGAGAAGCGAACCAGGCGGTTCTGCTTCCCAATGCGGCCATTGTCCACAATGAACAGACGGCCAAATCAAAGCAAAATAATGATTTTCTCATTGTGTTATTATATCGTCAGTTGTAAGTATATCGTCAGTCGTCAATATATCGTCAGCAGTCATTAATCAGAGATGCCAACTCTGAACACGCACTTACCGACTTACGTCTCTTCCTTTATGTTAAAGAGCGGCCAGAAGTAACCATTCTATCATGGGGAAAGGGAAGAAAAGACTTGACCTATACACCAAAAATTGCAGACCTTCTCCCCTACTTCGATACAAAATCCTCGACCCATTACAATTTTCTCGGGCCTTTACAATTTTTCAACCTCGAACTTGAATCGTTTGCGGCCGCACATAAAAATTCTTTCAACATTACTTAAAAAGAAAGAGAGGACATCTCCCATCTGGGAGACATCCTCTCTTTTGTATTTCGATTCGTTTTGTTCGAATGAAATTATTCAGCGGCTGGAGCTTCAGTTGCTTCAACTTCTGCGGCAGGAGCCTCAGTTTCAGCAGCAGCCTTCTTAGAACGACGCGTACGCGTAGCCTTCTTCTTAGTCTTGGCCATGTTCTCATCGTAGTCAACCAACTCGATGAAGCACATGTCAGCACCGTCACTCTGGCGGAAACCAGTTTTGATGATGCGAGTGTAACCTCCGGGACGGTCAGCAACCTTTACAGAAATCTCCTGGAAGAGCTCAGTAACGGCGAACTTGTCCTGCAAATAGCTGAAGACAACACGACGAGAATTGGTAGTGTCGTTCTTACTCTTAGTAATCAGCGGCTCTACGTATTTCTTCAACGCTTTAGCCTTAGCTACGGTCGTAGTGATTCTTTTGTGCTTAATCAGAGAGCAAGCCATGTTAGAAAGCATAGCTGCACGGTGAGTGGCAGTACGACCAAGGTGGTTAAATTTTTTATTGTGTCTCATTACAATTATTCTTTATCTAATTTATACTTAGAAATGTCGGTTCCAAACGACAGATTCAGACTCTCCAGCAAATCATCAAGCTCGGTGAGCGATTTCTTACCGAAGTTGCGGAACTTGAGCAGGTCGTTCTTGTTGAACTGTACCAAATCGCCCAAAGTATCGACATCGGCGGCCTTCAAGCAGTTGAGCGCACGAACTGAAAGGTTCATGTCGACCAACTTGGTCTTGAGAAGCTGACGCATGTGGAGCACTTGCTCGTCGAATTCCTCATTTTCGGCACTTGCAGAATCTTCAATGGTGATCTTTTCATCAGAGAAGAGCATGAAGTGGTAGATGAGAATCTTGGCGGCTTCCTTGAGTGCTTCCTTCGGTTGGATGGAACCGTCCGTTGTGATTTCAAAGATGAGCTTGTCGTAGTCGGTCTTCTGCTCGACACGATAAGGCTCAACCGTGTATTTCACATTACGGATTGGGGTGTAAATGGAATCGATTGGAATTGTATGAACATCAGCGCAGAATTCCCGGTTTTCGTCGGCAGGAACATATCCGCGTCCTTTATTGATGGTCAACTCAATCTGCATCGTGGCTTTGGAATCTAAGTGACAAATCACCAGTTCCGGATTTAACACTTCAAATCCAGTAAGACCCTTACCGATATCACCTGCTTTGAACTCAGTGGTATTGGCAACATTGATACTTACCTTCTCAGTTTGGTATTCTTCTACTAACTGCTTGAAGCGTACCTGCTTCAGGTTGAGAATAATGTTGGTTACGTCCTCACGCACTCCAGGAACAGAAGCGAACTCGTGCTCAACGCCGTCAATTTTGATGGTGTTGATGGCGAAGCCTTCGAGCGAGGAGAGCAGGATGCGACGTAAGGCATTTCCGACTGTCGTGCCGAAACCAGGCTCCAACGGACGGAATTCGAATTTTCCGTACGTGGCGCTGTTTTCCAACATGATTACTTTGTCAGGTTTTTGAAATGCTAATATCGCCATGAATAAAATCAGTTTATTAATTAGTTTTTAGAGTACAACTCGACAATCAGCTGCTCCTTGATGTTCTCAAGGATGTCTGCACGTTCTGGCTTGTGCAACAGCTTACCAGCTTTTGCTGATTCGTCCCACTCAATCCAAGGATACTTGCTGTGGTTGAAACCTGCAAGGGCGTCAGCGATAACTTCGAGAGATTTTGAACGCTCACGCACTCCTACGATCTGACCAGGCTTAACGCTGAAAGAGGCGATGTTTACAACCTTGCCATCAACCGTGATGTGCTTGTGATTGACGAGCTGACGGGCAGCAGCGCGAGTCGGAGCGATACCGAGACGATATACGACATTGTCAAGACGGCACTCAAGAGCCTGCAACAGCAACTCACCAGTAATGCCTGCCTGACGGGCAGCCTTGTCAAACAAGTTGCGGAACTGCTTCTCTAAAACACCATAAGTATACTTAGCCTTCTGCTTCTCAGCCAACATGACACCGTATTCAGATGACTTGCGGCGACGAGAATTGCCATGCTGACCAGGAGGGAAATTGCGCTTTGAAAGTACTTTGTCAGCACCAAAAATAGCCTCTCCGAATCTGCGGGCGATACGAGACTTAGGTCCTATATATCTAGCCATATTATTTGTTCAAATATTTTATGTTCGTTACACAGTGAATGTTATACTCTTCTTCTCTTCGGAGGACGGCAACCGTTGTGTGGCAACGGCGTAACGTCGATGATCTCAGTTACCTCAATGCCGGCACCATGGCAAGCACGGATAGCGGATTCACGACCGTTACCTGGACCTTTGACATAAGCCTTCACTTTGCGGAGACCCAAATCGTAAGCTACCTTTGCGCAATCCTGAGCTGCCATCTGAGCAGCGTAGGGAGTGTTCTTCTTAGAACCGCGGAAACCCATCTTTCCGGCAGAAGACCAAGAGATGATCTGACCTTCACTGTTAGCCAAAGATACGATGATGTTGTTGAATGAGCTGTGGACGTGCAACTGGCCCATAGCGTCAACCTTTACATTTCTCTTTTTAGCTGCGACTGTTTTCTTTGCCATATCTATTTATTATTTAGTAGCTTTTTTCTTGTTAGCGACAGTCTTCTTGCGACCCTTACGCGTACGTGCATTATTCTTCGTGCTCTGGCCGCGAACAGGCAAACCAATACGATGGCGAACACCACGATAGCAACCAATGTCCATCAGGCGCTTGATGTTCAACTGAATTTCAGAGCGGAGGTCACCTTCCACCTTGTACTCAGCGCCGATGATTTCACGGATCTTAGCGGCTTGGTCATCGGTCCAATCCTTAACTTTAAGATCTCTGTCTATGCCGGCCTTATCCAAGATTTTAGCCGAACTACTGCGACCTATTCCGTAGATGTAGGTCAAAGCGATTTCGCCTCGCTTGTTCTGAGGCAAATCAACACCAACAATTCTTATTGCCATATGATTTTATAAAATTTTTCGTATGGGGTTAACCCTGACGCATTTTTAACTTAGGGTTCTTCTTGTTAATTACGAACAAACGGCCCTTGCGACGTACGATTTTGCAGTCTGCCGTTCGCTTCTTCAAAGATGCTCTAGTCTTCATATCTTTTTCTTGTTATTTGTATCTAAATACGATGCGACCTTTGGAGAGGTCGTATGGACTCATCTCAACTTTTACTTTATCGCCTGGAAGAATCTTGATGTAGTGCATACGCATCTTTCCAGAGATATGACCAGTGATTTCGTGTCCATTTTCTAATTCAACACGGAACATCGCGTTGCTCAGCGCTTCTACGATGACACCGTCTTGCTCAATTGCAGCTTGTTTGGCCATAGGATCAACTTTTCTGTCTTTCGATTTCTTCGATTTGTTCAAATGACGACATGAGGTCGGCCTTGCCATGATGTATGGCGATGGTGTGCTCGAAATGAGCAGCAGGCAGACCATCACGGGTTACGACTCCCCAACGGTCGTCGAGCATGTAGAGGGACGGATTGCCCATCGTTATCATCGGCTCGATGGCAATACAGAGGCCGTTTTTGATTTGCTTTCCGGTTCCACGCTGCCCGTAGTTGGGCACCTGCGGATCCTCGTGCATTTCGTGACCAATGCCATGACCGACAAACTCCCGAACAACTCCATATCCTTGCGCTTCGCAATGGCTTTGCACTGCGTGGCCAATATCGCCAAGGCGATGACCGGGAAGCGCTTGTTCTATTGCTTTGTAAAGCGACTCTTTGGTGGTTTTCAACAAGGCTTTTGTCTTGTCGTCAACTTCTCCAACACAGAATGTGTAGCAGGAGTCGCCACAGAAACCATCAATCAGCGTTCCGCAATCGACAGAAACGATGTCGCCGTCCTTGAGGGGCGTATCGTTCGGTATGCCGTGAACAACAACTTCGTTGACCGAAGTGCAGATGGAAGCGGGAAAGTCGGAGCCATAAGGATTCGGAAAACCTTTGAACGTCGGGATTGCTCCGTGATCGCGGATGAATTCCTCGGCCAAAGTGTCAAGCTGGCGCGTCGTGACGCCCGGCTGGATGACTTTGGCGATTTCAGTGAGTGTTGCGCTGACCAAAAGATTGGCCTTGCGCAACAACTCTATTTCGTCATCAGTTTTCAAATAAATCATTCAGATTACTCTTAATTAGTAGGCAGAAATGTTACTTGAATGTGAACGCACATGACCTGAGTTCAACAAGCCGTCGTATCTTCTTACCAACAAATGGCTTTCGATCTGTTGGAGCGTGTCGAGCACAACACCCACGAGAATCAACAGAGAAGTACCTCCGAAGAACTGGGCGAAGCCCTGGCTGACGCCAAACACACCAGCAAATGCCGGAAGAATCGCAATGATCGAGATGAACAATGAACCTGGAAGAAGGATTCGCGACATAACCGTATCGAGGTAGTCGGCCGTTGGTTTGCCCGGCTTAACGCCTGGGATGAAACCGTTGTTGCGCTTCATGTCTTCAGCCATCTGCACTGGGTTGAGCGTGATGGCAGTATAGAAATACGTGAAGGCAATGATCAGAACAACCAAGACAATGTTGTAAGGAACACTTGTGTGGTCGCGGAAGCTCATCCAAAATCCACTGGAATTAGCATCTGCCGTTGACGATACAATCGTTAAAGGTATGAACATGATTGCCTGCGCAAAGATGATTGGCATGACGTTGGCTGCGAAGAGCTTCAAAGGGATGTACTGACGTGCACCGCCGAGCTGCTTGCTGCCTTCAACACGCTTGGCATATTGAACAGGAACCTTGCGAGTGGCCTTTACCAAAACGATGGCCAAAGCCATCACAAAGAGCAGGGCTATAATCTCGAAAAGGAATTTCACCAATCCACCTCCCTGGCTTCCAGAGAGAGCATTTACAAATTCTTGGCCTAAAGCCTCTGGTAAACGGGCAATGATACCAATCATGATGATCAAAGAAACACCGTTGCCAACACCTTTGTCGGTGATGCGTTCACCCAACCAAAGGATGAACATACTACCTGCGGCCAAGATTATTGTTGACGAGATCATGAACTGCCATCCCATTTCTACACGGAATGCGCCTCCAACCTGATTGTGAAGGTTTATCAGATATGCAGGAGCCTGGAACACAAGAATGGCAATTGTCAGCCATCGCGTGTACTGATTCATCTTTCGTCTGCCACTTTCACCTTCGCGCTGCATCTTCTGGAAGTAAGGCACTGCCATACCCAGAAGCTGGATAACGATCGACGCTGAAATGTAAGGCATGATACCCAATGCAAATACAGAAGCATTTGAGAAGGCACCACCCGAGAACATGTTCAACAAGGACATCAAGCCCTCGCTCGTCTGGTCGCGCAGACCCTGCAGACCGGTCGGACCCGGGTCAATACCAGGAAGCACCACGTAGGAACCAAAGCGATAGATTGCGACAAAAAGGAGAGTGATGAGGATTCGAGATTTCAAATCCTCAATTCTCCAAATGTTCTTGACAGTCTCAATAATCTTTTTCATTGACAGAGACTTTGTTAGATTTTCGTAGCCGTACCACCAGCAGCCTGGATGGCAGCTTCAGCGCTCTTTGAGAATGCGTGAGCAACCACGTCGATCTTGGCAGTGAGCTGACCATTACCAAGGATCTTAACCAAGTGCTTAGATGAAATCATACCGGCTGCAATCAGTTCCTCAACACCGATTTTCGTCAAGTTAGAAGCCTCGGCGATAGCCTGGAGCGTTGAAACATTGATTGCCTTATACTCAACACGATTGATATTCTTGAAGCCGAACTTCGGCAAGCGACGCTGCAAAGGCATCTGGCCACCTTCGAAACCAATCTTCTTGCTGTAACCGGAACGCTGCTTGGCACCCTTGTGACCACGGGTAGAAGTACCACCCATGCCAGAACCAGGACCGCGGCCGATACGCTTGCAAGAATGAGTTGAACCGTTAGCGGGTTTTAAAGTATGTAATTTCATGACTTTCTTTTTAGTATTTTATTTAGTCTACGACCTTAACCAAATGATGAACCTTATTAATCATACCACGGATAACAGGAGTGTCCTCCTTTTCAACCACGTGGTTCATTTTAGTAAGACCCAGGGCATTTAGCGTTCTTTTCTGATCGATGGGAGCACCGATCCGGCTCTTTGTTTGCTTGATTTTTATAGTTGCCATAGTCGTTTATCCTCTGAATACTTTTTCCATAGAAATACCACGATGCTGAGCAATTGTTCTTGCGTCACGCATCTCACTCAAGGCCAAGATTGTAGCCTTAACCAAGTTGTGAGGGTTAGAAGAACCCTTAGACTTAGCCAAAACGTCAGTGATACCAACGCTATCCAAAACGGCACGCATTGCACCACCAGCTACAACTCCGGTACCTTCAGAAGCAGGGAGGATGATGACCTCAGCACCGCCGAAGCGAGCGCTCTGCTCGTGAGGTACAGTACCTTTGATAACAGGCACCTTCACCAAGTTTTTCTTGGCAGCTTCTACGCCTTTGGCGATGGCGGCAGTAACTTCGCCAGCCTTACCCAAACCGTAACCGATAACGCCCTTGCCGTCACCGACAACAACGATTGCTGCAAAAGTGAAAGTACGACCACCCTTGGTGACCTTAACTACTCGATTGATAGCAACGAGTCTATCCTTTAATTCTTCGCTATTAACTTGTACTCTGTTTGCCATATCAATTAGAATTTAAGTCCTCCCTTGCGGGCTCCGTCAGCAACTTCTTTAACACGACCATGGTAGAGGTAACCATTACGATCGAACACTACGCGAGTGATGCCAGCCTCGATGGCCTTCTTGGCAACAGCTTCACCAACCTTGGCTGCCTGTTCCTTCTTAGGCATGGCTTCCATGCCCAAAGAAGAGGCTGCTACCAACGTAGAAGCAGTTTCGTCGTTGATGATCTGAACGTAGATTTGCTTGTTACTTCTGAACACAGTCAAACGGGGGCATTCGGCAGTGCCGGAAATTTTATTGCGTACCCGATATTTAATTTTGATGCGTCTTTGTTCTTTATTAGTTGTCATAATCTTACAGTCTTAAAATTACTTAGCACCAGCTGACTTACCAGACTTTCTACGAATCTGTTCGCCAACATACAAAATACCCTTACCCTTGTAAGGTTCAGGCTTGCGGAAAGAACGAATTTTGGCACATACAAGGCCCAAAAGCTGCTTGTCGCAGGATTCGAGGCAAATATACGGGTTCTTATTTCTTTCAGACTTCGTTTCTACCGTAATCTCCTTCGGGAGTTGCAAGAAGATGCTGTGAGTGTAGCCGAGAGCGAACTCAATCAAGTTGCCCTGGTTTGAAACACGGTAACCGACACCGACAAGCTCCATTTCCTTCTTATAGCCCTGAGAAACGCCAACAACCATATTGTTGACCAGTGCTCTATAAAGGCCGTGGAAAGCCTGCTTCTGCTTGTTTTCAACCGTGTCGTTCTTCTCGTCAATAGCGAAAGTGATTTCGTTATTTTCAATAGTTACTATGATAGAAGGATCAACGACTTGGCTCAACTCACCCTTCGGTCCTTTCACAGACACTACATTATCCTGCAAAGTCACTGTTACACCAGCAGGGATGTTAATCGGCAATTTACCTATTCTAGACATTTTATTCCTCCTAAATTAGTATACATAGCAAAGAACTTCACCACCGATCTTCAGTTCAGAAGCCTCTTTGTCAGTCATAACACCTTTGGACGTGGAGATGATAGCAATACCAAGTCCGTTAATAACTCTCGGCATTTCGCGGTAGCCAGTGTACTTACGCATACCCGGCGTAGACACGCGCGTCAAGCTCTTGATGGCATTGACCTTGCTCTGAGGATTGTACTTCAAAGCGATTTTGATGGTACCCTGAGGACCGTCCTCCTCAAACTTGTAGTTGAGAATGTAACCCTTTTCGAAAAGGATCTTGGTGATGTCCTTCTTCAAATTTGAAGCGGGGATTTCAACTACACGATGCTTCGCCTGGATAGCATTGCGCAACCGCGTCAAATAATCTGCTATAGGATCTGTCATAAATAAAATAATTTTTAATTAATCGGGACTACCCCGACAATATTAAACAATATGTTGTATGATTACCAACTTGCTTTCTTTACGCCCGGGATAAGACCGTTAGAAGCCATCTCGCGGAATTGGATACGAGAAAGACCAAACAATCTGATGTAACCTTTTGGACGACCCGTCAATTTGCAACGGTTGTGCAAACGGATGGGGTTGGCGTTACGAGGGATAGACTGGAGTTTGCGAGCAGCCTCATAAGCTTCAACAGGATCGTTGCTCTTGTTAACGATTTCCTTCAAAGCAGCACGCTTTGCAGCATACTTGGCTACCAACTTGGCTCTCTTTACCTCGCGAGCCTTCATAGATTCTTTTGCCATATCGCTTTACTTGTTATTAGCGTTTTTGAAAGGAAGACCAAATTCTTTGAGGAGAGCGTAGCCCTCTTCGTCCGTCGGAGCTGTAGTCACGAACGTGATGTTCATACCCAGGATGCGGTCGATAGTATCGATGTTGATTTCAGGGAAGATAATCTGCTCCTGAATACCGAGCGTGTAGTTACCACGTCCGTCAAACTTGCTTTCGATACCCTTGAAGTCGCGGATACGAGGCAAAGCCACGCGAACCAACTTCTCCAAGAATTCATACATACGCTCACGGCGCAAAGTCACGCGAACACCGATAGGCATTTTCTTACGCAACTTAAAGTTGGCGACGTCCTTACGAGAAACCGTAGGCACAGCCTTCTGGCCTGTAATAGCGGTAAGTTCGTTGACAGCTACATCAATGATCTTCTTGTCAGCCGTTGCGATACCCAAACCCTGATTGATAACAATCTTCTTGAGTACTGGAATCTGCATAGAAGAACTATAGTTGAACTGCTTCATCAGAGCCGGAGCAATGCGCTCGGCATATTCCTTTTTAAGGTTTGCTGTATTACTCATTACTTAATCTCCTCTCCTGATTTTTTTGCATAACGAACCAACTTGTTCTCGTCGTTCAAGCGACGTCCGATACGTGTTGGCTTACCAGTTTTGGGGTCAACCACGTTCAAATTGGAAATGTGAATAGGAGCTTCCATCTTCACAATACCACCTTGAGGATTCTTGGCGCTTGGCTTTTGGCTTTTGGAAACCATGTTGATGCCTTCAACGACTGCACGCTGCTTATCAACAAGAACCTTAGTGACCTTGCCAGTCTTGCCCTTATCCTCGCCGGCGTTTACATAAACAGTATCGCCTTTTTTAATATGTAATTTTGCCATTACTATTTTTTCAGTTTACGGGATTAAAGAACCTCAGGTGCCAAGGAAACGACCTTCATGTTGACAGCACGCAACTCACGAGCTACAGGGCCGAAGATACGGCTACCTCTTAATTCTCCAGCATTGTTGAGGAGAACGCAAGCATTGTCATCAAAGCGGATGTAAGAGCCATCAGCACGACGGATCTCTTTCTTCGTACGTACAATCAAAGCCTTAGATACGGCACCTTTTTTAATATCACTCGACGGGATGACATTCTTGACAGAAACAACAATTACATCACCGACGGAAGCGTAACGACGCTTCGTACCTCCCAGCACACGGATGCACAATGCCTCGCGGGCACCGCTGTTATCTGCTACTGTAAGTCTGGATTCTGCTTGTATCATAATTACTTAGCTCTTTCTACAATTTCTACAACTCTCCAACGCTTAGTCTTGCTCAAAGGACGAGTTTCCATGATGAGCACCGTATCGCCTACGTTGCACTCGTTCTTCTCGTCATGAACATGATACTTCTTCGTCTTTGAGACAAATTTACCATAAATAGGGTGTTTCTCCTTGAACTTGGCTGCAACAACAATGGTTTTTTCCATTTTGGTGCTAACGACAACACCCTGTCTCGTTTTTCTTAAATTTCTAGCTTCCATTTGGACCATCATTATTTGTTAAGTTCGTTTTCTCTCAACACAGTCTTCATCTTGGCAATCGTACGACGAGCGTCCTTGATCTGTGCAGGATTTTCGAGTGGAGAAACACTGTGGTTGAGCAGCATTTGGTTATACTTTGCCACCTCAGCATCCAATCTTTCAGCCAATTCGTTGGCTGGGATTTGTCTAATTTCTGCAATTTTCATAATCAGGCGTTTTTATCGTAGTCGTGTCTAACAACAAATTTGGTAGTAACAGGAAGTTTCTGAGCAGCCAAGCGGAGAGCCTCCTTAGCTACTTCGAAAGGCACACCCTCAATTTCGAAGATGATGCGACCCGGAGTGATAGGGAAGACATATCCAACGGGATCACCCTTACCTTTACCCATACGTACGTCAGCAGGCTTCTTCGTGATAGGTTTGTCAGGGAAGATACGAATCCAGCTCTGTCCCTCACGCTGCATATAACGCGTCATGGCGATACGTGCAGCTTCAATTTGACGGCCGGTGAGCCAGTGTGTATCAAGGCTCTTGATACCAAAGCTACCGAATGCCAACTGATTACCGCGCTGAGCGTTGCCTTTGCAGCGACCCTTTTGCGGTCTTCTGTATTTTGTTCTTTTCGGTTGTAACATAATACTCTAAGTTGTAAACTTAAAATTAGCGGTTGTTGTTTCTCTTACCGCGGAACTTGCGGCCACCGTTTCCGTAGCCATTGCCGCGACCAGATTCCTTCTCAGGAGTGAAATTAGGTGTCAAATCACGCTTGCCATACACTTCACCACGGCAAATCCAGACCTTGATGCCGAGCAGACCCACCTTTGTAAGGGCTTCAGTCTGGCAGTAGTCGATGTCAGCACGGAAAGTGTGCAGCGGCGTACGGCCTTCCTTGAACATTTCCTTACGGGCCATTTCAGCGCCGTTCAAACGGCCACAGATCTGAACCTTGATTCCTTCAGCACCAGCGTGCATAGCGTTAGCGATAGCCATTTTGATGGCACGACGGTAGGCGATTTTGCCTTCAACCTGGCGAGCGATGCTCTTACCAACGATAGTAGCATCGAGATCAGGCTTCTTCACCTCGAAGATGTTGATTTGAACATCCTTGTCGGTCACCTTCTTGAGTTCTTCCTTGAGTTTGTCAACTTCCTGACCACCCTTACCAATGATTAATCCCGGACGCGAGGTGCAAACGGTGATAGTAATCAGTTTGGGAGTACGTTCAATAACGATGCGTGAAACGCTGGCCTTTGCCAAACGGGCATCAAGATATTTGCGGATTTTGCTATCCTCAAGCAAATTGTCACCGAAGTTAGAACCACCGTACCAGTTAGAATCCCAGCCACGAATAATTCCAAGACGATTACTTATCGGATTTACTTTTTGTCCCATACTATTCTATCAATTAATCATTAGTTTTTGTGCCCACGAACAAAGTAACGTGGTTTGAACGTTTACGAATTCTGTAACCTCTTCCCTGCGGTGCTGGGCGCATACGCTTGAGTGTAGCACCTTCGTCAACGAAGATTTTGGTTATGAACAATTCGCCATCTTCAGCCTTGCGCTCGTTTTTCTGTTCCCAGTTGGCAATAGCAGAGCGGAGAACCTTCTCCACATCAAGGGAAGCAGCCTTCTTAGAGAACTTGAGCGTACCGAGGGCACGGTTCACCTCCATGCCGCGAACCATGTCAATGACATAGCGCATTTTGCGCGGAGAAGAGGGAACATTTCGCAGCTTTGCGAAATATTGGGTCTTAAGGGCTTCTTTTCTTTTTTCAGCCGCTAATCTTTTTCTAGCTCCCATTTATATATTTTTCTTTTATTTCTTAGATGAATGCGTCCTGCTTACTTTTTCTTGTTACCTGCATGGCCACCGAACTTACGCGTAGGAGCAAATTCTCCGAGCTTGTGTCCAACCATGTTTTCAGTAACATAAACAGGAATAAATTTGTTTCCATTGTGAACTGCAACGGTATGACCTACGAAATCAGGAGATATCATTGAAGCTCTAGCCCATGTTTTCACAACGCTCTTCTTACCGCTTTCATTCATGGCAAGAATTTTCTTTTCCAAAGAGACTGCGATGTAAGGACCTTTTTTTAATGAACGACTCATATACGATCTATTCTTTTAGTGCTTGTTACTTTTTACGTCTTTCGATGATGTACTTGTTCGACTGCTTCTTAGGAGCTCTTGTCTTCAAGCCCTTAGCATACAAGCCTGTACGAGAACGTGGGTGACCTCCAGACTGACGTCCTTCACCACCACCCATCGGGTGATCAACAGGGTTCATAACTACACCACGGTTGTGAGGACGACGACCCATCCAGCGAGAGCGACCGGCCTTACCAGAGCTTTCGAGAGCGTGGTCAGAGTTGCCTACACTACCTACAGTAGCTTTGCAAGCACTAAGAATCTGACGAGTTTCACCAGAAGGCAACTTGATAACGCAGTAGTCACCTTCACGAGAAGTCAACTGTGCGAAGTTACCAGCAGAGCGAACCAAGAGGGCGCCCTGTCCTGGACGAAGCTCGATGTTGTGGATAACCGTACCGACAGGGATATTCTTCAAAGGAAGCGTGTTACCTACTTCAGGAGCGGCTTCAGCGCCAGACATCAACTGGTCGCCAACTTTCAATCCATTGGGAGCGATAATGTAACGTTTTTCACCATCAGCGTAAAACAAGAGAGCGATACGAGCAGAGCGGTTAGGATCATACTCAATCGTCTTTACGACTGCTGGAACACCATCTTTCTCACGTTTGAAGTCGATGAAACGGAACTTTCTCTTGTGGCCGCCACCCAAGTAGCGCATTGTCATTTTGCCGACATTGTTGCGACCGCCCGTTGCACGCTTACCGTAAACGAGAGATTTTTCTGGTACGGATGCAGTAATTTCTTCGAACGTACCAATAATTTTGTGTCTCTGGCCCGGTGTTATGGGCTTAAATTTACGTACTGCCATCTGTTATTTAGATATTGCTAAAAAAATCGATAGATTCGCCTTCCTTCAAAGTCACATAGGCTTTCTTGAAGGCATTCGTTTTACCGCGCAGCAAACCAGCCTTGGTATAGCGAGACTTGTTCTTGCCTGCGTAGTTAACCGTATTAACGCTGACAACCTTGACGTTGTACAGAGCTTCGACCTCGTTCTGGATCTGGAGTTTGTTAGCCTCCGGACGAACAACAAAGCAGAATACGTTGTGCTTTTCAGTGAGGTCAGTCACTTTCTCAGTGACAAGAGGTTTTACTATATATGCCATTTTCTTGGTGCGTCAATTTATTTGTTCAACACAGCTTCGATTTTGCCGAGAGCGTTCTCAGTTACAACCATTACGCCGGCGTTGAGCACACCGTAAGTGTTGATATCAGAAGCGATAGCCACCTTGGCGCCCTGCAAGTTTCTTGCTGAGAGATATACATTCTTATTAGCCTCCGGAAGAACAACGAGCACCTTCTTGTCAGCAACCTTCAGGTTATTGACAACATCGATAAAGCTCTTTGTTTTTGGAGCCTCGAAATTGAAGTCTTCAACAACAACGATAGCACCTTCCTGTGCCTTGTAAGACAAAGCGCTGCGGCGAGCCAAAGCCTTCACCTTCTTGTTGAGCTTGAAGTCATAGTTACGAGGTTTCGGACCGAACACACGGGCACCACCAACGAGTACCGGTGAATTGATATCACCACGACGTGCACCGCCGCCACCCTTCTGACGACCAAGTTTGCGGGTTGAACCGCTCATCTCGCTTCTTTCCTTACTTTTTGCAGTGCCCTGACGCTGAGCGGCGAGATACTGCTTTACGTCCAAGTAGATGGCGTGGTCGTTGGGCTCAATGCCGAAGACAGAATCATTCAAAACGACCTTTCTGCCGGTATCTTCACCTTTAATATTTAATACGCTAACTTCCATTACTTTTCAATTATTACGATTGAGCCCTTACAACCAGCCACAGAACCCTTGATGAGGAGCAAGTTGTGTTCAGGAATTACTTTTAACACTTTCAGGTTCTGAGTGGTAACGCGGTCACCGCCCATCTGGCCACCCATGCGCATGCCCTTGAACACCTTAGCAGGGTAAGAACAAGCACCGATAGAACCCGGCTTACGCAAACGGTCGTCCTGGCCGTGAGTAGTCTGACCTACACCACCGAAACCATGACGCTTCACAACGCCCTGGAAACCTTTACCTTTTGACGTACCGATTACATCCACATATTCGGCGTCGTTAAACAGCTCCACTGTCAACGTGTCGCCCAAATTCAACTCTTGAGTAAATCCCTTGAACTCGGCCAAGTGGCGCTTAGGTGTCACTCCGGCCTTCTTAAAGTGGCCCATCAACGGAGCAGAAGTATTCTTCTCCTTAGCGTCCTGGAAACCTACCTGAACGGCAGCATAACCATCTTTTTCAACGCTTTTGATCTGAGTTACCACACAAGGACCTACTTCGATAACAGTGCACGGCACGTTTTTACCGTCGGCACTGAACACGGATGTCATTCCGATTTTCTTTCCTAATAATCCTGGCATTTCAGTCTTTAATTATTGTATGAAAATTAATTGTTTTCTAATTCCGTAGCCCAAGCATGTTCATCGAACAATGGGGCGGAGAGGTTGATTTTTCAAACCATGAAGCAAAAGTGCCTCAAAACAAAGCAGTTATCTTACGTTTCCTACTTTCGGAGTGCAAAGTTACAACAAGAATCTCATATTTCCAAATGAAACAGGCACTTTTTTCATATATACACGAAAAAAACCTCCATCAGCCATGCTGAAAGAGGTTTTTTCATTGAAAATAAGATGGCGGCGACCTACTCTCCCGCTTGCGCAGTACCATCGGCGCGGTCGGGCTTAACTTCTCTGTTC
>UQCW01000037.1 GCA_900539625.1 uncultured Prevotella sp.
AGCGAGAATTGATGAGCTGCGGCGAGAGATAGGGGCAAGCCCCTATCCTGGAATATGAGCCCCTTTCAGGGGCAGCAGCGCAACTACCATGTTATTTGGCTCAAAACCGCACAGAGACTTTTCTTGATATTGAACACCCTAGCTTGTGGGGGAAAAAAACAGAGATTTTGAATGTCGGCCTGTTTTTTGTTGTATCTTTGTCGTTGCATCCGGTTAGTCCGGAGAAGAAGTACCATTATTTCCGACACACTTGATTTTTATATGAAATATCTGACGCGCTTTGCAGTAGCGATGCTGATGGCAAGTCCCGCCATGTTGCGGGCGCAGTCTGTTTCCGACAGCACCTCCACGCGAGAGTCCGTTCACGACTGGCTTTTTGCTGCCGGGCATGCCAATGTGCTCGCCACCTATCTTTCGCCGCTTGAATATATCGGTCCGGCGTTCTCCGTGGCCCACCGTTCCGAACGTTTGGCGCGATGGGGGCGTGGAAAGGTGACGGTGCAGGGATGGTTTCAGGCTCATGGCAGTTACACCGCTTCGCCAACCAAAGACAACCATTTCTATGACGGCCGCTTCACGGCTGCCGTGGCGTGGCACCGAAATTGGTGCCCCGCGCCGGGGCTGCGCCTGGGAGTTGGCGGACAGGCTGAGGCCGGCGGCGGCATCACCTACAGTCTTAACGGCGGCAACAATCCGGCAGAAGGGCGCGTGGCGCTACATGTGGGACCTTCAGTGACGGCCGACTATGCTTTCCGCGTGGGGCGTCGGAAGTGGTCGGTCAATTCGCAGATGGACGTCCCGTTGCTCGGTCTGGCGTTTACCCCCACCTACGGGCAGTCGTATTACGAAATGTTCTCCTTGGGGCATTCCGACCACAATGTGCGCATCACCCATCCCTTCAACGCCCCCTCGTTGCGCTGGACAACCCTTTGCCGCATCCCCGTGCTCGGGGCAAAGGTGTCTGTTGGGTATCAGGCCGACATCGTGCAAAGCCATCTCGGCGGACTGAAATATCATGCGTGGAACCACACGTTTATGATTGGATATACGCGACGCCTACGGCTCGTCAGAGATTAGTAAGTAATGTTGAAAAAATAACTTCCGCAATTTTGCCGTTGGCAAGAAATATTTTATTTACCCACCTGCCTTTTCGGCTCTTTTCGAACTTATTCTCAGTCACAATGCTCGCATTGCTCCCTCGAATAAGCTCAAAAATAGCTCAAAAATGCAGGTGCAAAATTGCGGAACTTATTCTTTCAACATTACTAATGGTGAGAAAAAATAATTCAGGCCACCTACTTATAAACCTTCGTATGATACATCTTCCAAAAATATTCTCCATATTGTTGTCTGCTCTTCTCTTGACATCCTGCATCACCGAAGACGTGCCCGACAACACGCCGCGCGGCAATTTCGAGTTGCTCTGGCAGACGCTTGACGAGCATTACTGCTTCTTCTCCTATAAAAAAGCGGCCTATGGGCTTGACTGGGACGAGGTGCACGGACGGTATGCTTCGCAGGTCAACGACAAACTGACGGGGCAGCAGCTCTTTGAGGTGCTATCTGACTTGACGCGTGAACTCCGTGACGGGCATGTCAACCTCTCGTCGGCTATGGGAACATCGCGCTACGGCGAATGGTTTGACAACCATCCGATGAATTATTCCGACTCCATCATCCGGGCCTATCTCGGACGCACCACCGATTACACCATCACTTCCGGTTTGTCGTATCGCATCCTTGACGACAACATCGGCTACGTGCGTTGCCCCTCGTTTGAAAATGGGTTTGGCAGCGGCAACCTCCATGAGATGATGCGGGCACTGGCGCTCTGCGACGGGCTCATCGTTGACGTGCGCAGCAATGGCGGCGGCATGCTTACGTCGGCAGAAAAACTCGCTTCGCTCTTCGTGAATGAGCGTACCCTCGCCGGCTATATGTGTCACAAGACAGGGCGCGGACACGACGATTTCTCCTCGCCAAAAGCCATCTATCTCGATCCCTTCGAGGGCTTGCGTTGGCAGAAACCCGTGGCGGTGTTGACAAACCGGCGCACGTATAGCGCCGCCAACAGTTTTGTGATGTACCTGAAAGGATTGCCCAATGTCACCATCGTGGGCGACCAGACCGGCGGCGGTTCGGGAATGCCCTTCGTGTCGGAGCTCCCCAACGGATGGACACTGCGCTTCTCCGCCTGCCCGATGTTCAACCGCGAGATGCAACATACAGAACTGGGCATTGCGCCCGATGTGGCGGTGGACATTACGTCGGAAGATTATGCGCGGAGCATAGACACCATCATCGAAAAGGCGAGAGGCGTGTTGAGAAAAGGAGCATGAGGGGAGGAGAAAAAAGCTTGCGAAGGACATCGCCGCTTGAAAACTGAATCAAAGGCTTTGGTTTTCTCGTGCATTGCGCCCCGTAGAATGTTTTTTTAGAGAAACCCTTTATTTTTCTGCAACGCCAATTTTGCAAATTAAAACTAAGTAAGTACCTTTGCAGCAAAGAACGCAAGAACAGAGGTCGCCGACGAATGATATTCCATCAGTTGTCAGCGTTTTGACGTTTGAACGTGGTTGGCGGGTGGCGAGAAGGGACAAGGCTCCTGGCGGGAGCTGGTTTTGTCGGTAGCTACAAGTCCGCCTCCAAAGATATTCGGATATAACAATTCTACATAGTTAACAAGCCGTGTGGGCACCTGCAGAGAGAGTTGGGAGAAAAGCGCTGGTGTGCGCGACACTCCAACTTCTGGCATGCAGACACCCAGTATGGCACATTCTAAAAAGTTTATGGCAAACAAGAAATTTATTACTTGTGACGGTAACCAAGCCGCAGCGCACATCGCGTACATGTTTTCTGAGGTTGCTGCCATCTACCCCATTACGCCATCTTCTCCAATGGCAGAACACGTTGACGAATGGGCGGCACAAGGCCGCAAAAACCTCTTCGGCGACACCGTACACGTTCAGGAAATGCAGTCTGAAGGTGGTGCAGCCGGAGCCGTTCACGGTTCGTTGCAAGCTGGCGCACTGACCACGACGTTCACCGCCTCTCAGGGTCTCTTGCTGATGATCCCTAATATGTATAAGATCGCCGGCGAATTGCTGCCTTGCGTATTCCATGTCTCAGCCCGTACCTTGGCCACCCATTCGCTCTGTATCTTCGGTGACCACAGCGACGTGATGGCTTGCCGCCAGACTGGTTTCGCCATGCTCTGCGAAGGTTCTGTTCAGGAAGTGATGGACCTCTCAGCCGTGGCACACTTGGCAGCCCTGGACGGCCGCGTTCCTTTCATCAACTTCTTCGACGGTTTCCGCACCTCACACGAATACCAGAAGATTGAAGAGATGGACATGGAAGATATCCGTCCGCTCGTTCCGATGGACAAGGTGAGCGAGTTCCGCAACCGCGCCCTGACTCCAGAGCATCCTGTTGCTCGTGGTATGGCTGAGAACCCTGAAACCTTCTTCGCACACCGTGAAGTATGCAATCCTTACTACGATGCCATCCCTGGAATCGTTGAAAAATACATGGCTGCCGTTTCTAAGATTACGGGCCGTGAATACAAACTCTTTAGCTATTATGGCGCAGAAGATGCAGAGCGCGTGATCATCTGCATGGGTTCTGTGACTGAAGCTGCCCGCGAAGCCATCGACTATATGAACGCCAAGGGCGAGAAGGTCGGTATGGTCAGCGTTCACCTCTATCGTCCGTTCAGCGTTAAGCACCTCTTGGCCGCTGTGCCTAAGACTTGCAAGAAGATTGCAGTGCTCGACCGTACGAAGGAACCAGGTGCCAATGGCGAACCGCTTTACCTCGACGTGAAAGACGCATTCTACAATGCTGAAAACCGTCCTGTCATCGTTGGTGGCCGTTATGGTCTCGGCTCTTGCGACACTACGCCGACCATGATCATCTCCGTCTTTGACAACCTTGCTTTGCCAGAACCAAAAGACCACTTCACTTTGGGCATCGTTGACGACGTGACCTTCCAGTCTCTCCCGTTGGAGAAGGAAATGGCACTCGGCGGCGAAGGCATCTTCGAGGCCAAGTTCTATGGTTTGGGTGCAGACGGTACTGTCGGTGCCAACAAGAACTCCATCAAGATTATCGGTGACAACACCGACAAGTATTGCCAGGCATACTTCTCTTACGACTCTAAGAAGTCGGGCGGTTTCACTTGCTCTCACCTCCGCTTTGGTGACCATCCAATCCGCTCAACTTACCAGATTAAGACCCCGAATTTCGTGGCTTGCCATGTTCAGGCTTATCTGCATATGTATGATGTGCTCCGCGGTTTGCGTGACAACGGTACGTTCCTCCTCAACACCGTTTGGGAAGGCGAAGAGTTGGCACAGAATTTGCCAAACAACGTGAAGCGCTATTTCGCTCAGCACAACATCACTGTTTATTATATCAATGCAACGAAGATTGCTCAGGAAATCGGTCTTGGCAACCGCACCAACACCATCTTGCAGTCGGCCTTCTTCCGTATCACGGAGGTTATCCCTGTTGAACTCGCCGTTGAGCAGATGAAGAAATTCATTGTGAAGTCGTATGGCAAGAAAGGTCAGGACGTTGTTGACAAGAACTATCAGGCCGTTGACCGCGGTGGCGAATACCAGCAGCTTACGGTTGAGGCCGCTTGGGCTAACTTGCCAGAAGATGAGAAGGTTGTTCGCGAAGAACCTGCTTTCATCTCTGACCTCGTTCGTCCTATCAACGCACAGAACGGTGACCTCCTTCCTGTGAGCGCCTTCAAGGTTTCTGAAGACGGTACTTGGGAACAGGGCACTGCCGCTTATGAAAAGCGTGGCGTTGCCGCCTTCGTTCCTGTATGGCACAAGGAAAACTGTATCCAGTGTAACAAGTGTGACTTCGTATGTCCTCACGCTGCTATCCGTCCGTTTGTTCTCACCGATGAAGAACTGAAGGGCTTCGCTGGCGAAACCATCGAGATGAAGGCTCCAGCAGCCATGAAGGGTATGCACTTCACGCAGCAGGTTGACGTTATGGACTGTCTCGGTTGCGGCAACTGCGTTGACGTATGTCCGGGCTTGAAGGGCAACAAGGCCCTCGAAATGGTTCCGCTCGAAGGTCAGGAAGGCGAAGCTGCCAACTGGGAATACTGCACGAAGAACGTTACCAGCAAGCAGCATCTCGTTGACGTTAAACTCAATCCGAAGAACTCTCAGTTTGCTACGCCTCTCTTCGAATTCTCTGGCGCCTGCTCAGGTTGCGGCGAAACTCCTTACGTGAAACTCGTCAGCCAGCTCTTTGGCGACCGTCAGATGATTGCCAATGCAACAGGTTGCTCTTCCATCTATTCTGGTTCAATTCCTTCAACGCCATACACCACCAACGAAAAGGGCCAGGGTCCTGCTTGGGCTAACTCCCTCTTCGAAGACTTCTGTGAGTTTGGTATGGGTATGATTTTGGCCAACAAGAAGATGCGCAACCGCATCCAGGCCATCTTCGAGGAAGCAATTGCACACGAAGAAACTCCAGCAGAATTCAAGGCCGCAGCTCAGGAATGGATTGCAGGTCAGGACGATGCTGATGCCAGCCGTGCAGCAGCTGAGAAACTCGAACCAATGATCAAGGCCGGTGCTGAGAAGGGCTGCGAAGCTTGCAAGCAGTTGGCTGATCTGAGCCACTATCTCACGAAGCGTAGCCAGTGGATCATCGGTGGTGACGGTGCTTCTTACGACATCGGTTACGGTGGTCTCGACCATGTATTGGCCAGCGGCGAAGATGTTAACATCCTCGTGCTCGATACAGAGGTTTACTCAAATACGGGCGGTCAGGCTTCCAAGGCAACTCCAATCGGCGCCATCGCACAGTTTGCCGCTGCCGGTAAGCGCGTGACGAAGAAAGACCTTGGTTTGATGCAGACCACCTACGGTTACATCTACGTGGCTCAGGTTGCTATGGGTGCCGACCAGGCACAGTGCCTCAAGGCCATCAAGGAAGCTGAAGCTTACCACGGTCCTTCACTCATCATTGCCTACGCTCCATGTATCAACCACGGTTTGAAGATCAAGGGCGGTATGGGACGCAGCCAGGCAGAAGAGGCTCGTGCCGTTGCCTGTGGTTACTGGCATCTGTGGCGTTTCAATCCGGAACTCGCAGAACAGGGTAAGAACCCGTTCACTCTCGATTCTAAGGAACCGAAGTGGGATGACTTCCAGGATTACCTCGACCACGAAGTGCGCTTCCTCTCATTGAAGAAGGCATTGCCTGCACAGGCACAGGAACTCTATGACGAGACCAAGCGCGCAGCTCAGCGCCGCTATGCTTCTTACGTTCGCAAGACGAAGGAAGACTGGTCATTGTCTGAGTAATAATGACATATATGGAATGGGGATTTTCCGCCAGAAATAATAGTGGCGGAGAGTCTGACCATTATAAATAAGGAACGGGGCGTAGCCGATGGCTATGTCCCGTTTCTTTGATAAGTAGGTGTTCAAAATTAGTTTATATTGAATTGTCGTATTATTTTGTTCCTACAGCTGTCTTGAAGAAGGAGCGTAGCGGGCTACGTGACTGATGAAAGGCAGCTGTAGGGGCAAAAGAATACGGCAAGGCAATATCAAACTGGTTTTCTCCTGCATGGATACTATAAAATAATTTTGAACACCTACTTAATATTCATCGGCCTGTTTCTTGGGTAACAGCCAAGAATTTTATGGGAGGATGTCGCGTCTGTGGAAGTTTGTTCAACTTGCTTTGTACTGAAAATCCGTTAATTGGAAGTAATACGCCGTCATGTTTTCTTGGCCGTTCGTGTTTCTTTCGTTACATTTGCAGATGTGAAAGCTTGGTATGCGCTTCTTTCACCTTGGTGGTTGAAGATGAAGAGCCTACGGTTGTTTGACAGTCACGTGTGTCTCCTCCTCCGTTCTTAGCGTTGGAGATACGCCTTGTAAAATATCCAAAGATATGACAATGAATAGCTACATAAGTTTTGACTGGGCGATGAAGCGCCTGTTGCGCAATAAAGCCAACCACGCCGTTTTGGAAGGTCTGATGACCTCCCTGCTCGGGCGTAAATATACCATATTGAAATTCCTGGAGAGCGAGTCAAATCAGGTTGCGGAGGACGATAAGTTCAACCGCGTCGACATCTTGGCCGAAAGTGACCGTGGCGAACTGACGATCATCGAAATACAGAACAACCGCGAACTGGCCTATTTCCACCGCATGCTCTATGGCGTGTCGAAAGCAATCACCGAATATATCAACCTCGGAAACGACTACGATTGTGTGCGCAAGGTTTTCAGCATTAATATCGTGTATTTCGAACTGGGGCAGGGCAGCGATTATGTGTATCACGGCAAGACCTTCTTCCGAGGCTTGCATGACACCAATGACATCCTGAAACTATCGGTGCGCCAAAACGAACGGTTCTTCGGAAAATCAGAGAATGACGTCCTCAAATGCAAGGAAGCTGGCGACCTTTTCCCTGAATACTACGTGTTGCGCGTCAACGATTTCGACAAGGTGGCTACGACACCGCTGGACGAATGGATTGAATTTCTCAAGACCGGCATCATCGCCCCAGAAGCGACAGCCCCCGGTTTGAGCGAAGCTCGCGAATGCCTACGCGTCGATTCCTTGAGTCCCGCCGACAGGCAGGACTATATCCGCCACATGGAGGCCCTGCGTTACCAGCGCAGCGTTCTTGAGACAAGCCACGATGAAGGGTATGTCGAGGGACGTGAAGACGGACTTTTGCAGGGCCGTGCTGAGGGTCGTGCCGAAGGACGCGAAGAAGGCGCCAACCAGCGTGACCGCCAGATTGTGTCGAATCTGCTGGCGATGAAAGTCCCCGTGGATTATATGGTACAAGTGACCGGCTTGTCGGAAGACGCTATAAGGAAAATCATGGAGAGCCTGTAGGCGGGTGCTTATAAGTAGGTGTTCAAAATTATTTTATACTATCCATGCAGGGACAAACCAATTTAATACAAACTAATTTTGAATACCTACTTAAAACGGAGCGATAGGCCAATTAGTTCGCCTGTCTGTTCTTGTGAATAAAGCGTGGTCTTTCCTCTCTTCAGACACTCCTAAAAATACAATATATGAACCTCATAGAAGCAATTAAGCAACGGCACAGCGTGCGGAGCTATCAAAGCAAACCGTTGCCGCAAGATGTTATCAGTCAACTACAAGAGAAAATAGATGAACTCAATGCAGTCAGTGGACTGAATATGCAACTCGTTGTCAATGAAAAACGTGCCTTTGCTGGTATCAACTCGTATGGTGCGTTTCATGGCGTTGAAAATTATCTTGTCATTGCAGGCCAGAAAAGCGACGACCTTGATGAACGGGCAGGCTATTATGGCGAGATGTTCGTGCTTTATGCCCAAATTCTGGGCTTGAATACCTGTTGGGTTGGTCTTACATACCGTAAGCAGAAAGAACGGTATGCGCTTGCAGACGATGAGAAAATCGCTTGTGTCATTACGGTCGGTTATGGCGTTACGCAGGGGCATGGTCATAAAATCAAGCGTGTGGAACAGGTGAGCAATGTTTCAGATGACAGTCCGGCTTGGTTTCGTCAAGGCATTGAGGCAGCCCTGTTGGCCCCGACAGCTGTCAATCAACAGCGTTTCTTCTTTGAGCTGATCAAAGTTCGAGACGGCGGAATGCCGAAGGTGAAAGCCCGTCGCGGTTTCTCTTTGGTGGGCTACACCCAAATGGACCTTGGCATCGCCCGTTTGCATTTTGAAATCGCCGCTGGACGCGAGCATTTCGAATGGGAAGACTGACTGTCGATTGTGAGACGGAAAATATAGATAAGAATACCTGCTTATGGAAAGAAAAGAGAAACTCCCAAATGTGTTCTATGTGATGATGCTGGTGCTGGCCTTAAGCTTGATCGCTTTGATAGGTGGAGCCGTATGCCTATTGGATTACGCTTTAAAACCGGCAGACCTGTCACGCAACGATCAGAAAGCCTGGGAAGAAGTCTATGAGAACTATCCGGGGGTGAAAGCCTGGCACGATTCCCTCGTGTCTGTCGGTGCACTGCGCGATACCACTGTCACGACATTGGGATATAAAATGCATGCGTGGTTTGTGCCTGCTTCTCGTCCAACGGCCGCTACGGCCCTGCTCTTACATGGGTACACCGATTGCGGTATCAGTATGATGCCTATTGCTCGAATGTACCATCGCGACATGGGCATGAACGTGATGATTCCCGATTTGACCAATTCTGGACGTACCGAAGTCGACCATTATGAAATGGGAAAAAGAGAGAGCGAGGAAGCCAGGGTGTGGAGCTACTTTGCCTTAAGAGAAGTGGGCGACAGCATGCGAATGGTTGTTCATGGCGTTTCTATGGGTGCCGCCACCACCATGATGGTAGCCGGTGGCCCTTGTACGCCCTTCTATATCAAAGCCTATGTGGAGGATTGCGGATATAGTTCTCTTGACAAACAATACACCAAAGAACTCAAGGAACGTTTCGGCTTGCCGCGTTATCCGTTGATACCGTTGGCATCGTGGATATGTAAGAAAAACTATGGATTCTCATTCGCCGATATCAGTCCAGAGAAATGCCTGCGTGGCGTAGAGGCCCCTATGCTCTTCATTCACGGCACCGCCGATACCTACGTCCCCACGGCGATGGTACATGAAGTGTATGCCGCCAAAGATACTGGTGTGAAAGAATTGTGGCTTGCGCCTGACGCTACCCATGCACGCAGTTTTAAGAAATACCCGAAAGAATATTCTGATCATGTGCGTCGATTCTTGGTCAGCAACCATTTCTTCGATGCGGAGTATTGGTTCCGTAAATGGTTGGAGGATATGCACAACGAGCATATGTCTGTGATGTCTCGGCATTGGCACAGGTAGCGGAAAGCAGTAGTATTTCCCCTATGCGTTGTTGGTTCATGCAGAAAACCTCTGGCAGGCTGCAACGATTTAATCCCGTCGGTCGGCCTATTTTGCGGAATATGTGGAAAACTGGGTGAAAATCAAGGAAAAATGGGGCGTCGGAGCCACTTTTTTGTGGAAACGTTTTATCGGAGTTTATTTTTGTCGTATCTTTGCAAATGGTTAGAGTGAGGGGCTTGGAAAAAGTTCCTCACTTGTTTTTGGTAATGGTGGAAGAATCGGGCCGTGAGGTTCGTTTGGAATCTGTTGCCAAGCACATGAGTTATAATTTTACGGAGATTGGCACATAGAAAACCTTCGTGTGTAATCGGCCAAAACATCCAAATTACAGCGTAACACAAAACGTATGATTGAAACGAATGTAGTGAGAAAACTAGTTGACGAATGGTTGGAAGACAAGGATTATTTTCTGACCGATTTGACCATTTCGCCGGATGACCGCATCGTAGTGGAAATTGACCACCAAGATGGTGTGTGGATTGAAGACTGCGTGGCCTTGAGCCGCTTTATTGAAGATGGCCTTGACCGCGATGCTGAAGATTTCGAGCTCGAAGTTGGCAGCGCCGGCATCGGACAGCCATTCAAAGTGCTCCGCCAATATGAAATCCATGAAGGAGAAACCGTGGAGGTGTTGACCAAGGAGGGAAAGAAAATGGAGGGCATACTCTCTAATGTGACTCCCGAGCACTTCACCGTTACCGTACAGGAAAAAGTACGTATTGAAGGAAAGAAACGTCCGGAGATGGTTGACCGCGATGTGACCTTCAGCTATGACGACGTGAAGTCCACCAAATACGTCATCAATTTTAAATAAGTAATGAGGAAAGGATAAGCTGACCAATTTTGACCTGCGTTTTTTTGTTGGTGTTGAAATTTGATAGACGCGCTATCTGGCCGATGGCAAATATCAAAGATGGCAAAGAGGTAGTAAGTAAGACCTCAATTCCTTATTCCTCAAAATTGTTCAGGGTGCTTTTAGTTCATTCCTAATCCTTTGCAGTCTGGGTTGCGGCGGTGTGTCGCAGAAAATCCAGAAGTTGTCCCGTTTTTTTTAGAAGACACATGTTGTGAACGGCATCTGCCGCGTGACATTTCGATAAGTCCTTCTGAGATGGGGTAAAAGCCTGCTTCAAATCTTGAGAAAATAAAAACAATATATGGCAAAGAAAAAACAAGAGACACTGAGTCTCATTGACACCTTCTCCGAGTTCAAGGAGACGAAGAATATAGACCGCACCACAATGGTCGGTGTGCTCGAAGAAAGCTTTCGCAGCGTGATTGCCAAAATCTTTGGTTCTGACGAAAACTTCGACGTGATTGTTAACCCCGACAAGGGCGACTTTGAAATCTATCGCAACCGCGAAGTTGTTGCCGATGACAATGTGACTGACCCTAACAAGGAAATCACCCTGTCGGCAGCCCGCGAAATCGATGCCGACTACGAAATCGGCGAG
Organism: uncultured Prevotella sp.; assembly: GCA_900539625.1. GTDB lineage: Bacteria > Bacteroidota > Bacteroidia > Bacteroidales > Bacteroidaceae > Alloprevotella. Next base: position 11,367 of record UQCW01000037.1, read on the forward strand.
GAAGTGAGCGAAACCATTGATTTCGCCAAGTTCGGCCGCCGCGCCATCCTGACGCTCCGTCAGACCTTGGCCAGCAAAATCTTGGAGCTCGAGCACGATTCTTTGTACAACAAATATAAAGACCGCGAAGGCGAACTCATCTCTGCCGAGGTCTATCAGACTTGGAAGAACGAGACGTTGCTTATGGACGACGAGCATAATGAGCTCCTCCTGCCGAAGAATCAGCAGATTCCACGCGACTTCTTCCACAAGGGCGATATGGTTCGCGCCGTCATCGATCGCGTTGACAATTCAAACGGAAATCCGAAGATCTTCCTTTCGCGTACCTCTCCCGATTTCTTGCGCCGCTTGCTCGAACAGGAAATTCCAGAGATTGTCGACGGTGTCATCCAGTTGCGCCGCATTGCCCGCATTCCGGGAGAACGCGCCAAAATCGCCGTTGAGAGTTTCGACGACCGCATTGACCCCGTTGGCGCTTGCGTCGGTGTGAAGGGTAGCCGTATTCATGGCATCGTTCGCGAAATGAACAACGAGAACATCGACGTGATCAATTACACCAGCAATACGCGCCTCTTCATCCAGCGTGCTTTGAGCCCAGCAGAAGTCATCAGCATTACGCTCAACGAAGAAGAGAAGAAGGCGGAAGTATATCTCCGTCCCGACCAGGTGTCGTTAGCCATCGGCCGCGGCGGTGTCAACATTAAGTTGGCCTCAATGCTGACGGAATACACCATCGATGTCTTCCGCGAAGTAGAAGGCAATGAAGAAAACGAGGATGTCAATCTTGATGAGTTCTCAGACGAAATCGACCAGTGGGTGCTCGATGCCATCAAGGCGCTCGGATACAGAACAGCCAAGGAAGTGCTGAACGCCCCGCGCGAAATGCTCATCGAGAGAGCCGACCTTGAAGAAAGCACCGTTGACGATGTCTTGCGCATCTTGAAAGCGGAGTTTGAGGATAACGCAGCAAACAGTTAATGTTTAGTGATGGTGAAAGGATGAAGCCGAGCAATTTTAGCCTGTGATTTTGGAAGAGCAGGGATTGAAAGTTCTAAAAGCAGATACTTTTATATTGCTCAGGGCATCTTTAGCCATTACTTAGGTCGCGCCCGCTGTTGAGTGGAACCAGGTGATAAGTAGGTTATATCAACTGCAAGATATGCTTACCATTACTGTCGAAGGACGTTCTCTCTACGTGTGGACAAGACGTACGTGCGGAGCAGGAAGTCTCTCACCATTGCCGACAAACCAATAGCGGTCGCATGTGATAGTAATCAACGGCAACACGTTTGCCGACACATAGCCACCTTCAAACATTATCTTATATTATAGCATGAGCATTAGACTAAATAAAGTAATTAAAGAATTCAACGTTGGACTTCAAACTGTGGTCGATTTTTTGACCACAAAGGGGTTTGAGGTAAAAGCCTCTCCCAGCGAAAAAATATCTGACGCGCAGTATGACTTGCTGCGCCAGGAATTTGGTGCCGACAGAGACCTCAGAACTGAGGCCGAAAAGATGATTCAAAACCGGCAGAAAGAAAAAATCCAGAAGGAGAAGAAGGCATCCCGCAAAGATGTCGCAACGGAGATTAAAACGGAAATTCCAACGGAGCTTCGTCCGAAAGTAAAAGTCATGGGAACCATTGACCTCAACCAGAAGAAGGCAGACGACAAGACTTCTGCACAGAAACAGGTGAAGGATGAGGAGACAAAAGAAGTGGCCCACGGCAATACAAACAATTCTAACAACACAAGCAATACCACTGAAGCCCCCAAGACCAACGACACAGAGTCAGAAATGCCAAAGCCCCAAACAAACAACACCACTGAGGCCGCAAATGTTGCTGCCAACGAACAAAATGACGGACAAGCTGCTGCACAGCAAGGTAAGAAACAAAAGCAGAAACTCTCTGTTGAAGAACGTGCTGCAGCAATTGGAGAGGAAAATAACGGCGTGTTCAAACTGCACACGCAAACTGAAATCGCCGGACCTAAGGTGCTCGGCGTGATAGACCTTTCAAGCATCAACCAAACGACTCGTCCGAAGAATAAATCAAAGGAGGAGCGTCGTAAGGAACGCGAAGAGAAAAACCGTCAGGGGCGTGGCGGCAATAATAATGCTGCACAAGGCCAGAATGCTGGTGAGAAGAAGAAGCGCACGCGCATCGGAAAAGAGCGCGTTGACGTTAATGCCGCTTCCAACCAGCAAGGAAACAAGGGACGCCAGAATCAGGGCAACCAGCAGGGTGGTGCCAACAACGCCCAGGGTGGTAGCAAGCGCTCTAAGGAACGCAACCGCCGCGCTAAGGAGCAACAGCCGAAGCAGGAAATTTCTGATGAGGATGTTGCAAAGCAGGTAAAGGAGACGCTCGCACGCCTCACCAACAAGCAGAAAGGCTCTAAGGGCGCTAAATATCGTAAAGAAAAACGTGAGCAGGTCCGCGAACGTCAGGAAGAAGAACGTTTGGAAGCCAAGGCTGAAAGCAAGGTGCTGAAGCTGACGGAGTTTGTAACGGCAAACGAGTTGGCCACCATGATGGATGTGCCTGTAACAAAGGTCATCGGCACGTGCATGAGTATCGGAATCATGGTTTCCATCAACCAGCGTATGGATGCTGAGACCATCGACCTCGTGGCAGAAGAATTTGGCTTCAAGACGGAATACGTCAGCGCTGATGTGCAGGATGCCATTGCTGAAGAGGAGGACAATGAGGAAGATCTCGAACCACGCGCACCGATTGTCACCGTCATGGGTCACGTTGACCACGGTAAGACATCTCTGCTCGACTATATCCGCAAGGCCAATGTTATTGCCGGTGAAGCAGGTGGTATCACGCAGCACATCGGTGCATATAATGTGACGCTCGAAAGTGGCCGCCACATCACCTTCTTGGATACTCCGGGTCACGAGGCATTTACCGCCATGCGTGCCCGTGGTGCTCAGGTAACTGACATCGCCATCATCATCATCGCTGCCGACGACGACATCATGCCGCAGACCAAGGAAGCCATCAACCACGCCGTGGCTGCCAATGTGCCCATCGTCTTCGCCATTAATAAGATTGATAAGCCACACGCCAACCCCGACAAGATCAAGGAAGGACTGGCCACGATGAACTTCCTCGTGGAAGAGTGGGGTGGTAAATATCAGAGCCAGGACATCTCCGCCAAGAAAGGTATCGGCGTGAAGGAACTCCTCGAAAAGGTGTTGCTTGAAGCCGACATGCTCGAGCTCAAGGCCAATCCAAACCGCAAGGCTGTTGGTACCATCATCGAGTCGTCGCTCGACAAAGGCCGTGGCTATGTTGCCACAGTGCTGGTTTCAAACGGTACGCTCCATCAGGGCGATGTCGTTTTGGCAGGAACCAACTACGGCCGCGTGAAGGCGCTCTTCAACGAGCGTAACCAGCGTGTCAAGAGTGTCGGTCCTTCACAGGCCGCCACGCTTCTCGGCTTCAACGGCGCTCCCCAGGCCGGTGACCAGTTCCATGTGATGGAAACGGAACAAGAGGCTCGCGAAATCGCCAATAAGCGTGAGCAACTCCAGCGTGAGCAAGACCTCCGTACCCACAAGATGCTGACGCTCGACGAAGTGGGTCGCCGCATCAAGCTCGGTTCGTTTAAGGAGATGAACATCATTGTCAAGGGTGACGTAGACGGTTCTGTCGAAGCACTCTCTGATTCGTTCATCAAACTCTCAACGGAAAACATCGCCGTCAACGTCATCCACAAGGGCGTCGGCCAGATTTCCGAAAACGACGTCACCTTGGCAGCTGCCTCTCAGGCCGTCATCGTCGGTTTCCAGGTTCGTCCTTCACAGGCCGCCCGCAAGCTCGCTGAGCACGATGGTGTTGACATTCGTCTTTACTCTGTCATCTACGATGCCATTGAAGAAGTCAAGGAAGCCATGGAGGGCATGCTCGAACCAGTCATCAAGGAAGAAGTCACAGCTACTATCGAAGTGCGCCAGGTTTACCACATCTCCAAGGTGGGTTACGTTGCCGGTGCTTATGTCATCGACGGTAAGGTTAAGCGCACCGACAAGGCCCGCTTGATTCGAGACGGCATTGTCATCTTCACGGGCGAAATCAACGCCTTGAAGCGTTTCAAGGACGACGTGAAGGAAGTGACAACCAACTTCGAGTGTGGTATCAGTCTCACCAACTGCAACGACATCAAGGAAGGCGACATCATCGAAACCTTCCAGGAAGTTGCCATTAAGCAGAAACTCTGATAGCCTTCTTATAGATATATGGAGCGTTCGAAAATTAGCTTGAGCCAATCCTAAAATTACTATAGAACACCCCATATTATATATATGACAATAGTGAACCGAAAAAATGCGGTTCACTATTGTTGGCTTTTAAAAGAAACATAGCATGTATATAGATATATTCTTGGTCGTATTGCTGCTTTGGGCTGTATTCAACGGCTGGCGCAACGGCTTCATCAAGGAATTGCTTAACACGGGTGGTGTTTTGAGCGGCTTGCTCCTCTCGTTGGGTTGCTATGCCCTTTTAGGGAAATACCTTGCAGTCGACGGCACGAAGGTCAACATGGTGTTGAGCATCATAGCCTTCTTCATCCTCTGCATCTTCCTTCCCATCGCCCTGGGATTCGTGGCCAACCGTTTCAACGACCTTTTGTGCCACCTGAAACTCGGTCTCCCCAACAGTCTGCTCGGTGCCACCGTGAGTGTCGTGAAATTCCTGTTCGTCATCAGTTTTGCGTTCAACATCATGGAGAATCTCAACATCATGAATCCCGAGCGCACAGTCGCCTCACGCCTTTATGAGCCAGTACGTGGTTTCCTCGGTTTCGTACGCGACGAGTCTGCCAAACGTCTGCACAGCCAATCAGACAGCAGTGCCGATAGCGTCAAGACCAAGAGCGACACGACCTACGTCTTTTTCAACCACGACGACGTGAAGGCCAAGGCCAAGAACTCGGGCAAACTCTCTGATTGAGATTGCAAGAGCGTTCTGATGTTTCCTGATAGAGCGTGGGGAAGTGGATTCTTCCGTCTCTGAAAATCAGAGAAATAGTGGCTTAGTAATGTTGAAAGAATAAGTTCCGCAATTTTGCACCTGCATTTTTGAGCTATTTTTGAGCTTATTCGAAGGAGCAATGCGAGCATTGTGACTGAGAATAAGTTCGAAAAGAGCCGAAAAGGCAGGGGAGCATATAATATATTACTTGCCAACGGCAAAATTGCGGAAGTTATTTTTTCAACATTACTTAGTAATGGTATTAACAGACAAACCTTATGGAACAGAATAACAACGGCACCGAACAAGGCGAGAAAAATCAGCTCGTGCGTGAGGTGGCCGACAAAAAATACGAATACGGCTTCACCACCGATGTCCATACGGAAATCATCGAGCGAGGCCTCAATGAAGATGTCATTCGTCTCATCTCCTCGAAGAAAGGCGAACCAGAATGGCTGCTCGACTTCCGCCTGAAGGCCTATCGCTATTGGCTCACATTGGAGCAGCCCAAATGGGGACATGTCAACCTGCCAGAGATCGACTATCAGGCCATCTCTTATTATGCCGACCCGACCAAGAAACAAAAGGAGGAAGGCAGCAAAGAGATTGACCCCGAACTGATGAAGACCTTCGACAAACTCGGCATCCCTCTTCATGAGCGTTTGGCACTCTCTGGTGTGGCCATTGACGCCGTGATGGACTCCGTGTCGGTCAAAACCACCTTTAAGGAGAAATTGCAGGAAAAGGGCATCATCTTCAGCTCCATCAGTGAGGCCGTGAGAGAAAATCCGGAACTCGTGCGCAAATACCTTGGCACGGTCGTTCCCTATCGCGACAATTATTTCGCTGCGCTCAACAGTGCCGTCTTCTCCGACGGTTCCTTCGTTTATATTCCGCGCGGAGTTCGCTGTCCGATGGAACTCTCCACCTATTTCCGCATCAACGCGCGAAACACGGGACAGTTTGAGCGCACCCTCATTGTCTGCGACGACGGTGGTTACGTCTCTTATCTCGAAGGCTGCACCGCCCCGATGCGCGACGAAAACCAGCTTCATGCCGCCATTGTCGAGATCGTGGTGAAGGAAGATGCCGAGGTGAAATACTCCACTGTGCAAAACTGGTATCCTGGTGACGCTCAGGGGCGTGGCGGTGTCTATAACCTCGTCACGAAACGTGGGCAATTGCGTGGCAAAAACTCGAAACTCTCCTGGACACAGGTGGAAACGGGTTCTGCCATTACGTGGAAATACCCCTCCTGCGTGCTCATGGGCGACAACTCACAGGCTGAGTTCTATAGCGTCGCTGTCACCAACAATTATCAGGAGGCCGACACGGGAACAAAGATGATTCACATCGGCAAGAACACGCGTTCAACCATCATTTCAAAGGGAATCTCTGCAGGACACAGCCAAAACTCCTACCGTGGTTTGGTCAAGGTGGGCAGTAAGGCTGAAGGAGCACGCAACTATTCTTCCTGCGACTCACTTTTGCTGAGCAGCACGAGCGGTGCGCACACATTCCCCTACATAGACGTCAACAACCCCGATGCCATTGTGGAACACGAAGCCACCACGTCAAAAATCTCGGAAGACCAGCTCTTCTATTGCAACCAACGTGGCATCCCCACAGAGGCCGCTGTCGACCTCATCGTCAACGGATATGCCAAGGAAGTCATCAACAAACTCCCGATGGAATTTGCCGTCGAAGCCCAAAAACTCCTCAGCGTCTCGCTTGAAGGAAGTGTGGGATAATGCTTGAAGATGCGTTTTCCTTCGTAAAGGAGCACATATAAAAATCGCCTGCTTACCCATCGAGTAAGCAGGCGATTTTTGTGTGATTGTGGTAATTTGTCAATTACATATTCATACCGCCGTCAACCTGGATAACCTGACCGCTGATATAGCTTGACATGTCAGAAGCCAAGAAAGTGGCAACGTCAGCGATGTCTTCCGGTTTTCCGCCGCGGCGCAAAGGAATAGCCTTCATCCATTCCTTGCGAACCTCTTCAGAGAGGGCAGCCGTCATGGCCGTTTCGATGAAGCCTGGAGCGATGGCGTTGGCGCGGATGCCGCGGCTACCCATTTCCTGGGCAACGCTCTTTGCCAGGGCAATCAGTCCGGCCTTAGAAGCGGCGTAGTTGCTCTGTCCTGCATTACCGTGAACACCGACCACGCTGGCCATGTTGATGATAGAACCCTTGCGCTGGCGCATCATGATTGGTGTGCAAGCGTGGATGAAATTGAAAGCCGATTTCAAGTTAACGGCAATCACGGCATCCCATTGCTGTTCGCTCATGCGCATCATGAGGCCGTCTTTTGTGATACCGGCATTGTTCACCAAGATGTCGATAGAGCCGAAGTCAGCGTGTACTTTCTCCACCACTTCAGCTGTCTGAGCGAAGTCAGCAGCGTTAGAAGCATAGCCGACGCACTTAACGCCCTTAGCTTCGATTTCCTGGCGTGTTGCTTCGCCGTTTTCGTCGATGACGAGGTCGGTGAAGGCAATGTTGGCACCCTCTTCTGCGAATTTCAAGGCGATGGCCTTGCCAATGCCGCGGGCGGCACCTGTAATCAATGCGGTTTTACCTGTTAAAAGTCCCATATTAATATTGTATTTATATTGGTATTACTTATGTCAGCGGGTTCATTCCCAAGGCACGTCTGACGATGCCCATCACGATGGGGCGCGTGTCAGCGTCCGTCAGTCCTTCGCCCAGCCGGTCGTAGATATAAGGCACTTCCAATCCCTTCACGCTATAGTGAATGATGTCCGCCATGAGATTGACGTTGTCAATGCGAAACTTGGCGCGGGCGATACCTTCTTCCAACACGCGACGCAGGATGTTGCGTTCCTCCTCGTCAAATTGGCGGCGCACTTTTTCCACCAGCCAGATATTGCGGAAAAACTCAGCACGCAGCGACCCGTTGCGCGTCACCACTTCTTTGATGACGCTCAAGTGTGTATAGATGAGCGTGAGCACCTTCTGTTCTGGTTCGGCTTCAATGCTGGCCACTTCGTCAATTCGTTCAGAGAGACGTTCCAGTTCCGTTTCAATCACGGCGGCATATATTTCCTCCTTGTTGCGGAAATAGGTGTACAATGTGCGTCGTCCCTTACCCGAATTGGCGGCAATATCGTTCATGGTCGTTGCCTCCAGGCCTTTGCGGGCGAAGAGTTCACGAGCCACTTCCACTAATTTCTGACGAGTCTTGGTGATGGACATACTTTTGAGGTCTTTGTTTATGGGCGCAAAGTTAACGTTTTTCCTTCACACTGACAAGGGAAATAGTGGTTAAAATGCACACAGATAGGGTGGTGTGCGCAATGTAATTATAGGAGTAGGTCGTCAGAATTATATTTATACAGGCTTCACCCCTGGCAAGTCATTATATATAAATGTTCTGTCAATGCGTCGACACGCCTCCCCTGTTTGCAGTCAAAACCATGCGCTCAAACATCCCGATGCGAGCCCTCCCCCTCAAATTTACGCCGACTTGTGGGCGCATTCAATAAATTTGTGCTAATTTTGCTTGGTTAAGTAGGTGGTTGGATAATCTGCGGAGGCCGACGGACAGAAAACCGTTCCTCAGCGGAAAATACCCTCCACATCACTTGCCGATAAAGTATGCACCCCGTTCCCCTTCTTTCCTCCGCCATCGAGCGCGGCATGATGAAGGGTGCGAGCACAAAAACTGTTTGATGAAAAAGGAAAACGATTTCAAATATCTCAACCACATCGATTCGCCCAAAGACCTGCGTGCTTTGGGCGTTGAGGCGTTGCCCGACGTCTGCAATGAACTCCGCCAGGACATCATCAACGAGCTGGCCGACAATCCAGGGCATTTCGCTTCGAGTCTCGGTGTGGTGGAACTGACCGTGGCGCTCCATTATGTCTTCAACACCCCCTACGACCGTATCGTTTGGGACGTCGGACACCAGGCCTACGGACATAAAATCCTTACCGGCCGACGCGAGCAATTTTCAACCAACCGTAAGCTCGGCGGCATACGTCCGTTTCCCTCTCCGCTTGAGAGCGAATACGACACTTTTGCATGCGGACACGCCTCCAACTCCATCTCGGCAGCCCTCGGCATGTCGATGGCTGCTGTCAGGAAGAAAGAAGACAACCGCCATGTGGTGGCCGTCATCGGTGACGGCGCAATGAGCGGCGGACTGGCCTTTGAGGGGTTGAACAATGCTTCCGACACGCCAAACAACATGCTCATCATTCTCAACGACAATAACATGAGCATCGACAACTCGGTGGGGGGCATGAAGGAATACCTCACGCATTTACACACCAGCAGAAGCTACAACAAACTGCGCTTCCGCATCTCGAACCGCCTCTCTTCGTGGGGCGTGCTCAGCGATGAGCGTCGCCGGAGCATCCTGCGTTTCAACAACTCCCTCAAATCGCTGCTCACCAATCAGCACAACATCTTTGAGGGCATGGACATCCGCTATTTCGGCCCAACCGACGGCCACAACGTGAAAGAACTCGTGCGCATCCTTTCTGAAATCAAAGACATGAAGGGGCCGAAGCTCCTCCACATCCACACGGTCAAAGGAAAGGGTTTCAAGCCCGCTGAGAAGTCGGCAACGGAGTGGCATGCGCCTGGCAAGTTCAATCCAGAAAGCGGATGCCGCATCGTGAGCCAGAATGCCGACGGCGTTCCCAAATTCCAGGATGTCTTTGGACATACGCTCGTGGAACTCGCAGAAAAAAATCCGCGCATCGTTGGCGTCACGCCAGCCATGCTCACGGGCTGTTCCATGAACCTCATGATGGATGCCATGCCTGAGCGCACCTTCGACGTGGGCATCGCGGAGGGACATGCCGTCACCTTCTCTGGCGGCATGGCGAAAGAAGGCTTGCAACCCTTCTGCAATATCTATTCTTCCTTTGCACAGCGTGCCTACGATAATGTCATCCACGACGTGGCCCTGCTCTCGCTCCCCGTTGTTCTTTGTCTGGACCGTGCCGGACTGGTTGGCGAAGACGGGCCGACGCATCATGGTGCCTTTGATCTGGCCGCCTTGCGTCCCGTGCCCAACCTCACCATCGCCTCGCCTTATGATGAGCGCGAATTGCGTCGCCTGATGTTCACGGCACAACTTCCGGGAAAGGGTGCCTTCGTCATCCGCTATCCCCGTGGAAAAGGGCGTCTCAGCGATTGGAAATGTCCTTTGGAGGAAATCCCCATTGGCAAAGGCCGCTGCCTCAAGTGCGGCACCGATGTGGCGCTCATCTCCTTCGGCCCGATTGGTAATGTCGGTGCCGATGCCATTGTCGAGGCCGAGGCCAAGAGCGGACTTAGCATTGCCCACTACGACCTCCGCTTCCTAAAACCCCTCGATGCCGACTTGCTCCGCGAGGTGGGAGAGAAATTCTCCAAAATCGTCACCATCGAAGACGGCGTACGTGCCGGTGGCATGGGCAGTGCCGTGCTCGAATGGATGTCCGACAACGGATTTTCGCCGCGCCTCACGCGTCTCGGGCTTCCCGACGAATTTGTGGAACACGGAACGGTTGCACAGCTTCGCCAGATTGTTGGGCTCGACAAGGAGAGCATCGTCAATGCCCTCGTGAAATGAAAGAAAAAGCCTTAGCTGGTGTTGGAATGATGTATCGTATATCTAACATTCACTTGTTGCCCACCAGCTTCATACCCATTTATCTATAATGAAAATCATTATCGCCGGGGCCGGCGCTGTCGGCACCCATTTGGCAAAACTCTTTTCGCGTGAGCGCCATGATATCACGCTCATCGACGACAACCCGGAGCGCCTTGAAGGCATCGGGTCAAACTTCGAGATGCTAACCATCTGCGATTCCCCCTCGTCCATCGAAACTCTCAAAAGGGCCGATGTGGGCAAGGCCGACCTCTTCATCGGCGTCACCCCCGACGAGGCACACAATATGACGTGTTGCATGCTCGCCTCCAAGCTCGGAGCCGCGAAGACTGTGGCGCGTGTTGACAATTATGAATACACACGTCCGGAACATCGCGACTTTTTCAAAACCGTTGGCATCGACTCCATCATCTATCCAGAGATGCTTGCCGGACGCGAAATCATGCACAACGCCTGCCACAGTTGGGTGCGCCAGTGGCTTGAAATCCAAAACGGCGCCCTCCTCATGCTTGGCATCAAGGTGCGCGAAGATGCCCACATCCTCGACGTGCCCCTCCGCCGCCTTTGCGGTCCGGAGGCGCCATACCACATCGTGGCCATCAAACGTGGGTCCGAAACCATCATTCCCCACGGCGACGACTGCGTTGAGGCGGGCGATATGGCCTATTTTATGACCACGAAGGAATATGTCGACTATCTGCGCGACATCACTGGCAAGATGGACTATCCCGAGGTGAAAAACCTCTTCATCATGGGCGGCGGTAGCACCGCTGTGCAGGCCATCTGGTATATGCCGGAGAACATACATGCCAAGGTGGTGGAGGCCGACGTTCACCGTTGTGAACGTCTCAACGAGCTCATCAGTCGCCGCCATGTGCTCATCTTGCACGGTGACGGACGCGACCTCGACCTCCTCGTCGACGAGGGCATACGAAACGCGCAGGCTTTTCTCGCCCTCACCGACAATTCCGAGGCCAACATTCTCGCTTGCCTGGCCGCCAAGCGCCTTGGCGTGCGCAAAACCGTGGCGATGGTGGAAAACACCGATTATATCTCTATGGCCGAAAGCCTCGACATCGGCTCCATCATCAACAAGAAGACCTTTGCCGCCAGCCACATTTATCAGATGATGCTCAAGGCCGACGTCACCACCATGAAGACGCTGACCGTTGCCAATGCCGACGTGGCAGAATTTGTGGTGAAAGAAGGCTCTCGCATCACGCATAAGCAGGTCAAAGACCTCGATCTGCCGTCAACCGTCACCCTTGGCGGTCTCGTGCGAAATGGCAAAGGCACACTCATCAATGGTAACACATACATTCAAGCTGGCGACACCGTGGTGGCTTTCTGTCTGGAAAACACCGTGAAGCGCCTTGAGAAGTTCTTCAAATGATAAACTATAAGATAATTCTGAAGGTGCTCGGCTCCTTAGTGATTCTTGAGGCCGTCATGTTTGTCTCCTGTCTCATCCTTGGATTCAGCTATGGCGAGCGCCAGTGGACCGACTTCGGCATTCCGGCCATCCTGGCCACCGTCTTCGGCATTTCGCTGCTCGTTCTTGGCCGTAAGGCCGAAAACCGCATGAGCCGCCGCGATGGCTTCCTGAGCGTTTCGCTTTCCTGGATTATGTTTTGCATTGTCGGCACCATGCCGTTTCTCATCAGCGGCTACGAGCCCCGTTTCGCCGCTGCCTTCTTCGAAACCATGTCGGGATTCACCACCACCGGCGCCACTGTGCTCAACAACATCGACCAGCTGCCCCATTCCCTCTTACTATGGCGCAGCATCACGCATTGGTTTGGAGGTATGGGAATCGTTTTCTTCACCATTGCCATCCTCCCGACGATGGGCACTGGCGACCTCAAACTCTTCTCGGCTGAGGCTTCTGGCTTGAAGCTCGACAAACTCCATCCCCGCATCAGCACCACGGCACGCTGGATTCTCGTCGTTTACATGGCGCTCACCCTGAGCTGTATCGTGGCCTATCATTTGGGCGGCATGACGGCTTTCGATGCTGTCAACCATGCCTTCTCCACGGTGGCCACCGGCGGATTCTCCACCCATCAGGCCAGCTTCGCCTATTTCCATTCTCCACGTCTTGAATTGATAGCCTCCGTGTTTATGATTCTCTCTGGAATCAACTTCTCGCTGCTCTATCTGCTCATCATCAAGCGGCGCTTCAAAAAAGTGTTTACCGATGGAGAGGTGCGCTATTTCTTGACCATCGCCTTCGCTTCCACGCTCATCATTGCCGCCTTGCTTTTTTTCCAAAAACACGTCGGCATCTTCGACGCCCTGCGCCAGGCCCTCTTCTATGTCGCCTCGTTCCAAACCACCACCGGTTTCACCAGCGTCGACCCTGAAGTGTGGCCGCCATTGGCCATCATCGTCCTCCTGCTTGTCAGTGTCTGTGGAGCCTGTGCCGGTTCCACCAGCGGTGGAGCGAAATGCGTGCGTGTGGCCGCCGCCGTTAAAATCTTTGTCAACGAGTTTCGCCACATCCTCCATCCCAGCGCCGTGCTTCCCCTGCGTCTCAACAAGACCACCCTCTCAGCCAGCGTTGCCACCACCGTTTTCGCCTTCTTCATGGCCTATCTTCTGCTCATGGTGTTCGGCACCTTCGTCTATCTCCTGATAGGAGCGCCCCTGCTTGATGCCTTTTCCATCAGCATCTCCTGCGTGAGCAATGTCGGTCCGGCTTTCGGCACCATGATTGGTCCGCTCGACACTTGGGCGGCCATGCCTGACACGGGACTCTGGGTTAGCTCCTTCCTCATGCTCGCCGGACGTTTGGAGATTTTCTCCATCCTCCTGCCCTTCACGCCTGCTTTCTGGCACGACAATTGATAATTGAAACAACTCAGCCTATGAAAAAGAATATTTTTTTATGCGTGTTGGCCCTTTGTGCCGCTGCATTCACCGCCTGCGACCATAGAAATATCAAGCAGGTGGTCAAGGAAATCGCCGAAGCGCCTGCCGACACCCTCGGCATGGTCCGGCAAGTGGTGCAGACCAATGATTTCTCCGTGGTGGAGGTCGACTGTTTTGCCGACGTCACCTTCCATCAGACGGCTTCTGCCACCGCCCCCTACGTCGTCCTCCGTGCCCATCGTGACGTCTTGCCCCATGTCGGTGTGAAAACCCTGGAAGACATGGTCATCATCTCCACCGACCGCCGCTACCGAATGCCCGAAAGGGCCGTCGTGGTCATCGATATCTACGCCCCGTTCATCAGCAAATTTATGCTCAATGGTGGCAAATGTATCCGTCTGGGCGACATCCGCTTGAAATCGCCACTCACCCTGGAAATCGACGGCGTCGGTGCCATCACAGCCAATGTTCTGAAGGCGCCCGAAGTGGACGTCTCCATCGACGGAGCTGGCAGCATCGACTTGAAAGGCATCGAAACGGAACGTCTCGCTGCCAGCATCAATGGTGCCGGACAGATGTTCCTGGCGGGCCATGCCTGTGAAGCCGCTGTCGGCGTACAAGGCACAGGCGGAGTGGATTATTCCAAACTGAAAACCGACAAACCAGTCGTGGGACTGTAACGATTTTTGCGCGGGTTAAAAGTCCAAACGTCCGTTGCGTCGTCATTACAACGAACTGATTTTTATTAGCCCCAGACGGCGTAATAACGAATTACACGAATTGACGAATTTCGTGGCCGCAGGATGAGGCGCCAGTGAAACAACGAAATATATTTAGCCTCAGACGGCGTAACAACGAATTACACGAATTAACGAATTTCGTGGCCGTAGGATGGGGCGCCAGCACTGTAGCTCACTTTGCTCGCAAAGTGAGGGCCACGGACACGTCGCGAAAATGCTAAAGTTCGCTATAGGTTCGCTCTTTTACGGCGTATCTGCTATAAAATCGTCCCCCTCACTTTGCGAGCAAAGTGAGCTACAGTGCTTCGCCTCAGACTTCCGCCTATTCCAAACCCGCGTACAATTTTCTCTGTATTTCACCCCACTAAAAAAGGTGTTCAGAATTAGTTTCCATGAACATTGCAAACTAATTCTGAACACCTACTTGTTTGCTGAAGAGCGCTTCAGATCATTTCTTTTTCTTAAAGACCCCCTTCATTTTTCCGAGTGCGCCCTTGGCCGCATCCTTCACTTTCCCGACAGTGCCTTTCACGCCTCCTTCTTGTGCTTCGCCCACACTCGTCGGCGCTGCTGGAGTGGCAGGAGTGCTCACCACCTCAGTGCTGCCCACAGGATTTCCTGCCAGGCCGTTGAAATAATCCTTCAGGCGCTGGTCTTCATAAGCACTTCCAGAGGTGTTCTTCACCTTTCCAGCGAACTTCTCCACGCCGTCTGCACCTTTACCAGTGACAAGCAGTTCCACCGTCTTGTCGCCGTCCACAGTGAGCGTGGCACTATAAGTGGAAGGCTGTCCATACCGTTCTTTCTCCTTACACTTCAGCGTGAATGTTTCCTTGTTCCCCGTCTTCTTGTAGTTGATGATGTCGAAACACGGATCTTCATCTCCCGCATCCATCCAATAAAGTTTTTTGTTGCGGTCGATGACATGCCGTCCGCCGTCGAAAAATAGCAGTTGCACCTGTGCTGAGGCCGTCATGGCCAAACAGAAGAGCACGAAGCTCAAAATTCCTTTTGTTTTCATCGGTTCTTTGGTATATTAAAGTTAGTTAGAATATAATGGTGGATACGCTTGCAAATCGGTAGGGAGGCAAGCAGGTATTCCTCTGCAAAGTTAGGCAAACCTTTTGTATATTTACTTTAAGCGGGGCAGCATTTTCTTGAAAAATAAACGGGAGGATGGCAATATTTCCACATTACCCCAGGTTCCTTGAAATGTTATCTGCCCGCGGCCCCCGGGGGGGGGGGGGGGGGGGGGGGGGGCGGCGGGGAAGGCCCCCGGGGGCGGGGCGCCCGGCGGCGGGGCGGGGGGCCCCACAA
>UQCW01000038.1 GCA_900539625.1 uncultured Prevotella sp.
AACCCCCCCACCCCCCCCCCCCCCCCGGAAACCCCCCGCCCCGCCGGGGGCCCCCCCGCCCCCGCCCCCCCCCCACAAACCCGGCCGCCCGCGAGTAGATAACCTCTTAAGCAGGTTTTCAAAATTACCAAGTAATGGGAAATGCACATCAACGGGGCCGCGTTTGTCCCATCAAATCGCAGATTTTGGAGCGGCAAAGCAAAAATTAAGGCTGGCACACACCGTTTTTACAGTAAAAATGCTACCTTTGCCAATCGAAACTGATAACAAACAAAAGAACACAAAAAATGAAAGATATCATCTTGGCCATTTCCGGCAAACCAGGTCTCTATCGTCTCGTTTCTCAGGGACACAACATGCTCATCGTTGAAACCATCGATGCCAACAAGAAGCGCATCCCCGCAGGTGTTCGCGACCGCGTCACTTCGCTCAACGACGTGTCTATGTACACCGATGAAGACGACAAACCTTTGATGGAAATCTTTGAAAACATCAAGAATAAGGAAAACGGACAGGCTGTGGCGCTCGATTATAAGAAAGCTTCAGCAGCTGAACTGGCTGACTTTATGGCTGCCGTTTTGCCAAACTACGACCGTGACCGTGTTTACAACACTGATATCAAAAAGCTCATCCAATGGTATAACATCCTCATCAACAACGGATACACCACCTTCGTTGAAGAGGAAGAAAACGCATCTGAAACCGAAAATGCAGCTGAAACTGCAGAGTGATTTCATAATTTGTTGAAAAACTTTTAGTGTAGGGCCGCTTGCTTCATGCAGGCGGCTCTTTTTGTAGGCATTTTCCTGACGGCGTCTGTGGCGAAAGTTGCCGTGGCGGAGTCAAGTAATTAATGCTGAAAAAATTGAACGCCTACTTATGCCTGGAGGATTTTTCCTCCAGCCCATACTCCGGCAAACACTCCGGCGAGCCCGAGTGCAACACTTCCGCAGACGTAGCAGGCAAACTGCCAGTGCATGCCAGAGCGGAGAAGATGTAGCGCTTCGTTGGAAAAGGTGGAGAAAGTGGTGAAGCCGCCGCAGAGCCCAACGGTGAGCAATAGGCGATATTCTTGGGCGAGACTGCAACGCTCGCTCAGCGTGTAAAGCAGTCCGATGAGCAGGCAGCCAAATAGGTTGACGGAGAGGGTGGGCCAGGGAAAAGCCGACGCGATGTTGCGGCCAATTAACAGCGAGGCGAGATAACGGCATACACTGCCAGCGCCGCCTCCGAGAAAAACCAGGAAGAGTTCTTTCATTGTCGTGGGGTGATTTTTAAATTGAGCGCAAAGTTACAAATATCCTGTTTATCAGAAGCTGGAATTTGGTCCATTTGAGATTTCAGACATAGGGCAGGATTGGAGCAAAATGTTTTGTGGGTGAATCGGAAATATGTTGTATCTTTGCATAAGTAATAGACCATTACGAAGTACAAACATAACCCCAAAAAATAGTTTGACATGAAAAAGACAGATCTTTCACAGTTGGCCCGTGAAGATGCTTTCAATCTGATAGGCAAGGAATGGATGCTGGTGACAGCCGGTACGCTTGAACATTACAACACCATGACGGCTTCATGGGGTGGCATCGGATGGTTGTGGAACAAGCCAGTGGCCTTTGTTTTTATACGTCCGGAACGCTTCACACATCAGTTCATTGAGGAAAACGAGCGTATGACGCTTTCTTTCCTGGGTGAAGAACACCGCGACATCTTGAATTTCTGCGGTTCTAAATCGGGCCGTGACCACGATAAAGCCAAGGAAACAGGATTGCAACCTGTCAAGACGGAACTCGGCTGCGTCGCTTTTCAGCAGGCTCGTCTCACGCTGGAGGGACGTAAACTCTATAAGAGTGCTTTCAAGGCAGAAAATTTTCTTGACAAAGCTGCCTTGGAACGCTGGTACAACGACAAACCAGGTGGTTCGCTCCATGATGTCTATGTTGTGGAGATAGAAAATGTTTATACTGCCGAATAAGACAAAAAATAAGTTGGGCAATTTTGACCTGTATTACTTTAAAGCCTATTTACCATGAGTCTCAACACCAACAAAGACCTCAAGCAGTTTTACTCCATCGGAGAGGTGGCAGCCATGTTTGAGGTGAACGAAACCACGCTCCGCTTTTGGGAAAAGGAATTTCCGCAGATTGCCCCCCAGAAGATGGGTAAGGCACGCCGATACACCAAGGCCGACGTGGAACAGGTGCGCCTCGTTCACGGTCTCGTCAAAGTCAGGGGACTAAAAATCGCTGCGGCGCGAGAGTTGCTGAAGAAAAACAAAACCGGCATGGTGCAAACCGTTGAAGTGGTTGACCGGCTACGGAAAGTCAAAGCGGAATTGCAGGCGCTTCGGGAAGAACTCGGATGTATGGAATGAACGGGTATCGTTAGAGACCTGCATTCGGGAAGAATGCCGCTTGCTTGTTCCCTTACTCAAATGATGCTCAGCAAAATAATAATTCTGACCACCTACTTAATTTTAACCACCTACTTATAATATGGCAAAGGAAAAAAACGTTTACGTGTGCAGCGAGTGCGGGCAGGAGTCTCCGAAGTGGGTGGGACGCTGCCCCAGTTGTGGTGCCTGGAACACATTCAAGCAAATGACGGTTCGTGCCGCAAGTCCTGCTGCGGGACGTGCTGGCGGGGCTTTGTCGGGCCTGATAAAGAGCGAAAGCCGCCCCGTGGCGCTGTCTGACATCTCCGTTGAGGCCGAAACACGCATTTCCACCAACGATGCGGAGTTCGACCGTGTGCTCGGTGGTGGCATCGTGCCCGGTTCGCTCACGCTTCTCGGCGGCGAGCCAGGCATCGGAAAATCAACGCTTCTCTTGCAAACCGTTCTCAATATGCCGGGCCGAAAATTGCTCTATGTGAGCGGCGAAGAGAGTGAACGCCAAATCAAGCTCCGTGCCGATCGCCTCTCGAAAGCAACGTCGGAATGCCTCTTGCTTTGCGACACGCGCCTGGAAAGCATCTTTATGCACCTGAAAAATGTCAAGCCCGATCTTCTCGTCATCGATTCCATACAAACCATTGCCTGCGAAGCCATCGACGCCTCGCCAGGTTCTGTCACCCAAATTCGGGAATGTGCCGCGGCCATCCTGAAGTATGCCAAAGAGAGCGGTGTGCCAGTCATCCTCATTGGCCACATCACCAAAGACGGCAGTATTGCCGGACCGAAGGTGTTGGAACACATCGTTGACACCGTCTTGCAGTTTGAAGGCGACCGCCATTATCTCTATCGCATCTTGCGCAGCATCAAAAACCGCT
Organism: uncultured Prevotella sp.; assembly: GCA_900539625.1. Taxonomy (GTDB): domain Bacteria; phylum Bacteroidota; class Bacteroidia; order Bacteroidales; family Bacteroidaceae; genus Alloprevotella. The sequence continues at coordinate 3,271 of UQCW01000038.1, forward strand.
TCGGCTCCACCTCCGAATTAGGCATCTACGAAATGCTCGGCTCCGGACTGCGGCCCGTTGACAATCCCTCCGAACTCCTTCTGACGCAGGGCAACGACGAATTGAGCGGAGTGGCCATCGCCGCTGCCATCGAAGGCGTGCGTCCTTTCCTGATTGAGACGCAGGCCCTTGTCTCCACGGCAGCCTATGGCACGCCGCAACGCTCAGCCACCGGTTTCGACCTCCGTCGCCTCAATATGCTGTTGGCCGTGCTGGAAAAACGCGTCGGTTTTAAGTTGGCCCAAAAAGACGTTTTCCTCAATATCGCCGGCGGCATCCGAGTGACCGACCCCGCCATCGACCTCTCTGTCATTGCTTCGGTGCTTTCCAGCAATGTCGACACCGCCATCGAACGCAACGTGTGCATGGCGGGCGAAGTGGGGCTTAGCGGAGAAATCCGCCCCGTCACGCGCATCGCGCAACGCATTGCCGAAGCCGAAAAACTGGGATTCTCACGCTTCATTCTCCCCGATGCCAATCTCAAGGGACTTGAGGGTGCCAAACGCCACATCGAGCTCGTTCCCGTCCATCGCGTTGAAGAAGCCCTGCGTGCGCTCTTCGGCTGATGGGAACGCAGGGGAAATGACGTACGTTTGGAAATACGTCGTGCCAAATAAAAAAAACGAGGACCTTCAACGAAACAGCCCCTCTCAACCATTTATAAGAACATTATGCAGAAAACACTCACCCTTCGAGTTCTTCCCCAAATAGCCGCGCAAGACCGCGAACTTCGCCGCTATGTTGCTGGCGAAATGGCCATTGATGCACGCACCATCTGTGACTTACGCATTCGTCGACGCAGCATCGACGCGCGTCAGCGCACCATTTATGTCAACCTCACCGTTGAGGTCTATGTCAACGAAACGGCGCCGGAGACCGACTTCGCGCCCATTGAATATCCCGATGTCTCGCGTGGCAAGCAGGCCATCGTTGTCGGAGCCGGTCCGGCCGGACTCTTCGCTGCCCTCCGTCTCATCGAACTCGGCCTTCGTCCCATTGTGCTTGAGCGTGGAAAAGACGTACACGAGCGCCGCAAAGATATCGCCCTCATCTCACGCGAACACCGCGTAGACCCAGAGAGCAACTATTCCTTTGGCGAAGGCGGCGCTGGAGCCTATTCCGACGGCAAACTCTACACGCGTTCCAAAAAACGCGGAAACGTTGAACGCATTCTTCGCGTGTTTTGCCAGCATGGTGCCCACACCGACATCCTCTGTGACGCCCATCCCCACATCGGCACCGACCGCCTGCCGCGCATCATTGAAGCCATGCGTGAACAAATCCGCAAATCGGGTGGTGAAGTCTATTTCCAAAGCCGTGTCGATGCCTTGCTTATGCAACGCGAAACGGTCTGCGGGGTGCGTCTTGAAAACGGGCGGGAATACCAAGGACCTGTCATTTTGGCCACGGGGCATTCCGCACGCGACGTTTACCGTTATCTCAAGGAAAGCGGCATACAGATAGAAGCCAAAGGCATAGCCGTTGGTGTGCGTTTGGAACATCCGGCCTACATCATAGATTGCATACAATATCATAATTCCAAAGGACGTGGCCGCTATCTGCCTGCTGCCGAATATAGCTATGTGGCGCAGTCGGACGGCCGCGGCGTCTACAGTTTCTGTATGTGTCCCGGTGGCTTCGTCGTTCCCGCCGCCAGCGGTCCGCAGCAAGTCGTGGTCAATGGCATGAGCCCTTCCACACGCGGTTCGGCTTGGAGCAATTCCGGCATGGTCGTTGAGACGCGCCCAGAAGACCTTGACGGCGAACTCAAGCCGTTTCTCGAGGAAGCCATGCGCGATGAGGCTTTCGCCCAGCAGCATGCCGACCTCTTCGAGGCGGAAAACCCCTTGCGCGTCATGTATTTGCAGGAAGCCATTGAGCGTATCTGCTGGATGCAGGGCGGCAGAAAACAAGTCGCTCCGGCGCAGCGCATGGCCGATTTCGTCAACAACCGCCTCAGCTACGATCTCCCGAAATCGAGCTATTCTCCTGGCCTCATCTCCTCGCCGCTCCATTTCTGGATGCCGCGCTTCGTTGCCTCCCGTCTGGCCGACGGCTTCAAGCAGTTTGGCCGTAAGAGCCACGGATTCCTCACCAACGAAGCCGTGGTCATTGCAGCGGAAACGCGCACCTCGTCGCCTGTACGCATCGTCAGAAATCCTGAAACGCTCAGCCATGTAAGCATCGCCGGACTTTATCCTTGTGGCGAAGGCGCGGGCTATGCCGGAGGCATCGTTTCTGCGGCCATCGACGGCGAACGCTGTGCTGAGGCCTTGGCTGCCAATGTCTAAGTCACCATGACTAAACCAGCGGTGAGCATAGGGCAAAAACAAAGCTAAATCTTGATATTTGTAAAAATCCAGGTTGCATCAACCCTTTTTTTGAAGCCGACTTGACTTTTTCTTGTATAAAATCTTGGAATACGGCGATAAAATATGTAGCTTTGCAATATCAAAAACAACAACTCAAACAACACATCTAATATGAAACCTACATTATTTCTCTTGGCTGCAGGTATGGGCAGCCGTTACGGTGGTTTGAAGCAGCTCGACGGACTGGGTCCTCACGGTGAAACCATCATGGACTACTCTATCTATGATGCCATCAACGCTGGCTTCGGCAAACTCGTTTTCGTTATCCGTAAAGACTTCGAAGAAGACTTCCGCAAGGTTGTCCTCGCAAAATATGAAGGCCACATCCCATGCGAAGTGGTGTTCCAGAGCCTCGACGCTCTTCCTGAAGGTTTCACTTGCCCTGAAGGCCGCACGAAACCTTGGGGTACCAACCACGCCGTGATGATGGGCGAAAATGTCATCAACGAACCATTTGCCGTTATCAACTGCGACGACTTCTATGATCGCGACGCTTTCCAGGTGATGGGCAAGTTCTTGAGCAACCTGCCGGAGGGCAGCACTGGCAAATATGCCATGGTTGGTTTCCGTGTAGACAACACGCTTTCTGAGAGTGGTACGGTTAGCCGCGGCGTATGCGAATACGACGAGAACCACCACTTGAAGTCGGTTGTTGAGCGCACGAAGATCCAGCGTTTCGACGGTGTTGTTAAATATCAGGATGAGAACGGCGAATGGGTAGCCATTCCTGACACGACTCCTGTTTCAATGAACTTCTGGGGCTTCACTCCCGACTATTTCGCACACAGCAACGAGTTCTTCAAGACGTTCCTTTCAGACCCGAAGAACATGGAGAACCTGAAGAGCGAATTTTTCATTCCTTTGATGGTCGACAAACTCATCAAGGAAGGCAAGGCCACTTGCGAAGTGCTCGACACCACCTCTAAGTGGTTCGGCGTGACTTATCCTGAGGATCGTCCGGAAGTAGTTGCCAAGTTTGAAAAGCTCGGTGAAGAAGGTGTTTATCCTGAAAAGCTCTTCTAAGAAAGATTTTCATTTTGACTGATATTTTTAGAGCCTCCATGTCTTTTGGCATGGGGGTTTTTCTTTTTGTCGGATAGTTTCTGCGTCATCGGCGGCGGTCAGCGACGCTACGTGCGCAGCCTTGCTTTCTTCTTCGTCAGCAGTCTTGCTCCCTTCTTTGTTGGGCGTTGATGCCTCAGAGTTCTCTTTCCTTGCTGCCTGCTTCGCGCTTTTCAAACCGTGAGAATGCCTTGCGAATCATCTTGAAAAAAGAAAAGTGTAAATTTTTCCGGTGAAAATCTCGTCATTTGTAAAATATTCCATATATTTGCAGATGAATAAAGGCGCGTACTGAATAATCTGTATTAGTCATCCATGTGGCGTTGCCAGATGCTTGGCAGGCTTCGGAAAACTGGAAAATTCGGGACACCCTTCAAACAACATGAGAAAAATGAAACATCGTCTGTACATACATCTGCGACTTCGCGGCCTATTTCTATGCCTTGAACGGTAAGGAAGTGAGCGGCTTGTCGACCCGTGCCGATGAGTATTGAAAAGAACGGTGTATGCCTATGCGATGTGTAAACAATAAATACGAAACGGTCTTTCTCACTTCAAACGTGGGAAAGGCCGTTTTTCATTAGGCGGCGTGCTGAAAAAGCATTCTTCAGAACCGCTGGAGAATTGCGAATTTTTCAGAGCACCCCTTGGGCATTAGTAATGGTAAAAAAATAACTTGACCAATTTTGTGGAGTAAGGAGTTATTTCTTCTGCCCTGTCTTTTTGCCGTTTTTGAAATTTGTCATCGGTCACATAGCCCGCTATGCTCCCTCTTCCAAATTCCAAAACCAACAAAAATACAGGTCAAAATTGGTCAACTTATTCTTTCACCATTACTTAAAACGCCCAACGAAATCTTTTAAAACAAGAAACTTATGAGCGACAGACTTTTTATTTTCGATACGACACTTCGCGACGGAGAGCAGGTGCCGGGTTGCCAACTCAACACGGTTGAGAAAATACAAGTGGCCAAGCAATTGGAAGCCCTTGGCGTGGATGTTATTGAAGCGGGATTCCCCGTTTCTTCGCCGGGCGATTTCCATTCCGTCATCGAAATCTCCAAGGCCGTCACGTGGCCAACCATCTGCGCCTTGACACGCGCCGTTGAAAAAGACATCGACTGCGCCGCCGAGGCCCTGCAATATGCCAAACACAAGCGCATACACACCGGTATCGGAACGTCGGACAGCCATATAAAATATAAGTTCAATTCCACCCGCGAGGAAATTATCGAGCGTGCCGTAGCCGCCGTCAAATATGCCAAGCGCTATGTGGAAGATGTGGAGTTTTATGCTGAGGATGCTGGACGCACCGACAACGAATATCTTGCCCGCGTCGTGGAAGCCGTCATCAAGGCCGGAGCCACGGTGGTCAACATCCCCGACACGACGGGCTATTGTTTGCCGCGTGAATATGGTGAGAAGATAAAATATCTGATGGAGCACGTTGACGGTGTTGACAAAGCCATCCTTTCCACCCATTGCCACAACGACCTCGGCATGGCCACCGCCTGCACCCTCGAAGGCGTTCTCAACGGTGGCCGCCAAGTGGAGGTGACCATCAACGGCATCGGCGAACGTGCTGGCAATACCAGCGAGGAAGAGATTGCCATGATTCTCAAGTGCCATCACGACCTCAACATCCAAACGAATATCAACACGCAGAAAATAGCCGCCACCAGCCGCATGGTCAGTTCGCTGATGAACATGCCCGTGCAGCCCAACAAGGCCATCGTGGGACGCAATGCCTTCGCCCATTCGTCGGGCATCCATCAAGACGGTGTGTTGAAGAATGTGCAGACCTACGAAATCATCAATCCGAAGGATGTGGGTATCGACGACAATGCCATCATCCTCACGGCCCGTTCTGGACACGCCGCGCTGAAACACCGCCTGGAGGCGCTCGGCATTGATGTGAGCGACGATAAGCTCGACCGCATCTACGAAGCCTTCCTCAAACTGGCCGACCAGAAAAAGGAAATCACCGATGACGACGTCCTCGTCTTGGCCGGCGCGGAGCGCAGCAACCAACACAGCATCAAGCTCGACTATTTGCAGGTTACTTCTGGCCACGGCGTACGTCCCGTTGCCGCCTTGGTGCTCGACATTGCCGGTGAGAAGTTCCGTGCTGCCGCCGAAGGCAACGGTCCGGTCGATGCCGCCATCAACGCCCTCAAAGACATCATCAAGCGCACGATGGTGCTCAAGGAATTTACCATCCAGGCCATCAATAAAGGTTCCGACGACGTGGGCAAGGTACACATGCAAGTGGAATACGATGGGCAGGTTTATTATGGTTTCGGTGCCGACACCGACATCGTTGCCGCCAGTGTGGAGGCCTATATTGACTGTATAAACAAATTCAAGAAATGAGAGATTTCCCCAAATGGCTTCTTGCCATGACCTTCACGAGCCTTGCTTCAGTGCTCACCAGCCCCTTCTATATGTTCGGCGGTCTCCATGTGTTTGGAGAGAGCCATTACGGTGTAATCAATTTCCTTTACTATATCCTGCAAAACCTTCTGTGGGTGCTCCCCGTATTGCTCTTCTTCGCCACCTTGGAATTCTATCGCATCGGCATGAGGCGCACCGGCATTTCCATTGCCTGCGTCTCGTTAGTCGTCGCCGCCTTGAGCTTCGTCCTTTTGGTGGTGTGATGAGATTAAGTAGGTGGTCAAAATTATTTTTATAATATATGCCAAGAGCATTATTTTTACATTTGAAACGTCCTCTCGGGCGCATCTACTTACCTTGTTTTCAGTCGCAATGCCCGCATTGCTCCTTCAACCAAGGTGGCGTATCTGCATCCCGATAGAATATTTCAAATGTAAAAATAATTCTGACCACCTACTTAGCATTGCTCCGCGAAAGGGGGGCATGATATGATACGTCTTAAAGTAATACCTATCTTATGAATACGCTTTTTGATAAAATATGGGACGCCCATGTGGTGCAACACGTGCCCGACGGTCCCGACCAACTTTACATCGACCGTCTTTATGCCCACGAAGTGACCAGTCCGCAGGCCTTCGACGGGCTGCGTGCCCGTGGTCTGAAGTGTTTTCGGCCCGACCACATCTTCTGCATGCCCGACCACAACACGCCGACGCACGACCAAGATAAACCCATTGCCGACCCCGTGTCGCGTAAGCAGGTGGACGCGCTCACGGCCAACGCTCGCGAGTTCGGACTTTCCTATTGGGGGATGATGCACCCCAACAACGGCATCATCCACGTGGTTGGTCCTGAGCAGGGGCTCTCCTTGCCGGGCATGACCATCGTTTGCGGCGACTCACACACCTCCACCCACGGTGCGATGGGCGCCATTGCCTTCGGTATCGGCACGTCGGAAGTCGAAATGGTGATGGCCTCGCAGTGTATCCTGCAAGCCAAACCACGTTCCATGCGCATAACAGTCGACGGCCGCCTCGGCAATGGAGTGACCGCCAAAGACCTCGCCCTCTACATCATGAGCAAAATCACCACCAGCGGTGCCACTGGCTATTTTGTTGAATATGCCGGCGAAGCCGTGCGCTCGCTCTCTATGGAGGGACGTCTCACGCTGTGCAACCTCTCCATCGAAATGGGAGCGCGTGGCGGATTTGTTGCGCCCGACGAGACCACCTTTGAATATGTCAAAGGCCGTCCCTATGCGCCGAAGGGAGCCGCGTGGGAGCAGGCCGTGGCCCGTTGGAAAACCCTGCGCAGCGACGACGATGCGGTTTTCGACAAAGAAGTAACCTTCAACGCCGCCGACATCCAGCCGATGATCACCTACGGCACCAACCCCGGATTGGGCATCGGTATTTCTGAAAACATTCCCGCCCCAGCCTCCGCCTCCGATGAGAAAGCCCTTCGTTATATGCAGTTTTCTGCGGGCGAACCCATGACGGGCAAGAAAGTCGACTACGTTTTCCTCGGTGCCTGCACCAACGGCCGCATTGAAGATTTCCGCGCCTTTGCCAGCATTGCCAAGGGGCGCCACAAGTCGCCCGAGGTGACGGCCTGGCTTGTGCCGGGCTCGTGGCCCGTTTACGAGCAGATAAAGGCCGAAGGCATCGACACCATCCTTGCCGCTGCCGGCTTTGAGATACGCCAGCCTGGCTGTTCCGCCTGTCTGGCCATGAACGACGACAAGGTGCCTGCTGGCAAACTCTGTGTCTCCACGTCAAACCGCAATTTCGAAGGCCGTCAAGGTCCTGGCGCACGCACCTGTCTCGCATCGCCGCTCATGGCTGCCGCCGCTGCCGTGACTGGCGTCATTACCGATCCACGCACACTTCTTTAATAGGGTATTATGAAACTCATTGCCGAAGGCAACGGACATCAAAAACCATCTTTACATATGGCGAGGACCTTCACGAGTTTGTTGATGACTGCAGTCATTACGAGTTGACCGTCATCAAAGGCCAATAACATTCACCGTTGACGAACTTGGTTCCATCGGAACGCTATGGAAGGCCATTGCCGCCCCGACTTCAAACTGGAGAAAGACGTATCTGATAAATTGCCAACTTTCTGTAGGAGAAATCATGATAATCCGAACATAGGGTTCGTTATATATATGTAGATTTGCATCAAAACTAAAAGTTATGCCGGCAAACAAGAATGCAATGACCCGATATAAGATACTCGACGAGCTTTTGAGCAGTCGGTATCATAACTATTCGCTTGATGATCTTACAGAAGAGGTTAGTAAGCGATTGGCTGAAATGTATCCTGATACAGATGGTGTTGGTCGTAGAACCATTGAGAAAGATATCAATTATTTGGAATATGAAGGCCCGTTTTTGGTTGACATTGAAAGGTATTCGGTAGCCAGTTACAATCCAGAAAAGCATAAGACATACTCTAAGAGATGCTTGCGATACGCCAATCCGTCTTTCTCTATATTTAAAAAGGAGATGACCGATGATGAAGAGTATCTCCTTAAAGAAGCTCTGTCTATTCTTGGACAGTTTGATGGACTTCCAAATCTGGATAGTCTCGAAGGATTAAGATTGGGGCTAGGTATACGAAATAACGATAGACGCATCATATCGCTTTCCAAGAACCCTTTGGAAAACTCCAATCTGTTGGGAGAACTGTTTACCGCTATATCTCAAAGACAGGTAATAGAATTGCATTACCACGTTTTTGCAAGACCTAAAGAAGATTTGCAAATCAATCTGCATCCCTATTTGCTGAAGGAATACAATCGTCGCTGGTATCTTTTTGGAGCCACAGAGAACGATGGCAAGCTGCTTAACTTCAGCCTTGACAGGGTAGATAGATGTATTCCTCTTGCGTCACACAAATACAAAGAATATGATGGAGATATCAATGAACGATTTGATGACATTATCGGTGTGACTTTGTTGGATGACAGTCCTGTGTATCAAATAGTCTTTTGGGTCAACGATAAATCTAAGGACTATGTACTGACTAAACCGCTTCACGACTCACAACGCAGATTACCAGATACAATGGTCGCAGCTTTTCATGATAAATATCCCAATCTTGAAGGTGGAATATTTCTTCGGATAGACTGTAAACGCAACTATGAGTTGATTCGGGAACTTACAAGTTTTGGGAAAAACCTACTTGTGCTTGAGCCAAGGGTAATACAGGATGAGGTTTTTGGACAAATTTCATTACTGAATGACGAGTATAATAAATTGCGAATGTAGAGTTCGTAAATTGGCTATACCTTTGCATCGTTGAAATAAAACAAGTGGACTATGGACAAGATAGAGAAATTGAGTATAAACCAATATACGAAAGTGCTAGTCTCTGCTGAAGGATACGACTTCTCGGCAGACAAAAGATTGCTCATCCCCTTTACGAGTTGGGATAAGATAGGGTTCGTGAACAGAAATGGCGAGATTGTTGTCAAGCCAAAGTATACGATGTATTATGGAGAATGCTATAGCGAAGAGGACTTCATACGTGTAACTGTAACAGAATCCTATGGGTTCCCCAGATGTGGTGGAAAAGTCTCTACCTATCAACGCACATTTTTTGGACTGATTAATTACAAAGGTGAGATGTTATTGGATACAGTATATCAGTCAATAGAGCCTGCTATAGGAAATAAGGCACTGTTTACTGTGCGCAAGGACTACAAATACGGGGTCATCAATGCGTTTGGCGAAGTAATTGTCCCCTTCAGTACATATGATTGGATAGGTGGTTTTGACAGAGGACTGGCCCGAGTAAAAATAGGAAGAGCATCCAGCAACCTTGCTAATAATGACAATAAATGGGGCTTGATAGATGAGCAAGGAAGTGTGGTTTTGCCTGTGGAGTACAAAGCTGTTTGGAAATTCTATGGCAAACCAAATTATTCTAACATTATAGTTACTAACGAGGATGGTAAGAATATAGTCTTGAAAGATTTCCTCTTGACAAAGGGGAAAACGGAAGAAAACAATGAAAATAATAGCCGCAGCCAATGCGATGATGACGCTTATGGTCATGGCGACGAATACCGATGCGAACATTATGAAGAGTTCGCAGGAACCTATGCTCAGGAGGTGGCAGGATATAGCGATGAGGATATCTATGATGCTTTTGATGGCGATCCTGACGCGTACTGGAACATCGACTAAAATATAAACTAAGTGCAGAGTCACGAATGTAGAGTTCGCGTGATCGTTGTGACTTTGCACCTGATAACAATAAAGAGTTCTTTGGCAATCGGATAAGCGGATATAAATTTGATTCCGTCATGCGTGGTGAAAGCCCTGGCTCTTCGGAGGCAGATTCGTATGATGTCTCTTTGACTCGTAAGAGGCTTTGAGATAACAATGTTATATCGTCAACGTAGACTGTAGACATACGCAGTATGTCCTTTCTATCGTATAATGTTGTATATATTAATGTTTATATGTAGTTTTATATAAAGAAATGATGCTCCGCTCATTCCGATTGTTAGGCTCTTTTTAATAAGGATATAATGGTCAAGAACACGATAGCCATGCAGGCTCGACAAATTACTTCCAAGGAAGACTTGCTTAACCTTCTCAACCGCATGAAGATGGATGAGATGGCAGAATCTGGTATGGCTGATAGTTTTTGTCCGTTTACGATGAAGCATATCAACTACTACTGCAATCCCAACAATGTGTTTCATCGGTACAAGCAATTCTGCATCAAGAAAAAGTCTGGAGGAACGAGGCAGATTACAGCTCCGAGAAATAAGAGCTTTAGGTTGATGCTTCAATATGTAAATAAGATATTCAAGTCTCTTTATGAACCTTCTGACTATGCGATGGGCTTCACAGAAGGACGGTCGGTAGTCACGAATGCCAATATTCATAAGGGACAGAATTACGTGTTCAATATTGATTTGAAAGACTTCTTTCCAAGCATTGAACAAGCCAGAGTGTGGAAACGTCTCCAGTTGGAGCCTTTGAACTTACAGAAACAAGCTGCTAATCTGTTGGCAGGTATGTGTTTTATGAAAGTAGCGTCTGAAGATGGTGCTGTAAAGTTCGTGTTGCCACAAGGAGCGCCTACGTCTCCCATACTAACAAATATGATATGTGATAAGTTAGATCGCCGATTGGGCGGACTAGCCAAGCGTTTTGGTTTGCACTACTCTCGCTATGCCGATGACATTACTTTCAGTTCTATGCATAACGTCTATAAGATGGATGGCGCATTCAGAAAAGAATTGGAACGCATTATCAACGACCAGGGGTTCAAGATGAATCCTGAAAAGACACGCCTTCAAAAGCTTGGAGCTCGTCAGAAAGTGACAGGACTCATAGTCAGCGACAAACTGAATGTTACTCAAAAGTATGTCCGTGATATCCGTAACATATTGTATATATGGAGTCGTTACGGTTATGACACAGCTTTCAACAAGTTCTTCCCTAAATACAAGGCAGAAAAAGGTCATGTAAAGAAAGGGAATCCAGATATGGCAAATGTTCTGGATGGAAAACTTATGTACTTGAAGATGGTCAAAGGTGAGGATGACGGCGTATATCTTCGACTGAAAACCAAGTTTGATATTTTGGCTCGGCGACTTAATGACACCAGCAATGCTTCTGCTCGTGGTGTTACTTACGTAGAAACAACGGCTCTGTTAGATTTTGAGAAGAAGAACGGCACAAGCATTGAAATTACTATGTCGAAGCGGCCTGAGAATGCAATAGAATCGTTCACGCCACACAGATATGCCGTATTCACCTTGGGCGGAAAAAATCAGATGGCTTCTGTTAATAAGACCTTGAAGCCTGAGGAAGAAAAAAGAAAAGAAATCTTGTCTATATCTCACTGCCGAGATGCTAAAGGTAAACAGTTCTGGCTAATTCATCGCACCGACAAGGTTATGGTTCGACCAGATGAACTTGTCAATATAGACGAATTGAATAAAGAATTGGATGATTTATTAAGCTAATGCTTATGGACGAAAAATTGATAAGTACATTAGGCAAGATACTTCGGCTCTGCAATCAGAATGCGGAGTTTGATAAAGAATTGCGAAAGAGGCTTGACATGGCTTCTTCCGCAAACGCTTTGTCGTTAGATGTTGAACGTATGGATCAAATCTATGAATATTGCATTGAAAAAGTCGTTAGGAAACAAGCCCAAGAGTTTTATTCAGCGTTTCCGATAGCATCTATAAAAGATATCCTTGTAGAAGATTTTTGCAGGATGGAGACGTTCCGACGTAAGGATAACTTTGGTGATTTTTGTTTGTCGTTGTACCAACAAATAGAGTGTATGACAAACTCTATATGTTCCAACTCTGACTTAAGCGTCATAGCTGAGCGTATGTGGGAACATCCAGCCTATGTTAAAACAGGTAAAGGTATCACGCCCACTTTGGAGGTGAGATCTGAAGGACATTATACTGTTGCAAAGTTCGTATCCCCTTGGACAAAAGAGAAAACAAGTATGCCTAATGCAGCAGCAAAATCAAGGTCTGCGCTTCAATCTCTTTGTGCAAAAGATAAGATTAGATGCGTAGTCTATTTCTTGGGATATAAGGCTGCCATGACCCCCAACAACTATAACAGCTATAAAGAATTTACTTCGCTTTTATTGGACCTTTATCAGTGCCGTAATATGAATCATAGAGGCAACGACTCAACCATATGGCAAAAAGAGACACTTGACAGGATTCTGCCCAATAAGGCCGTCTATTATTTGAAATTTTTGGGAACATTGACGTTGTATGTGGAGCAGATAAAGAATGGGTGGAGCTATATTCCAGTGCTGAAAAAATATGCCCTTTCGCTGTCTTCCAAGGAAGTAAGAACCAAGGCATAAAATCTTGGAAAAAAGAACTGCCGTAAGACAACAAAAAGCTACTTGTCTACCAGCGAGTGACTCTCTTTTTATGTCTTAATCTCAAAACAAATAAAAAACTAAGTTTAACTTATGCCGGAGAATACAAAACGGCTCTAATAATTTTCGTATTATGAAACAGAAATTCAACATCATAGACAGCACCTGTGTGCCTCTCCCGTTGGAGAACGTCGACACCGACCAAATCATCCCGGCGCGTTTTCTCAAAGCCACCGACAAGGCGGGCTTTGGCGACAATCTTTTCCGCGACTGGCGCTATAACCCCGATGGCACGAAGAAAGACTTTGTGCTCAACGACCCCACTTATTCTGGCACCATCCTCGTGGCAGGCAAGAACTTCGGTTGCGGGTCGAGCCGCGAACATGCCGCCTGGGCCATTGCCGGCTACGGTTTCCGCGTCGTTGTGAGCAGTTTCTTTGCCGATATCCACAAGCAAAACGAACTCAATAACTTCGTCCTTCCAGTTGTGGTCAGCGAACCCTTCCTTCAACAGCTTTTTGCCGACATCAAGGCCAATCCGCAGATGCACGTGGTGGTTGACCTCCCAAATCAAACCATCACCAACACGTCCAGCAACCTCCAAGAGCATTTCGATATCAACGGCTATAAGAAATATTGTCTTGAAAATGCCCTCGATGACATCGACTTCCTCTTGGAAAACAAAGACAAGATTGAAGCCTGGGAGAACGACCGCTGATATGTCTCTCTCCCTTTCTTTCCTTTCGGCGGGAAAACTCTGCTGGTTTCATCACCATTACTAAACACAAGGGGTGTCCTGAAGATTCCGTTACGGTTCTTTCAGGACACCCCTAAGTGCTTTTCGCAGAGATGCCCGTGTGCAGATTGCTTCATGCGTATATGTCGAAGGCAGCACGCGTGTAACGGAAACCGCACAGCTCGCAGCCCCCGTTCGGCGTCCTCCATCCGCGCAGAAAAGGGCGTTTTTGAGGCTTGCGGCAAACAATTATCTGTCGTAAATTATCCAATCTCTTGTGAAATTCAAAAAAAAATGAGAACTTTGTAAGGCTTTTCGTCTTCTGAAAAAGAACGAGGCGTCCAATATAAGTTGAAGATATATCATGGAAGAAGTCGCCAAGAACAAGTGGAACGCTTGTTTGCAATACATACAAAGTAAGTTACCTGCTGGAGAATACTCCACCTGGTTTGAGCCGCTTGCCCTCTTTAAAGCAGAGGGCAACAAGCTCACCATCAGTGTGCCCAACGAGTATGTAGGCAACTATATCCGTGAGAACCACCGCGTTGTCTTGCAGGAAGCCGTCAATGTCTCCTTCGGACAGCTCACGCAGATCTTCTTTCGCGACGAACAGAAGATGGCAGAATGGGCGAAGGCGCAGGAGCAGAAACGCAAGGATGAACAACAGCAGCAGGCCAAGCAGAACAAGCAACACCAGTTGCCGCCGTTGCGCTCCAACCTCAATTCCAGCTATAGTTTCGACCGCTTTGTCGAAGGCGAGAGCAATAAGTTGGCACATGCCGTGGCCGTTTCCATCTCGGAACATCCCGGACAGACCACCTTCAATCCCTTCTTTCTCTATGGGCCGTCGGGCGTTGGGAAGACCCATTTGGTGAATGCCATGGGCCTTGCCATCCAGCAGCGTTTCCCCGACAAACGTGTGCTCTTCGTATCGGCCCATGTGTTTAAGACGCAGTTCACTGACTCCGTCATCCATAACACCACCAATGATTTCATCAACTTCTACCAGTCGATAGACGTATTGATCATCGACGATATTCAGGAAATCACGACGGCGAAAACGCAGCAGGCCTTTTTCCACATCTTCAACCATCTGCAGCAAAACCGTCGCCAGCTCGTCATCACCTGCGACCGTCCGCCAGTGCTCTTCGAAGGCATTGAAGACCGCATGCTGACGCGATTCAAATGGGGCATGGTGGCCGAGATGGAAAAGCCCGACACGAAGTTGCGCAAGGCCATCCTTGAGTCGAAGATTCGCCGCGACGGTCTGACATTCCCTGATGAAGTGGTGCAATATGTCGCACAGAATGCCGAGAGCAGTGTGCGAGAGTTGGAAGGCATTGTCAACGGCATTATGGCCTATTCCATCTACGACAACTGCGATATAGACCTCCATCTGGCCGCCCGCGTCGTGGCCCGCATTGTCAACATGGAGCGCAAAGAACTCACCGTTGACAACATCATTTCGGCCGTTTGCCAGCATTTCGGCACCAAGCAGCGCGAGGTGATGAGCAAGAGTCGCAAGCAGGCCATCGTCAAAGCCCGCCAGCTCACGATGTATCTCTGCCATAAATACACAGAGATGTCGTACAGCCAGATTGGGCGCAGTGTCGGTGGGCGCGACCATTCCACCGTGTTACACAGTTGCAACCAGGTGGTAAAGAAAATCACTTCCGACCGCACGTTCCGCCACGAAGTGGAAGAACTGGAGGCGGTGTTGAAGAAATGAGATGTTGGCGTTGCCAGCAAACCACAGAGATTTCTGGTGCAACAAGCTTGAGGGCATTCCTCATTTGCCTACAACTTGAAACACAAATAAAATATACAACAGAACCTACGCACATTACGCGAGGATTACACGTTCCCTTTTCCCACCCTAAAGCCGACGTGTAATCCTCGTGTTTTTTTTTGTAAATGAGCCACGCTTGCCCATGATTTGCGACAAAAAATGCGCGGTTGCCGCTGATTTGCAACAAAATTAGCCCCATGTTGCCACTGATTTGCAACAAAGAATTGCGCTGTTGCCCATGATTTGCGACAAAAAAGATGTATCTTTGCCCATGAATTCAAACAAATAGGGTATGTTTAAGCGCAAGATATTAAGTAAATTAGAAGCATGGAAGCAGGATGAACGGCATAAGCCGCTCATCTTGAGAGGAGCCAGGCAAGTGGGTAAGACAACAATTGTCAACGAATTTGGCTCCCGTTTTGACAACTACCTATACTTCAACCTGGAAATGGGAGAGAATGTCAGATTATTCGAGATGGATATTCCTCTGAATGATTTGATTAACATGCTGTTTGCCAGCTTGGGTAAAACCCAGCATGAAGGCACTACGCTCATTTTCATCGATGAGATTCAAAATTCTCCTAAAACAATTGCTTTGCTGAGATACTTCTACGAGCAGAGGCCAGACCTCTATGTCATAGCAGCAGGCAGTTTGTTGGAGAATCTTGTAGACGTCAATGTCAGTTTCCCCGTAGGAAGAGTGACATATCTGGCCTTGCGTCCTTGCTCTTTCTATGAGTTTTTGGGAGCCATTGGCAAAAACAATCTTCTGACCATTCTCTCGCAGAAAGCAGAATATACCATCGCTTTTCATGAGCAGCTCATGCACCAGTTCAATCAATATGCCATCATTGGCGGAATGCCAGAAGCCGTGCAGCGCTATGCAGAGACTCTGAGCATCATCGCCATTGAAGATGTGTATGAGACCTTGGTGCAGGCCTACAAAGACGATTCAGAGAAATATGTGAAAGGCAACAAACTGACAGATGTCGTGCGCTTCATCTTGTCGTATGGCTGGGCGTTTTCGGGCGAAACCATCACCCTGGGCAACTTCGCCAATTCGGGGTATAAATCGCGGGAAGTTGGAGAAGCATTTCGTCTTTTGGAAAAAGCCATGCTCCTGGAGTTGGTTTATCCCGTATCTTCCACCCAAATGCCCGTCATTCCGGAAACCAAGCGAATGCCTAAACTCATCTGGTTTGATACAGGACTGGTGAATTATCAAGCCGGCATCAGAAAAGAGATAATTGGTTCAACAGAGATGGTTGACAGTTGGCGGGGCCATATTGCCGAGCAAATCACAGCCCAAGAACTTCTGTCAACGGAATACCGGGTGGGGCAACACCGCTCGTTTTGGGCCAAACCCAACAATGGTGCCGAAGTCGATTTTCTTTTCATCCACAACTCCAAACTCTATCCCATAGAAGTGAAAAGCGGCACCAATGCTCATCTTCGTTCACTACAGGTTTTCATGGACAGCTCGGAGATAGACGTTGCCATCCGCATTTGGTCGAATCCTTATTCTGTTAATCTGGTAAAGACTCCCAAGGGAAAGGAATTCCGCTTAATCAATTTGCCATTCTATCTGATAGGCAATTTACACCAAGTGTTGGATGACGTGATATGACATTCCATTAAATGGAGATGGACGTGTGGTCTCTATCCTATTCACCAAACCTCGGAACCTATAACATGAAAATCCGGAGACACGACTTGTCTGCGAATTTGGGATGTGCAGCGCTCGTCTCTCGTCCCAGATGCGTTCGTCGCACGTCCCAGATGCGTTCGTCGCACGTCCCAGATGCGGTTGTCGCTCGCCCCAGATGCGGTCATCGCACGTCCCAGATGCGTTGAAAGCCATAGGATTTAAATCGGCAACGGCTGTTCCGCCATTAATAAGGAAAAGCCGATTGGAAACGGATATACGTTTTTTAGGATTTCCCATAAATTCGTGGCCTATTTTTTTGTGGTCACCGCGAATATAGTTTACCTTTGTAGAAATAAAAAAGCATGCGATTATGAAAATAGGAGATAAAGTACGTTTTTTAAATGATGTTGGCGGTGGCATCGTCGTCGGATTCCAAGGAAAAGACTTGGCAGTGGTGAAGGATGAAGACGGTTTTGAAGTGCCGACGCTCATCAAAGAATGCGTCGTGATTGACACTGACGACTACAATCTGGCGCGGCCGCAAAAGCCGCAAGCCAAACCAGTTGAGAAGACGCCGACATCCGTTTCGGCGTTGCTGCACGACGTGGACGAACTCGACGAAGACGCTGAGGAAGAAGACATTGCCGACCGCCCCATCACGTTCCGCCCGAAAGCGCTGGAGCGCCGTGGCGGCAACCAGTGGACGGCATTCTTGGCTTTCGTTCCAGCCGATGTGAAAGACCGCGATGACGATGCCGTCTTTGAAGTGTATCTCGTCAACGACTCCAACTTCAATATGCGTTTCGTACTCTTCACGCACGAAGGGGCCGCCGTGACGCTTCGCCACGAGGGAGAAGTGGTTGGTAACACGAAACTCTTTCTGCAGGAAGTACGCCGTGACGAAATCGGCGCGTGGGAACGCATCACGGTGCAGGCCTTCGCCTATAAGCCCGAGAAAACCTTCCTGCCGAAAGCACCGCTGAATGTTGGACTGCGCATCGATGGCTCGAAATTCTTCCGTCAGAACACCTTTACGCCCTCCGAATATTTCACCTCCCCTTCGCTCCGCTTCGACCTGGTGCGCGACGACAAACCCGTGCGCACGGTCTTTGTGGAAGCCGCCGAAGTGCATGAAGCCATGACCGACAAACCGAAAGAGGCCGACTGCAGCAGGCAGAGAGCTTTGACAATGTCTCTGCGCGAGGGGAAAAAGATAGGGGAGAACCAGATACTTGAAGTGGACCTCCACGTCGATGAACTGCTCGACACGACTGCCGGTCTTGAAGCCAAGGATATTCTGGAATACCAGATGAAAGTGTTTCGCGAGACGATGGATGCGGAGCTGAAACACCGTGGCCGCAAAATCGTTTTCATCCACGGAAAGGGTGAGGGCGTCTTGCGTTCGGCCATTCTCAAAGAATTGAAAACCCGCTATCGGCAGTGCCGCTATCAGGATGCGTCTTTCCGTGAATATGGTTATGGCGCAACGATGGTGACGATATAGGGGGGCTTCTGAAAATTCTGATTTGCTTTGATCAGACTCGCCCTACCTTTCAGGGGCGCTGTCGCCTCTCTATCAACCTTGATTATTTCTGAATTTTGAACACCCCATCCGATAGAATCTATCAAATAAAAAAATAATCCTGACCATCTACTTACTATAATAATGTCCAGATGCCATATACTTCATTCCTTGGTTTGCCTCTTCCTCTTCCTGTCTTTCGGCATGCAGAGGGCTGAGGCCAGCCCCCGTTGTCTGGCACAGGAAACGACGCCCGACTCGTTGGCCGACAGGGCCTCCCTGCTTGCTGCACGCGGGCTGGTGGGCGAACTGCGGCCTTTGTATCAGCGTGCCGGACAGACGTTCCCGCCCAGTGTGCGCCTCTATTGCGAACTCGCCATAGCGCAGGCCGATCACCGTTGGGAGCACGTGGTGGGGTGTGTTGACTCCCTCACTACCACATATTCGGCCAGCCTTGACTTGAAGGGTCTCATCGCCCTCTGTCTCTTGAAAGCTGAGACGCTCCACCGCTTGGGGCGCTTTGAGGCTATGGCCGACTATGCCTCGGAACGCCTCGCCTATTTCCAGGGACGCCGTGTGAAGACCTCCATTCTGGCGCCCTTCCGCTCGTTGGTAAAGAAAGGGCGGCGGCTCAGCGGCAGCGATTTGCGCACGCAGATGTTGCAGAAGGTGGAAATGGGCGATGCCTATGCCCTGCTGCAATATCCCCACAGCCAAATCGCCGCGCTCGACAATTATGCACGCTGGCGTTGCCGCTTCTTGTTGGCCGTGGCCTACAACCGTCCCGATGTGGCGGCCTCCACAGCCGACAGTCTGCTCTTCTTGAAAGCCGACAGTCTGGACACCAATGATTATATCTCCTGCGTGCATACGGCGGCGCGTGTCTTGATGGTGCAGGGACGTTGGAAAGACCTCAACCGCATGGCCACCAAACTGATGCAGCGGAAGAAAAACAAATTGCTCTGGGAACGCTATCTGCGTCTCTCGAAAACCTTCTTGAATTGCGGCCCGACAACAGTGAGCCGCCCCGAGGGGCAGACCTTCGCTCTCGACCTCTCGCCTGCTTGGCCGCCCTTGGTCAGTGTGGCTTTGAGCGACGACTACCAGTTGTTCACCCTCTCAACTGGCACCTCTTTCACCATCATCACCGAAGCTGATGCAAGAGCGGCGGGAGTGGTGGTCAGCAACGACACGGTCAATGTCGTCTCCTCCCTTGGATTGGTGCGTGCCGTGACAGCCGTTGCCGACAGCATGGCCTTCGGTCCGGTGGTCATCCGCCATCCGATGGTTTATGTGGCGGTCAACAATGAGCTGGCGGGCGACAGTGTGTACAAAGAAATGGTGCGCACCCTGGGGCTCGTTGACCTTTCGCGCCTTGGATGCGTGGAACTGACGGGCGATGCCCTTTTGCTGCCCCCTGAAAAGGCTGCCGAAGCCTGGCCCGACAAACAGGCCAATCTGCGCTTCACGTCTTACGGCACGCTTTTCTTCGACGAGAAGACCAACGGTAAACTCCGCACTTGGCTCTTGAACACGGCTTGTGCCGACAATATGGCCGGCAGCCGTTATGCCGCGGATGGCAACGGAACTTCTGGCACTGTGGCTTGTGACATACAGGTCGGCGCAGCACGCCCTTTCCCTGTGACGTTGAAGAAAACGGAGGGAGGCGTGGTGGAAGCCGACGGCGTGTTGGGACACCCCTTCTTCCGCCAGACGCTTCCTTTACGCATTGACTTTAGGCGCGGCGTGCTTCAGAGCATTGCGCCATGAAAAGCTGCTGCAGAAGCGGGCTTCGTTGAGAGGCAAGCCTTTGTCGTTCCTCTATTGTGCAATTTCTTGACCCCCTAATATATATGACAGATAATAAGAAACGCGTGATGGTGGCCATGTCGGGCGGCATTGACAGTTCGGCCGTCTGCCTCATGTTGCAAGATGCCGGCTACGAAGTGCTGGGCATGACCATGCGTGTTTGGGATTTGCCGCGCCAGTTTGATGCCGACGACGACGTGCCCCGTTTCATCCGCGAAGCGCAGGCCCTGGCACAACGCCTTGGCATAAAGCACCATGTGGTGGATGTGAGAGACGCTTTCCGCCAGTCGGTCGTCAGATATTTCTGCGATGAATATGCCAACGGACGCACCCCTAATCCCTGTGTGCGTTGCAACCGCGATTTCAAATTTCGCATCCTGCGCGAGCAAGCCGATGCCAATGGCTGCGAGTTTATGGCCACAGGCCACTACGTGAGAACCGAAACCCTGAACGGCCACACCTATCTCCTAACGGGCGACGATGCGCGTAAGGATCAGTCGTATTTCCTTTGGCGTGTGTCAGAAAGCACTTTGCAACGCTGCCTCTTCCCCCTTGGCGGACTTCAGAAAGACCAGGTGAGGGACTATTTGAAGCAGAAGGGTTTCGAACTCGTTGCGCGGCAGGGAGAGTCGATGGAGGTGTGTTTCGTTGAAGGCGACTATCGCGACTTTCTGCGGGCACAATGTCCCGACCTTGAAGCACGCGTTGACGGCGGGGCCTATGTCGATGAGACTGGACGCCGCTTGGGACTCCACCGTGGTGTGCCGTTTTACACCGTCGGACAGCGTAAGGGATTGGGCATTGCGCTGGGGCATCCCGCCTATGTGCTGAGGCTCAATGCAGAGAAAAACACCATTGTTCTCGGAGAAGAGCAGGCTTTGCAAACCTCCTGCTTCTTTGTTGAAGACTGGCAGGCGGTGTGTGAACCGCGCTTCTTTGAAGAAGAACATCTTTCGGTGCGCATCCGTTACCACAGCAATTCCATGCCCTGCCGCGTGAAGCGCCTCGACGACGGACGCCTGCTCGTTCGGACCCTCGACCCTGTGAGCGCCGTGACGCCGGGGCAGAGCGCCGTTTTTTATGTCGGAAACCGCTTGGTGGCAGGCTCCGTGATTGCCTCCCAAAAGGGCATCGGACAGTATGCGGCCTGCGAAGACTGACCATCTACTGCCCATTACTAAACACAAAAACTACAGACCAACATGAAGAATCCAATCATCAGAATAATCGACTCCTTCGTCGTCGCAGCGTTTGCCTGCGGCGCAAATGGCGCCGGCCTGCCGAAAGACAGTGTCGCCAAACCGTTGTCGGACAAGAATGACGCGTGGCCCGTGGCCTATCGTTACCGTGTCACCTTCACCGATAAGTCAAACAACAGCTACTCCACCAAGCGTCCGGAGGAATTTCTTTCCCCGAAGGCCTTGGAGCGCCGCCGTAAATTCGGCATCAAGGTCGACCAATATGACTTGCCCGTGACGCCCATCTATTTGGAATATCTGAGCCGCCAGGGCTTCCGCGTGCTGATGACGAGCAAATGGAACAACACCGCCGTGGTGGAAACCACCGACACGATGCTCGTCAAGAAACTCAGCGGCGTGAAGTTTGTCAAGTCTGCGCGACTGGTGTGGAAAACGCCGAAGCCAGCCGAAGCCGAGGAGAAGGTCGACCGCAAAGCGATGGTGGTCAATTCCTGCGACACGCTCAAGAACTATTACGGCCATTCAGAAGGCCAGGTGAGCATGATAGCAGCCGACAGTATGCACCGCGCCGGTTTCACTGGTGAAGGTGTGGTCATCGCTGTGATCGATGGCGGTTTTTACAACACCGACTGCATCAAAGGTTTGCAAAACGCCAAGATTCTCGGCACTCACAATTTCGTACACACCGACCAGAACGTCTATGAGGGCCACACACACGGCACGATGGTGCTTTCCTGCATAGCCGCCGATGTGCCAAACAGTCTGGTGGGAACGGCGCCGCGTGCTTCCTTCTATCTCTTGGTGAGCGAAGACGGGGAGAGCGAACAGCGTGTGGAAGAAGACAATTGGTGTGCCGCCTTGGAATATGCCGACAGCGTGGGAGCGGACATTGCGACCTCATCGTTGGGCTATACCACTTACGACGACGCACCCTCCCTCCACAACTATTATGAGCTCGACGGCGAGACGGCGGCCAACAGCCGCGCGGCTTCGTTGGCCGCCAGTCGCGGACTGCTTGTGCTCAACAGTGCGGGAAATAGCGGTGACGAAGAATGGAAGCTCATCGGCGTGCCTGCCGATGCGAAAAACATCTTGACAGTGGGCGCTGTGACGGAAGAACGTCACAACACCGTCTTTTCTTCCTTGGGCCATACGGCCGACGGGCGCATCAAGCCCGACGTCATGGCGTTGGGACAAGACGCCTGGCTCTTTGACGTCACGGGAAGTATCACGGTGGCCAACGGCACCTCCTTCTCCACGCCCATCATGGCCGGTGCGGTTGCCTGTCTGATGCAGGCCTGTCCCAGCAAGCGCCCGGAGGAAATCATACGCGCCGTGCAACTCTCTGGCGACAATGTCAAGCACCCCGACAATGTCTTTGGCTATGGCATTCCGAATATCTGGAAGGCATATCAGATGCTCAATAAATAAAGGACGACCCTGAAGGGTGGGGCGTTCAAAATCCAGAAAAATCTCTGCGCGGTTTTGAGCCAAATAACATGGCATTTGCGCCGCTGCCCCTGAAAGGGGCTCATATTCCAGGATAGGGGCTTGCCCCTATCTCTCGCCGCAGCTCATCAATT
>UQCW01000039.1 GCA_900539625.1 uncultured Prevotella sp.
GCCCTCACTTTGCGAGCAAAGTGAGCTACAATGCTGGCGCCGCAACAGACGATTGTGCGGGCCAGCGCAAATCTCCGTTGCGAGGGCGCTGCTGCCAATATTTAATATTCTATCTTGATCACCCTAAAGTAATGCGTCGGCCCTCGGGGGTTATCAAGTCATCCTTGCGCTTATTGCATGTCATCGACCTGCGGCCGCGAGTAGCGCTGCCTTCGGCCGCGAGTAATGTTACCGTCGGCCGCGAGTAGCATTACCTTCGGCCGAAGGTCGATGACTTTGTAAGGTTTCTCGGGGAAAAACTATATAATATTTGTTGGGGGGTGAAAATGATTATATTTGCAATGTTTTTTAGTAATGTTTGTAGGTACTCAAGATTAATAATGGTGTGAGCTATAACAAACGCAATTTAGGCTATTACAGGCGTTTCTATATTCTCTTTCCAAACGTGCAGATTATGAATGCGCGTGTTCACAATCTTAGTTGCTTGCCTATTCGCTGCATACTTTCTGTTTCAAATCCTTAAGTCAGACTTTGGTATTCGGAGACAGCTGATTCTACTTGCCTTATTTTTAGTCGCAATGCCCGCATTGCCCCTTCAACCAAGGTGACGTGTCTGCACCCCGATAGAGTATTGTAAGTGTAAAAATAATTCAGACCACCTACTTATTAAAAATTTAATGGATATGCGACATCTTTTCGCCTTCTTGGTGATGCTGCTTTTCTGCGTGGCATCCTCAGCCCAACAACTTGTCTTTGGCTCAGTTCGTGATGGCTTTTTGAAAGTTCCGCTTGTGAATGCCCGTGTGACGTTGCTCACAGCGGACAGTGTTGTTGTGCAGGACTCCATCAAGGTCGTGTTAAACAAAAGAGATGGAGAGCGCTGGGGAAGAGCTTCTTTCAGCATCATGCTCCCCAAGAAAACTTGCACCTATCTGCTGCATGCCACGCTTGACGGCTATGAGGACGACTGGCAGACCATCTCTGTGGAAGCATCCGTTGACGACGCCATCGGCTTAGACCGTCCGCTTGAGCTGCGCCGCGTTCGGGAGAAAGTTCTTGGCGAAGCCACGGTTTCGGCCACAAGGCTAAAGATGTTTTACAAAGGAGACACCTTGGTTTACGACGCCTCGGCCTTCAAACTGCCAGATGGCTCTATGCTTGATGACTTGATACGGCAGATGCCCGGGGTCAAAATGAACGACAACGGAGAGATTTTCGTCAACAACCGCAAGGTCGATGAAGTTCTGCTCGGAGCGCGAAGTTTTATGGGTGGAAACAGCAAAGTCTTGCTTGAGAACCTTCCGTATTATACGGTGAAAAACGTGAAGGTCTACGAAAAGGAGACCGACCGCAGTCGCGCTGTTGGCTATGAAGTCGAGAGGAAGCAATACGTCATGGATGTCAATTTGAAAGACGCTTACCGCAATGGGTACATCGGCAATGTCGAGTCAGCGGGAGGTTCCAACGAACGCTGGCTTGGACGCGGCTTCCTGATGGGCTATACCGACAAGTTGCGCTTTACGCTTCTGGCCAATGCAAACAATGTGAATGAGAAACGCCACATTGGTGAAACCAGCAGTTGGAAACCAGAAAACATGCCACTCTCAATGTTGACAACCAAGAGCGTGGCTGGCGAGGTCGACTATCAGTCGAAAGGCAGCAAGTTGAAGGAGAACTTCATGTTTGATTTTATGTCGTCGACCGATAAAGGAGAAACCATGCAGCGGTGTGAACTCTTCTTGGACGGCAGTATGCCTTATTCCAGTTTTAGGTCGCTCAATACCTCAAAATCCAACCGCCTTTTGGCCAAAAACCGTTTCAGCTTGACGTTGCCACAAAAGGTTCATGCCGACCTTTCCGTGGAATTTGTCTACAACAAGTATAAAGGAAACAGCGAATCTTTGTCAGAAGATTTCCTTGACAGCATCAACACGCGTTTGCGGAGCTCGAGCTATAACGACGGCCATTCTCTCCGCATCAATGCGGGCGGCTTTATCGCGTCGCGCGTCAACAACAAGTTTTTTCGCTCTCTGAGCGCTTTCTATGGCTTCAAGCATGAAGAGGACAAGAACGAAACGGCTCGCGGTTACATGACGGAGCAGTTTGCAACCCCCTCGACCACGAGGCAGTTTAATGCCAATGATTTCCGCCATAAGGAAACCTTGGGCAACCTCCATCTGCTCTGGGCAAATAAAATTGGCAAAAACCTGCAGTTGGAAGTGCAAGACCGTCAGGAGTATTCCAAGACGCATGACCGCGACCATCTCTTCCATCCCGACACCATCATGCTCCCTTCTCAACTGGATGCGTTGCTGGCCATTTCTGATCCGCGAAATTCTTACGTGAGCGACTATGGTTGCTACTCCAACACGCCGACTTTTTCATTGAAGTGGAGAAAGTATATACCAGGGCCGTACATGAAAATGGAGTACCTTTATTGGGCACTGGCTGTTCCCGTCGATGTAATGGCTGAGCGCTTGGACTATACGCGTAACAATACGGAACAAAACAAGAAACGCACGGCTTTCAGCCTCTATCCGTCGTTCACCTTCAAGATGTTGCCAACGAAAAAAGCGGGAGAGCAGTTGCAGTTGCAGTTGATGTATGAGCAGAGCGCCCCTTCGATTTTCGAGTTGCTCGATTATGTTGATGATGCCGTTCCGCAAATCGTGAAACTGGGCAATCCGAACCTTAAAGGCAATGCCTCAACTGCCTTCAACGTCAGTTTCACCGACAGAGAAAGCAAACGCAGACAGCAATATGACCTCAAGGGAAATTTCCGCTATCACCACCGCCAGATTGCGCAGTCGGTCGTGTTCAATCCCGCCAATTCCCAATACACCTACCAGCCAGCGAATGTGCATGGAGCTTACGACATAACAGCCCAGTTTAGCTATGTGCGTTCCCAGTTTGGCAAGCAGAATCGTTGGTCATGGCAAACAACGCTTGACGCTGCCCACAACCATTCCGTTGACCATGCAATGCAAACCGGTATGACGGAAAGTGCGCCCAATGCTGTCAACACGTATTCATTGCGCGATGCGCTCAGCCTGACGTATCAATATCAGGATTTCACGGCAAAGGCTGTTGGCGAAGTGCATTGGCGGCATTCCGAGGGCAAGATGCAGGATTTCGTGACGCTCAACGCATTCAACTATCAGTATGGATTGATGGCGCGATACACGCTCCCTGTCGTGAAAACCACGTTTTCAGCGGATGCCAACATCTACAGCCGCCGTGGCTACGGCAGCAAGGTCCTCAATACGGATGATTTCGTGGTGAACTTCTCTGTCAGCCAACCCTTCCTCAAAGGCCGCCTCATTGCAGGCGTGAAGGCTTTCGACCTGTTCCATCAGTTGTCGTCAACCCAATATGCCATCAATGCACAGGGCAGAACGGAAATCTGGAACCGAACGCTTCCCAATTATGTCATGCTGCACCTTGTCTATCATTTCAGCCGACAGCCGAAAAAGTGATTTGGCAGAAGGCGTTTGCCAGTTTTGAGAAATATCCCATCCTTGTCCAAAGGGTGGGATATTTTTGTTGGGGAGACGCGCACAGGCCTACTCATAAAAAGCAAACATTCGAAAAGCCCCTGCCTCCGCTCTTGTTCCGCCATTTTGTCAGTTAAAATCTCTGTGGAATCATGGAGAGTTCTTAAAGCAAGGCGTTGAGGCGCGTTTGGCATAAGGTTGGCAATATATCATACAAGACATACTGTCTGGCAAGCGTTTGCTGGCATCAGAAGACGTTTCCTGTGTTTTGTCAGAGAATGGCGAAACGCTTTACAGATATGGTGTGGATTGCCTGAACGGGATGTTCGGGCAGAATAGTAACCGCGGACCGCTTTGCAACGAAGAGGATCATCCGCCAACAACAAACAAACCATGATTTGGATATTATTTATTGGCATTGCCTTATTGAGTTACGCCGTGCAGGCCAACCTGCAAAGCAAGTTCAAACGTTTCAGCCGTGAGCCCTTGGCTTCTGGTCTGACGGGTCGCGAGGTGGCGGAAAAAATGCTGCACGACAACGGCATCTACAACGTGACGGTCATTTCCACGCCAGGACAGCTCACCGACCACTACAACCCCACCAACCAGACGGTGAACCTCAGCGAAGGCGTTTTCAATTCCACTTCCGTGGCCGCCGCTGCTGTTGCGGCCCATGAGTGTGGCCATGCCGTTCAACACGCCACGGCCTACGGGCCTTTGCGCCTGCGTTCCGCCCTGGTGCCTGTCGTCTCGATGGCCTCGCAGGTGGTGTCGTGGATTTTGCTGGCTGGCATCTTGCTCGTGCAGACGTTTCCAGCCCTCTTGCTTTTCGGCATCGGCTTGTTTGCCATGACCACGCTCTTCAGCGTCATCACCCTTCCGGTGGAAATCGACGCCTCGCGCCGCGCCACCGTGTGGCTGCAACGCGCCGGCATCACTTCCAATCGTGAGCAGCCGATGGCCGTCAGCGCCCTCCGCTCTGCGGCCTACACCTACGTGGTCGCCGCGGTGAGCTCTCTCGCCACGCTGATTTATTACGTGCTCATCTTTATGGGCAGCCAGCGCGATGAATGAGTAGGGGCAGGAATAAAAAATAGCAATTAGAAGAATTTTGAGAAAGCACTAAACATATTTGTTTGAAGTTTGTAGATAGAAGGTGCGACATGATAACAGGTCCAAAGTTGTGGTGTCACACCAAAAGAGGCAGATTAGCCAGTGGGCGGTCTGCCTCTTTTTATTGATGCTTTGAAGTTTCCACGCTCTCGCTGATAATTCAGAATGAGTCAATGTGAGTTATCTTGTATCCCACCGCCCAAACCAAGCGCGAGGTTTCGCTCTCCCGAATCCGTAGATATCACGTTTTGGACGCGCAGCGGTGAAATCCAATGGTGTGGAGGTGTTCACGTAATCCTAATTGTCACAAATATCAGTTATTTTTGTGACAGATGTATTTTTGCTTTCTCTAGTGTTTGTGTGTCACAAATTTCTCGTAAATTTGTGACATAATTTATTCTGATATGGAAAGTATTGCTCAAGAAATAGAAAACAAGATACGCACCTTCAAGAGGGGGAGAATCTTTTTCCCTGATGATTTCGTGGGTATGGGAACTTCTGATACGATAAGGCAAACATTGCAAAGGCTAACGAAAAGTGGGGTAATAATTCGTGTGGCACAAGGTATCTATTGTTATCCTGAAATAGACGAGAAACTTGGCTTAGGAGTTATTTATCCTTCGTATGACCAGATAGCCGAAGCATTAGCTTCTCGTGATCATGCACGTATAGTGCCCACTGGCGAATATGCACTTAATGCATTGGGACTTTCAACACAAGTTCCTATGAATTATGTATTCCTTACCGATGGACAATCTCGAAAGGTTTGTATATCTGGAAACAAGGGTATAGAATTTAAAAATACCGCACCTAAGAATTTGTCCTTTAAGAACCATTTGGCGATGCTTGTAAATTCAGCGTTGAAGTCAATCAAAAAGGAAAATGTCACTATGGGGCAGATCAGTCAGATAACCTTTCTGCTCCGGAAAGAAGAGAAAGAATCGGTGCTTAGCGACTTAAAGCTAATGCCTGTATGGGTACGAAAAATTGTAACAGCAGCATATGAATAATTATTTCCAACTTACAGAGAATCAACAGCGTCTTGTTTTACAACAAGCTGCGGCTCGTTATGGTTTGCCACCTCAGGCAGTTGAAAAGGATCTTTGGGTCTCTACTATACTACAAATCGTATTTACACTGCCTTTTGCGGAAAAAATCATCTTCAAAGGAGGAACGTCTCTGAGTAAAGTTTGGCACTTAATAGACCGTTTCTCAGAAGATATAGATTTGGCGGTAGATCGCTCACTTTTTGATTTTGAAGGTGATTTGACCAAAAAACAAATTAAGAGGCTCCGAAAAGCATCATCTCTTTTTGTGAAAAATGAGTTTACTCCAGCGTTAGAGTCAGCTCTTGAAAAATATGGCTTGAATAATCTGTGCTCAGTAGAACCAGAACCTGACGGAGAAGGTGATAGTACATATCCAGAACCTCGCAAAATTTTTGTAAGTTACAAAAGTGTATGGCCAGATCCATTAGCGTATCTATCACCTATCGTTATGCTTGAAATCGGGGCACGCTCATTATTTGAACCGCATGAGAACACACATATACACAGTATGGTTGAAAGTATGTTTCCGACTATTCAAACGACAATTGTTGATAGCGAAGTGGCAACCGCACTTGCAAGTAAAACTTTTTTGGAAAAGATTTTTCTGTTGCACGAATTATTCTCCGTTGAAGGTCGCGGGGGATTTGCTGATCGGAAGTCCAGACATCTGTATGACCTATCAAGAATGATGGATAAAGACTTTGCTCTGTCTGCTATTGATGATGATACATTGTGGGAATCTATTCGGCACCATCGTGAAATTTTTACCAGCGTTAGTGGTATGGATTATACACCCGATATTCGAAAGCGATTGGTTCTTGTACCGCGTGAAGACATTATTGCAGCATGGGAAGGTGATTATAAAAGTATGTGCTCTTCTATGATATTTGGGGAGAAGCCTTCTTTTGAATGTTTGATTGAAAGAATGCGTGATTTGGAAAACCGCTTTCGCAAATGATGGTTAGCCAGTAATTATGCAAATGATAATGGGGTGATTGAATCCCCCGACATCAATCAGCAAGTGTTATAGAAAGCGCATTCCTCTCTTCCAATTTGTTCAAGTTATTTTTTAAGTAGGTGTTCAGAATTAGTTTATATTGAATTGTCGTATTATTTTGTTCCTACAGCTGTCTTGAAGAAGGAGCGTAGCGGGCTACGTGACTGATGAAAGACAGTTGTAGGGGCAAAAAAATGCGGCAAGGCAATATTAAACTGGCTAATCCCTACATGGATAGTATAAACTAATTTTGAACACCTACTTACCATTGGTAAGAAGCTTGCAAAATTATGTTATCTGAATTTGTTTTCTTACCTTTGTGTCTTGCAGGCGTATCTGCATCTCTCGTAGAAAAAACGAAAATAACACAATCAGATAATCACCCTTTTATGATGAAGCATTTGGTATTCGCCGCCCTGGGTTTTGCCCTCGCAGGCGGCACGATGGCACAGACCGTTTCAAGCGGAGCGTTCAGTTTTCCGACAGTGAACGAAGGTAGTTGCATGTCTGTTCCCAAGATATTCACCTACAACAACAAACCGTTGCTCACGCTGCGTGACGGACAGGACGGGAATGGCGGCGTCTCCGCTCGAATCAATGTTTACGACGAGAACATAGAACTCGTGAAGTCGTTTGACGTGAAAGACGACTTGAAGTTTTACTACACCTTAACTTACAAAGTGCAACAGCGTGACGTCAGGCACGTGAATAAAACGGTGAGATTTAAAGAGCAGCAGAGCGGTTATCGCAATATCTCCGAATGGATTGCCGAGCAAAACCGCTACGGAAATGACGTCAGCAAGGCACTCAGCTTCACGCGGCAGGAAAACGGCGACACGCTTGTCACGGTGGACTATGACAAGGTGGAAATGGTGGGAGGACGGACTAACGCGAACATGTATTTCGCTTATTCCACCTTCGGGCTGCAATATCCCTTGCGTTACTGGATTTTTGAGGCGAAGCCCTACAATGATTACGGCTGGCGCTATATGTATCAATATGATGCCGTATATAATGTGGAATACAGCGACTGGCGTGATGCGGGAACGAAGAATGTGGACAAGTCCACCAGTCTTTCTCATCTCTATTTGTGCAACGTTGACCTTGACGGCGGCGGCTCTCTTGCCGGAAACAGCTATTTCGACGTTTCGCAAACGCTCTTCAACACCGATGAGGACTTTGAATATCTCGTTCCGAAGTGTGCCCTCTCTGCAAATTACCCGGGCGCAAGTATGGGCAATATGGACCCCGAGGACGTGTGGTTTGGCAATGACCATATCGTCACTGAGCAAACCACGCTCGCTTCTGAAAAGCACCACGTGGTGATGACGGGCTTTCAGGTCGTTTCTTCCAACGGCAGTGTCGTGAAAGACCTCGACTTTGCTGGCGGTTTTGAAGCGGCTTTGAGTGGCAGCAATTATTGTGCAGCGGTCATCACCATTGGCGGCAACCGTTATCTGACCTTCAACGGATGGGTCAACGGCAAGGAGAGTGTCATCTTTTTCAAGATTGACAATACCTCTACGGCCATTAAGCCGCTGAAAATCGAAGCGGCAGCCATGACGGTCAAGACCGACAAAGGACAGGGCGGTTCTTCGCTTCGCGTTTCCTTCATCGACGGCAATGCCGACGGCTCCGACATTGTGGTGACCTCGGCTACGGGGCAGACACTTCTCAAAACGACTGTTCCAGCAGGAGAGGCGCAGACGCGGCTTTCGCTGTCGGTTTTGCCAGGCACCTATTGCGTTTCCCGCCTGCAAAACGGCAGGGTTTGCGAGACGAAGAAAGTGGTCTTGAGATAAGATACATGAAAAGTGGTGTTCTGAAATCATTGTTTCAGAACACCACTTTTCCTTTTTATTTCGCATGGCGGCTCGTGTTGCTTTGTTATTCCGCTAAGCGCCATCTTTGGCCACGAAGAAACGCGAAGCCCCTGCGGCAGGGGGTTACTTCTTCTTCGGCTGGCGGTTGAGGCGATAGACGAGGCGGAACATGGCGTAGCGAGGTATCACATTGGTGTAGTACTCCCACATGCTACGGCTGTTCATGCCCACGTTCACGTTCGAGAGGTTGCCCAGGATGTCCCAGGCATCGACCATGAGGGTGAGCTGGTTTTTCCAGAGCGACTTCGAGAGGCGCGCGTTCCACACCAGGTCGTCGCGGTTCATCGAGGTCGACTCGTAGCCGCGGCGGGTGAACATGGTGAGATCGGAGGAGAGCTGCAGGCGCCACGGGAGGTCGACCACGGCATGGAGGCCGTAGCGCACGTTCCACGTGTTGGGCGACGCATAGCCCTCGAGGGTGGAAGCCTGGTGGTTGTAGGTAGCGGCACCGGTCAGGCCGAAGTTCACACAGTTGTAGCGGTAGTTGAGGCGGAGCGTCTCGCTCGTGATCGTGGCCTGCGTGGTGGTGCGGACTGGGTGTTCCTGCTCGCGGCTGCTGGCATAGTCAACCGTGTGGTAGAAGCTTACCGACGATGCCGTGGTGAACATCAACCGGTGCTTGCGGTCGATGGGCAACGTGAAGTTGAGGTTCATCCAGGCATTCCAATTGCCGTCGACGTTGACCGTCTGCGTGGTGGTGACACCCGTCTTGCGGTTGTAGGTGTAGCTGGCGGCCAAGGCATTGTGCGTGATGTGCCACCCCACACTGCCGTAGAGCTGGCGCTCCTTGCGCTGCAACCATTGGTCGGCGCGGTAGTTGAAGGACACGTTGCCGTCGAGCTTGCGCTTGAGGTTGGGATTGCCCAGCGTGATGTGCAAGGGGTCGGCCGTGTCGGTGCGGCGGAGCAAGCTCGTGATGGAGGGGGCCGACGTGGTGAGGGAGAAGTCGAAGTTCAGTTGGTGGCGGAGCGAGGGTGTGCCGCGCTTCAGTTGGAAGTAGAACTGCGGAAGCCAGTAGCCGGGGGTGAGATGCTGCGGGTCGTTGGCAGAGCGGTAGTCGAAGCGGTTCGTTTCGTAAACGAGGCTGGGGCGCACCGTCACGTTCCACGACGAGAGGGTGCGGTAGTTCTCGTCCTTCACATATTTGTTCCACTGCCAGTCGAGGGTCAGCTGATGGCTCCAGTTGTTGAGGGTGGACTCGTTGGAGTTGTCGGCATCGAGGGCCTGTAGTAGGCTCTCCATCTGCGAGGGAAGCCAGCCGAGGTCCTTGCCTTCGGATTCCGGTAGGAATTCCAGACGGTAGAGCGAGTGGTTGCCCTCGGAACGCTTGAACTGCAGGGTGTAGCTGGGGTTCAGATAGATGTTGCGCGTCCAGTGCCAGAAGTATTTGAGGCGGGCCTTCACGGTGGTGTTCTGCTGGTGGAAGTAGTTGTAGCGGTTGCGAAAATCAGTCTGCATCGCCTCCTGCTCGAGGTGGTTGTAAGTGAAATGATTGAACTCACCCGACTTGGAGTGGACGTACTGCACATGGCCATCGACGGAGAAGCCGTCCCGCGATTGGGGAATCTTGATGAACGTCCAGTAGGAGGCACCCACATCGCGTCCATCTGAGTTGCCACGGGCCTGCTGACCATTGCGCCGGATGAGGTGGCGCACGGTGGTCGTCCATTCGGGCGAGAAGAGGCTATCGAGCACTTCGGCATAGTTGTCCAAAGGTTTCACGCCGAAGGTGCCGTTGCGGAAGTTTGAGTGGTAGTCATTGTGCGAATAGCTGAACCAGGGGGAGAAACTGGCACCGTTGTTGGTGGTCTGGTTCGTGTACTTCCAATTGTGGTTGGTGGAGAGGTTGAGGCTCGACGTCTGCTGCCTGCTGGACACGGCGTTGAACACGTCGCCGCTGGAAAGGAAATCGGTGGAGGTGCCTCCCCACTGGTTGTCGTTGTTGGTGTAGGAGGCATTCACATCGCCTTCCAACCGGAAACGGTTGCGCTTGTCGTAGACGCTGTAGTCAAATCCGCCCCGTTTCGTGGCCGTCAGTCCGCCCGAAGGGTCGAAGTCGCCCCATCCGCCGTTGCCGTCGGGTTTGCGGCGATCGTTCACATTGTTGAGGTTGCCGTACACGCTTAGGCGCGACTGGGGGGTGAAACGCAGGGCGAAAAGGCGTCCCAGATAGCGTTTCTCCGTGCCGTATCCCCACTCCGTGTTGCCAATCCATCCGATGGAGTATTGGCGCTTGAGCTTGATGTCCATCACAAGCTGGCCTTCATCCA
This sequence comes from uncultured Prevotella sp., assembly GCA_900539625.1. Taxonomy (GTDB): domain Bacteria; phylum Bacteroidota; class Bacteroidia; order Bacteroidales; family Bacteroidaceae; genus Alloprevotella. The sequence continues at coordinate 10,807 of UQCW01000039.1, forward strand.
CCTTGTGGCCCAGAAGTTTGCTGGTTTCACTCTCTTGATTGTACACCTCCACACGGTGCACCATGTAAGCGGGCAGGTTGTCGAGCAGCACGGTGTTGTCGTTCTTGAAAAAGTTACGCCCGTTGAGCAGGAGGCTTTCCACTTTCTTTCCGTTGACGAATATTTGCCCATCGGGTTTGAGTTCTGCCCCGGGCAACTGGCTGATGAGCCCGTCAAGCATCGAGCCTTCTTGAAGCTGGAAGGCATCGGCATTGTAAACAAGGGTGTCGCCCTTGTTGTAGAACTTGATTTTGGTGGCCGTCACCTTGGCTTCGCCCAGCTGGTAGGCCGCATCGGATGCGGTGGTGCGGCGAAGAGAAATGTCCTTCGAGGACTCCGCAAATCTCTTGTTCCAGAAAAGCGTGACAGGGACATATTTCGTGGCATAGCCTGTGGCTGAAGCGCGGAGAAGGAAACGGGGGTCTTTCTGTAACGGAACTGAAAACGTCACGATCATTTGGCGTTCGCCACTTCCTTGGTCTCGTCTTTCACGGCAAACGGCTGACGATACCACGGTGCTGTCGAGCTGCAACAGGTCGACCTTGACATTGCGGTCTAAGGACAAAGCTTGCCCAGTGAAAGCGTCTATTACGTTCACCCACAAGTGATGATTCGTATCCTTTTGGGCAGAGCCGAGCAAGGCCCAAAAACAACCTATGAGTAGTAAGATTCTTTGGCCATTCTTCATGTGAGGTCGGAATAAGTAGGTTTTCATAATTGTTTTATAATATCAGCAGGTGTATTCACATTGAAAGCACGTTTTTCGGGCGCATCTGTATCCTTCGTTCTCAGTCACATAGCCCGCTATGTTTCTTCTCCCGAAGAAAACAACTGCATCCCGATAACGCACTTTCAATGCAAAAATAATTTCGGACAAAATTAAGGGGTGAAATCGATTCAGAATGACAGGGTAAAGCCCGTTTGCGCCTTATAGTGGCTGTCGTTGGGCTCGCCCAAACAGTTGCAGTTGCAGTCGGGGTTGACCGTGCGTCTATTCTTCTTGCCCTTTGACTTTTTCTTGCAGTTGCAATTGCAGTCAGCGTTGTCCTTGGTGATTTCCTCACAGGAATCCGTGTCGCAGAAAGCGCAGAATCCTCCGTGAAGCCGTCCTTCGAGGTCGGCGGTCAGTGCAGGCATCTCCTGCAACAGACGGGTGAGTGTGGCATCTGTTTTCATAATCTTTAGTTATTAGTGGGTTGATAATTGGTAATGAGTTCTTTGAGCCATTGAAGCATTCGCTCGTCCTTGTCGTCTTCGCTCATGCCGTTGTAGCAATGATCGAGATTGTGAGCATCGAGCTTGTTTTGCGAACAGCCACCATTGCATATTGGCAGAATCTTGCAGGCGAGGCAGGCCTTGTTGGCATATTTCACCTCCATGCGTTGGGCATACTTCTCGTTCCACACCACTTCGCCATCGGGCTGGAGGCGACCTTCGCTTCGCGTCTCCTTGAAGTCGCGGGCCGTGCATTTGAAGAGCAAGCCGTCGTAGTTCACCACGAGGTGGTTCTCATGATCCGCATAGCAGTTGTGGCGGTGGCAAATGTGGTCGGACTCCACGGCAAAGCCTTTCTGGGCATACTGTGCCTTGAGTTCTGCCACTGCCTCGGTGAGGTTGTTTTGCTCCTGATCTTGCCAAATTTGCTGGAAATTGAACTGGATGTAGGGTTTGTCGGATTCGGGCATCGACGAGAAGTCGTTGAGCACGTCGGTAAATGAGGTGATATTGTTGGCCGTGTAGTTGAGACGGGCAAACACTTGGTGATGACGCGCAGCAGCCTGCTTCATGTGGGTCACGATGCAGTCGTAGGTGGGCTGGCGATTGGCCCCGATGCGCGAATGATCGTGGTGCTCACGATTGCCGTCGAGCGAAATCTGGAAGGTGGCGGGGCTGGTAAGACCCACTGACTCCAAACCATCAAGCACTTCTTCAGTGAGCAGCACGCCATTGGTGGTGAAACTGGAATGGAGTGCGATGCCCTTTGCGCAGCACACCTCGGCCGCACGACCGAGAATAGGCATGACCACCTGATGGAATCCCAATAAGGGTTCACCGCCGAAAAACGACACGTTCATGCTTTCCAATCCTTCATCTTCAGCCTTCCGGTCGAGCAACCGGCAAATGGAGTGCCGCACGGCCTCCTCCATCATGGGCATGCGGTCGTGCTGCTCGTAGCAATACCAGCAGCGGAGATTGCACCCCAAAGTGGGATTGATAATCAGCCCGAAGGTGGAAGGATCGGCATCGTGCGCCCGCCAAGCATCCACCAGAGCCTTTACTTCATCGGCCTCAGCCTCCACAATCATGCCCATACGAAGCATCTGGTCAAACAGTTTGGGATGCAAGTTCTGCAATTGGCCGATGGCGTGGTGCAGCGCTTTCACCTGTTCCCCCAATTCCTTGTGGAGAAGCAGAAAACCATTGGAAGCCAGATTGAATGCAATGACAGCCCTGTCTTTGGTCGCGAAATGCGTAAATTTACTGAGTTGATAAGTGTTCATGTCTGTCGTTGTTCTTATGGATTAATGCTTCCGCATTTTTACATAAAATATGGCTTTCATTAAATTAGCCAAAATCCGTTATACTTGCAAAGTTCTTTTGCTTATTGCTGGTTGCAAAGGTACTATTTTTCTGATAAAACATCTAAATTTCCAAGTTATTCGAGGGCTTCTGTAATTTTTTTTGTTCATATCGGACAAACACGCCAGATTATCAAATACTTAACAGATACAAGATGCGCTTCCATTCGGGGTAGGCAAAAAGAGAAGGCCAAAATGTGTAGAAAATGTAATGGGCTTCAAGAAAACGCTTTGATCTCAAATATTTAGCAAACGCGGAAGTGCGCGAAATTGTGTTTTGGAGGGTATAGTAGGGGGGATAAAACGCCTGTGTGATTAAATAGGTGTTTGTGAAAGCAGACTCTTTTTCGTAAATTTGCGTAACCATCGACTCAAAGCGTATGGTATTTCCGCGCTGGCCACGTGCACATATTGCTGGAAAACTATGAGGGATGCCCCCCAAAAAAATAACTGGATGCAATGAGCAAAAGAATTGAAAACGATCTGGACGACCTCTTTGTAGAGTGGAAATCCAAAATGAAAGAGCAAGACAGTACATCTCATTTTACAAGGGATGGGCTGATGTATAATAAAAAACCTCTTGGTCAAAATGAAGGGGCATGGTTTTCTTCACGTAATCGTATTTTGTTCTTGTTGAAAGATCAGAATCAAGATGGTGCTGAAAAATGGGACGAAGACATCCGTGAATGGTTGATAGATACAGAGAAGGATACCGCCAAGCACCACAAAACTAAAGAAGCAAATAGGAACTTAGAAACACCCTTCCTGCGGAATCTCGCTTTCCTCCTTTGGGGATTGTCAAAAGCAGACAAAGATAATCCATGGTGGTATGGCGAAGTAGCGCAGCACTTTGATGAAGTAAAGGATTTCTTTAACACCCAGCCTTTTGCCATAGTTGAATGCAAGAAACAGCCAGGGGACGGAAAGCTCGATGACAAAGAACTGAAATGGCATCTTCGTAACTACGGTGATTCCCTCAAGAGGGAAATAGAGATTCTGGCTCCTACTATGATTGTCTGTGCCAGCCAGCACATCTACGGATTCGTTCTTGATATGTTTCCGCAAGAGGAGCTAACCAGTATAGGAAAGGATCACAACTCCATTCGGCTTCACAAACCGACGGGTGTTCTTATCTTCTGTTCGTATCATCCGAGCGCATATACAAAATCAGTTGAAGAAATCTATGATAGTGTTATGTATCACTACAGAGCATTTTTAGAGCCCCATTACTAAGAGGATAATGGGGCTGCAATAAAAGACCATAGAAAAAGGGGTGTTCTAAAACGCAAATTTTAGAACACCCTTTTTTCTATGGCGTATAGTTTCATCCTTTTGAAGCCATTGGCAGGTGGCTGGAATCTTTATTCCTTCTTGCTGATGCTCAACTGAAGTGGCTGCCGTTGGTTGCTGACAAATCGCTTGATTTGCGCCAGCCATGCGGCCTGGTCTGCCGTTCCGCTCTTGTGCCACGAGGCACCAAACCAATAGGTGAAGGTGGCGCCGGCTGTGAGGCCGCGTTTCACGCCTATGGCATTGCCAACGATGCCCTGCTTCCTGTGGTGCGGGTCTCTGATGAGGCGCGTCTCGTTGATGCCGTCGGGGAACACCACTGCCACGTAGATTTCGAAGTTGTGGCGGGCGGCGTTGTCCGTTGGGTCGGTATAGGCGATGAAATCGTCGGCGAGCGTGAGGTCGGCAGTGCGTTTGGTGTGTACCACCAGTCCGCCGCAAACGTCTATCTGGCTCTTCTTCTTCATGCCTTCATACCCAACGGTCATGCGGTTGAAATAATCGCCCTTGCTGAGGCTGATGAGTCGGTGTTCGCGTAGCGTTTCCTTGCCTATCCGTTTGACGGGGTAGGTGAGTTCTACGCTGAAGCGCAACGGACCGTTTTCCTTCACTTCGTAGCGCTCAAAACACCAAGGCAACACGAGACTGTCGCCGAGCAGCACCGCTGGCGTGCCGCATCCCAAGCTTGGTCCCACCTTGTAGCAGTCGAGTCCCGTGCCATGGTCGCGGTGGTAGGTCGTGGCAAGGAGAACAGAGTCGGCCTCCTGGGCGCGGCCCTGCTTTCGCAGTGCGGCGGCTTCCGCCAGACCCTGGCGCTCGCTTTCGTAGCGTTTCTCCACATCCAGTTGGGGCGTGCTCTTCAGCCAAATGTCGATGCCGTAGGCCTGCTCGCCTGTCTTTTGCAAGGCAGGGCCGTAGGCGCGGTAGGCACATTTGTCGTTCTCCCAGGCAAAGTCGTCAACACGCCAAGGATAGGATTTGCCGCCCACAAAAGGTTCGTAAGCCATCGGCTTTCCAGCTTCCACCGTGTAAGCGGCCGTCCCCTGCGGCAAGACAGAAGTCTCGATGAGAAGAGAACCATCGGCACCAGCCTGGCTCGCCACTTGCTGGCGGAAGGCGTTGCGCACGATGAGCGGGGTGCCTTCTGGAACGTCGAGCGCCTGCCATATCTTGCGGATGTCGAAGGAAACGACTTCTGCGCGTTGGCTGTTGCTTGGGTTGCTCACGGAGAGCACCACCTTCGGTCGGCCTGCCAGCGGTGTGGCCAAAGCCAGAGCCAGCAGGTAAAGGAGAAATTTGATTCTCATTATTTATTTTTTCTTTTGGAAATAGAGGTCAATGTATGCCTTTCTTGAAAGCGCTTCCAAGTAATAATAGTCGGCATAGTTGAGCGGGACGTCAATTTCAGAATTGTGTGGGATGCTGCCCACAGAATGCAGCAAGAGAAAATGGCCCGCTTCGCCGAGTTTCGGACGATAGGCTTTCGAGCCGAGGCTCTTCATGATGCGGTCGGCCGTTGCCTTGTATTCGTCAGCGTGGCCCATGTCGAGCGTCATCAGTTCGTAGAGCGCAGAAGCGATGACGGCCGCTGAAGAAGCGTCGCGCGGTTCGTTGGGGATTTTGGGCGCTTCCATGTCCCAATAAGGCACGAGGTCTTTTGGCATGCGCGGATGAGAAAGCATGAGCTGGAGCGTCTTGCGGGCCTGTTGCAGGTAGCGGTCGAAGCGCGTATAGCGGTAGCACATCGTGTAGCCATAGACAGCCCATGCCTGCCCGCGGCTCCACACCGACTCGTCGGCATATCCCTGGGCCGTTTGCTTGTGGCGCACGGCACCGTCGCGCAGGGCATAGTCCACCACGTGGTAGCAACTGCCATCGGGGCGGAACTGGTTTTTCAGCGTCTGGTCAGCATGGCTCACGGCGATGCGGTAGTAAGTCGAGTCGCCAGAAAGCTGGGTGGCTTTAAACATCAGTTCGAGATTCATCATGTTGTCGATGATGACGGGGCATTCCCAGCCCCTCTTGGCCTGCCAACTGTTCGGATTGTTGACGTTCCACGACTGGATGACGCCAGCGCCGGGACGGAAGCGGGTGGCGAGCGACTTCGCTGCCTGCACCATCACGTCCTTATATCCCTTGACGTTCTTCAGGCGCAGGCCGTTGCCGAAACTGCAGTTGATGATGAAGCCCACGTCGTGGTGGCTCGTCAGCGTTTTAGCCGATTCGATGGAGGTCGTCATGTATCCCGCCTGCTTGGCCCACTGCTCATCGCCAGTGAGTTCGTAGAGATACCACAAGGTGCCGGGGAAGAAGCCGCTACGCCAGTCGTAAGGACTGCAGTAGCTCACTTCGCCCTTCTTGTTGAGCGTCACGGGATTGAGCGGTTTCTTGGCTTTTTGGATAGCGGCCGTTTCCAGTCCCACCTGTTTCGTGGCAAAGTCAATGGTTTTGGAAATGCTTGAAGCGTCGTCAGACTGCGCAACGGTGGCCGTTGGCAGCAACACTGTCAGGAGCAGCGTTTTCAGGAAGTTTTTTTTCATGTGTTGGTAGTAGAGAGGTATGTTAAGTAGGTGTATGTGTTTCCGGCGATTATCCTTCCAGTTCGTTGTAGCGCTGATGGAACACCGCCACGGCCTCCATGCCCTTTCTGAATATGTCGAGAGGGAAGTTCTCGTTGGGCGAATGGATGGTGTTGCTTTCAAGACCGAAGCCCATGAGAACCGTTTTCACGCCGAGCACGCGCTCGAAATCGCTGATGATGGGGATGCTGCCGCCGCGACGCACTGCCAGTGGGCGTTTGCCGAAGGCTTGCGTGAAACCATCTTCTGCTGCGCGATAGGCGGGGATGGTGATGGGGCAGACGTAGCCCTCGCCGCCGTGGAGCGGTGTGACTTCCACTTTGACGCTCCGTGGCGCCACTTCCTTAATGTAGTCGATGAAAAGCTGCGAAATCTTTTCGTGCTGCTGGTGTGGCACAAGGCGTGTGGAGACCTTGGCATAGGCTTTCGACGGGATGACGGTCTTCGCCCCTTCGTCGGTGTATCCGCCCCAGATGCCGCAGACATCAAACGAAGGGCGGCAGGAATTGCGTTCCAGCGTGCTGTAGCCTTTTTCGCCTTGCAGGGCTTCCACGCCGAGCCCCTGTTTGTAGGCTTCCTCATCAAACGGGATGGCGGCAATCATCTCGCGTTCGGCCGCTGGCACTTCCTCCACGTCATCGTAGAAATGCGGGATGGTGATGCGTCCATTTTCGTCGATTACGTCAGCGATGAGCTTGCAAAGCACATTGATGGGGTTGGCCACCGCGCCGCCGAAATGTCCAGAATGAAGGTCGCGGTTGGCGCCCGTCACCTCAATCTGCCAGTAGGCCAGTCCGCGCAGACCCGTGGTGAGCGAGGGGAGGTCGGCGCCCAGCATGCTCGTGTCGGAAACGAGGATGATGTCGCATTTCAGCAGTTCTTTGTGCTCTTCAAGGAAGGCGGCCAGGCTCGGCGAACCGATTTCCTCTTCTCCTTCGAAGATGAATTTCACGTTGTGTTTCAGGAGGTTGTTGCGAACAAGATATTCAAATGCCTTCACCTGTATGAACGCCTGTCCCTTATCGTCGTCGGCACCGCGGGCAAAGATGTGGCCATCGCGCACCTCTGGTTCGAAAGGATTGCTTTTCCAAAGTTCAAGCGGTTCGGCGGGCATCACGTCATAGTGAGCGTAGATGAGCACGGTGCGGGCATCGTCGGAAACGTGTCGCTCGGCATACACCAGCGGATTGCCTGCCGACGGCATCAGACGGGCGTGGTCGGCACCAGCCTCTACGAGAAGTTCACACCAACGCTCGGCGCAGCGCGTCATGTCGGCCTTGTGGCTCGGTTTCGCACTGATGCTCGGAATGCGGATAAGGCTGAAGAGTTCGGCGAGAAAACGCGGTTCGTTTTCTTCGAAGTATTTTTTGTCGAAAGTCATAATGGATGAGGTTTTTGTGGTTTGCTATTCAATGACAACGCGCCTGTTGGCGATGCGTGGGAGGCCGCGGCGGACGTGTCGGACGCGGCGGCCCAAGAGGTCGTATTTATTTCCTTCCGTTTCCCCGGCATTGTCGTCGGCGGAAAAGGCGGGGAGCGAGATGCTTGTTGCTGAAGGCACCGTGAAGTGGAGCGTGTGGCAGATGTCGCCCCAGCCGCGACGCACGTAGAGCGTGTATTCCTCTCCAGCTTCCAGGGCGCGGAATTTGACGGTGTGTCTGACCGTCTCGCCGGGGGCGGCGTAGCAGAAGAGCGGATGGACCACACCGCCGTGGAGGTAGTCGCGGCCCTTAAACACTTCATAATAGAAACACAGGCCAGCGCGTCCTGCCGCCGCATCGTTGCTGATGGTTTCCTCCACTTGCAGGGTGCCCGCTTCGGGGAACGATAGTTGCGGTGTGGCGGCGGTGAGTTTCGCAGGCTCTCCCCACGGCACTCTGACGGGGCGTTCGTAGATGATGTGGACATCATCGGGAGAGAGGCGCAAAATATATTCCCCTCCCTTCTTGAAATAGAGATTCACCGAGAGTTGGCGTTGCTCGCCAGGTTGGAGTGTGACGCAGGTGAGGGCGCAATAGCTGCCGTCTTCAAAGGGATGGAGGTCGGCGGCGTCGTTCGTGAAAAACTCCAAGGACGTGGTGACGGGGTAGGCGGCCGTGTTGCGCACCCACAAACGTATGGGTGTCTCCTTGCCGTGCTCTGGCTCAAGGAGGAAGGCGAGCGAGTCGACAATCAATTCAAGTCCCGTTCGCTGCAAGGTGTCGGGCAGACTGACGTTGAGGCGGTCGGGATGTAGGAATATGGCCTGATGGTTGGTGAAGAAACCAGCCTGGGCACCCTCTGGCGTCGTGTCGTATGACGGTTCGTTGGCATAAAGGATGTCGAGGCGGAAGAAACCATCGAAGTCCCCGTTCGTTCCCCAGTTGACGTGAAACAAGCCGTCCTCGTCCAGTCCGTCCACCACAAAGGCATGGCCGTTGAGCGGCATAGCGTTTCCCGTGTAGAAGACAGGGCGGCCCTGGCGCAATTCGTTGCGCATCATAGAGAGCCAATCGTCAGGACGGTATTTATAGCTGTCGGCATAGTGGACATAGCCGAAGCCGAAAGCCCGCTTCAAGGCTTCGACAGGACGGGCGGCACTGCTGCCGCTTGACGATGGTGTCCAGTTCATGTGGGCGGCCACGCCGAGCATATACGAGAGCTTTGCCACAGCCTCTGCCTGTTCTGCCGTGTAGTTCGCAGGGTCGTTGTAGTTGTCGGCAATGAGGCGCGTGTTGACCGATGTGCCAGGAAGAATGTCGTTGATGGTGTAATGCGGTGTGGTCCATCCGTGGAGCGTGTCGGTTAAGACGATGGTGCGGCGGTGGTAGGAAATAACTTCCTCCAGAGCCGTTGCCACGCAGCCGACAACGCAGCGCTCCTCACTCAGCGTGCCGTCGTCATTTCGATAGTAGGGGCAGAAGGCGTTGTAGGGCGCTTCCTGATGGCGCGTGAACGAGAGCAGCGGGGCAACGGGCGCTCCGCCGTCGGGGGCGGCGGTGGAGATGGAAATGCTGGTGTTGACACATCGCCCGTAACTTCTCAATAGCTGCCGCAATGCCAGTGGTGTCGGCGCGTCGGCGGCGGTGTCGGCGGCCACTCCGGTGGTAGTCTTTTCGGCGGCGTTGCCGTGGCGGATGCCATAGCCCAGGATTTCAGGCAGACGGCTGTCGGCTGCCACGATGACGAAATCGCTTTGCGGCGTGGCGAAAATGTGGGCGGCGGGCATTGATTTCAGAAGGCGCAAGGCCGAAAGCCGCTCGGCCTGCCGCTTCTTTTCTGCTTTGTTTCTGCCTTGCGGCAGCATCTTCCTTTCCAGAAACGCCAATGCTGTTGCTCTCGCGCTGATGGTGTCGACAGGCGAGGCCGCGGCGGGCAGGGCGAGCAGGAAGAAGAAAAGGAAAAGGAGGGCAAATGGTTTTTGAAAAATCATTGGGGCAGAGAAAAGAAAATGCGGGGGAAAAGGGGTATTTCTAAGTAATGGTGAAAAATATCTTTGAATACCTACCTACTTACCATTACTAAACTGTTGGTTTGTAGGTCTATAAGAGCGGCGCCAGAATGCGCGTGTATGATTCCAGCAGTCGGCGTCGCCAAGGGCGTTTGCGCCATTGGTTGATTCTGACTTCCGTGCAGGCGTTCAGGTCGTTCATGAAAATCTCCTTCACGCTGATGGCTGCTTTCTTTCCGTAGATGAAAGCGTTGGCCTCGAAGTTGTTTTCAAAACTGCGGAAGTCCATGTTGGACGAACCGACCGTGCACCAATCATCGTCGGCCACGGCGCATTTGCTATGGAGGAAGCCAGCGTTGTAGGTGAAGACACGTATGCCCGCTTGCAGAACCACCGTGAAATAGCTGTCGTTGACCCATCGCAGCCAAAAACCATCGGGCTGCGACGGCACCATCAGGCGCACGTCGACACCGCTCATGGCTGCTGTCTGCAAGGCCTGCAAAATCGGTTCCGTTGGCATGAAATAAGGCGTTTGTATATAAAGGTAACGCTTGGCGTGTTGGATGATCCACGTCAGTCCGTACATGATTTCGGGGTAGCGCGAAACGGGATTAGAAGGAACGATTTGCAGTAGCGTCGAGGAAGCCTGTGCCACGGTGGTGTCATCTTCTTTGGCGATGGGCTGTGACGCGGGGTTCGAGGGCAGTCTGTCGGTCGAGAGGTCCTGTTTTCCAGTCACAAACACCCAGTCGGTCAGAAAGAGGCGTTGCATATCAGCCACGGCCCCGCCTTCAATGCGCAGGTGCATGTCGCGCCAAGGACGGCAGCGGCTGCTCACGTAGCGCAGGGCCAGATTCATGCCGCCGATGAAACCCACGCGGCGGTCGATGATGCAGAGTTTGCGGTGGTTGCGATAGTTGACTTTGTGGGTCATGCTCGGAAAGCGCACCGGCAGGAAAGGATGGACTTCCCCTCCCGCGTCGATGATGGGCTGAAAGAATGGTTGCTTCACGTTCCAGCAGCCCACGTCGTCGTAGATGAACATCACGCGGACGCCCTGACGGCATTTGTCGATGAGCGCATCGCGCACCAGACGTCCAACGGCATCGTTGTCGATGATGTAGGTTTCGAGCATGATACACTCCTTCGCCTTGCCAAATTCCCTCAAGAGCGCTTGCAGCCATTCCGCGCCCGTGGTGTAGCAGTCGATATGTTTGGCTGGCGTGAGGATGGCGTGGTTGGTATGTTCAAAGAGCTGCACGAGCGGCGCATAGCGCGGCGGCGCTTTCGTGGTGGCGATGTCAGCCACGTCGGCCATCATGCGTTGCGTGAGCAGGCTGTATTGGCGGCGGCTGATGTAGCGTTCCTTGCGGATGTTTTGCCCGAAAAAATAGAAGATGATGAAACCGACGATGGGCAGCATGACCAAGACGATGGTCCATGCAATGGTCTTGGCTGGCTGTCGGTTTTCGAGTAGCACAACCGTCACCGTGCTCAAGATGAGTCCGATGTACACGACGACGATAGCCCAAAGCAAGATGTTAGCCCACATGTAAATTTTGGTATTTGAAAGACTTACAAGACAAAGCTACTCATTTTTTTTAAATCATCGCGGTATATATGTCATTTTTTTCTTGCCAGAGGTGGAAAGTGTCTTGGCGCGTGGCATTAGGGAGACGGCGTAAAAAAAAGACGGTTTTCAAACGCCTCGCCCCGCTTGGCGGGAAGAGGGTGTTTGAAAACCGTCTGAATGAGCGTCGGAGACGCTTTTATTTCTTGCGCATGATGGTTGCGTCGCGGTCTGGACCGACAGAAACCATTGTGATTGGTGTGCCGGTTGCTTTTTCGATATATTCGATGTAGTCCTTGAAGAGCTGTGGCAGTTCCTCTTCGCTGCGGAGCGCTGTCAGCGGTGTGTTCCAGCCTGGCAGTTCTTCGTAAACAGCTTCCCAGCCTTCAGTGTCGTAAGGCATTTCAGTGGTGATTTCACCATCTTTGCGGTAGGCCGTGCAGACATAAATTTTCTTGAACGAATCGAGGACGTCGCCCTTCATCATGATGAGGTCGGTCACGCCGTTGATCATGATGGCATATTTCAGAGCTACGAGGTCGAGCCAGCCGCAGCGGCGGTTGCGTCCCGTGACAGCGCCATATTCATTACCGATGTGGCGGATGGTGTCGCCCGTTTCGTCGAAGAGTTCAACGGGGAACGGACCGCTGCCGACGCGTGTGCTGTAAGCCTTGAAGATACCGAAGATGTGGTCGAGTTTGTTGGGAGCCACACCAAGGCCAGTGCATACGCCGCCGCTCGTGGTGCTTGAAGAAGAGACGAAGGGGTAGGTGCCGTGGTCGATGTCGAGCAGTGAGCCTTGAGCGCCTTCGGCCAATACCTTCTTGCCTTCAGATAGATAGCGGTTGATTTCGATTTCCGTGTCGGTCAAGTGGAACTTTTTCATGTAGTCCACGCCCTCCAGCCATTTCTTTTCCTCTTCGGTGATGTCGAAGTCGGTGTAGTTGAGGTCTTTGAGAATCTGGAGGTGGCGGTTTTTGAGCGCCTCATATTTCTCTTCGAAGTTGTTCTGGATGTCGCCCACGCGGAGGCCGATGCGTGCGGCCTTGTCGCTATAAGTTGGGCCGATGCCTTTTCCCGTCGTTCCCACTTTGCTCTTGCCTTTGGCCGCTTCGTAAGCGCGGTCGAGCACGCGGTGGGTTGGGAGGATGAGGTGGGCGCGTCGGCTGATGTGGAGGCGTTCAGTCAAGGCATATCCAGCAGCCTCAAGTTCATGAGCTTCAGCCATGAAGAGGTCGGGAGCGATGACGCAGCCGTTGCCGATGATGTTGACTTTCTGTTCGTCGAAGATACCAGAAGGAATGGAGCGGAGCACGAATTTCTTGCCATCGAAGATGATGGTGTGTCCGGCGTTCGGGCCGCCAGCAAAACGAGCTACCACGTCATAGTGCGGGGTGAAGAAATCCACCACTTTTCCTTTGCCTTCGTCGCCGAAGACGATGCCCAGCAGGGCGTCTACTTTTCCTGTTGCCATTATGTTAAATGTCGGTTTGGTTCCTGGTAATGGTAAAAAGATAACTTGACCAATTTCGTGGAGTAGGAATAAGAAGTTATTTCTTATGCCCTGTCTTTTTGCCGTTTTTGAAATTTGTCATCGGTCACATAGCCCGCTATGCTCCCTCTTCCAAATTCCCAAACCAACAAAAATATAGGTCAAAATTGGTCAACTTATTCTTTCACCATTATCTGATTATCAATGATGGGCGTATGGCTGTTTCCAGCATGTGCTCACCATCGGGCAAAGATATGTTTTTTTTTTCGATTAGGCTTCATGTCGCGCCGATAAAATGGAGGATAACGGCTCGTTGGCTGAAAATATGCTTCATGGTAGGGGCGGACAGGGCTTTTTCGCAGTTGCAAGTGGCAAAACCTCCGTCGCCTCAGTCGTAGCGTCGTCCGTTTTGCAGGATGCGGTGGCGCGGCGCCTGGTAGTGGTCGTTGATGACACTGCGTTGCGGCTTGAAATGGCGCGACGAAACGCCCAGGATGTCGAAAATCATCTGCGGCAGATCGTCGCTCATGAAGCGGCGGTCGGTGGCTGCGGCGAGACGGCGGCAGACGTCGGGGTGCAGCGCCCGATAGCGCGGCGTTAGGTACACCAGCAGCGGGATGTCGAGCTGGCACGGAAGTGCTTCCGCAACGTCTGTCGCGAGGTCCGTGCGGCTGTATTGCCGACGGAAGTTGTGTACCTCCTCTCCGTGGTCAGAAAGGTATATCACGATGGCGTTGCGGTGGTCGAAGAGGCGGATGATGCTGTCGACAACCATGTCGTTGTAGGCCGTGGCGTTTAGGTAGGCGGCCACTTCTTCGCGTTGCGCCTTGTTGAGCGTTTCTTTCGAATTGGGGCGCATGGCATAGTGTTTCTCCACGTCCTCCGCCTTGAAGCGGGAGAAACCTTCGGGATAGCGGTCGCGGCAATAAGTGTGTTGCCCGAAGAGATGGAAGATGCAAAAATTGCGGTTGGGGCGTTCCAGCGTCTGCCGTTGTCGGGCGAAATCGTTGACGAGCTCAAGGTCGTAGGCAAATTTCTGGTTGTTGCGGTGGTCGAAGATATAAGGCTCAATGCCTGGGTGGTTGACAAAGCCCATCGACGCGTCCCATTGGCCGAGGTTGTCGTTGGGGGCAAACTGATTACTGAAGTAGACAACGTTGAAGCCGCAAGAGCGTAGGATGGTGGGGAAGAGCGGTTGGTCGCACCAGGAAATCCCTTTTTTCTTGTCGGCAACCGAAGCCATGGAAAGAAAATATTTGAGGTTTTGCGTGGTGCCGTTGTCTGAAGAAATTACATCGTTGAAAACAAATAGTTTTCCTTTTTCCGTTCCCGCTGGTCCCTCGCCCTCTTCCAATCGTTTGGCAAGGAGCGGGTTTGTGTTGTATTTGCCGTCGTAGAGATTGCTGAAATGCTTGTTGAACGATTCGCCGATGATGAGCACCACGTCGGCCTCGCGTTCCTGACAACTCGGCCGTTCCCGATATTGCTTCTGTACGTCGGCACATCGTTCAAATTCCTTTTTAAATTCCCCATATTTCAAATGCGACTGCCAGAGGTTCCAAAGGGCGTTGCGTTTGACGGGCGTGTGCAGCTTTGCCGCCAAATCGTAATTGCGGTCGGCATCTGTGCTGAAAAACAGGGCGTTGACACCAACCATAGCCACAGCACCCGCCAACGCCACTTTCTTCCAACGGCTTTTTGGAAAAAGCGGCAGTTGCGCAACGCGGCGTTGCAGCCACCCTTCCCAAAACAAAACCACGACCGTTCCCAGCAGCAATGCCAATGTGTGCCAGTCAAACAGAAAGGCCGACAGAAAACTCTGCGCCTCCTCCTTATTGGTCTCATGTAGGAATTGCAGCGTGAAAGCATCCCAATGGCGATGGAATTTCATGACGAGGAAAATGGTGGAGAAGGCGTAGAGGCCAACGGCAAGATGCCCGGCGGCGTGAATGACGCGCCCCCATTTCCTCCCGGCCATAGCTGCCATTGCGCAGAGCATCCAGGCACATACGGCATAGAAAACAATGTTGAAAGACAGCGATACGATGGGTTCCCACCAATGGTTCGCCACAAGTTGCAGCACTTCTGTCACCATCATCATGATGACGTAGGTCGTGAGTGTTACTATGCTGAATTTGAGTTGAGAACGTTGTTTCATAGAAGGGTTAAATGATGTTTGATTGGATGGTCAGCGCATTTGATTGGATGGTCAGCCCAGGCTCTGGGGCTTCGCCATGATGAAGAGGGCGCTGCCTTGCATGGCAGGCCAAAGCGCTGCCCTTGAAATTATGGGTGGGCACAGTTCACAACACCCCGCCTTTTCGTTCCCTATGCTTGTCGGCGTCTCTGCTCCCAGCGGCGAGCGCGTCTGCTCCCAGATTCGGTCGTGTCTGCTCCCAGATTCGGATGCGTCTGCTCCCAGATTCGCTGACAAGGATAGGGGAAGCAGGGCCGACGCATTACTCTATGGCATCAATTTAGCAAGGAAAGAGCTGTCCCATCCTGCTCTCTTTCTTTTTGCTT
>UQCW01000040.1 GCA_900539625.1 uncultured Prevotella sp.
AAATGCCAGTAACTTGACAAGCCCAAAATCTCGCAATTTTAACATCGGATTTTTTCTAGATTTTGAACACCCTACCTTACAGGGCGTGGGCGTTTATACGCTGACACCCAGGGCGTTGCCCTGGGCTGGGGACTGGCAGCCCTTTCAGGGCACTCCTTTCGCGATATGTTCGTTTATCATGTGCGTATGCTTTGCCACTTATTGTTTGGCAAAAAAACGCACAGAGATTTTTTGGATTTTGAACACCCTTCTAAAGGGTACTTCCGAGGCGTTTGCCACCTGCATTCATCAACAAACTCTTTAAGTTTAGATAAATACGCTGCAAATTTATAATAAATTTCGATGTCAAAGGCGTGGTAACGGCTTTTTTAATATTTCCAACCTATACTACGAGGGCGACGGCGCGGCAACAAACACTGACACAAAGAAAAACAGGCAACGCAACCGACGCGATTTTACAAAACCAAGGGAGAAGGACGCTAAATTGGGTTGAGAGGGGTAAAAAGTTGTGAAGAAAAAAAGTGAGGGAGGGGCTGCTTCACTGGGCAGTATTAGATGTTGGCTACTCGCGGCCGCGAGTAGCGCTACCTTCGGCCGCGAGTCGTGCTACCTTCGGCCGCGAGTCGAGCTACCTTCGGCCGCGAGCCGTGCTACCTCCGGCCGCGAGTAGATGACTTGTAAAGCACATCGGGAAAAGGAATATGAGAGGAATTCTGAGGCGACAATTCTGTCTGGCAATCGGTTCGTTTTTGAGCGATACAAGAAATCCACACTATGTGTGTTAGCATCTCGTTTCCCGCACCATACCGCACAAAAAAAATCGAGCACCCCAACGGAGTGCCCGATTTTTCTTTTCAAATAAACTATATCGGGGATGATTTAGTCCCACAATCCTTTGCCAATGCCCTGATGGTTTGACTTCATTTGGTTTACATCGTTAATGGCATCGGTATCATCAGAGTTGATAGTCATTTTTTCTTCCGATACACTCATCAGTGCGCTCTCGGGAAAGAAGTTAACAGCTTCTGACGTTGGCTTGATATATTCTTTCTTCATAATTTCTTGTAGTTTTATTGAGTTATAGATGTAATGATTAGATTACTTGAAGAGGACTTTCTGTCCGTCTTCCGTGACGAAGATGCCCTTGGCAGGATAGAGCACGCGGCGGCCTTGCAAGTCGTAGTATTTCTTGGCGGCAGGAGCGGCAGTGTTGACGTTGTCGATGCCCGTCACCTCGTTGCCGAAGCTGAAGGCCATCATCACGCCCTGAGCGTTCGTGATGTTCTCACTTGGCAAATAAGCCTTGTTAGCGGGGATTGCGGTGAAGTTTGCCTTATAGAAGCCAATGCCCTTGTTGCCAATAGCAAGCACATAATTTTGCTTTGGGGTATATCCCTCACGCTTGGCTGTTACGCCCCTAAGTTGATTACCAGTGAGAGTCGTTGTCTCTTCTGGTGTAATGGTAAGGTTGATATTTGCAGCCTCAGACTTGTTCGTGTTCTGAAGAATCACACCTTCATTTGCTGGGATGATGCCAGTGATTTCCGTCAACTTCAGAACGTTTCCAGTTGCCTGGCTTGCGTAGTAAGCCTTCACTGCAGAATTTTCGGGAAGCTTGACATTGAACGGCAAGCAGAGCGTGGTGTAGTCGTTGGCTTTGATGGTGAGAGGAACTTCGGTTACTTTAATAAACTGCCAGTAGTTGCCAGCATCCGTTTGGGTATTCCAACCAGCCACCTCACTATATCCTTTATCTTTGTCTGCAGCTGGCATATCATTCTGAGCATTTACATAAACATCATTGATGCCCATCAAGAACATGGTCGTACTATCGTTGGTAACCTTTTTGTCGCTATTAAACTTCGTATCGGTTGCATGAATATAAAACACCCCATTGGTTTCCTGAGGTTTTTCTAACGAAAATTCAAATTTTCCAAGAGTAGCAACCGTAACAAAAGCAGCATAATGCCCAGTGTTCACATTCAGCAAATAATATTTGCCTTCCGATGCGCGCTCAAATTTCCAAAGACGAGGCAACAGCGCAGCTCCAGCCTTGGTTCGCTTGACGTTTCTGTCGTTTTTGACAGTTCCGACCTGGTCCAGAAGATTGCCCTCTTTATCGCAGAATACGTATTCAGAAGAAAGATACTTGTTCATATCATCATTAGTGCCAACAGCTCCCCTACTGACATTGCGAATGAGATAATAAGCGGCCTCATCTGGATTGGCTTCACTGCCCACCTTGTCGCCACATTCAAGAAGATTGGCAAGCGTTGTTGCCGCAGCTGCGGAGCTTTGATATGCCGAATAATGCCCCCCCTTTTTCAAAACCTTGTCTTCGGTATAGACATAAAGGGCGTCTGACATGTCCGCAAAAGCCTTCTTTCCTACAGACAACAATTCAGTTTCTTCACCAGAAAGAACGATACACGAGGCTGAGGATTCCGATGATCCTTCAACAAGCTGAACACCGAGACGTGTGTTGCTGGAATTAGATGCTGCATTCGAACAGCAAGCGGCCAAATAGCCATCTCCTGCGGCAGTATAAAGGGCAATACCTCCTTCTTTCTGTTTTACGATGAAAACTGTTCCCGCATCATCAAACGATACGCGATTGGCTTTGTCTTCGCCATTGCCATTTGTTTTCAAATACTTGCCCGTTCCTTTATTGTATATCTTAACACCCAAACCAGATTCCTCAAAACGCCACAGCGCATTTAAAAAATTGGGATAAGTATTGGATGCTGCACTCAGGTCTGAACCAGATTCTGCATTTACATACAAGCCTTCCTCTTCTGCAACAGCCCGCAACAATCGGTCTCCATCTTTAATCTTAAGGCTATACCATTGTTCAGGCGTAAAAAGAGCAACGTCTTTTTTCGTATAATTATATTCAAACGTATTATTCTCCGCCGTAATTTCAAAATCTGTTGGCTGGTCGGAAATCTCAAGATTATCAGACATTTCGGTGGGCGGTGTATAACGATAGGTTTCGCCTGTTGTGGCTAATCCATAAGCCGTATAAAAGGCTGTTCCTTCTTTTTTGACAACAGTTTTGTAGAGCACCTGCAATGTTGAAGGGTTATCATCCAAAGTGACCTTGCGAAGCTGAAACCAAGCTCTGTCATTTCTGCCATACCAACCAGTCAGCAAATCACTGCCCATGCTTAAATCCAAATAGCAGTCATCTGAACTATTCTTGATGGTGAAATAGCCAGTTTTCGTTTCTGGCGTATCGTCTTCTTTGTTGGGATCAACAGTTGCCTCGGTTTTCAATTCAAACGTTCCACGAGTTTCAGAAACTACGGCACCCTTAATTTCTTCACCAATGGCGTGATGATTCATAAGAATCGTAGGAATATAATAGCCTTCTTTTGCAGATTCAAACTGATACAAAGTAGTAGATCCATTTTGAACCTTGTGAAGCTTAAATACGGCAAGTCCGTCAGATGCATCATCGGGTGTAATCGCGTCTTCAAAACCAAGAACCATAGACCCGTCTGCCTTGATTTTAAGATATTTACCTTTATAAAAGTTCTGAAGGACGTAATATCCTCCCTCTTCAAGTTGACTGGCCTCCATGATGGGGTCACCAATAGCAGTGAGCTTCTTGAAAGCAAACTGCGCACTTGCGGTGTTCCCTCCAATCATCAGGAGCAACACCGAAAGAATAGAAATTAGTTTTCTCATAAGTTAAAAATTAAAAAGATTAATTATTCAATATATCGTTATACGCTGCATCCCCACAGACTGAGAAGCCACATGAGCAAACGGCAAACGCCGCATCATGTCTGAGAGGTCTGGACATGATGCGGCGCTGGCATGCAAATGCAAGGCTGGCTTGCATGGTTGAAAGTTTTCTATTGAATCGTCAAATAAAGTGGGGGGGGGTAAATTTTGCACCATCAACACAAACGACCATAGGCTTCGCTGAAGAGCGAAGCATGCAAAGCGTTATGGGGCAAAAACATCTCATTGTTGTCTACTAATTAGCTCCCGTGACGGGAGGAGGAAGTTCAATTGGTGTGAGTTTAATAGTTGGCATATAGCAGCAAAAAAATGCTGCATTGCTCGCTGTTTTTTCTCTTTATCAAGTGCAAAAGTATGTATTAAATTATTCTCGTCCAAGGATTTCGGCAAAAAAACATTCCATTTTTTCTTACAACAATTTGTTAGAGCCCGGTTTGTAATTTAGAGAGAAAAAAACGGACACTCAAACACAGGGCATTTCTGAAGAGGCGAAGAGAAGAATGCATACGCCTCTTTTTCTCACAACCAGAAGCCCGAATCCGTTTCTCTTTCATAAGCCCCATAAAAGCAGAACCTGTTTTCATAACAAACGTTGGCTACTCCGTTTTTCTCTCCCTCCCCTACTGCCGACACACGAAAACTCCCCGCCGCCACAGCCTTTGAGGGCTGCCGCGTGGGGAGTTTTTCTGAATATGGGCGCAAAGGGCGCCGAGGTCACACGTTGAGTCGTTGATAAGTAAACAGGTTATTTCGAAGACATCGTCACTTCAATGCAGCGGTTTTGCTGGAGAATCTGGCGGGCGAGCTGGCGCAGGTCGTCAGAGGTGAGGGCCTGCACGCGTGCCTTATAGTCCTTGTCGAGGTCAATGCCGTTGAAGAGTTGATTGTACATCACCTCCTGCCAATAGTCGTTCATAATTTCCACCTGTCCGTAGGTTTTCAGTTCGTAGGCCTTCACCTTGTCGAGCTTCTCCTGCTGTGGGCCTTTGTCGGCCATTTCCTGCAAGGCGTTGTAGATGAGCGGAATGAGTTCGGCATATTTGTCGGGGTCCGTTCGGAAACTGATTTTCATCATCGCGCCCTCTTCGGGATAGCGCTGGAAATCGCCGCTCACGCTGACGCCGTAGGTGCCGCCTTTTTCCTCGCGCACTTGTTCGGTGTAGACCATGCGGAGCACCTGGCAAAGGGCGTCAAGGCGCAGGTCGTTGTCGGGCGTGTAAGGCAAGGAGGCCGTGAGGAAGATGCTCGTTGTTGACGATGCCGTGGCCTGCGGCCGCACGAAGCGATGGGTTTCCTTGGCGGCACGGAGGGCGGGGTCGTAAGGGCCTACGGTCTCGGCACTGTGGGTGGCGGGGAGAGAGGCCAGATAGGTGGCGAGCAAGGGACGCAGGGAGTCGATGGAGACGTTGCCGTTGATGATGGCGCAGAAGTCGGAGGCATCGGCAAAGCGCTCACGATAGATCTGCATGATGCGGTCGAGGCTGACTTCCTCAAGACGCTCGGCCGTCATGGGGCGCTGCCGCTCGGGGTCGGCATAGAGAATGGCACGCAGGGAGTCGCTATAGGTGACGTTCGGACTGGCATTGCGGTTGGCCAGGAGGGCGCGTTGGCGATTCATCAAACTTCTGAATGCTTTTTCGTCGCGGCGCGGCTGCGTGAAATAGAGGTGGGTCAGTTGCATAAGCAAGGGGAGGTCGGCCCGCGAAGAGGTGGCGGAGATGCCCTCGGTCTCTTCTGAGACATAGGGCGAGACACTCACGGTGTGGCCCGCCAGCATTTTTTCGAGCGAGAGTTCATCAAACTGCCCCACGCCGCTGGCGCCAATGACCGACGCAAGATAGCTCAGACTGGGCACGTCTTCGTTGGGATAGAGCGAACGGCCGCCCAGACTGAAGAGGCGAACATTGACTTCGTCGGATTCAAAGGTTGTCGGACGCACGTAGACTTTCATGCCGTTGGAGAGGGTCAGGAGCGTATAGCCATGCGCAGCGGGAGTTTCGCTCACGATGCTACCAGCCTTCGGGGTCTGCGCCATGAGCGAACTGGGCAACGAGGGTTCTTCGTAGGGGGCATGGTTGGCCTTCTGAGCCGATTCGACGGCTTTGACGATGTCTTTTTCAGAAGGCATCTTGAAGGAGGGTTTGTCGGGACCGTAGAGCGTGACGACTTGATTTTTGTCGGTGATGATTTCGCGAACGGCGGCATTCACGTCGGCCAAGGTCACAGAGGCATCGAGTTCTTTCATAAGCTGCCATTCGTCTTCGGGCGAAAGCAGTTCGCTGCCGCTCGTGAAATGACTCACGCAGGCGCCGACGATGCTTCCGTTGCGGCGGTTGTTGCGCTCCTCATAGGCGTTTTTGGCATAGCGCAACTGCTCTGCCTTGGCGCGGCTGAGCTCCGAGGCCGTGAAGCCGTGGCGGCGGGCTCTTTCTGTTTCAGCCATCACGGCCGAGATGCCCCCCAAGACGTTTTCGGGTCGGCACATGACAAAGACGTTGAAGGCGTCTTTGGTGGCGGCCAGGAAGAAGGAGCCATCGCGCACGGAGGCCGAGAGAAAGGCGGGATTTTCCTGTTTCAGGATGGCGGAGAGACGGTCGTTGAGCATCTGGCGAATGAGGTCGGCCTTATAGCCATCGGCATAGTTCTGGCGCGTGTTTCGTTCGGAGCGCGGCGTGGCGTTGCGCTTCATATAGAGCGTGAAGTTGACCGTTGGCTGCTCGGCGTCGACCGCGGTGTAGACAATCATCTTTTTGTTGTCGGGCACGGGATAGGAAAGACGCTCGGCGGGATTCGAAGCAGCGGGAATGCGAGAGAAGAGGTCTTTGATTTTCTGCTCGACGCGGTCGACATCAATGTCGCCAACAACGATGATGGCCTGAAGGTCGGGGCGGTACCATTTCTCGTAATAGTCGCGGAGGTCCTGGTAGGGGAAATGGTTAATGACGTCGATGTTGCCGATGGGCATGCAGTCGGCATATTTCGACCCGGCATAGACTTTCGGCATGGCGCCTTCCATGAGGCGCTGAATGGCCATGCCGGCCCGCCGCGTGCGCCATTCTTCACGCACCACGCCGCGCTCTTTGTCGATTTCCTCTGGAGAGAGGTTGAGGTCGTGACTCCAGTCGCTCAAAATGAGCAGGCAGGTGTCGACCACACCTTCACGCACCACGGGGGCTGAGGAGATGTTGTAAACGGTTTGCTCCACACTGGTGTAGGCATTGAGGTTGGCACCAAACTTGATGCCGACGCTTTCACACCATTTCACGATGGTTGGCCCGTTGTCGCCGCCGGGGAAATGCTTCGAGCCGTTGAAGGCCATGTGTTCAAGAAAATGGGCCAATCCGCGCTGACGGGGCTCTTCAAGAATGGAGCCGACGCGCTGGGCGATATAAAAATCGGCCACCTGCGGTGTCTGGGCGTTGTGGGCGATGTAATAGGTGAGGCCGTTGGGCAATGTGCCCCTTCTCACGAGGGGGTCTAAGGGCAACTGCTGGGCCTGCAAGGCGGCCGCTGAAAAGGCGGCCGCCAAGAGACAGAGATGTTTTCTGAGTTTCATATTTTTGATTGGGAGGAAGGGGAGGCTGCCGGTCTTATCTCCGACGTTACGCCTCCCCCCCCGCTTTTTCCTTATTTACAAGCAAGTTACTTAAGTAATGGTCATTACTTAAAAAGCGTTGGCTGGGCATCGCTTTCGAAATCGTTGGTTGAATTGTTGGTGTCAACCCATTTTCCGTTCTGCTTTTTACGCACGACGGCTTTGCCATAGCGCGACTGGTCTTTGTCGACGCTGCCGCAATGTGCCCAACCGGCATCGAGCGCCGAACTGGTCACGTTCCACTTGTATTCGCTCGCAACGCTCAGATTGACAGCATCAATGATCCAATCGTTGGGGATTTTGAAGGCTTCGCCGTCCATGTCGAAGGCATATTCTCCGAAGGTGAAGAGATAGGTGTAGGTGTACTTATAGTTTTTGATGAACGTTTGGGCATCGACCGTTGGGCGGCAGATGGCATAGGCTTTGAAACCACGGTTGTGCATGCCGAAATAGCTGGCGGAATAGTCATACCAGTTGATGAGGTTGGGCACGTTGGGGTTGTCGGTGTCTGAGAAATTGGGATTGCTGCTTTCATCGTAGATTTCAAAGTTGGCCGACGAGAGGTCGATCGACTTGCTGTTGAACTCCTTATGGTTGATGGCATTGATGGCCACCACGACTTCTTTGCCCGGCTGAATGGGATAGTCGCGTCCGCTGCCAGGGAACATATAGACGGCATCCACCGTCATGGCCTTGTCGAGAATGTTGGGTTTATAATCCTGTTTGATGACCGTCAGGAAATCGCTCTCCACGAAAGCCAGACCGTCGAGATAGAGCACAGAATCGGAATTGTTGGCAATCTTGAAGTACTGGTCGTCGGAGTATTGCTTGCCCTCGGGCGTCAGCGTGCCAGAGAAGAAGATTTCTGAGAGCACCAGGCCGTCTTGCGCATGATAGGTGTTCAAAGCGAGCGTTTTTCCCTGAACGAGATTTGATTTTGAAACGACGAGGTTGTCGCTGGTGGTTTTCACGCTGGAGGTCACCGTTGTGGAATCATCGAAGGCATAAGCAATCTGGCCTTCGACGGCCACATTATAGACGCCGACGGGCAGGGTCAAAGTGTCGGTGTACTGACTGCCGTTCAGACGAAAATTGTTGGTCACGAACTGCTCTTTGGTGCTCACATTTGTCAGCACGGCCTTGGCGGAGGTCAGTTTTGGGGAATTGACATTAAGCGGCATGTCGAGCGACAGAGCGAAGCCCACCGTTTCCGGTGTGTTAATGACGGGGTCATCGGAACTGCATGCTGCGAAAGACATGCCAAGCGCACAAAGCGCGGTCAAGGACAGGAGTTTTCTTGATTTCATATTTTTGGGTTTTAGGTATTTTAGAATATTCATAATTCAAGGGGGAGGAAGATGTATAATCCCTCTCCTCAATCTTACTTATACATTATATTATATTGTACATTTCCTCAAAGCTCCACACCGACGGACAAGCGCTGCGACCAGGCGCGGTTGTCGGCATCGTTGGCCGCCAGCGTTCCTCCGAGTTCGATGAAAAGGAAATGGCGACGGAGAGGCATGGCCCAACGCAAAACGGCCTGCGAGAGGACGTAACTGGCGGAGGCGGAGGCGAAGGTGTGGTTCATCAAAGCGATGTTGGCATCGCTCATCGTGACGTATGGCATCTGCATGGACGACGAGAGGGCGGCATGGTAAGCCGCAGAGAGGTTCACGGAGAGCAGATTGCGGCGAGGAAGCAGGCGCTGCCACTGGCCTTTGGCCTCCACCGTGGCTTTTGAGAAGGAGAGGCGGCGTTCTGGAAAGACATAGTGCGCAGCATGATCCATGATGCCCGCCGAGAGGGCCACGTTCCAAGAGGTGTGGTCGCGCTGTTGCGCGTAGAGGGCCGAGGCTTGAAGGGTGGTGGCCCGTGCGCGATAGGTGGTCAGTTCGTCAACGATGCGGTATTCCGTTGAACTGGAACTGCCTGCTATCTGCTCGTTGCCCGTTCGTCGTTCATGGCAGACCGCCGCTTTCAGCAGCCAGCCATCGCGCTGGCCCTGCCTCCACCCCACCTCGCCCTTCAGCGTCTGGACGCCGAGCACCGAGATGGGCAGGGCGTTGAGATTGGGGAGGATGCGATGGTAGGGGGTATAGGCATACTGTGTGGAGAACATCAGTCCGCTTTTACCCGTTGGCACGAGGTCGATGCCGACTTCGCATCCCGTGGCCTTATAATAAGCAGAGGCGTTGTTGCCGGAGAAGCGTTTATAGTCCATCCCCAATCCGAGCATGTGGTATTCGGGTATGACGCCGGCCTCACGAAGGAAGGCCACATGGTTTGTCTGCTTATAGAAGCGCAAACCGCCAGTCAGTCCCAATTCATGGGACGCCAGCAAAGGGGCTGATGCGCCGAAAAGCAGCGTGAGGTCGGTCACGATGTTGCGCGGACGCGGGTCGGTCGTTCGATATTCATGTTCGGCTCGGAAGCGGGCCTCAGCGCCGATTTTTATTTTCTTCCAGGCCGAAGCCCACCCGGCCTTGAAGGCGTAACGCTCAAACGTGAGGTCGCCTCCCAAGGTGTCGGCCATCACATAGGGATAGAGCAAGAGGAAATCGGCCGTGGAGTTCCATTTCACGCGCCGACGCTCTCCCGTTGCATATTCAGCAAGGCCCCAAACGGCCGTGTTCGCTGAGAGACGCAAATGGGAGTCGGCCGTGAATAGCAGCGTTTTCTGTCCCTGGCCCAACTGGTAGAAGAAGGGACGGACGGCCCGGTGGTTCTCGGCTGTTGCTGCAATGCGCGACAGACTGGTGGCATAGCGGCGGACTTCCAGCGCGGGATTGCCATCGACGGGCTTCAAAGCGTCGAGATAAGCATCGGCGTGCTCTGCCAGAGAAAGGGTGTCAATGCCTCTTACGTCTGCTAACGCCGCAAGGGATTTTACGGTGGCGATGAGGAATATCAAAAGACGGAGGCACGTTGAAAAAGGGGTGTTCATTATGTCGCGGAATGGGGGGATTTGTTTAAGGGATGGCGGCGACCTGTTTGCTGTGGCTCACATGAGAATGATGTCCAGACTAACGAGCGACGGATGGTCGAGCACCTTTATATAAGGAGTGCTGGCACGGAAATTGGCTGTTTGATTTGTGCCATCGGGCGCTGCATAGCGCACGGAGCCTTCCACGTCGACGGCATACACGCCTCGAAAAACTTCGAGCGAGGCTTCGCCAGCCTGGAAGGTGGAGGTGGTGAACGACTGCTTGTTGTTGAGATTCGTCAGGCGGACGGTGCCTTGCAGCTTTTCCAAACGGAGGCTGTCGGGCAAAACGAGGCGCACACGGGCTTCAGCATAGTAGTCGTCATTGGATTTCTGGCAGGCTACAAACAGAATGGGGATGCAAACAACCAACAGGGCCAAAGCAACCCAGCAACTTTTCAATAAAACATTTGTCAGCATGATTTCTGAATTTTTGAGTGTGGGGACGGCCTTCCAAACGTTTTCCTTCGGACCACGTTTTTCTGCACTTCCTCCTGTTGGAGACGAACCGACTATGCGGCCGCCTCAGATATTCATATTCACTTCCAAGCCGAAATAAGGCGTGACGTAACGGCGTATCTTGAAATTGTTTCTCACATAATCAGGATGCGCATCCCAAAGTTTGTTGACAAAGAGCGCCAGCATCAGGCGGTCGTTCATCAGGCGCTTGGTGGCCTTGAGATTCACGTTCATGGAAAAGGGAACGGTCTGGCGGTCGTAGAGCGAGGGGTTGTAGGTGCGCACGAGAAAACTGAGGGAGGGGTTGGCAGCATCGGCATCCGTGAAGTCATGCACCATGCCCGAAGCGTCCATATAGCGCAGGGGGCGGTTTTCCTTCGGCATGCTCTGGTTGGCTGTCAGCCACATGCACTGGGCCGAGAGCGAAATGCCCAGGCGCAAAGAGGGGATGTCGGTATCGAAGGTGAAGTTGGTGTTGGTCATCTCGCGGATGTATCCGTCGGCATCACGGTAGATACCGACCACATTGACTTGACTGCCGCCCACCACACGGCTCGGGCGCTCCATGACGTCTTGCGAATTGCGATATTCGGTTTTAAACCACGCGCCGGTGACAGTCAGGCGGGTGTTGACAACGGGAACGCGCCGCGTGGAAAGCGTAAATTCCACCCCGCGTTTGAGTTCCTGACTGCCGTTGGCGGTGAGGTAATAGGCTCGCAGGTCGGTCTGCATGTCGTAAGGCAACGCCAACACGTCGGGCTGCCCCGTAAGCGCATTGCCATCTATGGCCGAGGCATCGTAACGCTTATAGGTGTAGGGGGCATAGACGGCCATCTGGCGGAAACCCGATGTCATGTTTTCTTTGAAATAGGCCAACGTCAGGCGATTGCCCCACCATGAGGCATCGATGCCCACCTCCCACTTGAGGTTGCGTGCAGGACGCAGGGCAGTGTTTGTCGCGTCTACCACGTAAGTCTGCATCACCACACGGCGGTATTCCTTCACGGCATGGTAATAATTGAGTTCCACGAGGTCGAGGTAGGCCTTGTCGGGGAATAATTGGTTGAGCGTAGGCATCTTCGTGTGCCAGCCAACACCGCCCGTCAGTCTCAACGTAAGGTCGCGCCCTGAAATTTCGAGAGGCGGCAAAGTCAAGCCGAGGTTGAGGCGGGGGTCGGCATAGACGCGGCCGTGGAGCAGACGATCCTTTGGCAGATTGAAAAGGGAGGAGGCACGCACGCCGCCTTGGATGTCGGCACAAAAATTGCCGAGGGGGCGACTGGCACTGATTTCGGCAAAGAGGCCGCCCTGATGCGAGGCGGGGATGGCGCTATAGGCTCTCGAGCGCAAGGAGGCGGAGGGGTAAAGCGGCTGCAGGGGGTTGAAGACCTGGCCGCGACCGTAGTTTTTGTCGAACTGCCAATCGGCGCCCACTCTCAGCGATGCCGTTGCCACACTCAAAGAGGGAGGCGCGATGGTGGCGGCGATTTTGGTATAGGCGCTCACGGGCAGCCCCTCCACGAGCTGGGTGGCGGTGTAGGTGTTGGGCGTGATGAGCACAGCATCGTGTTCGCCGTCTTCCCTCGCCAAAGATGCCGGTGTCTGGCGGTCGAGTTGCACGAGGCGCGTACGACTGGTGCGGTCGGCCTCGGCAGAAAAGGCAGCGGAAATGTCGAGTGTTTTCAGCCAAAGGCGTTCACTTTTGCGGGCAGTGAGCGTCCAAGAGACATCGGAGGAAAAGCGGTTGAACTGCTGCGAAAAGCGGTCGACACCACCGTAGTTGAGTTCGGGGTCGACTTTGTCTTTATCAAACGAACCGCCGTAGTCCACATTCAGGCTCCATGCCGACTGATAGCGCCGCAGGGAGTTTTTCTTGTGAAGACGGGCGGAGAGCGTGAGGCGCGAATAGTTTTCAAGCGGATTTCGGGGGTCGGCCCTGCTGATGAGATAATCAGCACTGACATTGAGGGCGAGCTGGCGGGGCTTCCATTCAAGCCCCTTGGCGGCATGAAAGAGTTTGGAGTTCATGTCGGCCTTGAAGCGGGCAGAGAGGGCATGGCCGCCCTTGCGCCGCGTGATTTTCACCACGCCGCTCGTCAAGTCGCCATATTCCACGGAGGGAATGCCGCGCACCACTTCCACACGCTCGATGTCATCAGTGGAGAGACTGCGCATGTCGACGCCCTGGTCGGTGAAGTCGCGCGAGAGGGCGCGGCTGTCGGTGGCGCCCGCCACATATTGCA
This sequence comes from uncultured Prevotella sp., assembly GCA_900539625.1. Classification (GTDB taxonomy): domain Bacteria; phylum Bacteroidota; class Bacteroidia; order Bacteroidales; family Bacteroidaceae; genus Alloprevotella. Next base: position 13,034 of record UQCW01000040.1, read on the forward strand.
TGTTGGCATTTGTGCTAACACGCGCCCCGTCGATCACGAAGGCGGTGCCGAGGGCTGAGGTCTGATAGTCGCTACTGGAAATGGGAACTTCGCGTAGGTGTATGGTGCTGGGGGAAGATAGCTGAGGGTCGCGTGAGTAGCCTCCCGGCAGGAGTTCGAGGATATCGGCAAAAGAGGAGGGCTGAAGATGCTGCATGGCATGGCGAGCTATGGTGGAGGCGCTCGTCAGACCGAGAGACTCTGTTGCCGTGACCACCACACCATTGAGCTGGTGAGCTTTCGGAAGCAGCGCGTAGGTGGCACCAGCGGAGAGTTTGACGCGCTGCGTGGCATAGCCCATATAGGAAATATCAGCTTCAACACCGGCCGTTGCCCTGGCGGCAAAGCGCCCCTGCGCATCGGTGACGGCTGTGGGGGAAACGGAAGCTCCCGACACGCGCACCACGGCCCCAACGAGGGGTTGCTTTGTCTGCGCGTCGACCACGAAGCCCGTGATGGCGGGCTTCGGAGATTGTGCGGCGGCAGAGGCGGCAACGACCAGTGTGAATGCTGACAATATCTGTTTCTGAAGAATGGGCATATTGGGGATTTTTGACGGTGCAAAATTACGCAGCGAAGGAATCCTGGGCAATCGCCATTTTTCAGTATTTTCTTCCTTGAGTGGTTAGGCCCGCACAAGGCGACATCGGGACGGCGGCGGAGGGGTCATCAGATGTGGGTATGAATATATTATATATAATGTGTAGGTGTATATTATATATAATGCGTAGGTATATATTATGGTGTAGGTATATATAAGGAATGGCGGACCGCAAATGTTTTGTAAGTATATTTTTGTACCTTTGCATAAGGTAGGCGGCACCTCAGCATAGCGTTCAAGCAAGCTTGACGCTCTGCATTCGGTTTGCACTACCTTTGCAGCATGTCGGCGGCTGGCGTACGTTTTGTTTGTTGTTGCGCCCCCGCAGTTACTTAGTAGTGGACTATTATTACTAAAAACCCATTCAATTTCAACACCATGAAAAAAATATTTCTCTTCTCCTTGCTTCTCTCTCTGCCGCTCGTTTTGATGGCAGCGGTGGGCATTAAAGACGGCGAGAAATACCGCATCGTCTGCCAGAAGTATGCAACAGGATGTCTCGTTCTCGGAGAGCGGCACAACAAGGCGCCGCTGCTATTTTACGACACGGAAGGGGCGGAGGTGCCCACCGATGCCTGGTGGGTGGTTTCGAAACGCGGCGGCGGATATACGTTCAGAAATGCGGCCACGGGAGAGTTTATGGTGTATAAGGAAGGGAAGGTGAAGAACGAGGCTGGATTGTACACGGCCAAGGGCATACAGCTCTCCGATGCGGCAAAGGATGATTTCGCGGTCTGGATGATTGAGCCAAACGACAAGGGGTTTGCCACGATTGAAAATGCGGGACAGACGGGCCAGTTTTTCAATCTGCGCATGGATGGTTCTTTCTTGCTGGGAACGTATGTTTCGGCGGGCTCCGAAAATGGGTGCTTTCAATTGTTTGACGAGAAGGGGGCGCCGGCCATCACGGCTGGCGGCGAGGAGGAGGTGCGGCCGACGGACGGACTCTGGGCCTTCGCCGACTCGTTGCGCGTGGGCGGCAAGGACCTCCCTTACGATGCTTACAACAGGGAGTTTTTTCTCCCGCTCCCCGACACGGTGCGCGAAAGCGGACGATTGGCAACGATGGTTGAAGCGAAGTGGGCAGGGGATGCTGAGGGGCTCTCGTTGCGCATCTGCGGACAGGTCGTTGGCAACGATGGGCGCGTCTGCCTCAAGAATATTGACTGCGAAATGCCAGCCACGATTGATATTCTCAGAAATGGCGAGGAGATTGTGGCCTCGGCGCCGCTCAACATGACGTTTCTGCCTGTCGTTGAAGTCAGCGCGAAGAAGTGTAACACGGATTCCTACGTGATGGGGAGGTTGCGCGTGACAGACCCTAACGAGGATGGGTATGACGCCGTGATGAATGCTGGATTTCGCTACCGCGGCGCGTCGTCAACGATGTATCCGAAGAAGAGTTTCGCTGTGAAACTATATGATGCGGAGGGCAATTCGCTCGATCATGAGTTTTTCGGACTGAGGAATGACAACAACTGGATTCTCGACGCCATGTATAACGACGATGTGTGTATGCGCAACCGCGTGTCGACCGACCTCTGGAACGACATCGCCACGCAGCCTTACCACCGCCGAAAGGGATGGGAGAAGAAGGCTAAGACGGGAACGCGGGGAAGGTTCGTGGAGGTCATCTGCAACGGACGCTACCACGGGCTCTACTGCATGACGGAGAAAATTGACCGCAAGCAACTGAAGCTGAAGAAATTTGTGGCGGCAAAGAGGGATGAGAATGGCGCGTACCTCTCGCTCGACACCATCCACAGCACGCTCTACAAGGCTGTCAACTGGACGTATGAGGTGTTTATGGGGCATGATTTCGATGCCAACACTTATCCACAGAAAGCGCCCTCGGCCTACTATAACAACTTGAAACGGGAAGGATGGGCTGGATATGAAATTAAATATCCCGACTGGGAAAAGGAACGAATTGACTGGGGACCGCTCTGGAACGCGGTCAACTTCGTGGCAACGGCCAACGATGAAGCTTTTGATGAGGAGGTGGATGCGTTTTTGACTACCCCGTCCTTCGCGACTATTATCTCTTCGCGGAAATTATCCTGGCAAAGGACAACCGCGGCAAGAATATGTATTACTTCAACTACGACCAGAGGGGTTCTGAATGCAGCAAAATGTTGGGGCTCACGCCCTGGGACCTTGATGCCACCTGGGGCAGCACCTGGGACAGCAAGAAAGACGAAACGACGACGCCCGACAACGATTATGCGGAATACATGTTGCATCACACGCTCTTCTATCGTCTGAACAGGAGCATCAGATGGAACTGGACCAGGGACTTGAAGGTGCGTTACGCAGAATGGCGCAACGAGGGGGTGTCTGCCGAAAGTCTCATCGGCCGTTTTCTCGACTATGGTGACTTGCTTTCGCAGAGCGGTGCCGACAAACGCGAGGCGCAACGGTGGGGAGCTCAGCACAAGAGCATCGCCGACAGCCTCGGATATGTCAAGGAATGGATTGAGAAACGCATCCAACATCTTGACCAACAATATGATTACTCACCTATCATCAACGGCATACAACAACCGTTGACCAACGACTCGTTTGTTGACGCCACAGGGGGAAGAGGTTGCATCACGCTCCACGCCACGAAGCCGACAATGGTCAGAATCCATAACATGAGCGGACGATTGGTGCAAACCGTTAATCTCTCCCGGTCGCTGATGCAGGTGGACGGACTTGCGCCTGGCATCTATCTGGTGGGGGGAAAGAAGGTGGCGGTTTGGTGATAAATAGGTGTTGATAATTATTTTATAGAATGCGACAAAACGCGGTAAGATTCGGCGGCGCGTTCACATTTTCCCGCCATTCCCTTTGTCGCTCTGCCTTATTTTCGTAACTTAACGCCTTGAAACTGAAACCGCCAAGGTTGGGTGTCAAAAATACAGAAAAATCTCTGTGCGATTTTGAGCCAAATAAAAAAAGTGGCGGTTGCGGCGCCGCTGCCCCTGTAAGGGGCTCATATTCCAGGATAGGGGCTCGCCCCTATCTCTCGCCGCAACTCATCGATTCTCGCTGCTGCCCCTGTAAGGGGCGCATATCGTTGGCGGGGCTTGCCCCGCAATAAGATTCGAGATATGAGCCCCTTACAGGGGCAAGGTTCATAAATCGGCTCCAAGAGGTAGGGGCAAGCCCCTACCCTAAATATGAGCCCCCTTCAGGGGCGCTGGCGCCTCTCTACCAATCTTATTTTTTTTTCAATTTTGAACACCCGCCCTTCAGGGACAGCACAAGAATCTACAACCTTCATACTCAAATAAATGAAAAGATTTTTACTCTTATTCTCTCTTTTATGCCTGGCGATGGTTTCGCAGGCCGTCACGACCATCAAAGACGGCGCGAAATACCGCATCACCTGCCAGAGATATGACAACGGATGTGTTGTGCTCGGAGAGAAGCACGACGCCGCAGCGTTTCTCTATTATGCCACGAATCTGGAGGCGGTGCCCGAAGATGCCTGGTGGGTGCTCTCTGTCAAGGGCGCGGGTTTCACGATGAAGAATGCCGCGACGGGGCAGTATATGGTGTATAAAAGCGGGAAGCTGACGAACGACGCAGGACAATACACAGCCAAGGGCATACAGCTCTCTAACACGGCCGACGACAACTACGCCGTTTGGACGCTGACGGAGACGACAACGGGCATGCTCATCATTGAAAATGCTGGGGCACCGGGGCAATATTTCAACCTCCGCACGGATGGTTCTTACTTGCTTGGCACGTATTCTTCGGCAAGCACCGACAATGGGTTCTTCCAACTCTATGACGAACAGGGCAACCAGGTGGTCAACACGGGGGGAACGACGGGAGACGAAGACGCGCTGAGCGGACTGAGCGGCGTGAACAAACAAGGAGAATATTGGGAACGGACGGGACTGGCGATGCCGGTGGTGGTCACGACGAACGTGAACGACCCGATTCTCTACCGCATCCGCAATGTACGTTCGGGACAATTTGTCTATGTGCCAGACAACGAACTGACGCAGAGCGAAGAAAACAGCACGAAGTTTTATTTCACGGCCTGCGGCTCGGGCGTGAACGTCTATACGCAGGACAAGAAATACGTGTCGACTTACTACACTTATTACAACAACGGCAACACGGGGCTGACGCTCGCAAGCGGAACGACGGGCGAAAACGTGTGGAGCTTCGGATTCTCGGAAACGGACGAGAACTCGGGATATACCATCGCGAAGAAGGACAATTTGCCGGAGACGAACTATTACCAGAGCCAGTATCTTTACTGGAACGACTATAAGCTCACGGGGTATCGCGCCGTGGGATTATACAACGTTGACAACGGCTCGACTTTCGTGTTTTATTCTTCAGACAAGCGCCACTATAACCACCTCATCGAGCAGGGCATCAGTTTCAACGGCGAACGCCCAACTGAGGGCTTCCCAGCGTATGTCGACTCGCTGCGCGTGAACGGCAAGGACCTGACGTTTGATTCCACAGCGAAACAGTATTACCTCTCGCTCTCTCAGCAGACGCGCGAAACGGGAACGCTCACGGCGAAGGTTGAAGTGAAGTGGGCGAAGAACGACGGAAAATATGAACTGGCCATCGATGGCGAGACGCCCAACGCGGAAGGCATCATCGAGATTCAGAACGCGAGCGGCGAAAAGGCCTACATGATGACCATTTTGAAAGACGACAAGGAAGTGGCCACGACGCCGCTCAACATGACGTTTCTGCCCATCGTTGAAATCAGGGTGTCAACCTGCAACGGCACGTACTATAACAAGGGCACACTCCGCGTGACAGACCCAGACATCGCGGGATATGACTCGACGTTCGTGGCGAAATTCCGCTACCGCGGCGCCTCGGCACAGGGATACCCGAAAAAGAGCTATGCCGTTAAACTCATCGACAGCGAGGGCAACTCGGTTGACCGCGAATATTTCGGACTGAGGAATGACAACAACTGGATTCTCGACGCCATGTATATCGACGGGGCCTGCATGCGCAACCGCGTCTCGACCGATCTCTGGAACGATTTCGCCACGAAACCTTACCACCGCCGCAACGGATGGGAGAAGAAGGCGAAGACGGGCACACGAGGACGCTTTGTGGAGGTCTTCCTCAACGGACGCTACCACGGGCTCTACTGCATGACGGAGAAGATGGACCGCAAGCAGCTGAGACTGAAGAAATCGGTGGACGCAAAGCCGGCAACGGAGACAACGGAGGCCGTCGGCGACACGATTCACGGTTCGCTCTACAAATCGTCGCAATGGAGCTACGAGGTGTTTATGGGCCACGACCTGGGTTCGACTTCTTATCCCGGACGCTCACCGCGCGGATACAACAACAATCTGAAGCAGGAGACGTGGGCCAGCTACGAAATCAAATATCCCGACTGGGAGAAGCAGAAGATTGACTGGGGACCGCTCTGGAACGCTGTGAACTTCGTGGCAACGACCGACGATTATGTGTTTGACGAGGAAGTGAAGAATTATTTCGACTATCCTGTCGTGCGCGACTATTTCCTCTTCATCGAACTCATGTTGGCCACAGACAACCACGGCAAGAACATGTTTTTCTTCAACTACGACCAGAAGGCGCAGAAATGCGCTCAGATGATTGGCATCACGCCGTGGGACCTCGACGGCACATGGGGCATCCGATGGGACGGCTCGAAGTCATACACGAAGGCGGCGCAGAATTTCACGCAGTTTATCACGCAATATGAACACGGCACGCACACGCTCTTCTACCGACTGTTCCACAGTTCGAAGTGGAATTGGTTTAACGACTTGAAGACACGCTATGCCGAACTTCGCACGAAGCAATTCAGCGAAGAGAGCTTGACCAACCGCTTCCTCGACTATGGCAACCTCTTCCGGGAGAGTGGCGCCGATGTGCGCGAGCAAAACCGCTGGAATGGATACCACACGGACATCCTCGGCGACGTTGACTATATCAAGCAATGGATTGCCGACCGTCTGAAATTTCTCGACAAGCAATACAACTACTCTCCTGTTGTCGACGGCATACAGACGCCGACCGCCAACGAGGCTTTCTTCACGGCCACAGGCGGCAGCCGCTGCATCGTCATCGAAACGAACAAGACGTGCAACGTGAAGATTTATTCGCTCGGCGGACAGCTCGTGCGCACGGTTTCTCTCGACCAGCCCATCACGAAGGTGGAAGGTCTGAATGCTGGCGTATATATCGTTGGCAAGCAGAAGGTGGTTGTCAGATAAATAATGTTGAAAGGCAATATCAAAACTGGGGTTTCCCTGCTTTGATATGATATAAATATTTGAATACTTACTTATGACCAAAAAACACAAAATCCAAGCACAGCCGGCCAGTGAGCCGGCTGTTGCTGCATCGGGCAAAGAGCAAGGAAAAAGCTCCCTGCTCCAGCGCCTGCCGTGGGCCTATCTGCTCACGTTTGCCGGCTTCTATGTTTTTTCAACATGCGTCTACGGCGACATGCTTCGCCGCACCGCTGAAGCTAATTTCATCACCAACGACAGCACGCAGATGGCTTTCCTGACATCGCAGTCCTGGGGCACCGTCTATTGTTGGGGCCGCTGGTTGCTCTGCAGCATGAGCAACCTCTACGTGGGGGCCGCGCTGCTGAGCCTCGTCCTGACACTCACTGCCGTTTTGGCCGACAAGGCGCTCTGCATCCCGCGCCGTTGGCGTGGCGTGTCGGCTTTGGTGCCGGGGGGCGTCGTGCTATGGATGATCTGTCGCGGACTGAACCTCTATTACAAGAGCGAGCCTTCGCTGCTGTTCATCATTCCAGTTGCCGTGCTCCTGGCCGCTGCCCTGCTGGCCTTGGCGGGCCGCTTCTCATGGGGACGGAAGAAATGCGAAGCTGCGGCCGACGCTGCCAAGGCGAAACGCGCCTGGGGCTGGATGGTTCCCGTGGTGCTCACCGCCGCCCTTTCGGCCACGGCGCTGCAATGGAACAAGGCGGAGATTCTGACGGCACGCATGCAGATGCGCATGATGGACGGCGATTTTGAAGGCATGGTCGACGACGCTCACGACCTCGAGCGCCCAACGCGCTCCGTTGCCGCCTACTATGCCATCGGACTCGTACAGACGGGCCAACTTCTGGAGCGCCAGTTTGACATTCCTTACGACTTCCCCGAGATGCGCCTCGAACGCCACGACGGCAACGAGGAATACACGATCTTCACGGGCGACTGCAGTTTCTATGCGGGACTCATCAATACGGCCTATCGTTGTGCGATGGATTATACGGTGCTCTACGGCCCGTCGCTCTACAATCTGAAGCGCATGGCCGTCTGTGCCATCCTCAACGACGAAACGGTGCTGGCAGAAAAATATATGACCATACTCAAAAAGGTGCCATTTCAAGAGGCATTCATTGAGAAATACGAACCTATGATTGGCAACAGCGAACGGGTTGATGCCGACGAAGAACTTCACAAGGTGTTGGCGCTGCAACCGCAGGAACATTTCTTTGAGCAGAATTATCGTTCCCCAACGTTCCTCGGCTACAACGCGGGACTCCTGCGCGGCACCGATGCCTCGCTCGAAACGGCCATCGCCGCCCGCCTTTATTCCAAGGAACTCGAAGCGGCGATGCCGCTCATCCGCGTCTATGCCCAGAAACACGGCGGACAGTTGCCGCAATCATTGCAGCAGGCCATCACGATTATGAGCACGAAGGACCCCTCTATCGACGCGGAGTTTGGCAACATCGTCAGCATGCAGGCACCGACGTTCACGGCGTTCATCACGGAAGCCAAACCAATTCTCGACGAGCGCAAACGCGTTTCGGAAGGGAAGAGCGAGGCGGAGAAACTGAAAATCCGCGATGAATACAACCACAAGTTGCGCACCGCGTTGGCGGCCGACTGGGTGGGAACGTACCTCTACTATTATTATTGCGAAAACAACGACCAGGCCCAGGTGAAACAAAACACACAGACGGCCGTCAACTAACACTCAAAAAAATCCATAAAGAATCATGGCAATCAATCTCAAAACCATAGCGGCTGCGGCGCTGGCCGCCTTGCTAACGGCATCGTGCGGAAGCGAGGTAAGGGTGCCTGACAACGCCACGCCGACACAGGAAGCGGCCGACATTTTCCCGGAATACCGCGACATCTATATCCCGCAAAACATCGCACCGCTCAACGTGCAGATAAAGAGCGACGGCGATGAGTTCGCGGCTTGCATCAAAGGGGAAAAGGGCGGCGAAATCACGGCAGCAGCTGGCAAAGATGGCAAACTGATGTTTGACACGGAGGCCTGGCACGCCCTGCTTAACGAAAACGCAGGAAAGACGCTCAGCGTGACGCTCTATTCCCACCGCGACGGACAATGGCTGGAACATCCCGCCTACCAGCTCCACGTGGCTGAGCCCATCGATGAATATCTTTCTTACCGTCTGATCGAGCCGAGCTACGAGCTCTATCGCCAGATGGGCCTTTACCAGCGCAACTTGACGAACTTCACGCAGACGCCCATCTACGAAAACAACCGCTCGTACGACTCGCTGCAAAACCACTGCGTGAACTGCCACAATTACCAGGCATACACCACGAAGCGCATGCTCTTCCATGTGCGTAGCGCCCACGGCGGCACCATCATCGTTGAAAACGGCAAGGCGAAGAAATGGAACATGAAGTGTGACTCGATTCTCTCGTCAACGGTCTACCCCACTTGGCATCCCACGCGCAACTGGGTGGTGTTCTCTTCCAACCAAACGGGACAGGCGTTCCACATCGACGACCGACAGAAGGTGGAGGTGATGGACTTCGGCTCCGACCTCGTGTTTTTCGATGGCTACAAAGGCACGCTGACCAACATCCTGAAAACCGACTACCACCTCGAAACTTTCCCCTGCTGGGCGCCCGACGGCAAGAAACTCTACTACACCTCGGCTTATGTGCCACAATTTAAGGGAACGGACACCCCGACGCGACAGAACGCCGTCACAAGCCTCTACGACAGTCTGCGCTACAACTTGATGAGCCTCACTTTTGACGAACAGACGCGCTCCTTCGGCCAACCCGTTGTCGAGATGGACTGCGCGGCCATCGGCAAGAGTGCCACGCTGCCGCGCATCAGCCCCGACGGACGCTACGTATTGTTTTCTCTTGGCGACTTCGGACAGTTCCACATCTGGCATACCACGTCAGACCTCTACGTGAAGGACCTCAAGACGGGCGAAGTGAGAAAACTCAGTCAGGCAAGCAGCGACGGCTCCGACAGCTATCATGCGTGGAGCAGCAACGGACGCTGGCTCGTTGTGGCATCGCGACGCGGCGACAACAATTATTCCCGCGCCTACATCGCCTATTTCGACCGCAACGGGAAAGACCACAAGGCGTTTCTCCTGCCGCAGGAAGACCCAGAACAAAACACACTGCTCCTGAAGAGCTACAACGTGCCAGAACTGACGCGCGACGCGGTTTCCATCAGCGCCGAAGAACTGAAGAAGGTCATCTACGACGACAACCACAGCGAGAAGGTGTCGTATAAATCCAAATGATGCTGAACAAATATTTTCCACAAAACTGACAACGACATGACCAACAAGCATTCCTTAAGAAATGTCCGCTCGCTGGCCTGCGCCATGCTCCTGACAACGGGGAGCCTGCTGCCATTGGGCGCCCAGAAAACCAACAACGCGCCGGCGCCCATCCTCCCGTTGCCTGAACAGCGACAAGTCGACTGGCAAAAGATGGAGACCTACGCCTTCATCCATTTTGGCCTCAACACGTTCAACGACCGCGAATGGGGCTACGGCGACACACCAGCGGAAACGTTTAATCCCGCACGCCTCGACTGCAACCAGTGGGTTTCAACACTGAAAGCCGCTGGCATGAAGGGCGTCATCTTCACGGCGAAACACCACGACGGTTTCTGCCTGTGGCCCTTCAAGGGAACGGACTACAACGTGGCCCACTCGCCCTTCCGCGACGGGAAAGGCGACGTGGTGCGCGAACTGCAAGAAGCCTGCAAAAAGCAGGGCATGAAGTTCGCCGTCTATATCTCGCCCTGGGACCGCAACCGCGCCGACTACGGAACACCGGCCTATCTCGACTATTATTACGCCCAAATACGCGACCTCCTGAGCAACTACGGCGAAGTGTTTGAAATTTGGTTCGACGGTGCCAACGGTGGCGACGGATGGTATGGCGGTGCCAACGACCGACGCACCATCGACCGACGCACCTACTATAAATTTGAAAACATTCAGGCGCTCTGCGACAGTCTGCAGCCCAAGGCCGTCATGTTTTCCGACGGCGGTCCTGGATGCCGCTGGGTGGGCAACGAACGCGGCATCGCTGGTGCCACCAACTGGGCGTTCCTGCGAAAAAACACGGTTTATCCGGGCTATCCGAAACACTACGAACTGCAATATGGCCACGCCGACGGCGACCAATGGACGCCCTCAGAATGCGACGTGTCCATCCGCCCGGGATGGTTCTACCATGCGCAGCAAGACAACCAAGTGAAAAGCCCGCAACAGCTGGCCGACATCTACTATCGCAGCGTGGGACACAACGGCACGATGCTGCTCAACTTCCCCGTCAACCGCGATGGCCTCATCCACCCCATCGACTCAACCAACGCCGTGAAGTTCCGCGAAATCATCGACAATGACTTCAAGACCAACCTCATTGCCGGCATGAAGGCCAAAGCCACGAACACACGCGGAAAGCGTTTTTCAACGACGGCCATGACCGACAATGATTACGACACCTACTGGGCCACGACCGACGGCACAAACACGGCCACCGTCACCTATCAGTTCCGCCAACCGCAACGCATGAACCGCATGATGCTCCAAGAATATATTCCATTGGGACAGCGCGTCAAGTCGTTCGTCGTGGAATACCAAGACGGCAAACAATGGTTGCCCGTATCGCTCAACGAAGAGACCACCACCATTGGCTATAAGCGCCTGTTGCGCTTCAAGAGTGTCACCTCGAAGGGCATCCGCGTGCGCTTCACAGATTCTCGCGGCCCGTTGTGCATCAACAATCTCGGCGTTTATGATGCAGGAGAAAATGCCGACCAGGTGCTGCCGTCAACGTCGCAGATTGCCACCACCCTGCCCTATTCCTTCGTCAATCAGGAAGCCGACAAGGCCAAGGCGGCGGCCGACCGCAACGAACGCACCAACTGCTTCATCGACGGCAACGAACTCGTCATCGACCTCGGCCAGGAGCGCACCATTTCATCGTTCCATTACCTCCCCGACCAGTCGGAACAGCCAAAGGGCCTCATCAGCCATTATGAGCTGACGGCCATCGCCGCGCCCTCCGACAAGGAAGGAAAGATGATCAGCCAAGGCGAGTTTTCCAACATCCGCAACAACCCGACGCTACAGTCGCTTTTCTTCACCCCCGTCATCACGCGCTACATCCGCCTCAAGGCCACGCGCATGATCAACGCCGGCGAACCAATGGGATTTGCAGAAATTGCCATCCACTGATAATTCGCGAAACAAACCTCTAATAATATTTCAGCCCAGTCTTCAGCCAAAGACTGGGCTGATTCATTTATATAACGCGAGTTCGAGATAATATTCTAAAAAGTAAAGAGCAGAAAAACATCCAACCTACAAAGGGTGGCCATAAAA
>UQCW01000041.1 GCA_900539625.1 uncultured Prevotella sp.
GCAATGCCCGCATTGCTCCTTCAACCAAGGTGGCGTATCTGCATCCCGATAGAACATTTCAAATGTAAAAATAATTCCGACCACCTACTTATGGCGGCTAAACACGGCTGAAAATCCAACAAAGTCATGCCCCAGAGCGTTGGTCATGTTCGCTACGTGTTCGTGGCCCTCACTTTGCGAGCAAAGTGAGCTACAGTGCTGGCGCCGCAACAGACGATTGTGCGGGCCAGTGCAAATCTCCGCTGCGAGGGCGCTGCCGCTAACCTTTGATATTTCAATTTTGAACACCCAACCTTTTCGCCTGCATGATGTGTTGCAGACAAGTGCCGGCGTCGGCATTTCTCGCGTTGGCATACGTGTCGGCCAGGACTTTAAAGAAATCCTCGTCGCCGATGAGCTGTGAGAGATTACGGCAGCCGCGTTCAATGCTCACGGGATGTCCAGTGCGCAGACTGTTCGTATCGATGAGGGCAAAGTGGTAGCGGTTGTTCACCTTGTCGAAGAGGATGTTGCTGGCCGAGAAGTCGCGGTGGAGAAACCCGTCGTTGTGCAGGCGTGCCGCAAAGCTGGCAAACCTTCTTGTGATTTCGCGGCGCTCTTCGTCGGAGAAGTCCATGATGCGGTCGAGCGAATAGCGGTAGGTCGATTGCAGGCAGACGAGGTAGATGACCGAAGAGAACAGGCCTTTTCGGTAGCACACGAAAGCCACGGGCTCCGGACTCTCGAAGCCGCGCTCGCGCAGTTTGAAAGGTTTGAAATAAGCCTTTTTGCCTTTCGATGTCTTGTAGAGGCGGATGGCCAAATTACCGCGCAGCGAAAGCGGCGCGTAGCGTTTCACGCAGAGCGTCAGTCCGTCAACGCGTAGCGTTCGCACCACGTTGCGGTCGTGAAAAATCTCCTTGCCTTCCTGTTCAAAGTGGAAGTCAATGTGAGTGAGATAATCGCGCAGGCGTTCGTATTTGGGGTTGAGAATAATTTTCATGGTCAAGGGGTGTGTTTTTACAAGTAAGAGTGAGAGGCAAGGTTGGTCGTTTGGGAAAGTTGCAGTAGGTGTCGTGCGCAGGGTCTTACTATACATCAAACAGGTGTCCAGCGTTGGCGTGTAAAGCCCTTTGATGTCGGCTTCTCCATGCCAAGGCAGGACACCTGTTGCGGATGTTGCTTATGCTTGTGTCGCTACTTCTGCGTCATTCTTTTCCTGTGGTTTGGCATCGTCCTTTTTGTCGAGTACCTCACAGCGTGAGTGTTTGCTGACGTATTCTGGAACGATGTCCTTCATCTTGCGCACGGTTTCCATGTCGTCGTAGCGTGCGGCGATGTCGCGCAGTTCTTCCACGTCCTTCTCGGCGTCTTCATATTCGTAGTTGCGCACCATCGCAATACGTATTTTCTTATGGAAAGAAGGCAGTGTGTTTTCGTTTTCGCTGAGCACCTCTTCAAAGAGTTTCTCGCCTTCGCGCAGTCCGGTGTATTTGATTTCAACGCCCTTCACTCCGCTGAGGTCAATCATGCGGCGTGCGAGGTCGGCGATACGCACCGGTTCTCCCATGTCAAACACGAAGATTTCGCCGCCCTTACCGTGTGTGCCAGCTTCGAGCACCAGTTTGCAGGCTTCAGGGATGAGCATGAAGAAACGGATGATTTTCGGGTGCGTGACGGTGAGCGGTCCGCCAGCCGCCAACTGCTTGCTGAAGAGCGGAATGACAGAGCCGTTGGAGCCGAGCACGTTTCCGAAGCGGGTGGTGACAAACTGCGTGATGCCCTTGATTTTGCCCTCTTTGATGGCTTTGTCGAGGCTTTGCACATAGATTTCGCAGATGCGTTTGGAGCAGCCCATCACGTTGGTTGGGTTGACCGCCTTGTCGGTGGAAATCATGACGAACTTCTTGACGCCATATTTCACACTGAGGTCGGCAATCACCTTCGTTCCCCAGACGTTGTTTTGCACGCTTTCGCTCGGGTTGTCTTCCATCATCGGCACGTGCTTGTAGGCGGCAGCGTGGAAAACATAGTCGGGCTGGAATTGGTTGAAGATTTCCTCCATGCGGTCTTCCTTGCAAATGCTCGTCACCACGGTGTGCGCCGTGATGTCTGGGTATTCGTTTTTCATCATCAGGCGGATGTCGTGTTGCGGCGTCTCTGCCTGGTCGATGAGCATCATTTCAGAAGGTTTGTAAACGGCAATCTGTCGCACCATCTCCGAGCCAATGCTTCCAGCCGACCCCGTGATGAGCACTTTTTTGCCGCTGAGCAGTGCGCCAACCTTTTCCATGTCCACTTCGATTTCGTCGCGTGGCAGGAGGTCTTCGATTTTCACCTCGCGGAGCTGCACATGCTCGTTGATATTCTGGTTTTTGCTCCATCGCTCGGCATTTTGGGCGATGTAGATTTTCACGCCGGCACCGATGAGCGCGTCTTGCAGTTTGCGGTTGTTGACAAACATCTTGTGCATGAGCGGGCTCACGAGAATGGCTTTGATGCCTTTGTCCTCGATGATTTTCACGATGTCTTCCTGCGTGGAATAGATGCGCTTGCCCATGAGGCGCTCGTCATAGTGTGGCTTGGAGTCTCCGATGTAGCCTTCGATGGAGAACTTCATCGGTTTGATGTTGCGTGCCTCGTTGGTCATGGCAATGGCACCAGCGTGCGTGCCGTAGATGAGGGCGCGTTGCGCATTGCCGCCCATCCGCAAGCTTTCAAAAATCGACTTGATCATCACGCGCGAGATACACATGAAGAGTGCCGAGCTCAGATAGATGATGACAATCATGCGGCCCGTGAGGACGAAGAAATAATCGTTCCATCCGACTTGCTTGACGAAGAAGTTGAACACCTCTGCCAGTATGAAAGAAAAGGCACTGGCGTAGAGCACCTTCAGCAGGTCGATAAACTGCGAATAGCGCAGGATGCCCGAATAAGTGTGAAACAGCCTAAAGCCGATGAGGTTGATGGCGGCAAAGGCGCAGAAGGTGCTAAACAGCGGCAAATGATCCTCCGCCTTGATGTCGTAGCTCCTGAGCCAAAAGACCAAGAATCCGCTGAGGAAGCAGAGGAGGATGTCGAAGATGATGATGCACCAGTAGGGTAGTTTTTTCTTACCAAAACACCAGTTGAAGAAATTTGTCAGAAATTTCATATAGTTTTGATGTTTGGGCGGATGGCCTACGGCCGTCCACCAGAGTTGTGAATTTCTTTAGGGGAGAACTGAGAGATGCTTTCCTGAATCCTGAGGTCGTTCGGCCAGATGGCTTGAGTCCTCTCGGGAAATCACCTGCGGCAGATGGTTTCAGGCACATCGTTTTGCAATGTTCCTTCGATGCCTTCATGTGACTTCTGGCAACTTGTAGTCTGTTGCACCAGTTTTTTCAAAGCCCCTTGTTTTTTGTTAATCTCTAATTCTGTCCTTTTCGCCTTGGCGGTCCTGGCATTTTCCCTTCGACCCCCGAAATTTTCGGGGGGGGGTAAAAACTAATTTTTTTTAAAGAGAAAAAACGTTCGTCGAAAGCGGCAGAATGTTTTTTGTTTCCAGCCTGGGGAGCTGGGTGCTTTTGCACAAGAAAGCGGTCGTTCCGTTATGGAAAGTTAGGAGCGACCTAAGTAATGGTGAAAAAATAATTTGACCAATTTTGTGGAGTAAGGAATAAAAAGTTATTTCTTATGCCCTGCCTTTTTGCCGTTTTTGAAATTTGTCATCGGTCACATAGCCCGCTATGCTTCCTCTTCCAAATTCCAAAACCAACAAAAATATAGGTCAAAATTGCTCAACTTATTTTTTCACCATTACTGCAAGAACTTGTGCGAAGCAGAAAAAGGTGATAGTTGGGGATGCAGAAAAGCGCATGCTTGTCGGCATCCCCAACCAACCGTTCTTCGGCATCAATAGAGGAAGCCGAAGAGCCAGAGAGGAATTTCGTTGTCGCGTGCCACCTCGATGTTGTAGCGTGCAAAGATGGGGTTTGTTCCCGTCTTGATGCGGCGCAGGCGGTCGCAGACGCAGATTTCCGTTGAGTTGTTGATTTTGTAGAATCCGTCGCGTCTTTCCTTGTTCACCGTGTGGTGTCGCCACAGCGTGTTAACAAAGAATGTTTCCATGATGAGCTGTTCGCTCATGTTGTGGGAATAGACGGAATAGAGCAAGTTCGTGTCGTGCAGCATCACGGCCGCCGGTTTCTTCGGGAACGATTCCCCCTCGCGGTACACCATATTAATCAGGCGTGCCTCTTCGAGGTATTTGAAATAATTCATCACCGTTGCGCGGCTCGTGCCAATGGCCTCTGCCATGCGGCTAACGTTGGGCGTTGTTCCGCCCTCAACCGCCAGCAGATAGAGCAGTCGCTTGATGCGTGAGAGATATTTCAGTTCGATTTGCTTGTTGAAGAGGAGGTCCACTTCAATCATGACGTTCATCGACTTGAGCAAAGCCTCCGTGAAATTGTGGTTCTCGAGGAAGAACGGGTAGTATCCATGATGGAGATATTCCTGGAAATACTGCCAAGGGCGCACTTTCTGGAGGATGCCTTTGATGATGTGGTCGTGGTCGCTGATGAGTTGTTCAAACGAGAGCGGCTGGAACATGTTTTTCGTCTGCAGGTTGATATATTCTCTGAACGAGAAACCATGCAGCACGTATGTGTGTGAGATGCTTGCAAGTTCCGAAGTGTCTGGCACAGCTTCGTCCACCGACGTTGTGGTGTAGACGATGCGCAGGAGCGGATATTTGTGGTAACATTCACACAATTGCTGTCTCCAATCTGGCAATTTGAAAGCCTGGTCAACGAGCAACACCTGTCCTCCCGCTTTCACGAAGTCGCCTGCGAAGTCGACGAGGCCACGTCCTTGGAAGTAGAAGTTGTTGCAGCTAATGTAAAGGCATTGGTGTAGGCGGAAGTCGTAGTTTTCCTTTGCATATTGCAGAAGGAAAGACGTTCGTCCGACGCCGCGCGGTCCTTTTATACCGATGAGACGGTAACTCCAGTCGATGCTGTCCATGAGGGCGCGTCTTACTGGGGCATTGAAATGCTCTATGAGATAGGCATGTGTTCGATAGAAAGTCTCCAGCATAATATGGCGTTTTTTCTATGGTGTTAAATGGTGGCTCGTGTGCTTCTTGCTTTTCTCTCAGAGGTCTGGAGCGGCAAGGTGGCCGCCGGGTTCTGTGTGGACGGTCTGCCTGGAAATCTCCAACGTGGGCGGAAAAGCAGGATGGCTCAAAGCCAAGTTGAACTCATTACTTGCAAAGTTACAATTAGTTATTGATTTCGGGGAATAACTTGTCATTTTTTTTAAAATTTATTTTTCTTTTTGCTGGATGCAATTGGTAAATGTCAGAAAAAGAGGAGCCGAAGGAGCGTGGTGGAGAGGGGAGAAGGGGCGAGGATAGCGGCGTTTGGCCACGGGAGGGATGGGGCATTCCGGCCTGCCTTCGCGCCTCGCGTCGGCAGCGGGCAGACGCTGCGTCTTTGACAGATTTCCGCCACCACTCGGTCGGTGCCCTTCGTGCGATAAGGAGAAGTTGTCTACTCGCGGCCGCTGTTCGTGCTACTCGCGGCCGCAGGTAGCGCTGCTCGCGGCCGCTGGTAGCGCTACTCGCGGCCGCGAATCGATGACTTTGTATGAGCATCGGATTACCTTTTGGTTAGATGCCGTCATTGCTTTCACAGAGTTGTCTATAAGATTCTGCAAAATGTCCCTAAAGAATTGTCGGTTCGCATTCAGAACCAGTTTGTCTGGGAAATCTGTCTGCAACAAGATTCCTTCACGCGAATTTTGTGCAATACACCCCGAATTTATCGTAAAGCCTCTATTCTTGATCCTCCGTAACTTTGCAGCGGAATTTTAAATCAAGAATATGACAATGAAGAAAATTTTACTCATGGCATTGCTCTTGACTATGTTTTTGGGCATGCACGCACAGACAGGCATGCGGATGCTTATATTCTGTCATCGGAATGGTTCCCGACGGTCATGGCATTGTAATACAGAACGGAAAGAAATATATCAACTCAAAAAAATAAAAGTTTATGAAAAAAGTTTCCAGCATCATTATTTCTATACTCGCTGTGTTTGCTATTGGCTTCTCAGCTTGTTCCAGCGACAACAACAACGATGCGCCCAATGGAACGGAGGAGGTTGTACCAGGCAATAACCACAAGGTGCTCATCGCCTATTTCTCTGAACCACTGCCCGATGGTGTTGACGCCAGTACTTCGGCAAGCCGACTTGTGATTAACGACAATGTGGTGGGTAGCGTGGAGTATCTCGCCCAATTGATTCGGCAGAACACGGGTGGCGACATGGTACGCATACAGACCGCTTCTCCTTATCCTGGCAATTTCGATGAGCTTGCCGACCAGGCTAACCAAGAGCGTCAGAACAATGTACATCCAGCGTTGTCAACCAATATCGAGGATTTCGACAACTACGACGTGGTGTTCGTTGGCTATCCCATCTGGTGGTATCAGATGCCGATGGCGATGTACTCGTTCTTCGATAAATATGATTTCAAGGGCAAAACCATCATTCCATTCTCGTCTCATGGCGGTAGCGGTTGGTCGGGTTCGTTGAATGTCATATCACAGTTGGAACCAGAGGCAACGATGGCAACGGGCTTCAGCGTGTCGCGTGAACGTTCGGCAAGTTCGGCTGATAATGTGAAGGCATGGCTGCAACAGATAAATATGATTTCCAAGTAATAGCAATATATGAGCATGATTAACAAAATTCTGACAACAATATTTTGCCTCTCATCACTTGTATGCGGTACTGCGGAGGCAAAGAAAAAGGTGGAACAGGCTAAAGACGAACCTTTTACGGAAATAAACTTTAGCACAATAAAAAGTCCGAACCAAAATCCCTTCGGATTGGTTTATAAAGGTGCGCTTACGGCGAATGAGCCAGGCAGGGTGAACATTCACCGTATCAGTTACAACCTGAACGGACTGAAGATTATGGCAAACGTATATACACCAGCCAATTATGACAAGAGCAAATGTTATCCGGCTCTCGTTGTGGCTCATCCCAACGGAGGAGTGAAGGAGCAGGTGGCGGGACTTTACAGCCAGCGTATGGCAGAAAACGGCTATATCTGTCTGGCTTTCGATGCCGCCTATCAAGGCGATAGCGAGGGCGAGCCGCGCAACACCGACAAGCCAGCCAACCGCATAGAAGATATTCACCGTGCCGCCGATATATTGGTGCAATATCCAGGTGTGGACGCACGACGCATAGGCATCCTCGGCATCTGTGGTGGCGGTGGATATACGTTGAAGGCTGCGCAAACCGACAAGCGTTTCAAGGCGGTGGCTACGTTGAGTCTGTTCAACACGGGAATAGTGCGCCGCAATGGCTTTCTTGACTCGCAGATAGGTCAGGTGCAGGAGCGTCTTGCCGATGCATGTGCCGCTCGACAGAAAGAAGCCAATGGTGAAGCACCCGAATATATAGGCGACATGAGTGGCATCACGCCAGAGCAGGCTGCCAAATTGCCGTACGACCTCTATCGCGACGGCTACGAGTATTATCTTCAGACACATGCACATCCCAACTCCACATTCCGCTACACCAAGAGTAGTCTTGTAGACTTGATGGCGTTTGATGCAAGCGAGAGCATGTACCTTATCAACCAGCCTTTGCTGATGATGGCTGGCAGCATTGCCGACACGTTCTATATGACAGAGCAATGCTACGCCAAGGCTACTGGAACACAAGACAAGGAACTGTTTCTTATCCAAGGTGCCACGCACATCAAGACATATTATGTTCCGGAGTATGTGGAACAAGTCGTAAAGAAGTTGACAGCGTTCTTTGGAGACAAACTGAAATAATTAATTGATTGCGCTAAAGAAAGTCCTAAAAAATGTGTATAAAGAATAAAATTTTAACAGCAGTTGTTGCCGTTACGTTTCCCGCATTTGCAACGGCACAGACTGCCGAATCATTCAAGCAACCATATCCGTTAGGCTCAAAACTTTCGCCCAATCCAAACTTCACGGGCGACGTGTGGTTGTCGGCTGTAACCAAGGAAAAAGAGCTCAACGTACCGATGGCAAACGTAACCTTTGCTCCAGGTTGCCGCAACAGCTGGCACTCGCATACGGGAGGACAAATTTTAATAGCCACAGCTGGCATCGGTTATTATCAGGAACGTGGCAAGGCTGCACGTCGCCTTTTTCCGGGCGACATAGTGGAGATTGCGCCTGGAGTGGAACATTGGCATGGTGCAGCGCCAGACAGTTGGTTTGCGCACATTGCCATCTCTTGCAACCCGAACATCAACAAGCCTATATGGTTGCAGCCCGTAACCGATGAGGAATATACATCAGCCGTCTATGCCACGAAATCTGGTTATGATAACCATGCGTTGAGCGCACGCGAGCAAGCTATTGTAGCCATCGCTTCCTATACGGGCAAAGGTGATTTGGAGCATTTGCCAACAGCTTTGGCAAAAGGCTTGGAAGTTAGTCTGACCATAAACGAGATAAAGGAGGTGTTGATTCAAGCCTATGCCTATTGTGGTTTTCCGCGCAGCCTGCGTGCCATACAGACTTTTATGAAAGTGCTTGATGACCGTAAGGCGCGAGGCATCAACGATACAATGGGCAAGGAAGCGACATCTGCAAAGCAAGAGGACAACAAGTTCAACCGTGGTGCTGCCATTCTTCAGACGCTCTCAGGAATCAATTCGGCACACCCCAAGAGCGGTTATGGTGTATTTGCTCCTGCCATCGACCAGTTCCTGAAAGAGCATCTCTTTGCCGACATCTTCGAGCGTGGCTTGCTATCATACCGTGAGCGTGAGTTGGCAACGGTTTCGTTTCTTGCTGGTGTTGGAGGTGTGGAGCCGATGGCGGCAGGACACATAGGCATCTGTTTGCATCTTGGCATCACCAAGGAGCAACTCACGGCGTTACTCAATATTGTGGAAATAAATTTGGGTAAGATGTCTTCAGAACCTTTGAGAAAGGTATTAGAAGAAGTAACGAAATAATAAGAAGAAAGGATATAGAACAGTGAACAGTTTCAATTATGAATACCCAGTCCGCCAGCATTTTGGTAAGGGAAGGGATGCGCAGAGAGCGCAATCAAGGAAGGAATGAAACGTGTAGAGGCCAAAATGCGTAATGCTCGCATATGGTGGTGCTTCACTGAAGCGCACTGGACTCTATGACAAAGTAAAGGCATGGCTTGAGGAGTCGGGCAAAACGGTGATAGACTTCGGCGGCATCATGGCTAACCCTACCTACGCCAAGGTGCAGGAGGGCGCACGGATAGCATGCTCGGAGCAGGTTGGCTTTATTCTTGCTGTGGGCGGTGGTTCCGTCATCGACTGCTGCAAGATAGTGTCGGCTCAAGCCATGATGGATGAGGATGTATGGGATGCTTGGTATAATGACCATCGCATGCCAACCAAGTTCATACTCGGCATCTCCGACATCGTGGCGGGGATTGAGACCCTTTCGGCAGCAAAGAATGGTCAGCAGCGGGGCATCTACAATCTGCAAGGACAGCTCGTGACTTTGCTTCGAGGCAGTGCCAAGGGTCTGTATATCATGGACGGACAAAAGTATTTAGTGAAATAAGGTAAAAAAGATGTTCTGGAAGAAAGCATTGATTAGCATGCTGGGGTTGAGTCTGCTGTCTTGTTCGGGCCATGCGGAAGAACCTGCCAGTAGTCCGTCGGAGGCTCCGGCGGGGCGGGAGGGTTATACGCAGTTGGTGAACAAGACGCAGGCGATACCTGACGGCTATCTCAGCGAGACGGCCCGGCAGGGCGAGGTGGTGCGTATAGACTACGACACACGGGACTGTGCGGACGGGACTATGGCGGTACGGCAGAATACGGCTTACGTCTATCTGCCATAACGACTCGGCCTACCGCGAGACGCTGAATCAGGTTGAGGGCATGGCCGGACTGACGGAGATGTTCACCCTACAGAACATGACCTTCCACGAGAAAGATGGCGCACAGCATGAATACCGTCCGACTATCGAGTACATCTACAATGCCCTGCCGTTCTTCTTTCCATCCACAAATACTGAGACAAAGACAAACTACTATACACGTCAGAGTCGCATCAGTGACGTGATGAACGACCCTGTATTTGGCGACTATGGGCGACTGATATTCCCTGTGAACACAGGATATTGGAGCGGCACGACGCTGGAACAACTCCAGTTGACGTGGTATAACTACATCGATCCCGACAAGACGGTGGAGGTGTGCAACTATCTCCGTGCCCATGCCGACAACTGTTTCATCGATATCTATACAGAGGCTGAGAAACAGGCTAATCCAGAGTTGCGCAACACAGGGCTGTTCTTCTTTCGGGGCAACAGCAATGCCCCCTTCGCCATTTGCAACGCAGGTGGTGGCTTCTCCTACGTGGGAGCCATGCACGACTCATTCCCCCATGCCCTCGAACTCTCGAAGTTGGGCTACAATGCCTTTGCGCTCATCTATCGTCCCGGCGATGCCTACGAGGACTTGGCCCGTGCCATCGCCTACATCTGCGACCACGCCGACGAGTTGGGTGTCAGTCGCACAGGCTACTCGCTTTGGGGTGGTTCTGCTGGCGCACGGATGGCAGCCACGTTGGGCAATAGTGGCAACTTGCGCTCATTAACGGGTCGCACCGACCTGCCCCAAACCTCAGCGGTCATCATGCAATACACGGGCTACACCACCGTCTCACCATATGACGGTCCCACCTATGCCTGCTGCGGCACCAGCGACGGCATCGCCTCGTGGCGCACCATGCAGAACCGCCTTGAAAGTCTCTCAGCCCTCGGCATCCCCATCGAGTTCCACTCATATAACGGTCTGCCCCACGGCTTCGGCCTCGGCACTGGCACCGTAGCCGAAGGCTGGCTCCAAGATGCCGTCCACTTCTGGCAGAGCCAGTCAGGTGCAACAGCCATCCATTCAGCAAAAGCAAACACAAGACAACAAGATTCCGTATATTCCTTGAACGGCATCCGTCGCAATACGATGCAACGGGGAATCAATATCGTGGATAGGAGAAAGATAATTCATTAATCAAAAATAATAACAAACGTATGAAGACAAGACTATTCGGGATGCTGGCAGCTGTGCTGCTGAGTATCGCTGCTTCGGCACAGAGTGAAGATTATGCACTTGCCAATTTCGACCATGAAGTGACTCAGCCCGCACCGGGCGGGAACACGACTGACGGCGGACCTCAGGCGGTGTCGAACATCAAGTCGGTGGCAGGTGTGCCGCTGGTAAGACTCAACAATGGTGTGATGATGCCTCGCTTCGGACTCGGCACGCAGGTGCAGAGCATGGAGAATGCCAGCCGTCGTCAAGAACTCAACGAGACCGTGCGCGGCATGGTCATCGCGGCCCTTCAGTCAGGCTACCGCCATCTGGACGATGCCATGTTCTACTACAACGAGCGCGGCGCGGGATGGGGCATCAGGGAAAGCGGCGTACCCCGCGAGGAGATTTGGGTGACAAGCAAGATTTCGGGCAATCTGGCTGATGCGCAGAATGCCTTCAACGGGATGCTCGAAAGGCTGCAAGTCGATTACCTCGACCTCGTGTATATCCACCATCCCGCAGGTACATTGGCTGACATCCTTGCCTGCTGGCGCGTGATGGAGAAGGAATACAAGGCTGGCCGCATCCGTGCCCTCGGCATCAGCAACTTCGACAACCGTATGGAGGCGTTCAACTACATCATGGAAAATGCGGAGATTAAGCCCCAGATTGCACAGATAGAGTGTCACCCACTGGCTCAGCGTAAGGATGCCCGACAACTGTACGCAGAGAACTACGACGTACAGGTGGAGTGCTGGTATCCGCTGAACCACAACCGCAACGATCCCAACAACACGACCATCCAGCAGATAGCCAAGGCTCACGGCAAGACAGCCTATCAGATTATCCTCCGCTGGCACATGCAGGAAGGTCTCTGTCCCGTTCCCGGCTCGACCAATCCCGACCATATTCTCGAAAACATCAGTATCTTCGACTTCGCGCTGACAGACGCAGAGATGGAGGCAATCCGCGCCATCGACCGGGGCGATGCTGGCCGTTCGTTCCGTCTTGGCTATGGCAACAACGGCTTCGGCAATTTTCAGGATTACACCTACAACCACACCTTCACGCCCACTGCCATCGAGAGTGTCCAAAGCAGCATCAACGATGGAATGAGCCAGATTTACACATTGGACGGCAGGCAGGTGAGCACTTTGCAGAAAGGGATTAACATCACCCGTATGAATAACGAAACGACTAAGAAGGTGCTTATGAAGTAAAGACCTATCGCGATTTTAAGCAAAAAGTGAAATTATCCCCAAACTTTTTATCAAAGGAGTTCGGGAATTATTGTGTACCTTTTCAGCATCAAATAAAGCATGAACGATATGAAGAAATATTTCTTTTTCGGCGCACTGGCTGTAGCAGCCGTCGCCATCGTGGCCTGCACGGGTCAGGCAGAACAGAAGCCGCAGGGCTTGGTGATTGAGAAGCAGGGCGTGTTCTCGTCTGGTGGACGGGTGACAGAGGCCATTCCGGGTGAGTATGACCCGACGCAGAACTGGCTCGACCGTGAGCGCAAAGGCACGACGACACACGTGGATCATGCCAATACGTTCTATCAAATTCCTGCAGGCGGGAATGGTAATCCCATCGTCTTCCTGCACGGCTACGGACAGACACGCACGGGCTGGCAATCGACACCCGACGGACGTGAGGGATGGAGCGATATATTCCTGAAGAAAGGCTACTCGGTGTTTCTTGTTGACCAGCCACGACGTGGTGCTGCAGGTGCCACGGAGGAAATTGTCAACGACCCGGGCGATGTGGCTAACGGAAAGTTCAAGGTGGGCGAACAGGCTTGGTACACCCACTTCCGCATCGGTCGCGTGGCTCCTGAGCGCTATGAGGGTTCGCAGTTCCCCGAGGGCGATGAGGCTTTAGAGGAGTTCTTCTGCCAGATGACGCCGAACACGGGCAACTATGACCAACCTTTGTTCGGCAAGGCACTTAGCGCTGTGCTGAAGGATGTGCAGACGATGACGGGCAAAAAGAGTATCTACGTGACTCACTCGCAGGGCGGTCGCGTGGGCTGGGCGACGGACACGGACAATATGGCAGCCATTATTGCCGTAGAGCCTGGCTTCGCTCCCGAGGTGGGCAGCGACACCTACAAGAAATTCGTGGCCGCGAAGATTCCCATGCTGTTCCTCTTTGGTGACTACATTGAGAATGGTCCCGAAGACATCCAATCGACAGGTTTCTGGAAGATGGTGCTCCATCAGTGCCGCGACTTCGCCAAGCAGTATAATGCCGACGGAGGCGACGCAACGGTCATCTATCTGCCCGAGAAACAGATATACGGTAATAGTCACTTCATGTTCCAAGAGAAGAACAACGACGTGATTGCCGACCTCGTGGGTGAATGGTTGAAGGAACATAATTTGTAAACGGAGAGAAGATGAACAGATTTGACTATCAGTTTCCCGTCCGCATCCATTTCGGGCAGGGATGTTTTGAGGACTCGCTGAAGAATGAGTTGCAGAAATACGGAAAGAACGTGATGCTGGCCTACGGCGGCGGTTCATTGAAACGCACGGGACTGTATGACCGCATTGTGGCGATGCTCAACGAGGCAGGCAAGACGGTGACGGACTTTGGCGGCATCATGCCTAATCCAACGTTGAAGAAGGTGCAGGAGGGGCAGCAGTTGGCACGGGAAACCAAGGCAGACCTCATCCTCGCTGTAGGTGGCGGCTCGGTATCCGACTGCTGCAAAATTGTGGCAATGGGAGATACCCCGATACCGCTTGGTGTGGTCGTGACCGCCAGCGGTACTGGCTCAGAACAAAACAACGGAGCCGTGATTACCGACGAAGAGAAAAAAGTGAAGGGCGCCATGTGGGGTGTATTTGCCGACTTTGCCATCCTTGACCCAGACTTGACGAAAACCGTGCCGATGAAACAGGTCATCAGCGGGGCCTTCGATACGCTGAGCCATTGTATGGAGACCTATTTAGGTCATCCCCACACATGCAATCTCAGCGACCGCATCAACGAGGCCGTGCAACGTAGTGTCATCAAGAACCTGAAGGCCATCATCGCCAATCCCGACGATGACTTTGCCCGCTCAGAACTGATGTGGGCTTCGGCGATGGGCGAGAACGGCATCCTGAAGCTCGGCAAGGTGACAGACTTCCAGTGCCACATGATAGAGCACCAACTCGGTGCCTACACCGACTGCAACCACGGACAGGGTCTGGCGGTAATCCATCCAGCTGTCTATCGCCACTTGCTTGATGCCGGCAAGGAGAAATTTGCACGCATGGCAGAAGAGGTATGGAGCGTGAAGGGTATTACGCAAGCCGAGACAGCCGCTCTTGGCATTGATGCCCTCGAAGCTTTCATCAAGGAGATAGGCTTGCCGACGCATTGGAGCGAAATGGGCATCACCGACGAACGGATGCTTCGTGCCGCTGCCGACACCTGCTTTATCACTCCCGGCTGCTGCCGACAGATGTCACGCGACGAGATATTTGAGATACTGAAAGAAGTTATGTGATAAATCAATTGGTAATGAAAAGAATTTTAACAATTTGCGCTATGCTGCTCGTGCTTGTGGCTGGCGCATCATGCAAGAGAAACAATAAGAGTATGAACAATCAGATTGACAAACAAGAGAAGATTCTCTTCATCAACGGAAGTCCCAACCGCGAAGGCAACACTGCTGCCCTCGCCAAGGTGCTGCTTGAAGGCAATGAGTATGAGACGCTTAACCTCACCGACTACCGCATCAACGTATATGGTCAGACCCTGGACGGTGACCAGTTTGACGAGGTGTACAAGAAAATGAAGGATGCTGACATTGTGGTGATGGGTTCGCCAGTGTATTGGCACAACATCTGCGCATCGGTGCGCGTGTTGCTCGAACGCTTCTACGGACCAATAGAGCCAGGCTCGTTCAAGGGCAAGAAACTCTTCTTCCTCTATCAAGGTGCCGCACCTACAAAGATGATGATTGACGACGGCGAGTACACCATGAGCCGCTTTGCCGGAATGTACGGCTTCACCTATGAGGGTATGGCGAACGACAAAAGTCAGGCAAGGAAACTGAAAGAGAAACTATAATTTTTTCATAATCATTTCATATATATACATAAGTACAGGTTGTGTTTGGAGTCAATGACTCCGATAATGCAATCTGTGCTTATCTAAAAAACAAAGCATATGAGAATTTCAAGAATTTTCTCTATCATCATGGTCTTTTTAATGGGTACGACAACAATTAATGCAACAGAGAAAGAAGTGAACGGACAACCTTATGTACAATTGAACAATGGACAGTGGATGCCGCGCTTTGGCATCGGCACATACAACGTGCCGGGCGACAGTGTGGCTGAGGATGCCGTGGCTTATGCCCTAAAATGCGGTTACCGCCACATAGACACCGCCCACGCCTACCGTGTGGAGCGCGGAGTGGGCAAGGCTGTAAAGGAAAGTGGCATTCCACGCAGCGAAATCTGGATTACGAGCAAACTATGGCCTTCCGAATTTGGCGAGGGCAAGACGATGGAAGCTATCGACAAGATGCTCGAACGCTTGCAGATCGACTATATAGACCTTCTTTATGTGCATCAGCCTATGGGTGACTATCGCGGCGCGTGGCGCGATATGGAGAAGGCGGTCAAGCAGGGCAAGGTACGCTCGCTCGGCATCAGCAATTTTGATGCTTCCGATTCGCTTTTCAACGACATCATGGAGTTTGCCGAGATTAAGCCTGCCGTGATGCAGATAGAGTGCCATCCGTATGCACAGCGCAAGGAGTGGCAACAGAAGACCCGGCAGCACAACATACAGCTCGAGTGCTGGTTCCCATTGGGTGGCGAGATGTCGAATGGTGCGTTGTTCAAAGATCCTACCATCCAGAAGATAGCCAAGGTTCACGGTAAGTCTCCGGCGCAGATAATAATCCGCTGGCACATACAGGAAGGATTTTCTGTAATTCCAGGTGCCACACGTCACGACTACATAAAGGAGAACATCAGCGTGTTCGACTTCTATCTGACCGATGAGGAAATGGCACAGATGCGCAGTCTTAACAAAGAGAAGCGTTTCTTCAACATGGACTACAAACAGGCTGAGAAGTTTGTGCTCAATTGGAAACTGGACGACTGATCGTAAAGTTTAAATACAAATAGTAACACACTATGAAATTCAGAACATTAGGTATGAGCGGACTCCGTGTGTCTGCCGTAGGATTGGGATGTATGGGGCTGAGCCATGCTTATGGCACCCCCGTCAAAAAAGATGAGTTTGTGTCGCTGTTGGCAGATGCCGTGGATATGGGTTATACCTTCTTCGACACCGCCGAGGTATATGGTACGCCTGACAATCCACACCTCAACGAAGAGATGGTGGGTGAGGCCCTAAAGATCTATCGCGACAGAGTGGTGATAGCTACCAAGTTTGGTATACGTTTCGACCATCCCGAACTGCCTGGCAACCATCCGCTCATCACCGATTCTTGCCCTGAGGCGATAAGGGAATCGGTGGAAAATTCCCTGAGGCGGCTGCGTACCGACCACATTGATCTCTACTATCAGCACCGCATTGACAAGAATGTTGAACCCGAAGTAGTGGCAGACACCATGAGTGAGCTTATCAAAGAGGGTAAGATTCTACATTGGGGTATATCAGAAGCAACAGCGGAATACCTGCAACGTGCCCACAGGATATGCCCTGTGGCAGCCGTGCAGAATCGCTATTCAATGATGGCACGCTGGCATGAGAGCCTTTTCCCCGTGTGCGAGAAACTTGGTGTGGGGTTTGTGGCTTTCTCGCCACTTGCCAACGGCTTGCTCTCGAAGTGTTACAACGCCGAATCGATGTTTGACACGCAGACTGACTATCGTGCAGCAATGCCTCAGTATCAAAAGGACAGTTTCGAGAAGAACAAATGTCTTTTTGAAATGATAGAACAACTTGCCATGGAGAAGCATGCCACTCCTGCGCAAATATCGTTGGCATGGATGATGAGCAAGAAACCTTGGATTGTGCCAATACCAGGCACACGCTGCCTGTGCCGACTGAAGGAGAATATCGGAGCTGCCGACATCAGTTTCTCGCAAGAGGAGGTGGCGGCTATCGACAAGCTCCTCTCTACCATGAAGATGAGCGAGGTGTTTGGCGGTTCGAGAATTGTCGACAAAGCGCAATAAATACGCGTGTTTATCGTTATATCCAGTAGGAACAATCATCTGAATGTGTTATGGAACAGAAAAAGAACATTATCATTACCGATACGTTGTCGGGAATAGGAACAGAAGCCTATAAAGGTTATCTGGGACATGCGCTATGTCTTGAAGGCAGGTGTCATATTATGTTCAACGGCAAGGGGCTTGAGATGAAACGTGGCGACCTGTTAATTGTGCGTCAAGGCAGACTGGTTCAGTCGGTCAAGGCAGACAGTAGCTTCCGTGTGACAATGATTTATATTGCTGCACCATTCATAGAAGTATGCACACCGCAATGCAACTATGGCATGAAAGGACAGTTGGCCTTGTTCCTAAATCCCATCATGCACCTTACTGAGGAGCAGTTTGATCAATGTCGCCGCAATTTTGACAACTTGCAGATACGCATTGCTCAGACTGCCCACCATTTCTATCATGATATGTTGATAAATATAGTGCAGTCGCTCATCATCGACTTTTTTGATTTCCATGCCTCTCTCTATCAGGAACAGGACGTTTCCACACAATATGCCACACTCATGAGCCGTTTTCTTTCCTTGCTTGAAAACGGCGAATATCGCACTCACCGGGAAGTGACTTGGTATGCAGATAAGTTGTGTGTAACATCAAAGTATCTGTCAGAAGTGTCGAAGTCTGTCAGTGGCTATGCCGCTAACTTTTGGATCAACCGCTACACGGTGCTCGACATCTCTCGTCTGTTGCGCGACAAGTCACTCACCTTTGTGCAAATCTCCGACATGTTCGGATTCTCATCACCAGCCTATTTTAGCCGTTACGTTTCGCATAACCTTGGCGTGCGGCCTACGGACTATCGAGGTTGAACCATTGCCGTTCTCATCCTTGCCACCAAGCTCTATTAATTAGAGTACTATTTTTGATATTAGTATCATATTTTACACCTCAAAGACAGCGTCTTATCTCGAAATACGGCATAAACAATGGAAAAACTACGTTTACCAAGTAAAAAAAACAGTAAAACGTAGCATCGTAAACTACACAAAAATGCTTTTTAGAACAAAGGGTATGACATGTAATCACACCCTACCTTCAAGGGTAGGGCGTTCAAAATCAAGAAAAGTCTCTGTGCGGTTTTGAGCCAAATAACATGGCAGTTGCGCCGCTGCCCCTGAAAGGTAGGGTGTTCAAAATCTAAAAAAATCTCTGCGCGGTTTTGAGCCAAATAGTAAGTGGCGAAGCATGCGCACATGATAAACGAACAAAGTGCGAAAAGGAACGCCCTATGTGAGAGGTCGGTAAACATGAAAATAGGAGATAAACACCTATGATTAGTGTTTACCTCCTACTCGATTTAAGAATAAGAGAGTTTTGACACGCCCTCTTAGCTGCCTTTTCTGTCCTTACGCTCACAGTACCTCTCGCATTGAGCGCATATATCATATCCAAGCATGGCCCCGAGCATAAAGTCCTCCTCAGGCGTGAGCAGGTTGAGAGGACGTGTTGCAATCATGCGTATGGCGTTAAGACACTCCTCTCTACCGAAATACAAATTAAGGCGGTCGCTGCCAACCGGCTGGATAACGTATTTGATGTTTTGGCTTTCCAGTCGGCGGATTGCAAAGTCCTCGTATTGCTTGTTGAAAGTGAAGAGAACCATACGGCGCACTCCCTTCTTATATTCGTAGATATGGTTCATCAGAACCTTCATGTCTACTGGTACTGCTGTGGATTGCTGCATGATTGATAACTTGGTTTTATGTGTTAATACTAACTGTTGGGTATGTTGATTAGAGGCTTGGCTTTATTTCGGCTACCCAGTCGTCTATGCGCTCGTCTGTCTTGCTGTCCTCGTTCACCTCGTCGAGAGCCAGACCCACGAACTTGCCGTCAACAACCGATTCGGAGTCGTCGAATGTATAGCCATCCGTAGCAACTGCACCAATAACGTTGGCGCCAGCCTGCTTTACTGCATTGTATATCTCTAACATTCCGCCTACGAAGGTGTCAGGATACGACTCGGAGTCGCCGCAGGCAAAAAGAGCTACAGTCTTGCCGCTAAGGTCGGCGTTCTTGATAACCTTCAAGCCGTCATACCAGTCGTCCTGCACCTCGCCTGCACCCCAAGTGGATGTACCGAGGATAAGGTTGTCGTTGTTGGCGATAACGCTGTCGTCAAGGTCGGTTACGTTGATAACGTTGTCCACACCCAATTTTGCTCCAATTCTGCCAGCGAGGTCTTCACAGGTGCCTGTGCTTGAGCCATAGATAATAACAGTTTTTTTCATAATCTTTAGTTGTTTTTATTTATGTAAGTGTATGGTTAAAGCCGTTGGTTTTAAGTAGGTGTTCAAAATTAGTTTATACAATCCATGTAGGGCAATTCAATATAAACTAATTCTGAACACCTACTTAACTGTTGCAAAGTTAGCTTGGTTTCAACTACTATACAATACCTAAATACGATGATTATTTACATGGTTATCATGATTAATGTTTTTATTTTTTAACCACTCATTCTATCATTATTTGGGTGGCGAATAGCTGTAACGTGCTGATATATTATAAGATACAAGCGTGATGGGTGGCGGCTCGTGGCTGCCATCTATCATTAATCTAACACTAAAGGCTCACAAAGAATATGGAGTGGTAGATGTGTAAGTTGCGGTTTATCGGGGAGAAGCTTGGACAAGAGTACTTGTTGATATTTTAAGACAAGAGAACATGAGGACAAGGGACTGGATGTAGACTGCTTGGGAAATATGAGAACATGAGTTTGGTTGGGCTTGCAGCCCAACACTCGCAGCTTGCGTTATGCCCTCTTATGGAACGGCGAGCTCCTGCTCGCCGAGCAAGCGAGTGCGGCATCGCTGCAAGGGGCATCGCGCGAACATTTGGCGGTGGCCTGGGGCGAAGCATTGTAGCTCACTTTGCTCGCAAAGTGAGGGGGGCGAATATT
This sequence comes from uncultured Prevotella sp., assembly GCA_900539625.1. Lineage (GTDB taxonomy): Bacteria > Bacteroidota > Bacteroidia > Bacteroidales > Bacteroidaceae > Alloprevotella. Next base: position 20,168 of record UQCW01000041.1, read on the forward strand.
GTGGCGGACAAGCACTGAAAATCCAACAAAGTCATGCCCCAGAGCGTTGGTCATGTTCGCTACGTGTTCGTGGCCCTCACTTTGCAAGCAAAGTGAGCTACAATGCTGGCGCCGCAACAGACGATTGTGCGGGCCAGTGCAAATCTCCGCTGCGAGGGCGCTACCGCTAACCTTTGATATTTCTATTTTGAACACCTTAAGAGAGCACCGTGGCGGCCATGTTCAAAACACGGATGAATGCAGATGATGCTTGGGCGCACATCAGAAAATTATCCGAAATCAGGAATTTCACATAAAAAATAGTTATCTTTGTCGGGAAAGGGGCTGAATGCCAGTAATGTATAGGCCGCTTGGAATATGGCTTTTGGCATGCTCAGTCCTATATATATTATATATATAATATGTATCAACCTCAATCTACAAACAATAAATCCAACCTTAATGATGACACCTTACTCTGATATCCGTAAGAAGTTAATCGGCGCAACCATCTGCTGCTTCATCGTGGGCGGTGGGCAAGGCCTTGTTGCGCAGAAAGTCATCTTCCCCCAGCAACAGCAGGCCAGCACGGCGTCGCTCGTTGTTGGCGATGGCACATACATCCTTAAAAACAATTTGCTCTCCGCCCGCTTCGTTAAAGATGGAGACAAACTCATTTTTGGCGGATGCGAAGAAATGAACCTCAAAGCAGGCACTGATCTTTTCAAGGTGGTGCTTGGCGATGGCACGTCATTTACGTCGTCAGACATGACCCTTGTCAGCGTTGAAGAGGAAACGCTGACTGGCAAGGCCGATGCCGTGAAGGGTTCCGACCGCTTCGACGGCAAAGCCATCAAAGCCGTGTTCAAGAAAGATCGGCTCAACGTCACGTGGCATGCCGTTTTGCGCGATGGCTCACACTATCTTCGCACCACGCTTGAAGTGACGGCCGATAAAGACCAGGCGATGCAGTCCATCACGCCAATGCTCTACGTCGTCAACAACAAAGCAGCCAAATCCGTCCCTGTGGTGGTTGGCAACACGCGCGGCGCAGTGTTGGCAAGCGACAAGATTTTTGCAGGACTGGAAACACCGATGGGCGTGAACTCAACGCAGGTGGCCAATGCGGGCATGGACTCATTTAATCCCAAAGGGTGGAACTCAGGCTCGTTTGTTTGGGCTCCCGGTGAGGAACTTCCCCAGGCCATTCGGGAAGCAGACCTCAAGGTGGACAACGTCAGTGTCTCGCCCGACGATGTCATGGGCGCACGCGGCTATGTGTCGTTTCGCAAGACAGGCAAACAGACTCTCACGTTCCAATATACAAGTGGCAACCACCGTCTTGACATTGTCGGGGTCGACGTGGTGGACGGCACCGGCAAGGTGCTTGCAAGTGACTATCATAGCGGCTTCACCGGCGGGCAGAAGAGCAACAACGTCTATACGCTCGACATTCCGCAGACGGGCGCTTATGTGTTGCGCTATTTCGTGGCAGGCACGAAGCGCAGCGATTTCAGTAGCAACGGCACAGTCACCTTCAGCCAGAAAATTGCGGTGCCGGTTGTCATCTACGACCTGATTGCCGACGACCTGCCGAAGGCAAGCGTGAAAGCCCAGACTTTGGCTGGAGAGACCGCTGGCAGCGAGGAGACCGTCATCTACGACCGCAACGACTGGAAGGTGAGCGTTGACGGATGGAACAACGACAACGGCACTGGCAAGGCTGAAGCCATTATTGACGGCGATGCCAACACTTACTGGCATTCGCATTATGACGACAACACCAACAAGGCGATGCCCCACTGGTTTATGGTGGATATGCAGCGGTCGCAACCTGTGGAATACGTGGGCTTCGTCACGCGCCAGGCTGCTGTTGGCGTGAACGGACATATCAAGGACTATGAGATTTGGGCTGGTGATGATGCCAACAAACTGACGAAGCAGATGGCAGGCACGCTGACCTATTCCCTGGGAGAAGTGTGGGTGAAATTGCCAGCGAAGATCAATGCCCGCTATGTGAAGGTCGTCATCAAATCCTCGCAGAATGGTGCCGTCTTTGCCTGTGTTGCTGAATTCCGTGTGGCCTCCGGCAACCCGATGGCAGATGTTGCCTTGACCAGATTTGAAGTTGACGACGAGGTGCTCCGCGCCTGGACGCCAGATACTTGGACGGCAGTGGCCGATGCCGACATCCCTTCGCGCGTGAAGGAACTCGATGAGGCATACCCCAATGTTCTGGAGAAGAAGATGGACGTTGACTTCATCGAGAGCAACGGAACGCTGACCACCACCTTCGCTTATGCCAGCGGCGCCAACCGCCTCAACATCGTGGGCGTGGATTTGCTGGATGCGAGCAATAACGTGATTGCTTCAGACTATCATGTGGGCTACACAGGCACGTCTAAAGAAAGCAACACCTATAGCCTCTGGATTCCGCAGAAGGGCAAATGTACCTTGCGCATGCTGGTGTCGAAGAAAAACGATGCCATGACTTCCTCTGGCAGTATCACGTTGAACTACACCAAGGTCGACACGCTCCACATGCTTGCCCCGACAGAGGTGCCCATGCAGGGTTATTGGCGGCGCAACACCACGCTGAAGCAGGGAAAAACATGGAATGTCAGTTCCGTGGTCGGCCTGGTCGCTCCTGGGCAGCAGCGTCGTTCGTTCTTGGCATACAGCGAGCGCGAGCGTGCAGTGCCTTGGCGTGCAATGCCAGTTTATATTTCCTGGTATGAACTGAACATCAACCGCAACAATGCCAAGGGAAATGGCGGTGTGTATGGCACCAAGGGCGATTACACTGGCAATATGACCGATGCACAATGTGCCGACGTCGTCAAACATTGGAAAACCGATTTCTATGACAAATACGGCAAGAAACCCGTTGCCTTCGTCTGGGACGACGGTTGGGACGAATACGGCACGTGGACTTTCAACGGCAACTTCCCCAATGGATTCACGGCGGAAGACAATCTGGCAAAACAAATGGGCGCAGGCGTCGGTGCCTGGCTCGGACCAGTTGGCGGATATGGCGCCAGCGGCACTTATCGCCGCAACTACTGGAAGGGACAAGGCGGCATGCAGCTCAGCAACGACAAATATTATGACTACTTTGTGAGATGTTGCAACGACATGATTGAGAAGTATGACTTCCGCTTCTTCAAGTTCGACGGCATCAGCGCCCAGTTCTCTGCCGTAGGTCCCGACCTGACCGACACCGGACTTGAAAACTGCGAGGCCATCATCAGCATTGAGAACGACGTGCGCAAGAAACGGCCCGACATCTTCTACAATACCACTGTGGGAACGTGGGCTTCGCCTTTCTGGTATCATGTCACCGATGCTACATGGCGCCAAGAGAATGACTATGGCGAAATCGGTGTGGGCTCCGACCGTGAGAAATGGATCACCTATCGTGACCGCCTTGTTTATCAGAATTATGTACAGCGTTCGCCACTTTGCCCCATCAACACGTTGATGACCCACGGGTTCATCCTCTCCAATTTCGGCAACGTGTCTAAGGATATGAGCTACAATGGCGTGGTGCGCGAGATGCGTTGCGCCTTTGCTTGCGGTTCGGGCATGGTGGAACTCTACAACGACTATGCGCTGATGAACAGCATCAAGAATGCCAAGGGACAGAAGGGCAAACTTTGGAAGGAACTTGCCGACTGCATGGACTGGAAAGAACGAAATGCCGATGTCTTGCCCGACGCACACTGGGTGGGCGGCAATCCTTGGGATGGCACCACTGCCAATATTTATGGATGGGGCGCCTGGAACGGTAAGAAGGCCACGCTCGCCTTGCGCAACCCCGACACCAAGGTGCGTACGCTGAAAACGACCCTTCGCAAGGCGCTCGACATTCCAGCGTATATCAAGACCACAGTGACCCTGAGCAGTTCCTTTGCCGACCAGGTGATTGGTGAGCGCGGTTTGCGTGGCGTGGAAATGAATGTGCCCATTGACATCGACAAGGAAATCATCTTCACGTTGCCTGCCTCCACCGTCTTTGTGTTTGAAGGAATTGACAACGGCAACTTCGATTTCCCCACTACGGGCATTGAAGAGTCGGCAACCGTTGCAGATGGAATTGAAGGCAATGACATTGTCTATGACATGAGTGGCCGCCGCCTCCATACGCCTCGAAAGGGATTCCCCGTGATTGTTGGAGGAAAGAAGGTCATCAAGTAAGTTCCTGAATATCTGAATAAAATAAAAGCTGTCTGTTTCACCTCCTTTGCTGGGGAAGGGAAATAGACAGTTTTTTTTATTTTGTTGTTGCGGCGCATGTTCGCGCATCTTTTACCATTACTTAACCAGCCAACTTCTTCCCGTACAAAAACTTTTACCTACTTTTGTGGCTGCGGCGGAGTTCGCCGTATCAAAAACCTTTTAGAATAGAAACAAATGAAAAAGAATTTGATGGCTTTGGCAGTCGCCTCGATTGCCTTGACTTTCTCTTGCACTGGCAACAAGACGGCGCAGGAGGCTTCTGAAAACGACTCAACAAACGTTGCCGACAGTGTTTCGGCTGCTAACAGCGAATTGGATTTGGCAACTGTTGCCGGAACATACGAAGGTGTGCTTCCCGCAGCCGACTGCCCGGGAATTAAAACGGTGCTCACCGTTAATGCCGACAGCACCTACCAGTTGCGCCAGGATTATATCGACCGCAAGGATGCTCACGACGAGGCAAGCGGCGTTTTGCATGTGCTCGACGGCCGTTTGCTGATGCTTGAACGCCCCTCAAGCGGTGAACGCTCTTATTATAAGGTGAAGGACGACAGCCATCTGGTCATGACTGATTCTCTCGGCAACGAACCAGAAGGCGAAACGGCTAAGTTCTATATCCTCGAGAAGAAGTGAACTACCGCTGAGCTAAAGACTTAGGGGATGCGTTCCTTGAAAATAATTAGGGTGTTCAAAATTCAGAAAAATCTCTGCGCGGTTTTGAGCCAAATAGCATGGCGGTTGCGCCGCTGCCCCTGAAAGGGGCTCATATTCCAGGATAGGGGCTTGCCCCTATCTCTCGTCGCAGCTCATCAAT
>UQCW01000042.1 GCA_900539625.1 uncultured Prevotella sp.
GAGGTAGGGGCAAGCCCCTACCCTAAATATGAGCCCCTTTCAGGGGCGCTGGCGCCTCTTTACCGACCTTGATTTTTCTGAATTTTGAACACCCCTGAAAATAACCAACAAAAAGGAGGCAGACATCATTGCGGTGTCTGCCTCCTTTTATTGTTTGTTGGGCGTTGTAGGTAATGGCTCAAGTTGTTCTCTTTACCATTATATTACAAAGTCCCCTGGCATTGTTCGGATGAGATTAGTGGGCGCAAGCGCAGCATGGTTTCAGTTGCTGGAAGAAGTCGTTGCCCTTGTCGTCGACGAGGATGAAAGCGGGGAAGTCTTCAACCGTGATTTTCCAAATGGCCTCCATGCCGAGTTCTGGATATTCCACGCATTCGATGCTCTTGATGCTGCTCTGCGAGAGAACGGCAGCCACGCCACCGATGGTGCCGAGGTAGAAACCGCCGTGCTTCTGGCAGGCGTCGGTCACCACCTGACTGCGGTTGCCCTTGGCAATCATCACCAAGCTGGCGCCGTTGCTCTGGAACTCATCGACATACGGGTCCATACGGTTGGCCGTTGTTGGGCCCATGCTGCCGCAAGGATAGCCCTCCGGCGTCTTGGCTGGTCCGGCGTAGAGAATCGGGTGGTTCTTGAAGTATTCCGGCATTTCCTCGCCAGCATCCAGACGCGCTTTCAGTTTGGCGTGGGCGATGTCGCGAGCCACGATGATGGTGCCCTTCAAGCTTACGCGCGTGCTGACAGGATATTTCGTCAGTTCGGCACGCACAGCATCGATGCCCTTGTCGAGGTCGATTTCGATGCCCTTCGCGCCTTCGCCCGGCTTGCGGTATTCCTCAGGGATGAGTTCAGAAGGATTGGCGTCCATCTTTTCAATCCAGATACCATCTTTGTTAATCTTCGCCTTGATGTTGCGGTCGGCCGAGCAGCTAACGCCCATGCCGATGGGGCAGCTTGCGCCGTGGCGAGGCAGACGTACGACGCGGATGTCGTGTGCCAGATATTTACCGCCAAACTGTGCGCCGAGGCCAATCTTGTATGCCTCCTTGAGCAGTTTTTCTTCGAGGTCGATGTCGCGGAAGGCGCGTCCCGTTTCGTCGCCCGTTGTTGGCAGGCTGTCGTAGTATTTGATAGAGGCGAGCTTCACCGTCAGGAGGTTCTTCTCAGCGCTCGTTCCGCCGATGACAAAAGCGATGTGGTATGGCGGGCAGGCAGCCGTTCCGAGGCTCTTCATCTTTTCAACGAGGAAAGGCAGCAGTGTGCCTTCGTTCTGGATGGTGGCCTTCGTCATGGGGTAGAAGTAAGTCTTGTTGGCCGAACCGCCACCCTTGGCAACCATCACGAAGCGATATTCGTCGCCTTCAGTGGCTTCGATGTCAATCTGTGCCGGGAGGTTGCAGCGCGTGTTCACCTCGTCGTACATGTTGAGCGGTGCGTTTTGTGAATAGCGCAAGTTGTCTTCCGTGAAAGTGTTGTAGACGCCGAGGCTCAAGGCTTCTTCGTCTTCAAAGTCCGTCCAGACGCGCTGTCCCTTCTCGCCGTGGATGATGGCCGTGCCCGTGTCCTGGCAGAAAGGCAGGATGCCCTTCGCAGCCGTTTCGGCGTTGCGGAGGAACTGCAGGGCTACGTATTTGTCGTTTTCAGAAGCTTCAGGGTCTTCGAGAATTTTGGCCACCTGGAGGTTGTGTTCGCGGCGGAGCATAAACTCCACGTCGTGGAAAGCCTGCTGGGCCACCATCGTGAGCGCTTCCTTGCTCACCTTCAGGATGGTTTTGCCTTCAAATTCGGCAGTGCTGACGCCTTCTTTCGAAAGCAGGCGGTATTCCGTTGTGTCTTTGCCGAGCTGGAACATCGGCGCGTATTTAAATTCTGGAACTTGTGCCATGATGTATGTGTGTGTGTTTGTCGGGGCGCACGGGGCGTCCCGGTAGAATATTTAAATTGTTGAGAATGTCCTTAGGTTACTTTCCCCATTCAGAAGGATTGCTGCGCCACTGGTGGAGCAGTTCCACGTGCTGTTCCTTGATGTAGCCAGTTTGGAGCGCCACTTCAACCACAGCTTCGTAGTTGGTCAGCGTGGTGAGTTCCACGTTGGCAGCTTTGAAAGCCTCTTCAGCCACGGGGAAACCGTAGGTGTAGCTGGCCACCATGCCAATCACTTCGCAGCCGTGCTGACGCAAAGCCTCAACAGCCTTCAGACTGCTGCCGCCCGTTGAGATGAGGTCTTCGATGACCACCACCTTCATGCCCTTCTGCAAGTCGCCCTCAATGAGGTTGGTCATGCCGTGGTCTTTGGGTTTTGAACGTACGTAAGCGAATGGCAGACCGAGAGCGTCGGCAACCAAGGCTCCCTGGGCGATGGCGCCAGTTGCAACACCGGCAATGGCATCGGCTTCAGGATATTTCTCAGCCACGATGCGGCTCAATTCCAGTTTGACGAAAGAACGCAAAGCCGGGAATGCCAAGGTTTTGCGGTTGTCGCAATAAAATGGTGATTTCCAGCCGCTGGCCCATGTGAAAGGCTGTTCAGGCTGAAGTTTGATGGCTTTGACAGCGAGCAGTTTTTCTGCAAAAATCTTTTCTAACGTACTCATATTATTATTGGTGTTTAAAGTTTCAACAATGATGTCTGCTGGCGGCATGGCGTCAAACGTTCTTGTGCGTTCTGCCAACGCAGAAATCTATCTCCTTGCAAAGGTACTAATTTAATTGGAATGCAAAGCGACATGCGGAAAAATCATCCGACGAAACTGGAATTGCTTGGGCGGATACGGAAAAATCAGTTATCTTTGCAAGTTAATCAGTTTTCATTGCAAAAAGTAGGTGGGGCTGATATAAGGTTCTTGACGACCTACTTATCATTAACGATATAATAAACAATGAGCAATATAGAAGAAGGCATATTCCATCGCACCCGTCTCCTTGTCGGTCCTTCCGTCATGGGCGTTCTCTCGTCGGCCCGCGTCATCATCTTCGGTGTTGGCGGCGTTGGTAGCTGGTGTGCCGAGAGCCTGGTGCGCTCAGGCATACGCCACCTCACCATTGTTGATTCCGACCGCGTCTGCATCACCAATGTCAATCGGCAGCTCATGGCCACCACCTCCACGGTGGGGCAGGTGAAGGTTGAGGCATTGCGCGAACGCCTCTTGAGCATTAATCCGGAGGCGGAAATCGAAGCCCTGATGAAAATCTACTGCGAAGAGACCGCTGACGATTTTGACCTCGCTTCCTATGATTATATCATTGATGCCATCGACAGTTTGAAAGACAAAGTGCTGCTCATTCGCCGTGCCACCGACACGAAATCCGTTTTCTTCTCCTCTATGGGCGCTGCCCTGAAAATGGACCCGACGAAGATTTCTGTTGCCGAATTTTGGAAGGTGAAGGGCTGTCCGCTGGCTGCCGCGTTGCGCCGCAAGTTTAAGCAGTCGAAGCGCCTGCCGCGCCGGAAATTCCGCTGCGTGTTTAGCGAAGAACTCGTTCCCAACGCCGTGGTGGACAACAACTGCGATATAGACACCCTGCCAAATGCACAAGGGGAGGGTGGCGATGCCTGGCGTCCGCAGAAGGCCCAGATCAATGGCACGATGGCGCACACCACCGCCATTTTTGGTTTTACGTTGGCCGGACTGGTGGTGCAGGACATCTGGAAGAAAACGAACGAGGCCGCTGCGGCTGGAGACCCTTCGGGGCGCTCAGAATCCGAGGACGAGTAAAGGCACTGTTGCCGCCAGTGGGGGAGGGGAAGCCGCTTCGCTCCGCTGTTAGAATATTTTCCTTCAAGCAGAAAGCATATCTGACGTGAAAACAAACTCTCTGAAAACCAATACCCTTCTGAATATGTTCAACACGATGACGGGAATCATCTTCCCCATCGTGACCTTTCCTTATGCCGCCCGCATCCTCATGCCGGAGGGTATAGGAATCGTGAACTTTCAACTCTCCATCATCACCAACATCGTGCTGCTCACCAGTCTCGGCATCCCCATGTATGCCGTTCGAGAAGTGGCTCGCCACCGCGACGACATTGCGTTGCGCAACAAGACAACGGTGGAGATTCTCTTGCTCAGCGTCATCCTGTGTCTCATGGGATACGTCCTGGTGTGGGCGCTCGGCGCTTTCGTGCCGCAGATCAACCAGAATCTGGGCATCTTCTATGTGCTCAGTCTCTCAATCGTGTTCACCGCCATCGGTGTCAATTGGTTTTACCAGGCCATAGAAGACTTCATGTTTATGACGGTGCGCACCACCATTTTTCGTTTCTGGGTGGTGTTTGGCCTTTTCCTTTTTGTGAAAACCCCCGACGACCTGCTCATCTATGCCCTCGTTATCGTCGGCACCACCGTCGGCAACAACATTATTAATTTCATTCACCTGCGCAAGTTCATCCCCCTGAAGTCCATCCCGTGGCGCGAACTGCGCGTGTGGCGGCATCTGAAGCCCTCGCTCCACATCTTCGTGTTCAACCTCATTACGAGCATCTATCTCAACCTCAACGTTATGATGCTCGGTTTCATGAAAGGAGATGCCGCCGTTGGGTATTACACCGCAGGCAATCGCCTCTCGCAAATTGTGCTTTCCGTGGTGGCCTCCATCAGTACGGTGATGCTACCCCGCTGCGCCAATCTCTTCGAGACTGGGCGCATGGACGAATTTGCTGCCATCTGCCGCAAAACGCTGAGGCTCACGGTTGCCCTCTCGCTGCCCTGCATGATAGGATTGCTCTCTGTGTCTGAGGGCATCGTGGCCATCTTCTGCGGTCCCGACTTTACACCGGCGGTCAGTGTGCTCTGCTGGACGGCCCCCATCATCCTCTTCATCAGTCTGACCAATATGTTCGGCTTGCAAGTGCTGTATCCGCAGGGCAAGGAGAATATCGTGATTTGGAGTGTGGCTGGCGGCGCCCTCTTTAATTTTCTCATCAACTTTGCCCTCATCCCCCTCTTGGCGCAAGACGGGGCAGCTATCGCCACGTTTGCCGCCGAACTGGTGGTGCTTATCATACAGATCACGTGGGGACGCCGCTTCATTCCTTTTCCCATCATTGAGCGTGTTCACCTCCACTATGTCGCCGCCGGTGTTCTCATGGCAATTGCCCTCTGGGCCGTTGGCGGTTGCATGCCCAACGTGTGGATGCAGCTCTTGCTGAGCATCGCCACCGGAAGTATCGTCTATGTCGGCGCCCTGGCCTTTATGCACGACGCTCTTTTGCGCGAGATGGGGCAATATGCTCTTGGACTTGTTAAACGAAAGAAGAAACCATGAAAACACCTTACGACTATCTCATCGTGGGCGCCGGCCTTTTTGGAGTCACCTTTGCCCACCTCATGCGCCAGCGTGGGAAACGTTGCCTCGTGATTGACAAGCGCCAGCACACTGGTGGAAATGTTCATTGCGAACGCATACACAATATCAACGTACACCAATATGGTGCGCATATCTTCCATACTTCCGACGAGGAGGTGTGGCGCTTCGTCACAGGCCTCACGCCGTTCAACCGCTATACCAATTCGCCCGTTGCCAACTATAAGGGCCGCCTCTTCAATCTTCCGTTTAATATGAATACGTTCCACCAGATGTGGGGCGTCGTCACTCCCGAAGAGGCACGCCAGCGTATTGAAAGTCAACGACAGGAGGCTGTTGAACGAATGAAGGCGCAAGGGGTTGACGAACCTCGGAACTTGGAGGAACAGGCCCTGCTGCTTATCGGACGGGACCTCTATGAACATCTCGTGAAGGAATATACCGAGAAGCAGTGGGGACGTCCGTGCACCCAACTCCCGGCCTTTATCATCAAACGCCTTCCTGTGCGTTTCGTTTACGACAACAACTATTTCAACGATGCCCACCAGGGTATTCCCGCCGCTGGCTATAACGCCCTCATCGACACCCTTCTTGAAGGAACGGAAGTGCGTCTTGATACCGATTTTCTCCTCCATCGCGAAGCCCTCACCGCTGAGGCCGCGCACATCGTCTATACTGGTCCCATCGACGCCTATTTCAATTATTGTTACGGGGCCCTCGAATATCGTTCCGTCCGATTCGAACATGAGACATTGCAGGAGAGTAATCATCAGGGATGTGCCGTGGTGAACTACACGGCGCATGACGTACCTTTCACGCGGATTATCGAACACAAGCACTTCGAGACCTTCGGCAGTGCCGTCAACGACAACCCTTTCACTGTTATCTCCCGCGAATATTCAACGGAGTGGAAACTCGGCATGGAACCTTACTATCCTGTCAACGACGAGCGGAACTCTGCCCTCTTGGCCCGCTACCAGCGGTTGGCCCAGCAAGAGAAAAATGTCATCTTCGGCGGCCGCCTGGCCGAATACAGATATTACGACATGGCTCCCGTCATCCGCCGCGCCATGGATTTGGCGGCGCGGCAAGCATAGCGCCAGCCGCCTGTTGAATCACTCTCGCGTCATCTGTCGTTCCCACCTTTATTTCTTATGTCATTTCTTGTGCCTGACGAGCCCTTCCCTTGTCGCTTGGCCCCTCCCTTCCCCTTTGTCGTTTGGCGCCTTATCCACCCTTTGTCGCTTGGCGCCTTATTCTCTTATCCCCTTATCTCCAATTCATAATCCCTGATTTCCTCCTAAAATCCAAGAAAATCGCCCTCGCGGCAAAAAAAATCGCCAAAACGCTTGGCCATATCAAAAACACTCCGTATCTTTGCACCCGTTAAGACCGCTATACAGCATCTTAGGAGAGATGGCAGAGTGGTCGAATGCACCGGTCTTGAAAACCGGCGTACTGCAAGGTACCGGGGGTTCGAATCCCTCTCTCTCCGCAGTTGAGTCCTGCAAATCGAAAGATTTGCAGGACTTTTTTATAATAGCGCCTTTTGGGCGCTGGCAGAAAACAAAATTTTTGCTTAGAAGATATTTTACAAAGAAAACTCGTTGCACATCTTAGGTCATGGACGAGCAACGAGTTTTGTAGTTTATATTCGGAGCATTGGTCGGCTCCTTTCAAATAGTGTGTTGGGGCTTGAAATATTATTTCATCACCTTTCTTGTGGTGCCGTCGTTGAAGCGCACAATGTTGAGGCCCTTGGTGGGGGAGGTCAGGCGTCTGCCGCTGGTATCATAGCGCTCCACCTCGCGGCGTTCAGCGGCAGAGTGTACTCCGTTTATGCCCGTTGGGGAGAACTCCACGATGTGGTTGAAGGCATACCACTCCTCCCAACACTGGTAATTGTACATAGATCCCTCGGGTACGTAGAGCGTGCATTGGGATTGTGTATATTCCTCAAAGGGCTTTCCTTTGATGCCTATGCCCTGTGGGTTAAGGGCGTATATGGATTTCAAAGAGTTGCACCCATAGAATGCAGCATCGCAGATGCCCTCTAAGGTCGAGGGCAACGTAATCGTGGTGAGGAGCGTGCAGCCAGTGAAGGCATAGTCGTATATGGCGGTAGTCCCTTCCTGCAAGGTAAGCGACTTTAGTCCAGTGCAGTATGAGAATGTCTTGCCTTCAATATATTGCACTCCCGATGGTATAACTATCGAGGTGAGGCTCGCGCAGCCGAAGAAAGCTCCGCTTTGTATACTTGTCAGCCCCGCAGGCAGGGTGATAGATGCCAATTTGTGACAGTTTCCAAAGGCATCATAGCCTATGCTTGTTACTCCTTGCGGTATGGGTGCCGACTCCAGTTCGTTACATTCTGCGAAGGCCTGGTTGGGGATGGCCGTCAAGCCAGTGGGCAATGCAACGGAGGTGAGGCGACATGTTGCGAAGTTCCAATCATCGGCAACAATGGTTGCACCGCTGAGGTCGAGATGCTGCAGGCGGCCGTCGTAGCGCATGTATGCGCCAGGGTCAATGTAGCCACTCATCTTCCGGATGGTGTGTATGTCGGCATCGTTGATGTTGCCAGTCACCTTCAGATTCTGTATGCGGTATTTGCGGAAGCTGTCGAGCATATTGTGGAGCGTGCCAGCCGTCTGCACATGAACGCTCACCGGTTCTGTTATCAGGGCTTCGGGGTCAAACTCTGCGACCCTGTTCAAGTCGCCCCATCCGTCTTTTAGCCAGTATTCCTGTCGGGAACCTTGCGGTACGTACAGCGTACACTTGTTTACGTTCTCAAATGTGTTGGGGGTTATCGCTATTGGCGATGCGCCGAGCACATAGAGCGTGGTCAGCGCATTGCAGTCTTTGAACGCCTTTTCGCCGATGCTCTTTATGCCCGAAGGAATGGTGAGGTCGATGAGCTGACTGCATCCGCAGAATGCCTCGCTACCTATCTCTGTTACGTTTGAAGGGATGTCCTGTCTGACCAGAGCCGTGCATCTGTAAAATGCCTGGTCTCCTATTTTCGTTATGGTGAGCGGCATTTCTACAGAGGTGAGGCTGGTGCAGCCATAGAAAGTGTAGTCACTGATGTATCTTATGTTCTTTGGTATGGTGACAGACGTGAGTGCGGTGCAACCGTAAAACACACTGATGCCCATGCCGTTCAGACTGTATGGCAGCTCTATGGACTTAAGACTTGTGCATTTACTGAATGCGTTGTGCCCTATTTCCTCCGTGGTGTATGGGATGTCTATCGACGTGAGGTTCGTACAGCCAGAGAGAAGTCCAGACTTTATTTCCGTGATGCCAATCGGCAATTTCATGGATTTGAGACTGCTGCATCCGAAGAAGGCTCTCAGGCCGATTTTTTGTACGCTCTCGGGAATGTTGATTGATTTCAGGGATCGGCAGAAAATGAACGCGTCATCGCCTATGGATTTGAGTTTGGCTGGGAGCACAATCTCCTCCATGTCGTATAGGTAGGCAAAGATGGCCACTGGTGTGCCTTTGTCGTTGATGTATGCCTCAGCGGAAGGCCACGGCGTTCCCTCATATTCCGATGGGTCGCGTGGGTATATACTCACCTCTTTGTTGTCGGTGTTGGTGAGGGTGGCGCCGCTGATGTCAAGATAGCGCAGGTGGCCGTCGTATTTGTGCCCTTTTGTATCATAGTAACATCCGGCCATTTCGCGTATAAACTGTATGTCGTCTATGTTGAGCATGCCAGTGAGCCTCAGACATTCAATTTTCAGTTTCTTGTTGTTGCCGATGCGCTCGTGCAATGTGCCGGCCTCCGTTAAGCTTAGAGTGATGGTGTCGGGCTTCAGCGTCTCCGTGGTGGCTGCGTTACATACCGTGCAGCTCAGTAGCAGACACGCGAAAAGCAGTGTCAGCCACTTATTGGAGGAGGGGGTTGATTTTTTTCTCATTGGAATCATATGAAAAAGTACTATGTTTTGTTGTCGTGTGATAGAGTAGCCTATATGCCGTGCCTGTGGTAGGCGCAGTCAAGATGTGCAAAATTACATATTTTAAATGTGACGTACAAAACGTGAGAGCGTTTTGTGAAGTATGAGAGGGCGGTGTGATGATTGGGGCGGCTTTTGGAGGAATTATTAGGCCCCCTGAACAAAGTTGGGAGATTTCAGGGATTAAGACCATCTTGACTATCTGCATAAAATAGAAAAAGCCACGTGGACATGTTCTAAATGTCCACGCGGCTTTTTCTATGAGATGTATTCTTGTCGTTGAATACTTGGCTTTACTTGTTGAAGAACTTCTGGCCGTTCTGGATGTAGATCTGGCCCTTCAGCAGGTTCTTGGTCTGGCGACCGCTGAGGTCGTAGATGGCGTTTGAAGTCTTGGCTTTGTCGGTGTTGACGTTGCTGATTGCGCTGACAACAGGCGTACCGTCGGCCACCTGAGAGATTTCTCCAGTCGTTGTGTTGTAGCAGTGAACGCCGGTTTCTGACGTTCCGATGAAGATGTATTCGCCGTAAGGGAAGAGGCAGGTGATGGCATCGCGGGGATGGTCTTCGTTGGTAACAGTGCCGGCAACAACCATGTAATCACCACTGAAACATACCAATGATTTGTTGAAGGCGTAGTAGATGTCGCCGTTGGCAGCCTGGCAGAGGCCAGTGGTGGCGCTCGTCTTGATGTTGATGTCGATGTTGGCTTCGCTGTCCTTGTTGTAGTTGACGAAGGTGCTGCCATCGTATTTGTAGAAGCCCTTGTAGTCAGTGCCAATCCATACGTTGTCGTTGGCATCGACAAACATGCTGTTCACGCCGTCGCTAGCGAAATCGCAGGCAACCGGTGTCTGCTCGCCCTTCACAGGGTCGAACTCGCCAAAGGTGGCGTTCTTTTGCTGGTCACTTCCTGCAACCCACACAGTGCCGTTGCTGTCGAAGGCAAAGCACTTGTAGTAGATGCGGCCGAAGTTTGAAGCCGGGCAAGTGTAGTTGGTCCATTCTTTGCCGTCGAACTTGTGGAAGAAGCCATAGGCGCCAAACCATACGGTGTTGTTAGGGCCATAGGCCAAGCCTCTGGCTCTGACGTCGGCATACTGGCCGCCCTTGATGGCTCCGTTGGCTACGCTGTAGGTGGTGGTCTCCGTGCCCTTGACGTGGTTGATGGTGCTGCTCATGCCCAAATTGGCGATATACCAGAGGTCGGTCTGGTCTTTGGCGATGATGGACGTGAGGTTGCCAACGGTTTTCATTTCCTTTGTTTCACCAACCTTGGTGTCGAAAATGAGGTAGCCTTCGTTGGTGGCTACGTAGAGGTCAGAACCACACATGGTCATGTCCTTGACATTACACTGGTCGATTGGTGTAATCTGTGCGATAGACGCTACGTTTCCCATTGCTAAGGAAGCGAAAGTGAGTGCGAGTAATTTTTTGAAATTCATAGGCTGAATATTTTATTGATTGTGAGATTTGTCGCAAAATTACGAAATAATCTTAGTCCAAGAAATATTTGCGCTGGGTTTTTAAGCTGCAAACGTATTTTGTCTCTATCTGTCACTTTCCGAGAGGAAAACAAGACGTTTTGCTAATAAATAAGCGCCAAACCGAATCAATATGTCGGTTTGGCGCTTGAATTTATAGGGGAATTATTTCAGATAATCATCGAAATAGCGGGTGATGCGTTCGTGGAGGTGCACCATGTCGTGTCCCATCATATTGTGTCCGTCGCCCGGGTAAACGAAGTAGTCGGGCTGTGTGCCTACGTCTTCACACTTGCGGAGGAAGGAGAGGCTGTGTTGGAGCACGCAAGTCGGGTCGTTGTAGCCCACGATAATCTGCAGGCGTCCCTTGAGGTTTTTGGCCTTGTTGAGCAGGTTGCTGCTTTCATAGCCTTCGGGGTTTTCCTGCGGCGTGTCCATGTAGCGTTCGCCATACATGACCTCATAGAATTTCCAGTCGATCACTGGGCCGCCTGCCACGCCCACTTTGAAGACGTCGGGGTAGGAACACATCAGGTTGGTCGTCATGAATCCGCCGAACGACCAGCCGTGAACGCCAAGGCGGTTGGCATCAACGTAAGGCAGTGACTTGAGGAACTTCACGCCCTCCATCTGGTCTTGCATTTCGACGTCGCCAAGGTGGCGGTGGGTACAGCTTTCAAATTCGAAGCCGCGATATTGCGAACCACGGTTGTCCACCACGAAGACGATGTAGCCACGCTGCGCCATATAGATTTCCCAAGGGCGTGAGGCATAGTTCCAGCGGTTTTCAACGTTGTTGGCGTGCGGGCCGCCGTAAACGTAAACCACTGTTGGGTATTTCTTCGAGGCATCGAAACCAACGGGGAGCACGAGGCGGTAGTAGAGCGGCGTTTTGCCGTCGGCAGCAAGGATGGTGCCACCCTTTATTTCAGGCACGTTGTAGCTCTTCCAGGGTGAGTCGTATTTCTTGAAATTCGTCACCACCACTTTTCCGCTATTCTTCGCTGTTCCGACGAGGTCGATGTGGCGGAACGTGTCGTGGCTCGACCACGTGTCGTAAATCCATTTGCCTGAAGCAGAGAGCGAACCGTTGTGAACGCCGAGTCCGTTGTCGAGCAGTTCCATGCGAGCATCTTTGACGCTGACGCTCCAATGAGTGTGGTCGATGTCTCCCGTTTTGTTGCAGTTGAAAATCACGCTCTGCGTCTTGGTGTTGAATCCCATCAGGTCAATCACTTCAAAACGTCCCTTCGTGAGCTGCTTCAGCATTTTGCCCGTAGCGTCGAAGAGATAGAGGTGGTTCCATCCGTCGCGGCGCGACTGCATGATGAATTTTGAGTCGTCCCACGGCAAAAACACAATGGGGTGCATCGGTTCCACGTAGCGCTTGTTCTCCTCCGTGTAGAGCACACCTTTGCGGGCTCCCGTCTGTGCGTCATACGCCACGAGCTCAGCCTTGTCCTGCGTGCGTGGAAGTTCAAACATATAGATAGTCTTTTCGTCGGGACTCCATGCGATGTTGGTGAAATAGCGGTCGGTGGGGTCGCCGGCTTGCAGGAACACCGTCTTGTCGGTGGCTGGGTTAAACACGCCGACAGTCACCTTGTGGCTCGTCATGCCGGCCATCGGGTATTTCTCTGGTGCAAGTTGCGCCACGCGGTGTGCGATGTCCACCATCGGATAGTCGGTCACCATCGTCTGGTCCATGCGGTAAAACGCCAGCAGGTTGCCTTTGGGGCTCCAGAACGTACCTTTCGAAATGCCAAACTCATCGCGGTGGACGCTCATGCCATATTGCAGTTCGCGTGTGCCGTCGGTGGTCACCTGATGGCGTTTGCCGTCGGCCGTTGTCACGAAGAGGTTCCAGTCTTTCACGTAAGCCTCACTGCGGCTTCCGCTGTTGTAGTCGCGTGCCTGCACACCGCTTTCGCGCGGTGCTGTCCACTCAGTCTTCTTCGTCTTCCAGTTGTAGAGCACGTTGGCATTCTTTGTGGTCAGGAAGGCTAAAGTCTTTCCTGCGTAGGGGAAAGTGGCGTAGGCGAGGTTGTACACCTTGCCCACTTTGGCCGTATCGATAGCGGCGTTGACCTCTTCAACAGTGAAGAGCACGCGTTGCTTCTTTTGCTGTTGTCCTTTCTCGTCAAACAGCGTACAAACCTTGTCAACTTTCGTTTCGAGGAGACAGTCGCCCCACCAAGCCGTGAAAGGGCTTGACGGCATGATGTTCCAATAGTTGTTTCCGCCCCACATGAGGTCTTCGAGCGTGAAGCTCTTCTTGTCTTGTGCCATGGCGTTGAACGGCAGCAGGCACAATGCGGCCACAGCTGCCATGATTATTTTTTTAAACATGTCGGTTTTGGTGATAATGTGTAATTGCAATCACACATTATAAATAGGTAGCCAAAACATTTTGGCCACCTATTTATATATTAAACATTAATCCTTCGGTCCTAAAGCATTACTTAGTCGCGGTCTTCTCTGCGTGGGAACGGCTTGCGTCCGCCATCGAATTTGCGCTTGCCGCCAAACTTGCGGTCGCCGTCGAAATCCCGTTCGCCGTCGAATTTGCGTTCTCTGTCAAATTTGCGTTCCTTGCTGAACTTGCGTCCGCCGTCAAACTTGCGGTCGCCGCCGCGTTTGCCGCCAAATTTGCGGTCGCCATCTTGGAAATCGCGGCGTTCGCCCTGCCGACGTGCCGGACGTTCATCGCGCTCCTTGAAGTTGCGGCTGCGTTCAAACTGGCGGTGCTTGCTGCGCAAGATGGCATATTCTGGTGGCAGGTCATCCTCTTCTTCTCTGTTGGCGCGTGGGTCGCCATCCGCATATCGGTTGTTGAAGTCACCTCTGTTTTGCTTGAAGCGTTTCTTTTCGCCCATGCGTCGGCGCTCCTCGTCGGTCTTCACTTCGCCGCCGCTGGCGCGGAAGTCATCCAGTTTGCCGCTGAAAAGCTGGTATTTGCGCAGTTCGCAGTCGAGCGAACCATTGTAGAGCGGAATTTTGATGCTCGGCTTCAGTCCGATTTCGTCGAAACATTCCTGCTTGTAGCTAATCACCCATGCCTCTCCGCCTTGGAATTCGTGTTTCAGGCGTTCTCCGAGCGTGTAATAGATGTTTAGGATGTCGGGCGGCGTCAAGCGTTCGCCATAAGGCGGGTTGGTGATGATGATGGCCGGGTTTTCTGGTTTGACGAACTTGCGGATGTCGCGCTGCTCGATGCTGACGATGTCGGCCACGCCGGCGCTTTTCGCGTTGTTGCGTGCCGCTTCAACGGCGTGCATGTTCAAGTCGTAGCCCAAGATGCGGTGTGCAAACTCCCTTTCTGCCGAGTCATCGTTGTAGATGGCGTCGAAGAGGTTGCTGTCGAAGTCTTTCCATTTCTCGAAACCGAAACTCTTGCGGAATACGCCCGGATAGATGTTACGTGCCATGAGTGCCGCCTCGATCAAAATCGTTCCAGAACCGCAGAAGGGGTCAATGAAATCGCTGTCGGCCTTCCATCCCGAGAGCTTGATGAGGCCAGCCGCCAGCACCTCGTTGATGGGCGCGTCGACAGAGGCCACGCGGTAGCCTCTCAGGTGCAGACTCTCGCCCGACGAGTCGAGAGAGAGCGTGCATTTGTCTTCAGCGATGTGCACGTTGAGCTTGATGTCGGGGTTGGTGATGCGGATGTTGGGGCGCTTGCCCGTTTTCTCGCGGAAATAGTCGACGATGGCATCCTTCACCTTGTAGGCCACAAACTTCGAGTGGCGGAATTCCTGCGAATAAACCACCGAATCGACAGAGAACGTCGTGTCGATGTCCAGATAATCGCTCCAGTTGATGGCCCTCACGGCGTTGTAGACGTCGTCGGCATCCTTGGCCGTGAAATGTTTGATGGGCTTGAGGATACGCACGGCAGTGCGCAGGCAGAAGTTAGCGCGGTACATCATTTCCTTGTCACCGCTGAACGACACCATGCGGCGGCCGATTTGCACATCGTTGGCGCCGAGTTCCGTCAGTTCCTGTGCCAGCACTTCCTCTAAACCTTGGAATGTCTTGGCAATGAGTTCGAATTGTTCCATTGTTGTTTGCTCAAACCATCGGGGCGCTCACGGTTCCGGCGGCAGCCAAGCAGTAAAGCCTTGATGGTTTTGGATGTTCTATGATATGATTGTTTGAAATTTCAGTTGAGTGAGAGAGGTGCGTCGGCTATCTTCCGTTCGTCACCTGGCTGCCCGCTTCTACGTTGTGCGTGATCCACACGTTGGCGCCGATGACCGCGCCCTTTCCAATCGTGATGCGTCCGAGGATGGTTGCGTTGGAATAGATGATCACGTCGTCGTGGATGATGGGGTGTCGCGGGTTGTTTTTGATGGGGTTGCCGTCTTCGTCGAGCGGAAAACTCTTCGCGCCGAGCGTTACGCCCTGATAGAGTTTCACGTTTTTGCCGATGATACACGTAGCCCCCACCACGATGCCCGTTCCGTGGTCGATGGTGAAATGCGATCCGATTTCAGCTCCCGGATGGATGTCAATGCCCGTTTCGCTGTGTGCGATTTCGGTGATGATGCGTGGGATGAGCGGAACGCCGAGGCGGAAAAGCTCGTGGGCCACGCGGTAGCACGTCAGTGCCTTGATGGCGGGATAGCAACTGATCACTTCCCCATAGCTCTGTGCGGCGGGGTCGCCGAGATAGGCCGCTTCTACGTCAGTGGCGAGCGTTTTCCTAATTTCTGGCAGGCGGCTCACGAAGAGCGCCGCCAGGGTCGAGGCATGTTCGCGGTGGTCGCCATAGCATCCCGAACCGTCTTGTCGTGAAAAACACAATCCTGCCTCAATCTGTCCTGTGAGCAGCGCGAAAAGCCGCTCCACTTCCATGCCGATGTGATACTTCACCGTCACGTTGTTGAGCGCCGAGCGTCCGTAATATCCAGGAAAGAGCACAGCGCGGCAGAGGCTGATGATTTCCTCGAGAATCGGTGTCGAGGGCAGCGGGTCGCCGTGTCGGTGCTGATGGAAGAGGCCCTTCATGTCGTGCATGTCAGAGAGCGCTTCCACGGCGCCAACCAGCAGTTTGTTGTTATTGTCGTTGGTGTGGTCCATGATGCATGCTTTCTTTTTCTCCTCCTCTTTGCCTATGACGGTTCCAGTTGGGGCTGTCGGCTGGGGGATGATAGTCGGGGGCATCAAAACAAGCAGAGATCTGCCCCTTGGAAGCGCCCCTTCTCATTAATACAAGCAAAGATAATTATTTATTTTCAGTGCGTGGGAATGTTTAAAAACAATTTTGTGAAGAACTTCCCTGCGGCCGGCCTATCTCTCCGCCTGTCCCTCCGCTTTTTTCAGATAAACGCACATTCTGCAATGTTGAATTTTCTTAAATGCGTGCAAAACATCACATATAAATTGCAATTTTAATAAGTGGGATTGGAAAATTATTCATACTTTTGCGCATTACAAGCTAAATGTGACTGGATACATTATAACAAAATGGAATTAGAAAAATTTGACCGGCAACTCCGTCTGATGGTTATGCTTGCATCGAGCAGACGCTACACGGTGGAGGAAGTCTGCCGCGAGCTCTCAATGAGCCGTCGCTCAATTTATCGTTATATCGATGCCTTCCGCAGCATGGGCTTCATAGTGCATAAGAAAGGAACTCGGTATAATCTTGACCATGAATCGCCCTTCTTTTTGGAAATCACCGACCGCATCCACTTCAGCGATGATGAAGCCATCGCCATCAATCAAGTGCTCAATGCCGTGGTCGACAACTCGCCGCAGGTGAGACATCTGCGCGAGAAACTCTCCTCGCTCTATGATTTCAACGTCATGGCAAAGCACGGTGTTGATGACCAGGTGGCGAAAAACCTCAGCCGCCTCTACAACGCCATCCAGAGCGAGCGTGTCGTTGTGTTGAAAAACTATCGTTCGGCCAACACCGGACAGGTGAGCAACCGCATTGTTGAACCTTATCTCTTCACGGCAGAGAACAGTGAAGTGCGTTGCTATGAAATCACAACAGGCATGTGCAAGACGTTTAAGCTCAACCGCATAGAAAAGGTGGAAATCCTCGACGTCCTTTGGTCGCACAAACAGAAGCATGCGCCTTATTATGTCGACCTCTTCCACTTCGGCGGCGAAGACCGCCACGTTGTCAAACTCCTTATGGGCACGTTGGCCACCAGCATTCTTCTCGAAGAATATCCCGGTGCCGAGACGCAAATCAAACTGAGCGACGACGGACGCCACTTGCTCACAACGGAAGTGTGCAGCTACAAAGGCATCGGACGCTTCGTGATGGGACTTGCCGACGACATCGAAATCGTGGGTTCTCCGGAATTTGTTGAATATATCAAGAGGCGGACTAAAGATTTAACAGAGAAATTTTTGAAGTGACGCAGTCTGTCAAATAATGGTTGTTACTTTGCAGCATCAATCAAACATCAAGGCGTGAAACCGAAAAAACATGCTTCCTCAGCGAAGCCTGCGTTGCGGTGGAGCGCCCAACCGGCACTCGCCTCTCCACAGAGGCCGCCATAAAAATCTGCAAAGTTATGACCACAAAAGACAATCTGCTCCAACCAACGGTTCTCGCAACCGCTCCTTCCCGCAAGACGCTCTGCGGCGTTTCCGCCTCTTCTTCACGCCCTGCCAAACCGCTCGTCCCATCGTGGTTGAAGAAGCTGATGTGCCTTTACGGCATTATATTGGGCGAGACCCCTTCTCCCCGCTATGCGCTCCGCATCCTCCATGCGCAGGCCGCTCTGCTGATGTTCCTGTTTCCCTTTACGCTCGGATTCGCAGTGCGCATCCTTCTGCTCCTCTGGTTTGTTGTGGCGCTGCTGCAATGCCGTGGCGACAAGTGAAAGCAAAATGAAATTCTGAAGTAATTGATGAGGCTGCGCCGTAATTCCAATTGGAAATTACGGTGCAGCCTCTGTTGTTGGTTCGACTTATTCTTTCCCCATTACTAAATACGAGCAGTATTTGTTGAGCAGATTAGATAGCGGCAAATCCCCTTTTAGAAACCGTTCTGCATCGAGTGGCAATATCCTTTCACGTATTTTCCTATGGTTTTTAAACAAAGCATGAATATAAGGTATGCCATTCTCTTGAGCGATATGCACATCGGAAAAGAATTGCGTGAGGTCCTCCGCATCAAAAACAATGGAATAGCTTGGACGCTTGGCTCCTGGAATGTCTTCCGTCAAGATGTTTTTGCTGATGAGGTCTTGTATATCACGAATGGCTGTATCCTTGGAGCACTTTGCCAACGAAGCCCAAGACTTTGACGTTATCTTTGCTTCATAGCCATCGAGGAAGAGGTTAAGCATCTTTGTCTGTCGCTCTGTCATAGGAACGGAGGATGCTTTCTGCCAAAAGAAACTTTTATTTAAAATGGTGGTGACCATAGTTTCCGCTTCATCCAGTGCATCAAGCAGTTTCTTCATATACCACACCAACCATTCTGTTATGTCACCATCGCCGCGTTGCATACGTTCCAGAATGTCGTAATAGTGGTTCTTGTCCTTATTGATTTGGGCTGAGATATTGTAGAAACGCAATTCACTCTTTTCCCCACGTGCCAGAAGCATGTCTGAAAGAATGCGGGCCAGACGTCCATTGCCATCTTCAAAAGGATGAATGCTCACAAACCAGAAATGAGCTATGGCAGAACGCACAACGCTGCCAATAGCGTCGTGGCCATCAAACCAAGCTATAAACTTTTGCATCTCGCCCTCTATCAAATGAGGAGAAGGAGCAACATAATGAATCTTCTCTCTGCCCAATATACCGCTGACAATATGTTCCTCATTGGTGCGGTATTGTCCAATCTCTATAGGGCAGCCTTCGCTGAATCCCGTAGGAAAGAAAGCTGATTGCCAAGCACATAGTTTTTCCTTACTGATAGGTTGGTCATACTTCTGTATCGCTTCAAGCATTACGCCCACCACGGAGTCAATATAGTGAGAGGGCGCTGTGTATTTCACGTTTTCAATACCCAGTTTTCGGGCGATGGAAGAACGTACCTGTTCATCATTCAGACGTACGCCTTCAATCTCTGAAGAATACACCACGTCATGCGTCAGGTTCTCAGCCATTGCTTTGAGTTTACTGTCAAATCCGAGCGAACTCAACCTGCCGTAAAGCAGCCCTTGTTTACGACATACTGTCTCCTGAAGGATTGATACTTCAGAAGCATCCCAACGGAAGTCCGTCCAATTTTCTCTTTCGTGTATATACATAAAGGCTTATATTTCGAAGTAATGGTAAGCATTACTAAGTGCGACAATGCGCGACGCAAAACGTCGCATATTTTGCGACAAAAATAATGAAATAATGTCGCACTACCAATTTCTGGCGTGCGTAATTCAAAAAAAACGTTGGCAACATTCACAGCCAGCGGGATTTTTCCTTTTCTGTGTAAGTAATATACAAGGCGGGATTCTTGGATGATTACTCCCCTTTGCAAGCAAACATACGGAAGCGTTTTTACAAATACAGGAATAAAATGGTCACAAATTCGGGAATGAAATGCTCACAAATTCGGGAATAAAATGGTCACAAATTACGGAATTTTGCTGTTTGTCTTTGATATTCAAGGATAAACATATATCTTCGCAAGGAGAAAAACAAGGAATAATATGTCAAGATACAATAATAGTATTGGTGGAGATATACGCAAAGCTTGGTTGGATTACTATACTTTTGGAGGACTGCCACAGGTAGCTTTGCTTGAAACGGAAGAAAAGAAAACAGAGTATTTGCGTGGTCTGTATGAAACGACCTATCTGCGTGACGTAATTGAACGTAACCATCTGCGTAATCCTGAAGGAATGAAGGAATTGGTGTGTGTAATAGCCTCGGGCATTGGTTCGTCAACCAATCCAACGAGAATAGCCAATACCTTTCAATCTGCACAAGGGCTAACCAAAAAAAGAGACACTATAAAACAATACATTGACTATCTGAAAGACTCTTTCTTGATAGAAGAAGCCTTACGCTATGATGTGAAAGGCCGAAAATATATTGGTACCGAGACGAAATACTACTTCGCAGACATCGGCATTTGTGCAGCCATTCTAAACTACCGCCAATAAGAGGAAACGCACATTATGGAAAACATTATCTATAATGAGCTTCGCAGTCGAGGATATAATGTGGACGTAGGATTGGTTGAATTTGGTGGCAAGGATGAGAACGGTAAGTTTGTCAGAAAATAGTTGGAGGTAGACTTTGTAGTGAACCGCCCGCCATACAGAGTGTATATCCAGTCGGTTTTTCACATGCCTACGCCAGAAAAGGAACAGCAAGAGCGACGTCCTTCACTGTCAATCAATGACCACTTCCGTAAGATTATCATTGTTGGTGATGACATTCATCGCAAGGAGGACGAACTTGGAGTGTTGACTGTCGGACAGTTGGATTTTCTGACGGATAAGAACTTGTTGGAGCAAGGATAAATCTCATAAAAAACTATTTTTTACAGGCAAGATTCTTGCTTTTTGATGATTTAATAAGTAGAAACTAAAAAGCAAGAAATATGAGAATAACAAAGAAAACAATTCTGGCAATAGGTCTGATAGCCAGTTCGCTCGCGCTGAACTCATGCGATTACAATGATAACAATGAGGTGTTACGGCGCCCAACTGCCCTTGTAACGGTGTATCCTTCTGCGCCTGACGGCTTCTTCATGCAACTTGATGAATCAACGTCGCTTGTACCTACCAATATGAAAGCCTCACCGTTTGGAGACAAGAAAGTGAGGGCTTTGGTGAACTATACAATAGAAGAACGAGGCTACGGAGGCAACCAACAGAGTGTGTATGTAAATTGGATTGACAGCATCCGTACCAAACAGCCAGTAATGACGCAAGGATCAGAAGAAAAAAATGCAAAAGCATTTGGAAATGACCCTATTGAAATTGTCCGTGATTGGGTCTCTGTTGCCGAGGACGGATTTGTTACGCTCCGCATACGCACATTGTGGGGAGGAACTACCAAACATGTCATTAATCTTGTGAGCGGTGTGAACAAGGATAATGTATATGAGTTCGACTTGCGCCACAATGCCCAAGGGGACACCAACGGAAGAATGGGGGATGCACTTATAGCATTTGACCTCAACTCACAATGGAAGAAACATCCTAAAGAACTGAAGATAAAACTCAATTGGCTGTCGTTCAGTGGCAAAAAGTCTGCCGAACTGTCGCTCAAAATGCATACGGTCACATCGGCGTACAATACCGAAACACCCTCATTATTGCATCGTATAGAATAAAAATCGAAAAACATATTTTTCCCAGGCAAGATTTTACATTGCTCTTCATTTAAGGGAATGAGAGTACTCGAAAAAACAATCGTGCCAAGGCTGTAGATGGACGCATACTCATGCTGTGGTGCATAAGTTAAACGACAAAATTATAGAATAAAATGAAATCAATGAATTTCTTTAAATTTGCAACATTAATCGTTTGTGCCGTATTTGCAGTGGCTTTTGCTTCATGCTCTGACGATGATGACAAAACTCCCGCCATCAAGTTCAATCCTTCAACCGTTTCAGTTGCCGTTGGCGGCACACAGAATGTAAAGGTAGCAGGTGGAGATGGTACTTACACCGCTAAATCAAGCGATGACAAGACCGTCACCGCAACTGTTGACAAGGCTACAATTACGGTAAAAGGAGTTAAGGCTGGCAAGGCTACAGTTCTTGTTACTGACTCCAAGAAGGTGACTGGCAGTTTGAGCATTACCGTGGTTGATGGTGTTGTCGTGGACAAAGCCAAGACAAGTATTGCGGTTGGTAAGGAAGATGTAATAAACATTAGTGGAGGCACAACACCTTATACGGCTGCAAGCAAAGATGAAAAGATCGCCACTACTACCGTCAAGGACGCCAAACTTACCATAAAGGGAGTGAAGATTGGAAGCACAACTATCACCGTCACAGACAAAAACAAAAAAACTGCTACGGTAGTTGTTACAGTAACAAAATAAGAAACTCGTTGTTACGAGATAGTGCAAATGCTTTTTGCTGTATGGTAAAGGCATTTGCACTTCGTTGTTTTCTAAGCTTTTAACCCTACAAACATCATGTTCGGCATAACATTCAGAAAAGAAACGGAAGAGGAACGATGGTTGCGAAAGGCACTCGATGGCGACAATACTGCCACCGAGTGGATTTATCGCAAGCATGTGCGATACCTGTCTGCACTCTGCTCGCGCTACATCACAGAAGACGAAGACATTAAGGACGTGCTACAAGAATCGTTCATCAAGATATTTACTTCTCTGGATAGTTTCAAGTATCGTGGAGAGGGGTCTTTGAAAGCATGGATAGCAAAAATTACTCTCAATGAGACCCTGAAGTTTGTACGCAACAACAGCCGTTTGCCCATTGATAGTATCGATGATAAAGATACGAACATTGCAGATGGCGACAGTATGGAGACTGAGGACATACCTACCGATGTACTTCATCAGTTTATACGTGAGTTGCCCGATGGATACCGAACTGTATTCAATCTCTATGTCATTGACGATAAGAGTCACAAGGAAATAGCCCAATTGCTCGGCATAAAGGAGAATACTTCAGCTTCGCAGCTGCACAAGGCCAAATCAATGCTGGCGCAGAAGATAAAACATTATAGAACCATCAATTCCATTTAACGTATGAAAAATAATTGGCAAAAAGACATACACGACCGTTTGGGCAACTATGAGAAAGATGCACCAAAAGGACTTTGGGAGGAGATTCGCAAAGGAACGACTGATGAGAATGGTGGCTATATGAACGGCGGCAGACCTTTCAAAACTTACTGGCTACGGCGCACAGCATATACTGCAGCCGCTGCAAGCGTGGCTTTATTGATAGGATATTCAATATATTCTGAATACGCAAACGATGGGCAAATGCCATCAGAAATGACAAATCTACAAATAGCACATACACCAGCAGAACCATCCCCTAAAGGCAATATCGTTGTAGACGACGGCAATAATTCTATTGCCTACAACTCACCTGTGCCACGCATCATTACAACCATAGTACACAAATCTGTTGGTGACATTAATACATTGTCATCTTATGCTAATGATGAGAAATCTTTGGAAACAGCGTCTGACAACCATGAGGGGGATGATACCAACAGTTCAAAAGAAACGAATGCAACTGCCGACAAAGAAAATTTGCCGAAACGTGAGAATGAGAGCAAGAAGGCAAACAATTATCATCACAACAGCAATTACGGCAGTCTTGTGGCTTACAACTCTGACGCAAGGCGTCACGCCTCTTCGTCCACATCGCCACGTTGGACTGTAAGTACAGGTGCAATGGGATCGATGGGGTCATCAAGAACCATAACATCTATTGGCGCCCCAGTTGTTACAACCGGTCCAGATGATTCTGACTGGGAGGACAACCCTATGCTCGGCATCAACATATTCAATCAGGGAAAGGAAGTGAAGACAGAATACAAGCACCGCTTGCCTGTACGCATTGGTGTGAAAGTGGCATACACACTTAACGAGCATTGGAGCATCGAAAGCGGACTTACATACACTCGTCTCTCTTCCGACATGAAGGACGGAACAAAAGAGAACTACTTTATGGGCGAGCAAAGGCTGAACTATGTAGGAATTCCTGTCAACATGAAATATAATGCATGGTCAAACAAAAGGTTCAATCTATATGGTTCGGCAGGTGTACTTGCAGAAAAATGCATATCGGGAAATGTCACGAAAGAATATGTCATCAATAATGCGATAAAGGAGAAAGAGACTGTCAACATTGAGAGCAAGCCTTTGCAAATGTCTGTAAATGCGGCTTTCGGCGTGCAGTTTGACGTGCTTGACAATGTCGGTATTTATGCAGAGCCGGGCGTAAGCTATCATTTAGGCGACCATTCTTCGCTCCAGACTATCTACAAGGAGAAACCGCTGAACTTCAATATTAATGTAGGTGTAAGATACACTATAGGTAAGTAATAATTAAGAAATATAAAATCATAAAGAATATGAATACAATAAAAACATTGGCATTAGCGACCATCATCATTGGTATGGCATCATGCGCCAGCACCCCCAAATTTCAAATGGTAGGTGCATTCGGCAAGAGTACAAAACTTACGTCAGAAGAAGAATCTCTTTTCAAGGCTGTTGTCCTGTCGCACAGCAACTTGCAGCTGAAACCCCTCAAGGTTTCTCGCCAAGTCGTGGGTGGAACAAACTATCGTTATGAATGCGTGGATAACAACAAAAAAAAGGTTGAGGTTGTCGTCTATGAGCCACTTCCAGGACAGGGCGATGCCCGCATATTGAGTATTGGCGGAAAGGAATATACGGAATAGACGACTAACTCGACAAGTGTTATCCCTAATGATATATGCTTAGTGGGCAAACTATTGCTTTAATAAAATTCACATTTTCATGTCGGTCTCATACTCTTGGATATTGCTTTGTTCAAATGCAAATCCCTATAAAATTGATACCGACAAAATGCCTGCACCATCGTTTATGGCGTTTATAATCGGTGTCGGACAATACGCCTATAAGAGGAAGGATGGGGTATATGTCATTCCAATTGGATGCTTGAAAGACTGACCTCCCTATTGCGAAGTCCCCGATTGACTAAAGAATCACAGAAGTCTATTTGTTTTTGAGCATTCCTTATATTTTTTATCGAACGTGGGAGTGTGTGCGAATGCCTCTGCTCCCAGAGCGTTCGTCTCTGCTCCCGTGTGCGCTGATAAATATTGGGATTGGGGCGCGGCTGTGGGGTGGGTTTCTAAAAATCCTGCGAAAAAATTATGCAGATATTATAGGGGATTTTGAACATTCTGCCTTTCAGGTAGGGTGTTCAAAATCCAGGAAAATCAAGGCTTGTAAAGAGGCAGCAGCGCCCTCGCAGCGGAGATTTGCGCTGGCCCGCATCATCGTCTGTTGCGGCGCCAGCATTGTAGCTCACTTTGCTCGCAAAGTGAGGGCCACGAACACGTAGCGAATATGGCC
>UQCW01000043.1 GCA_900539625.1 uncultured Prevotella sp.
GTTTTTTTTGCATTTTTGGTTTTTTTTTTAATTAAAAAAAATCTGCAGTATTTTGTTTTTATTTTTTTTTTTTTTTTTTTTAATTCCTCTTATTTGCGCCACTTTTTTAGGAAAATACAAGCTCAACGGCGCCCACAATAGCTCCCATTGCCGTATCTTAAGGTGTTGAATAACAAGGGAAAAGCGTGGTCGGTCTGCGAGGTGAACGTAAAAAGTTACGGAGATTGTAAATATTCTCCGTAACTTTTTACATAAGTAGGTGTACAGGTCTGTAGGTGTTTCGTTGAGACAAGAGAAAAGAGTCAACAAGCATTGCTGCATGCTCTAACCGATTTTTGATCGAATATACATCGTCATCGTCCTTTGCGGCGAAGCACTGTAGCTCACTTTGCTCGCAAAGTGAGGGGGACGAATTTTATGGCGAACACGTCGCAAAGGAGTGGGTATATAGCGGACTTATGGCATTTTCGCGACGTGTCCGTGGCCCTCACTTTGCGAGCAAAGTGAGCTACAATGCTGGCGCCCCATCCTACGCCCACGAAATTCCTTAATTCGAGTATTTTTTTTACACATCCCGCGTCCCCATTAGTTCCGCCCCTCATGCCAGCCACAGATACCCCGCCAATGCGATTTGCAGGGCGAAGATGACGGGGATGCCATATTTGAACTTCTTGTGGCGCGTCTTATGGTGCCATAACTTCATACCCGCCCAGGCACCCACACTTCCGCCAACGGCCGCCATCATCAGCAACGTCGCTTCCGGGATGCGCCATTTCGCCCGTTTCGCTTTCAGTTTGTCGATGCCAAATGTTATCAGCGTGGCGACGTTGATGGCCAGAAGATAGCAGGCGAGAAGTCTGTATTGTAATTCCATAATAAATCTCGTGTCCTCAAAATCATCCGATATGTTTCGCCAGGAAACGCTCCATAGCGCGGTAGAAGTCAAAGCGGTTCTCCTGGTTGTGGAATCCGTGGCCTTCGTTGTCCTTCACCATATATTCCACCTCCACGCCGCGTTCCCGCAGCGCCTCCACCATCTGGTCGCTCTCCGCTTTGTTCACGCGCGGGTCGTTCGCCCCTTGCGCCACAAAAAGCGGCACACGAATTTTGTCAGCGTGCAACGCTGGAGACGTCGCCGCCAATTGTTCCTTGTCGGCCTCAGGGTTGCCCACCTGTTCATACATCATTTCAAGCATCGGGCGCCAGTAGGGCGGAATCGTCTTCATGAAAGTAAACAAGTTCGACACCCCCACATAGTCCACGCCACAGGCATAGAGGTCTGGCGTGAAAGCCACGCCCGCCAGCGTTGCATATCCGCCGTAGCTCCCGCCGTAGATGGCGATGCGTTTTCGGTCGGCAATGCCTTTGCTGATGAGCCAGTTCACGCCGTCGGTGATGTCGTCCTGCATCTTCAGTCCCCATTGCTTGTAGCTCGCCTCCAGGAACTGGCGGCCGTAGCCCGTGCTGCCTCTGAAATTCATTTGGAACACCGCATAGCCGCGGTTGCAGAGAAATTGCACCTCCGAACTGTAGCCCCACGTGTCGCGTGCCCAGGGCCCCCCGTGCGGGTTCACCACCACTGGCAACTGCTTCGCCCCCTCCAATGTCACGCCGTGTGGCAGAGAGAGATACGCTTCGATGTGTAGGCCGTCGCGCGTTGTGTAAGTCACGTCGTGCATCTCCACCATCTCCTCCTCGCGAATCCACGGCGCGGTGTCGGCCAGTTTCGTTGCCGTGTCCGTTGCCACGTCATAGAAATAATAGCTGCCGCGTGTGCGGTCGTTGCCCACATAAATTAGCGCGTGCGACTCCTCCTTGTCCGTGTCAGCCATGCCATAGCGATAGCCTGGGAAATGCGCCTTTATGCGTTTCCGCAGCGCCTCCTCCTCAGCGTCGAAGAAATGGCGCACTGGTTCCTTGTGGCCCGTGCAATAGACCGACAAGAGTTTCTTGCGTTTGCGCGAATAGCTGATGCTCGAGATGTCGTATTTCTCATTTTCATACATCACTTCCAGTTCCTCACACGTCCGTGGGTCCATCAGCGCCAGCACCACCTTGTCGCGGTTCAGGTTTGTGGCGGCATACACCAAACGGTTGTCGGGCGTGAACTCCATGAAATTAACCATCTCCTTGAAGTTCGTCGTCAAAACGGGGCGAAACTCCTCCTCTTCAGTGTCGCGGTAGAGAATCTGCGTGTTCACGCCGTCAACGATGGCCGTCACGGCCCGCAGTTTCCCCTCGTGGTCCGTCATCCATCCCTGCCAGTTTCCCGGATTCTCCGCCAGTAGCGTCAGTTCCCCCGTTCGGATGTTCAAGCGGTAAGGATCAAACACCTCCGGGTTGCGTTTGTTCAGTCCGATCATCACCTCGTCGGGCGTCTCCTCCAGGTCGTCAATCAGCGACGTTCTAACCCCCGGAAAGTCCGTGTATGCCCGTTGGTCGCTGCCATCGATGTTCACGCCGAAGAGCTGATAGTTTTCGTCGCCCCCCGTGTCCTTCATATATAAGAGGCGTTCGTTGTCGGCCCACATATATCCCGCCACGCTGCGCAACGTTTCGCTCGTGACGCGCACGGCCTCGCCGCCCTCAACGGGGCGCACAAAAACATTCATGCGTTCCTCGTAGGGCGCCATGAAAGAGAGGTGGCGTCCGTCGGGCGAAAGTTGGAAGGCCGCTTCCTGCGAATTGCGGAAGAAATCTTCAAGCGGTATGCGGCGCACGGCAGTGTCGGCCGCAGAGAAATTGTTTGCTGTGTTCATATCTTGTGTGTTGCTGATTTTGTAAGTAGGTGTCTTTTGGTGTAGGGGGATTGAGAAATTAAATGGTAAAAAGGCGGCATCTAGTGTGGGAAAGCCCAACAAGTCCATAGCCCGATTGTCAGCGGCC
This sequence comes from uncultured Prevotella sp., assembly GCA_900539625.1. Lineage (GTDB taxonomy): Bacteria > Bacteroidota > Bacteroidia > Bacteroidales > Bacteroidaceae > Alloprevotella. The sequence continues at coordinate 2,887 of UQCW01000043.1, forward strand.
CTGCGCGGGCCCAGCGTGTTCATAGCCCGATTGCCAGCGGCCCTGCGCGGGCCCAGCGTGATCATAGCCCGATTGTCAGCGGCCCGGCACGGGCTGAAAGCCCAACAAGTCCAGAGCCCAGGGCAACGCCCTGGGTGCCATGTCCACATTCCCTACGCCCTGTAAGGGCAAAAGTAAAAGCCAACCGTTCGCCCATACTTTTGCCCTTACAGGGCGTAGGCGTTTATGCACTGATACCCAGGGCGTTGCCCTGGGCTATGCACTTGCTGCCCTTTCAGGGCGCTCGCGGCGAGGGTTGCGGCGCACGCTACCCCTGAAGGGTAGGGTGTTCAAAATTTAGAAAAAATCAAGATTGGTAGAGAGGCGACAGCTGCCCCTGTAAGGGGCTCATATTTAGGGTAGGGGCTTGCCCCTACCTCTTGAGGCCGATTTATGAACCTCGCCCCTGTAAGGGGCTCATATCTCGAATTTTATTGCGGCGCCAGCATTGTAGCTCACTTTGCTCGCAAAGTGAGGGCCACGAACACGTAGCGAAAATGCCATAAGTCCGCTTTATACCCGCTCCTTTGCGATGTGTTTGCCATAAGATTCGTCCCCCTCACTTTGCGAGCAAAGTGAGCTACAGTGCTTCGCCTCAGGGCTCTGCCCAATGTCCGCGCATCGCTCCTTGTGCCGTCGCCAACCAACAAGCATCTTAGCCCAAAAACCGCGTAGAAACATCCTTCGATTTTCAACGCCCGGCCTTCCGCCATTACTTTTTCTTCTACAAACTTAGCGATTTTATCTGATTCCCAAGGCAGCCTCGCCTCATTTTCTCCCCGTCCATAAGAAAAGTCATCTACTCGCGGCCGCAATTCGTGCTGCTCGCGGCCGCGAGTAGCGCTACCTTCGGCCGCGCGTAGTATTACCTTCGGCCGCGAGTAGATAACCTATCAATATTCTCGGGAAATCCTCCGCGGTCTCTCTTCAGCCGCTCTTCCTTCTGTTCGCTCCTCGTCGTCCTTTCCATGTCGCCCCGCTTTTTGCCCATTATCTGAAAAATCATGCCATTTAACAAAAAAGTAACATGTAAATTTGTTTGTTGAGAAATATGTTGCTATCTTTGGGACGAAAATGCGGAGGTATTCACGTTGTTGAAGCGAGAAAGCGTATTTAACGATGTGTGAATGAATGAGTTGCATGTTAGTCTTAGTCTCAGAACTCTCATTAAACGAGCTGAGCTGCGTGTGGCAAATTCTTGAAATAATTAAATAGATGGTTTCTGATGTTAAGTCTCTGAAGTTGTCTTGCAAAGTGAATGTGGCATAGTGAAAACGGACTTGCAGCTTCGGTAGCATATTTTCATGAATATGGTTGCCGCTCTGACAAAAAGACGTTTCTCGCATGAATGTTGCATCACATTGCAATAAGACAATGGAAGTAAGTGCTTTTCCTCAACCTCCAGTGAGACGGGATGTAACCCTGTTGCTGGCCGCTCCATGATAAAGCGTGGACGGTTCTTCCGCATCAAGATGGCGGAATATGTTTGCAACAATGTTTCATTTTTTGTTTCGTTCGCCCATTTGCCCTTTCGGGCGTTTGGCGCAACGCCATAATTATGTTATGCATTGGGGGATGCATGCTGCAAGACCAGCAGACGCGCCGACGGCAAGTCTGCGTTGATGCCCCATGACGGGGCGGAGATGCAAGACGGGCGGTTCGGCTCCTATTATATAGGAGTGTGCTGACGTTGCGCAGCCGTTATGGAAAAAGAAAATGATTTGGGGCTGGGCATGCATTGCCTCGCTCTGAAACTTAACATAATCAAATCTACAAATTATTTATTCACTATTAATTCAAATTCTCATCTCACAATGAAGAAAATTTAAAATTTTCTTGCTTTGATGCTGCTCTTCGTGGCAGGATCATTGTCAGCAGTTGCTGCTGAGCGCGATTGGACCGTGTGGAACGTTGCAGAAAGCCAGATTGAGACGCCGCAGAACGGTATGTTCGTGGTGCTTCAGCAGGGCGGCAACAAGGCTGGCTGGTCAAGCAATGGCTATCTGAATCCCTCTGGCTCCTTCAAGGCAGCCGTTGACGCTAGCTGCGTTTACGAACTCGTAAAGGTTGGCGAAGACGCGCAGGGCGATAACGTATTCGTTCTGAAAAACTTCTCCAACAAACAGTACATGTACTCTGGTGGTCACACTTTGTCTTATGGCGAAGCTTTCCAGTGTACCATTTTGAAGGGTGAGGCTGGTTCGACCGACCTTCGCCGTTTGATTGATGGTAACGAAAAGCAGCCAGATTCAGAAGGTAACGACTGGGTGCTCGCAGGCAAGTTGCCAGAAAATGGTGAAAAACCTAATTACCTCTGCTATTGGGGCTGCCCAGCTTACTCGACTTACAGCGACACCAACAACTGGCGAATCTATGAAGCCACTCCTCATCAGCCAACAGCTGACGAGAAATTGGAGACCGTCTACAACGAAGTTTTCAAGAATGGTTTCTCTGATATCGAATTTGCTGTAGGTGATCAGCCGGGTAACATCTCTCAGGATCTCCACGACAAGATCGAAGCTGCTTACAATGCAGCCAACGACGCTATGGGTAACGAAGCTGTTTCTGCGGAAGCCAAGGAAAAGATCGTTCAGGACATTCTTGATGCTCAGGAAAAGCTGAACAACGGTGGCCGCATCATGCTCGTTCCGGGTAAGTACTACATGTTCATCAGCCAGCGTTCACAAGACGGTATGTTCGATGCGGGTGGCTCTATGAAGTGTACGAAGGACAAAGTCGCTGCCGACGTTCCTCCAACCCTCAACGATGCCAAATACTTGTGGACTGTTGAAGATGCAGGTAATGGTCAGTACTACATCAAGAACTTTGCAACCGGTCGTTATGCTGGCAAGCAGGGTAGCACTTCTTCTACGTTCCCAACCGTTGAAGGCGCAACTGTTAAGTGCAACGTTGCTTTCAACCCGAACGGCGAAGCTGCTGGCTTGATGTTCAACATCACTGACGAAGATGGCAATATGTGGCACTGTGATGGCAGTATGAATGTCGTTCGTTGGCAGTCGAAAAACGGACTGGGTTGCTTGTTCGCAATCAAGGAAGTTCCTGCTGATGTTGCAGAGCAGCTCACCGCTGTTGTTGAAAAGGCCCGCTTCATGAAGAAGTATCACGCTTTGGTTAGTGAGGCTAAGTCTACTTCAGAGAAGTATAAGCTTAATTCTGACGTGACTTTCGACGACAAGTATGCTTCTGCAGGTCTTGTCTCTTCTTTCGAAAAGTGCAACGCAACTGAACCTTCTGAAGGTAAGGAAGCTTATGCATTCGATGGCAAGCTCGGTACTTACTACCACACTCTGTGGTCAAGTAATGTAGACGGTGAATACCACTGGGCACAGGTGAACCTCGGCGACGAGCCAATCCAGAAGCTCTTCCTCAAGTTCTCTCAGCGCCACAACAACCGTAGAGGTAACCCGAGCCGCATCGCTCTCGTTGCACAGGCTGACGGCGACGATCCTGAAGGAGCATGGACAGATACTTTGTTCAAGGACACTGTTATCTACCAGTATGCCACTAACTTCCCTGATGGTACCATCGACAGCACTACGACTGTAATGCGTATCGATTTGGGTAAGCCGGTTCAGCACCTCCGTTTCGTGGGTCTCCAGACTAAGGCCAACCAGCTCCACGGCCTCGGCCCATGCTGGCACGTATCAGAATTGCGCTTCTACAAGGACGGTGGTGACAACCCACGTTACAACATGATTCCTGAAGAAGTACGCCAGAAGTTGGCTAACGCCATCGCCAACGCTGAAAAGCTCGCTTCAGACAGCTCTGCAACTCAGGCTGACTATGAAGCTTTGGAAGCTGTTATCAAGGAATTCAACGATGCATATCCTGATGACACTGAACTTCTCGAACTCTTGAAGGACGCTAAGGCTCAGGCTGAAGCTGAAGGCATGGTGGGCACTGCATGGGGTTACTTCCCAGCTGATGCTCAGAGCGGCTTGAAGACAACGGTTGACAATGTTTCTTCTTATGTTGAAGCTAACTCTCCGTTGAGCCTCACTGCCATCGCAGACCAGTTGAAGGCGCTCCGCAGCGCAATCAGCACGTTCAACAGCAAGTTGATCGTTCCTGAAGACGGCGCAATCGTTCGCATTAAGAGCGTAAGCCAGAATCAAAACGGCGACCAGAATGGTCAGTATGGTAACATCGTATATGCTCGCAACGCCGACACTGTTGCTAACGTTTACTGGGGCTATAAGGACGACGAAAACCAGAGCACTCGTTTGAACGCTGTATGGCAGCTCAGAAAGCAGGCCGACGGTTCATTCGTTATCAAGAACTTGGCAACTGGTCTCAACATCGCCAACTTGTATGACGGCGTTGAAGACAAGGACGAAGTGGAGCTCTCACAGCGTTTGAGCTCAACTAAGGAAGATTCTAAGTTCACCCTCGTTTCTGGTAAGCTTCCTGGCGTATTCAACATCCTCCTTGTCAAGGGATTGCTGGGCCTTTGATGAACGGCCGCAACGGGCAGTCTGGTGATGTAGCATGAAATTTGGAAACGGAAAAAGTATGGAAGCAGTCAACTATAGTTATAAAAGAATCCTCGCCATTGCGTTACCCATTCTCGTTAGTGTGTTGATGGAGCAGCTCGTCGGCATGACCGACACGGCCTATCTCGGACGCGTTGGGGAGGTGGAATTGGGAGCCGCAGCTCTCGGCGGTATCGCCTATGTCGTGGTGTTTATGCTCGGCCTCGGTTTCAGCATCGGTGTGCAAATCATCATCGGCCGCCGCAACGGAGAGGGCGCTTACACATCCATCGGCAGTGTGTTCTATCACGGCCTCTTCTTCCTGCTCCTCCTTTCCCTCGTCTTGGTGGCCTTCGTCTTTTTCTTTGGCGACCGCCTGATGAACAGTCTCATCAGCTCTCCCGAAATCGCCAGCGCCTCAGATGTCTACCTGACGTGGCGCATGGCGGGCATCCCTTTTGCCTTCATCACCCTCGTTTTCCGCGCCTTTTATATCGGTACCACCAACACCCGCACGCTCACGCTCAACTCCCTCGTCATGGTGTTGAGCAACGTCGTCTTCAACTATGTCTTGATCTTCGGCAAATTCGGTTTCCCGGCTCTGGGCATACAAGGTGCGGCCATCGGTTCGGCCTTGGCGGAAATCGTTTCCTTCCTCTTCTTCCTCGTCTATACCTCGCGGCGCATCGACTGCGCAAAATATGCCCTCAATGCCATGCCGCGTTTCCGCTTTAGCATTCTGAAAAATGTGTTCGATTTGAGTGTGTGGATAATGATACAGAATTTCCTGTCGCTCGGCACGTGGTTTATCTTCTTTCTGGCCATTGAACATCTCGGACAACATGATTTGGCCGCCACCAACATCATTCGCAACGTCTCTGCCTTCACCTTCATGACGCTCGTGGCCTTCGGTTCCACCATCTCCACCCTCGTCAGCAACTTCATCGGACAGGGAAACGACGACAGCGTGATGCCCATGATACACCGCGTGATGAAACTCACGTTTCTCATCCTCGTGCCTGTCATACTCCTCATCGCCACTTTCTCATACAACGTTTTAAACATCTTCACCGATGACGCGGCGCTCATCCGCCACGCCCAGGGAGCCCTTTACGTGCTCCTCTCCTCATACGTCTTCAGCATCCCCGCCCAATTGTGTCTCCATGCCGTATCTGGCTCTGGAAACACCAAGGCCGCGCTCGCGATGGAGTCGGTCAGTCTTTTGATTTATACGGTCTACGTCTTCGTGGCCATCTTCCATTTCCGCAGCAGTCTGCCCGTATGTTGGCTCAGCGAGTTTGTCTATTCCATCCCCATTTCCTCCCTGGCCTATTTTTATATGCGCAGGGGCTTTTGGCGGAAAAAGGCGGCGATTTGACCCGTCGGGAAGTCCGGAAAAACCGCCTGATTGGACTTTTCCCCGTGACTAATCGGCTGATTTGTTTGGCATCCTCATAAAAATGTGGCGCGTAACCTTGTGTAATTCACGTAAAAATCGTAATTTTGCAACGCTTTTCTGATGGGCCGCTGTCGGGATGAGAGTTCCCCGTTACGCCCACAGACGAATAACATAATAAATTACCAAAAGAAAAAATGGCAGATTTAATTAAAATCGCTGAGGAAGCATTTGCTACGGGCAAGTCATTCCCCGAATTCAAGGCTGGTGACACAATCACCGTAGCTTACAAGATTGTCGAAGGCAACAAAGAGCGCGTTCAGCTCTATCGTGGCGTTGTCATCAAGATTTCTGGTCATCAGGACAAGAAGCGTTTCACGGTTCGCAAGATGTCTGGTAACATTGGTGTTGAACGTATCTTCCCAATCGAATCTCCGGCTATCGAAAGCATCGAAATCAACAAGCATGGTAAGGTGCGTCGTGCTAAGCTTTACTACCTCCGTGCCCTCACTGGTAAGAAGGCCCGTATTAAGGAACGTCGCGTAAACGTTACGAAGGAAGCTTAATAGCCCATCTCACTTGTACACACTTACACTTACAATCGCCTGTGTTTTGCATCCCTGCAAAACATCGGCGATTTTTTTTGTTTCCACGAATTATTAATTATTCCTGTAACTTACGGCTGCTCGAATACCTCGGCAGTCCATTCATACACGGGTTTTATAAGCATGCGGACGCCGTCTTTCTCCAATTCTTCATATTCATGGTCTGTCAGCAGAAGCAAGTTCTTGCATTTGGTTCTTTTGTGGGCAAGAAGCAAACCGTTGATTTCGCGCTTTCTGGTCTTTTCCGAAGAAATGTCGTAAGACACCTGGATGCACTGAAGCACTCTGTTGCCGTCACACACAATGAAATCGCATTCTCCGGAGCGGTCGTTGAGATAATAAACATCCCATCCCTCATTCTTGCATTTGCGTATAAGGTGTGTCAAGACAATGGTTTCAAGGCGCCAACCAAGGTTCTCGCCTAAAAAGGCATTCTCTCTTTGGTTCATCATCGCAACATCAACGGCATATAGCTTCTCACCAGTCACGCGCAGTTTGCTTTTCGGTGAATATTTCTTGACCCCAATGACAACGTATGCCTCTTTGAGATATTTGATATAGTTGTGTACTGTATGGTGAGACTTGAAATCAAATAATCCGGCCAATTCCTTGGTCGATAATATGCTGGGTGATGTGTTGAGCAAATGGTGCGCCATGTCCTCGAATTGGGCAGGATAGGCTATCTTGTAGCGTTGCTCAATGTCTCGTTTTAAGATATTGTCAAGGAGATTGGATATGTATTTCTTGTTATTCTTAATCAGTAGCAGTTCCGGGAATCCGCCCTGCTTCATGTATTCGTCAAAAGTTTTCCTCTGCTCCGCAATGTCTTTGGTCGATTTGCTCTTGTGGTCCACTCCTTTCATGTTGCAGTATTCCGTAAAAGAAAACGGATATAGGGCAATTTCGCTGCTGCGTCCCGTGAGGTGCGTGGCCAAATCGCTGCTCAGCAATTTGGCGTTACTGCCTGTCAGCACAACGTGTATCTTGACGCGCAGGAGACGGTTGACAAACAGAGGCCATTTGTCGATGTTTTGTATTTCGTCAAGAAAGATATATTTGAAATCCCCGTATATTTTATACAATATCTCGAGAACATCGTTCAAGTCGTTCGCACTAAGGTCGTCCAATCGTTCATCGTCAAAGTCAATGTATGCAAATTTGACGTGGGCGTCTGCAAGCGTTTGCAGGCATAGCGTGGATTTTCCACTACGGCGAACGCCAATGACTACTTGCGCTTGCGGACTGTTTAAGTCCACAAGGTTTTCTTCGTTGCGAGGACAGAGCTGCCCATTGGGCCAATTGTCAATTTCTGACTTTTGATCGCTGAGCACCAGTTCCAGGGTTCTTTTGTCTATAACCGTTTCTTTCATGGCCGTGTATCAAGTTGGTGGATTCTTGCTTTATGCTTTTGAGAAGTGGGATTGCCCATCATAAATGGCGCTTCCCATTAGGGCGTAAAGTTACAAATAATAATTGCTCGCTGCCTTATTTTGCAAGTTTTCTTTCGCCGCAACGCCTTATTTTACATATTTCGCGCCTCCTCACTGCCTTATTTTACAAGTTTTCGCCCGCCAGAACGCCTTATTTTACATATTTCGCGCCTCCTCGCTGCCTTATTTTACAAGTTTTCTCCCGTCAGAACGCCTTATTTTACATATTTCGCGCTCGTTCATTGCCTTATTTTACAAGTTTTCCAATAAAAAACGGTTCCCGTCTTAGGCGGAAACCGTTGAGATAGAGGGCGTAAGAAAGTATTTTGTAGGGTTTTGATGGGAATCGGGCGCTAAGAGAGGGCAGGCTTACGCTGAGACGGGGCAGGCTTACGCTGAGAGAGAGCATGCTTATTTTGAGGCGAACTATGCTTGCGCTGAGAGATGACTTTCATAAGGCCGCTCATTCCATGTCTCCGGTGAAGGATTCCACGATATAGCGCGGACGGCGTTTCACCTCAGAATAAATTTTCCCGATATATTCCCCGATGATGCCGAGCGCCAGCAGGATGGCGCCGCCGACAAACCAGACGCTGACGAGTAGGGAAGTCCATCCCGGCAACGTATGGCCGTTGAAGTGCGCTATCAGCGCCCAGACGATGACGGCGAACGAAATGACGATGAAGAGGACGCCGAGCAGGAGGATGAGGCGCAGCGGACGGACGGAAAACGAAGTGATGCCGTCCCAGGCGAATCCCAACATGCGGCTGAGCGGATATTTCGACTCGCCGGCAAAGCGGGCGGCGCGGTCGTATTCAACCGTTGCCTGGCGGTATCCCAGCGATTTCACCATGCCGCGCAGGAAAAGGTTGCGCTCAGGATAACTCAGCAGCGTTTTTGCCGCGCGGCGACTCATAAGGCGAAAGTCGGCGTGGTTGTACACCACCTCCGTTCCCAGCCAGTGCATAAAACGATAGAAGAACACCGCCGTTTGCCGCTTAAAGCATGTGTCGGTTGAGCGGTCGCGCCGAACGCCGTAGACAATGTCGTTGCCTTCCAGAAAGCGGTCCACCATCGTGCAGATGGCGTTGACATCGTCTTGCAAATCGGCGTCGATGGTCACAATGCAGTCTGCCGACTCGCAGGCACGCTCCAGACCAGCCCACAAAGCGTGTTGGTGGCCCGCGTTGTGCGCCAATTTCAAGCCGCACACCTCACTGTGGGTCTGCGACTCCGTTTCGATAATCTGCCATGTCTCGTCGGCGCTGCCGTCGTCAACATATAAGATATGGGTCTGCACCTCCTTGGCGGCCAGCGTATCGGCCACTTGCAGCAGGCGTTTTGTCGTTTCATGAAGAACGGGCGCTTCGTTGTAGCAAGGCACCACGATGGTTAATCTTGTCATGAGAGTTTTCTGTTTGTTCTGAACGGCAAATATACAATAATTTCTCCGAAGGCTCCGCTGAAAGTGCGTCCGCTTTGAGTATTCCCCCGTTTTCTTCGGTGCTTTCTTCGGTGAAACCACCTTACCTGACTTTAGCGTAATCCTGTCTTTATGTAAAATAATACACTGGTAAAACTTATAAAAAGATTATTTGCGATGTGCGTAAATAAAAATAAGAAAGTTTTCATGGATTTTCTTTGTGCAAAAAGAAAGTATTTCTACCTTTGCGCCGTGATAAATAAAAGCCAACGTCAAACCCAATACACACAGCAATGAAACGTACCATAGAATTTACGAAAATGCACGGGGCAGGTAATGATTATATTTATGTCAATACGCTTGCTTATCCGTTGAAGCATCCCGAAAAACTGTCCGTTACTTGGAGCGACCGCCATAAGGGCATTGGCGGCGATGGTTTGGTGCTCATCGGCGCTTCGGACGTTGCCGACTTTTCGATGCGTATTTTCAACAACGACGGTTCAGAGGCCCGCATGTGTGGCAATGCCTCCCGCTGCATCGGCAAATATCTTCACGACAACGGGTTGACCGATTCGCTCGACATCCGCTTGGCCACGCTTTCTGGCATCAAAGTGCTCCACCTCTCGCTCGGTGCCGACGGATTGGTTGAGCAAGTGACCGTTGATATGGGCGAGCCGCAGTTGGCTGTGTCTTCGCAGTTGGCATCGCCCGACGGCAGTATGCGCGAGGGCGTCGTGGCGAGCACAGACGGCAAGCGATACGTGGGAACCTTCGTCTCCATGGGAAATCCCCATTTCGTTATCTTCACGGACGACGTTGAAAACATAGACCTCGAGAAAGTAGGCCCAACCTTAGAGTTCGCTTCGCTGTTTCCCGAGCGTTGCAACATCGAATTTGCCGAAGTGAAGTCCGATGGCAGCATCCGCATGCGCGTGTGGGAACGCGGTTCCGGCATCACCATGGCCTGTGGCACTGGAGCCTGTGCAACGGCCGTTGCGGCCTCATTGACAGACCGCCGACCACGCAAGAGCGTCGTCGCGATGGATGGGGGAGAGCTCACCATTGAATGGCGTGAGGAAGGTGGACACGTGTATATGACGGGTCCGGCAACCAAAGTGTTCGACGGAAGAATCACCATCGAAGAATAGACAATCCCTCTTTCCCTTCTCCCTATAATAATCCCTCCTCTCCTTATAATAATAAGACATAGAACATCCCCATAAAAATCATATACGATGCTTACGGTAAATGAAAATTTCTTGAAACTGCAAAAGAACTATCTCTTTGCAGACATAGCCCAGAAGGTGGCCGCTTTTAAGGCAACTCATCCAGAGGCCAAACTGATTAGATTAGGTATTGGCGACGTAACCCGTCCGTTGTCGCCAGCAGTGATTGAGGCACTTCATAAAGCCGTCGACGAGATGGGGAAGGCCGAGACCTTCAGAGGCTACGGGCCGGAACACGGCTATGAGTTCTTGAGAAAAGCCATCGTTGAAAACGATTTTCAGTCGCGTGGCATTGATTTGGACATCGACGAAGTATTTGTCAACGACGGCGCCAAGAGCGACACGGGAAACTTCGGCGACATCCTCGGCACAGAAAACACCATTTGCCTGACCGACCCCATCTATCCCGTTTACATTGATTCCAACGTGATGGGCGGCAGAGCAGGCCAGTTCCTCGGCAATGCGTGGAGCCGGATTACTTATTGTCCTTGCACGGCAAGCAACAACTTTATCCCCTCCTTGCCCTCCCATTCCGTTGATTTGATATATCTTTGCTATCCCAACAACCCGACAGGCACGACGTTGTGCCGCGGCGAACTCGAGAAATGGGTGGACTACGCCCGTAGCAACAACAGTCTGTTGCTCTATGATGCAGCCTATGAAGCCTATATCACGCAGCCAGACGTCCCCCACAGCATCTATGAGATACCAGGCGCCAAAGAATGCGCCGTGGAGTTTCATTCCTATTCCAAGACAGCCGGCTTCACCGGTTTGCGTTGTGGATATACCGTGGTGCCGAAAGCCCTCAAGGTCAAGGCCGCCAGTGGCGAAGACGTTTCCCTCAACCAGTTGTGGAATCGCCGTCAGTGCACCAAATTTAATGGCACCGCCTACATCGTTCAGCGGGCAGCGGAGGCCATTTACAGCGAAGCTGGAAAGCGTCAGGTGCGCGAAACCATCAACTATTACATGACCAATGCAAGCATCATGCGCGAGAGCCTTACGGCTGCAGGACTAAACGTCTTTGGCGGTATCAACGCCCCCTATATATGGTTGCAAACGCCCAACGGCATTTCAAGTTGGGACTTTTTCGAACGCCTCCTGCATGAAGTGCATGTCGTTTCCACGCCCGGCGTCGGTTTCGGGCCTTCTGGTGAAGGCTACATCCGCCTTACGGCATTCGGAACGCGCGAAGATTGCGAAGGAGCAATGGCGCGTATAAAGAAATGGTTGGGGAAGCGTGAGCGGACCTTCGGCTGTGGCGTGATGTGAAGGCAGGAAAACTGGAAATATTTAATTTCAAATGTTATGAAGCAAATAATAATAGTGCTCTGCTGCTTGGCCTTGCTTTTCAACGCCACCCGTCATCTCGCGGCACAGTCTCGGCCCGTTGCCACGGCAGAAGGCCTTTGGCTGGCCGACGACGGACAACACATCAACTGCCACGGCGGAAACATCATCCAGGCCGAAGACGGCACCTATTGCTGGTATGGCGAACACCGCGTGGAGAACATTCCCGGCGCGAGCGAAGACGGCATCGCCCTCTACACCTCGCGCGACCTGAAGATGTGGCACTACGAAGGCCTCGTCTTGCAAGCCTCGCCCGACACGCTCTCCGACATCGCCTTAGGCTGCATCATGGAGCGTCCGAAGGTGGTTAAAAACCCGAAGACGGGAAAATATGTCATGCTCTTCCACCTCGAATTGCGCAGAAAAGGATATGCTGCGGCGCGAACAGGCTTTGCCGTGGCAAACCAAGTCAAAGGGCCGTTTCGCTTCGTGCGTTCGCTGCGCCCCAATGCTGGGCGCTGGCCAGCAGATTTCAAGAAAAAAGACAAAGCCGCGGCCTTGGCCCTCAAAAGCGAAGACTATAAGACTTGGTGGACGCCGCAATGGCGCGAAGCCATCCAAAAGGGTCTCTTCCTGGTGCGCGACATGAAGGGCGGACAGATGAGCCGCGACATGACCGTTTATGTCGACGACAACGGCCGTGCCTATCATTTGTACTCCTCCGAAGACAACCTCACGTTGCAGCTCGCCGAACTCACCAAAGACTATCTTGGCTACACGGGGCGCTATTGGCGCATTGCCCCTTCTGGACAAAACGAGGCACCAACGCTTTTCAAGAAAAACGGCAGCTATTGGCTCATCACCAGTGGCTGTACGGGATGGGCGCCCAACAAAGCCCGCCTCTTCCGCGCCAGTAAGCTCACGGGGCCTTGGCAGCAATTAGATTGCCCAGCCGTTGGCCGTGGTGCCGACAAGACATTCGGCGGACAAGGCACCTACGTGATGCCCGACAAAGACCGTCCCGGCGAGTTTCTCTTTATGGCCGACATCTGGACGCCCAAGCGATTGAGCCACAGCCGCCATCTTTGGATTCCCATCCGTTTTGTCAACGGACTTCCTCGCCTTCAGGTCGAGGAGTAGGCGTTCTGACCAAGTAATCCGCCGCTTCCCGTCAGTTCTTCGTGTTCTTCTGCAATCTCCTTGCAAAATAATTTGTAATTTTGCAGGGCTAAGTAGGTGGTCAGAATTATTTTTACATTTGAAATGTTCTATCGGGATGCAGATACGCCACCTTGGTTGAAGGAGCAATGCGGGCATTGCGACTGAAAACAAGGTAAGTAGATGCGCCCGAGAGGACGTTTCAAATGTAAAAATAATGCTCTTGGCATATATTATAAAAATAATTTTGACCACCTACTTAAGTAATGGTATACCATTACTAATTAAAGGCAGGTCGTGGCGTTCATTGCATATTTCGCGCCTGTAAATCGAAAGAGCTTCTGCAAAGCCGGCAAGCGGCAGGAGCGCGAGACGCCCCATCGAAAGAAAAGCAAAAACTTTATTCCATATCAATTATGAGCAATCTCAGATTTAAAGTTGTAGAGGAAGCGTTCAAGAAACGCCCAGTAAAAGTGGTAGCGCCGAAGGAGCGCCCGTCGGAATACTTTGCCAAGTATGTGTTCAACCAGGAGAAAATGTTTAAATATCTTCCGTTGAACGTGTACAAAACCTTGCGCGAAGTGATGGAGACAGGTGCCGACCTCCCTTTGGATATCGCCGACGAGGTGGCCAAGGGAATGAAGCAGTGGGCCATGGAAATGGGCGTGACACACTGCACGCACTGGTTCCAGCCTCTGACGGAAGGAACCGCCGAAAAGCACGACAATTTCTTGGAGCACGACTTCAAGGGCGGCATGATTGAAAAATTTTCAGGAAAAGCCCTCGTGCAGCAGGAACCCGACGCTTCTTCATTTCCCAATGGTGGCATCCGTTCAACGTTTGAGGCCCGCGGCTATTCAGCTTGGGATCCTTCTTCGCCAGTGTTCATCGTGGGAGACACTTTGATGATACCAACCATTTTCGTTTCTTACACGGGCGAAGCCCTCGACTATAAGGCCCCCTTGAAGAAATCTCTTGGCGCCATCGACAAGGCTGCAACGGCTGTTGCTCAATTCTTCGACCCGAAGGTGCAGCGTGTCACCGTCAATTTGGGTTGGGAACAGGAATATTTCTTGGTGGATGAAGGACTTTATGCGGCGCGTCCCGACCTGCTCCTGACGGGCCGAACCTTGATGGGACACGATTCTGCCAAAAACCAGCAGATGGACGACCACTACTTTGGCGCCATTCCCGAGCGTGTCGTTGAGTTTATGCGCGACTTGGAAATCCAGTCGCTGGAGTTGGGCATCCCTTGCAAAACGCGCCACAACGAAGTGGCCCCCAACCAGTTTGAGCTCGCTCCTGTTTATGAGGAATGCAACCTGGCTGTCGACCACAATATGCTCATTATGTCGTTGATGCGCAACATCGCCCGCCACCACGGTTTCCGTTGCCTGCTCCACGAGAAGCCTTTCGCTGGCATCAACGGTAGCGGCAAGCACAACAACTGGAGTCTCACCACCGACACCGGCCATCTCCTCCACGCGCCGGGCAAGACCCCAGAAGACAATCTGCGTTTCATCACCTTCATCGTTGAAACCCTCATGGGCGTCTACCGCCACAACGGTTTGCTGAAGGCCTCCATCATGAGCGCCACCAATGCCCATCGTTTGGGTGCCAACGAAGCGCCGCCCGCCATCATCTCCAGCTTCTTGGGAACGCAGCTCAGCGAACTCCTTGAGCGCGTTGAGAAATCCACCAAGGAAGACCTCTTCACTATGGAAGGTAAGCACGGCATGCACCTCGACATCCCGCAGATTCCCGAACTGATGGTCGACAACACCGACCGCAACCGCACCTCTCCTTTCGCTTTCACAGGAAACCGTTTTGAATTTCGTGCCGTTGGCAGCATCGCCAACTGTGCCAGCGCCCTGATTGCTCTTAACACCGCCGTTGCTGAGGCCCTCACCGATTTCCACGCCCGTGTGGAAGCCCTGATTGCCAAAGGCGAGAGCAAGGTGTCGGCCATTCTCGACGTGCTTCGTGAAGACATCAAGACGTGCAAGCCCATCCATTTTGATGGAAACGGATACAGCGACGAATGGAAGGCCGAAGCCGCCCGCCGCGGTTTGGATTGCGAAACCTCCTGTCCGCTCATCTTCGACCGCTATCTTGACGACAGCAGCGTGAAGATGTTCGAAACGATGAACGTGATGAACCGTCACGAGCTTGAGGCCCGCAACGAAATCAAATGGGAGACCTATCAGAAGAAAATTCAGATTGAAGCCCGTGTGCTTGGCGACCTCTGCATGAACCACATCATTCCTGTGGCAACGAAATACCAGAGCGAACTTGTCGACAATGTCCACAAAATTCAATTGGCATTCTCCGACCCTGAGAAGGTGAAGAGCCTGACGGCATACAACATCGACCTCATCGAGAAAATCAACAAACACACCAACTTCATCGCCGAGAACGTGGAAGCCATGGTGGAGAAGCGCAAGGAGGTCAACAAAATCACCGACATCCGTGAGCTCGCCGTTGCCTACCACGACGAGGTGGCGCCCTATTTCGATGCCATCCGTTACCACATCGACAAGTTGGAATTGATCGTGGAAGACGATATGTGGCCGTTGCCTAAGTATCGTGAACTGCTGTTCGTTAGATAAGAAATAATCTGTCTTTCGCCGTTCTCATTTTAGCGGGAGCGCGTGAGACATATAACAAAAGAATCGGGTGGGGAATACTCACCCGATTTTTTTTGTAAGTAATGGTGAAAGAATAAGTTGATCAATTTTGACCTGTATTTTTGTTGGTTTTGGAATTTGGAAGAGGGAGCATAGCGGGCTATGTGACCGATGACAAATTTCAAAAGCGGCAAAAAGACAGGGCATAAGAAATAACTCCTTATTCCTACTCCACAAAATTGGTCAAGTTATTTTTTTACCATTACTAAGTAGATATTCTCCTCAAAATTCACAGTGTTGAAACAAAAAATAATGGTTGGCAGGCCGATTGCCCCTTCAAAAATGCTTAACTTTGTGGCCTAAGTAGGTGTTAAAAATTAAACCAGCTTATCCCTGCATGGTAGGGTGTTCAAAATCCAGAAAAACCAAGGTTGGTAGAGAGGCGCACGCTGCCCCTGAAAGGGGCTCATATTTAGGGTAGGGGCTTGCCCCTACCTCTTGGCACTGATTAATGAACCTCGCCCCTGTAAGGGGCTCATATCTCGAATCTTATTGCGGGGCAAGCCCCGCCAACGATATGCGCCCCTTACAGGGGCAGAGGCGAGAGTCGATGAGCACTGGCGGGAGATAGGGGCGAGCCCCTATCCTAAATATGCGCCCCTTACAGGGGCAATCCCCCACACCCGAACGGCCCGGCAATTCGTTAATTCGTTTAATTCGTTGTTACGCCGTCTGAGGCCAACCAACGAACTGCGGCGCAGCTCGCAACCCCGTTGCAAAAATTCGATTAATTCGAACCTTCGCCGCGAGCGCCCTGAAAGGGCAGCCAGTTCTTAGCCCAGGGCAACGCCCTGGTTATCAGTGTATAAACGTCCTCGCCCTGTAAGGGCAAAAGTATGGGCGAACGGTTGACTTTTACTTTTGCCCTTACAGGGCGTAGGGAATGGGGACATGGCACCCAGGGCGTTGCCCTGGGCTCCGGACTTGCTGGGCTTTCAGCCCGCGTAGGGCCGCAGACAAGGCTTTTTCCGCACAATTTCCACCTACTTAATATTTCAATTTTGAACACCTACCTATTGTCAATTTTGAATATGAGCGAAAATAATTCCAAGCCACTGCCCGCTTACCGCCTTCGCTTGAAAGCAGAGCGCAGCGACGAACTATATGTCAAGATATTGGGACATCTCACGAAGCACCGCCTTTATAGAGATCCCAACTACACCTCGCGGCAGTTGGCAATAGATCTGAAGACAAACACGCGTTACATCGCCGCTGCCGTGGCCAACAACACGGGCAGCAACTACAACGTCCTTGTCAACGGATTGCGCCTGCGCGATGCCTGCCAGATGTTGCGCAGTCCGCGCTATGTCCACATGACGGCCGAAGAAATTGGTCTGCTCTCAGGCTTCTCCTCCCGTCAGGCCTTCTATCTTGCATTCTCAAAGGTCTACAAAATAACGCCGCGTGCCTATCGCCTCTTGGACGACGGCAACCTTCCAGGTGCAGACCAATAGAACACCATGTTTAACAAGGGGCAATGATTGATTTGCCCAGTCATAAAAATCAACAACAATACTATGTTACCAATAGAAGAACGCGATGCCATCAACCATTTGGTTCGCGAACAAGTCATTCCGGCCATTGGATGCACAGAGCCCATCTGTGTGGCTTTGGCCGTTAGTCGTGCAACAGAAGAATTAGGCTGCCGTCCGCAGCGCATCATGGCGCGTTTGAGTGCCAATATTTTGAAGAACGCTATGGGCGTCGGCATCCCTGGAACGGGAATGGTTGGACTTCCCATTGCCATCGCCTTGGGCGCCATCGTCGGCAAGTCGGCCTACGGGCTTGAAGTGCTCCGCGACAGCACGCCCGACCATGTCAAGGAAGGGCAGCTCTACATCGACGAGCAGCACATCAGTATCTCCCTGGCCGAAAATGCACCGAGCAAACTCTATGTGGACATCACTGTTTTTGACGCCGACGGACGCGAAGCCCGCGCCGTCATTGCCGAGCAACACACCAATTTCATTCTCGTCTCGCGCGGCAGCGAAGTGCTTATCGACAAGACGATGGACGGCGGCGAAGAAAACACCGAGAAGAAAGAAGAGGTCTTGCAACTCAACATGCGCAAAGTGTTTGACTATGCCACCACATCTCCCCTCGAAGAATTGGAGTTTATCAACGAGGCAAAGCGCCTGAATGAAAATGCCGCTGCCCGCTCCCTGGAGGGCAATTACGGCCATTGCTTGGGCAAGGTGCTCAGCCGTCCGCTCGGACGCGGCATTATGGGCGAGAGCATCTTCTCCCACATCCTCTCAAGCACGAGCTGCGCTTGCGACGCCCGCATGGCCGGCGCCATGATTCCCGTCATGAGCAATTCCGGATCGGGCAACCAGGGCATTTGCGCCACCAACCCCGTGGTGGTCTTTGCCGAGGAAAACCACAACACGGCTGAGGAACTCACCCGCGCCCTGATGTTGAGCCATCTGACGGCCATCTACATCAAGCAGAGCCTCGGTGCCCTCTCGGCCCTTTGCGGATGCGTTGTGGCCGCCACGGGTTCCAGTTGCGGCATCACCTATCTGATGGGCGGCGGATATGAGGAAGTGTCTTCTGCCGTGAAGAACATGATTGCCAACCTCACCGGCATGATTTGCGACGGCGCCAAACCGAGCTGCGCTCTCAAACTGACAACGGGCGTGAGCACAGCTGTTTTGTCGGCCATGTTGGCCATGCAGGGCAATTGCGTCAGTTCGGTTGAAGGCATCATCGACGACGATGTCGACCAGAGCATCCGCAATCTCGTCTCCATCGGAACGGATGCCATGGACGAGACCGACCGTGAAGTCTTGAAGATCATGACACACAAAACAAAGTAATTCGTGATGGCGGAAAACGGCTTGAGCAATTTTGTCAGAATCTCTTTGGCGATTCCCTCGAAGTTGCTCAAGTTGTTTCTGCTAAGTAGGTGGTCAGAATTATTTTTACATTTGAAATGTTCTATCGGGATGCAGATACGCCACCTTGTTTGAAGGAGCAATGCGGGCATTGCAACTGAAAACAAGGTAAGTAGATGCGCCCGAGAGGACGTTTCAAATGTAAGAATAATGCTCTTGGCATATATTATAAAAATAATTTTGACCACCTACTTATAGTTCCCACCAATAATATCAGTAAGGTTATGAAGAAAAGTTTATTTTTGGCCGTTGCCTCAGCCGTTTTCTTTTGCGGAAATGGCGTGGCACAGGAAATAAAAGACGGAAGTCAGAAACTCGACGCGCAAGCGCAGATCAATCTGCGCAAATATCGCTCCAATTCTCGCGCCACGCGCAGCGCCGTTTCTGCTGACACTCTGCGCTTTATCGTCACAACGACCAACGCGCAACAGGCTGCCGACAGCATCCGCGCTTTGGGCGGAGAAGTGGACGTGATTGATGACAAAGTTTTGACAATGCGCATCACGGCAGATAAGGTTGAGCGCGTTGCGAAGCTCAGTGTTGTTACCTCCATCAAGGCGGCACGCCGCGCAAAGATGTATATGGACAAAACGCGCAAGCTGACGCGCGTGAGTAACATCGAATCCGACACGAGTTTCGAGACCCCCTACAAGGGCAAAGGTGTTGTGGTCGGCGTCGTTGACTTAGGCTTTCAATATGACCATGTCGCTTTCAAGACAAAGGACAAGAAAACGAGGGTCATTGCCGCTTGGGACTTGTACAACAACAAAAGCCAGCCCTTCACGACCTTGCCTTCTGGCAGCGACGGCGACGAAGAAGTTTCCGGCCATGCCACGCACGTCACCAACATTGCTGCTGGTTCGGTGGTGAACGGCAACAGCTATTACGGCATCGCGCCCGAGGCCGACATCGTCATGGTGCCCAACGATCTGAGCGACGACAATATCATGAAAGGTGCCAAATTCATCAAGCAGACGGCTGAGGCCGCAGGAAAACCCTGGGTGCTCAATCTGAGCATCGGCAGCAGCATGGGTCCGCACGACAGCACCACCCCCTACGACGTTGCCATGAGCAATCTCTGCGGCAGCGGCGGCGTGATGGTGGCAGCAATGGGCAACGAGGCGCAAGACCAGCAGCATGTCTTTCTCCAGTTTCAGAAGGCCGGTGATGTGAAGTACATCCTCAATTCGCCCTCCGACGACCAGTGTAGCTGCTATCTCTGGGGCACAGAGGCCGACGGAAAAGCCCATGTCAAGGTCACTCCGATGCTCTTCAACACCTCGACGGGCATCTTTAGGGAAATCCCGCAATCAACGCTCAATACGGCCGACTTCATTTCCTATGGAACTGAAATCGCCTCCCACAACAATCGCTTCTGCTACCTCGTCTATGCCGACATGCCAGAACTCTGCAGATCTGTTGCCGGCACTTCCCGCACGAGCAACTTTTGTTTGGCCCTGAAGGTCGAAGCGCTTGACAACAATGTCTCAGCCCATGCCTGGTCCGACAGCCGTTTCATCGCCTCCGGTGGCTACGGCGTGGCGGGCGACGGCGAATACTCCGTTGGCGAGGCAGGTGCCAGCATCGGCCGCGCCATTGCAGTTGGCGCTTACACAGGCTCAAAATCGTGGGTTTCATACGAGGGCTACACCTATCGCTTGAGCAACTACACCATCAACGACATCGCTGGTTTCTCCAACCACGGCCCGTCGTTGGGCGTCTATGTGAAGCCCGATGTGGTGGCCCCTGGCGTTGCCGTTCGTTCTGCGCTCAACGCCTATGCTGGCGTGGAAGAATCTGGAAATCTGAAAATTGATGATGCCTATGTTGTTGGCGCGGTCGATGCTGATGGCAACATGCTCCCCGCCTCAGCCAATTACAAGGGGGTGCGCAATTTCTACGGCGTGATGAGCGGAACGTCAATGGCCACGCCAGTTGTGACGGGCGTGGTGGCCCTCTGGCTGCAGGCCAATCCGATGCTCACGCCAGAGCAAATCAAGGAAATCATCAGTGAGACCTCCATCCGCGACACCTATACGGGCGGCACGGACAAGAAATGGACGGCTTATGCCGGATATGGAAAGATCGATGCCTACGCCGGTTTGAAGAAGGCGTTGCAGATGGGCAACACAACGGGCATCGGCCAGACAATGACCAACGAAGAACCCGTCAGCATCAGCAAAGGCAGCGATGCCTGGCGCATCCTCTTCAACACCTCCGAGCCCTACGCCGAACTCTCGCTCTTCGACCTCAAGGGTAAGGCCGTGTGGTCAAACCATCTCGAGGGTGTGTTGCAGGGGCATGACATTTCCGTTCCCCTCGCGGGATATGCTCCCGGCGTTTATCTCCTGCGCATCAAGACTCAGAAGGCCGTCAAGTCCTTCAAGGTGAGTGTCAGATAAATTGGCAAGTGTGGGTGGTCAAACGACGTGACATGCTTGCCAGGATAAGAATTTGATTACCAATTCAATGACAGACATAATAACTAACGAAGACAGACATATCAGGCAATTCCAACGGTTGGCCCTCTCTTTGGTGCCACCATTGGAACGTTGCCATCGGAATCTTTGCAACGAAGTGAATTACGTTGTGACGACGCTCAATCTCATTTCCTTGCAGCATTTTGATTTCAAACTATCAAGACAGGCAGCCATTCTTTTTCTCTATGACTGTGGATATATTTTTTTCAAAAGGCGCGGCAATTGGCGGGGAACGGTTCAAAACGGCGATCCAGAAGAACGTCCCTTGCCGCCAAATCTGTACGTGTATTTGAACATGAACGGTGATTTGGTACGCTCCCTCCGATTGCTGACCATTCCTGTTCCACCAAACACCAGTGCCGACAAACTTGCGAAGTTGGAAAACATGCGGACGGCGCTGTCTGCTTTCGTTGAAAAAGAAAAAATGGATGCCTCGATGTAGAGGGCATCCATTTTTTTTGTATATCCGCTGATTGTGAGTCGATTATAGTGCCGTGTACTTGGTCTTGGCTAATGGAAAGTCATCGATTAGCGGGCGCGGGGTATGGGACCCCCGGGCCCGCCGAGGCCCCCCCGGGGGCCCCGGCCCCGGCGCCCGCGGCCCCGCCACCGCGCGCGTGCCGAAGGGCCGGGGGGGCG
>UQCW01000044.1 GCA_900539625.1 uncultured Prevotella sp.
GTAGTCAAACGCATCAATACTATAGGCAAAAAATGCGTAGGATTTTGAAGCGATTTTGAACACCCTACCTGTAAGGGCAAAAGTATGGGCGAACGGTTGGCTTTTACTTTTGCCCTTACAGGGCGTAGGGAATGGGGATATGGTACCCAGGGCGTTGCCCTGGGCTACGGACTTGTTGGGCTTTCAGCCCGTGCAGGGCCGCAGACAGGGGATGCCGCCAAGCGTAGGCCGCCACGAAAGAAGAAAAGAGAAAATACAAACCATTGATATCAACAACACTATGTTTGAAGTAAATCATCAGTCACCCACCAGTCTGGGCGCCCAGCCAACGGCCGACGCCACGACGCGCCTGAGCATTCAGGCACGCAGCTGGCGGCAGTATCTGGTTTCAGCAGCCCTGTTGGCAGCCCTCTTTGGAGCGCCCGCAGCGGTTCCCACCGCGGCGCAGGTGCGCCCGAAAAGCGCAACGCAGCAGCAGGCACGCCCTGTGGGCGGTAAGCGCATCATCAGGGGTACGGTCAAGGACGATGCCGGCCACCCGCTCATCAGCGCACACGTGCGCGTGAAGGGCGCGGGACGCGGAAGCGTGACGAACGCCAACGGCCAGTTCTCGCTCCAGGTGCCCAATGGGAAGGTCACCATCGAAGCCTCGTACATCGGCATGAAGCCGCGCACCCTCGTCATCCCCGCAGGAACGGGCAACCTCGTGCGCGACATCATGCTCTCGGAAGGAGGAACGACGCTCGGAGAGGCCGTGATCACCAACGGATACCAGAAAATCGACCCGAGAAACAACACGGCGGCCATCACCAGCGTGAAGATGGACGACATCCTCATGCCGAACATGACCACCGTTGATATGGCGCTCGAAGGACGCATCCCAGACCTCGTCTTCACCAACAACTCGGGAGAGGCGGGAGCGACAGGACGTGTGCGCGTGCGCGGAACTTCAACGATCGTTGGTAACCGTGAGCCGCTATGGGTGCTCGACGGATTTGTGTTGCAAGACCCCGTGGACGTTAGCACGGAGCAGCTCAACGACCCCGACTATATCAACTATATCGGTAACGCTATTTCGGGTATCAACCCGGAGGACATCGAGCGTATCGACGTTCTGAGAGATGCAGCGGCAACGGCCATCTATGGTACGAGAGCCTCCAATGGTGTGATTGTCGTGACAACGAAGAAAGGTAAGGTGGGTCCGCCCTCCATACGCTATTCGGGACAGACGACCATCACGCGCCGCCCGCACTACACCGACAGCAACATCAAGCTGATGAACTCGCAGGAGCGCGTGCAGTTTGGCAAAGACCTCTGCTCGCTCCACTATGCTTTCCCGAAGAACATGCCGCTCGTGGGCTACGAAGGTGCGTTCTATCGTTATCAGACGGCGCAGACCAATTATCAGGAGTTTCTCAACGAGGTGCGCCATTATGAGACGGTGAACACCGACTGGTTTGACATCCTGACGGAAAACGCCGTGACGCAGCAGCATTCGCTTTCTATCTCCGGCGGTTCCGACGCGACGCGCTATTATGCCTCTGTGGGCTACATGCGGCAGAACGACGTTATCAAGACGCAATATGTTGACCGCTACACCATGTCCATGAACCTCATGACGAAGTTCTCAAAGAGCTTCAGTGCCAACTTGCGCATCAATGGCAACGTGCAGAAGAAAAACCACGTGCCGTCGGAAGTGGGTGTCATGGACTATGCTTACCAAACGACGCGTGCCCTGCCGTGTTTCAACCCCGACGGCACCTATTACTACTATCAGCGTCACGCGTATTCCGTTGGCAACAGCCAGAAGAACTCACGTCTCTACAACTATAACATCCTCAACGAAATCGACAACTCGTCGAGCCTCTACAACGGCAACACCATCTCGGTCAACGGCGACCTCAACTACCGCCTCGGAAAAATCGCCGACTTCACGGCGGCAGCTTCTTACAGCCGCAGCTCAACGGCGCAGTCGAGCTGGTTTGGCGAGTCGACCAACTATGTGGCCATCCTCAAAAACGGCGAGGCATCAGAAAAGCCGATGGAGGGGGAGACTGGTCTTTGCGAACTGCCTTATGGCGGCGTGTACAACACGAGCAACACGATCTCTGAGAACATGACGGGACGCTTGCAGGCCAACCTTCATTATCTCACGCCCGACCGTCGCCACCAGATGAACGCCACGGCGGGATATGAAGTCAACGTGTCGAGAAGTTCGGCCGTTTCCGACGAAACGCGCGGATATTTCAAAGACCGCGGCATGAAGTACATGTCGATGACGGGCGACGACCTCTCGGCCTTCCCGCTCTATAAAAACTGGCTCGCTGCGGGACACCGCACGCTGACGGAGGGAAAGACAAACACGTTGAGCGGATATCTCAGCACGTCGTACACCTTCAACGATATGGCCACCATCGGATTGACGGGACGTTTCGATGCCTCCAACCGCTTCGGCAGCCGCAGTAACGAGAAGTTTAACCCGGTTTGGACCATGTCTGGAAGCTGGAACATCCGACGCACCTTCTGGGGCGACCCGTTTGCCTATAAGGAGGACGACAAGGAAGACGTGCTCAACGACTGGAAATTCCGCATTTCTTATGGTTACACGGGTAACATGCTTGACGGACAAACGCCCGACTTGCTCTTGAAGCTCGGTACGCTCGATACGTATTACGGCGAAAACGTTTCCTACGTTTCTTCGCTCCCTAACCCAGAACTGAAATGGGAGAAGACGAGCGACCTCAACATGGGTACGGAGGCTTCGCTCTTCGACAACCGACTGACGTTCTCCGTTGACTTCTGGTGGAGACACACAACGGACGCCATCACGGGCATCAACGTCTCGACCATCAACGGCGTGAAGACGTTCCACATGAACAGCGGAACGCTCAACAACCACGGTTTCTCCTTCCAGCTGAGTGGATACCCCATCAAGAATAAGGACTGGCAGCTCTATCTCTCAACGACTTATTCATGGTCGACCAACAAGGTGACGACAAGCACGAGCGACACCTACACGATTGACGATTATCGGAACGGAACGGCCGTTGTCAACGGCAAGTCGATCGGCACGTTCTGGTCTTATCAGTTCCTCGGACTGAACCCCAACAACGGTACGCCGATGTTCGACGATTATGAAGATCGCAAACACCTGCTTGCTGGTCTCGCCCTGGGCGATGTTGTGCAGCGCGTGATGGTGGAGAGCGGCAACCGCGACCCGAAATTCACGGGTAACCTCTACGCCACACTGACCTGGAAGCAGCTCTCGCTCCGAACGAATTTCAACTACCGCATTGGCTCGAAGGTGCGTCTCTTTAAACTCTATTCGCCTATCATCTCGGGCGTTTCTTCCGACAAGAACGTGCGTCACGAGTTTGTTGACCGCTGGCGCACACCGGGCGACGAGAAATTCACGAATATCCCCGTGCTTCTCAGCCCGAGCGACCCTGTCTACCAGCATTATGCCCAACACTGGAGCAACGGACTGGAGGCGAAACTCGACAACATCCAGGCTTTCGCATCGAGCATCTGGGACATGTATGACCTCTCAGACCTCCGCGTTGTGCCAGGAGACTATCTCCGCTTGAGCAACATGTCGCTCTCTTACAACTTCAAGGCATATCAGCTGAAGCGCACGCCGCTCAAATCGCTGCGCATTGACTTCTCAATGACCAACGTCTTCACCATCGCGTCGGGCAAGCTCCACGGACAGTCGCCAACGCAGGCCGGATTTGCCTCGGTCAACCTCTCTGAGCGCCCGGCTTACACCATCGGTCTCAATGTTTCATTCTGAGGTTGAAACTGTTGGAAATATGCACATTTAAGTAGGTGGTCAAAATTAGTTCAAACTGGTTTTTCCCCTGCTTTGACACTATAAAATATTTTTGAATACCTACTTATAATATAGGAATCAAACAATGAGAAAGATATTATTACCGATGCTCATGGCTGGCGTTGTCTCCTTTGCGGGATGCGACGACTTCCTGAGCGAATATTCGCAAGACAAGATTGTGGCCAAGAAGGTGCAGGACCTCGACGAACTGCTCCTGGGCGACGGCTATCTGCAAAGCAGTGCCATCGCCAGCGGCCCGAGCATCACGAATCCGGCAGGATTCTTCAACATCATCGACGACGACAGCAACACGGGTCGAGACATCGACACGCTGAGCGAGCGCTCAACGTTCGTTGGCAAGGCGTGGGTGCAGTCGCTCATCGGCATGTATGGCTATTTCGGATGGCAGCAGGATGTCGGCACGAACTACGACGGAACGGTCGTCAGCGACGACGCTGCCACGTGGGATAAGCTCTACAAGCACATCAACGTGGTCAACGTGATGCTCAACGAAATCAAAGACCTCCCGCATGCCACCGACAAGGACTTGGCCGATTTCTATCGCGTGCAGGGTGAGGCCCACTTCATCCGTGCGCAGATGTATTTCACGCTCGTCAACCTCTATGCCAATATGTATGAGGAGAGCAACTGCGAAACGAAAATGGGTGTGCCTCTGAAGCTGACGCCCAACGTGGAGTTTAAATTCAAACGCGCCAGCATCAAGGCCATCTACGACCAGATCATCGACGACCTCACGAAGGCTGAGGACTTCCTCACGAAGAGTCCGCAAAATTCTGCACACTATCTCCACCGCGCTTCAGTGGAGGCGGTCGATGTGCTCTTCAGTCGCGTGTATCTCTACATGCAGAAATGGGATTTGGCCGCTGAAAAGGCTCAGAAGGTGATGAAGAGCCAGAATTTCTATCTGGCATCGCTCTCGTCGTTGGGTCCCAACGCGACGTATCTGACGAGCGAAAACAGCGACGTGATTTTCTCGCAGGGATCGAACAACCTCTCTTCAACGTATGTCTTCACGGGACGTCCTGGCGACTATTGCGTATCGAAGAACCTCTACGACCTCTATGACGACAAAGACCGCCGCAAGAGCTGCTTCTTTGGCACGTACAACAACGACAGCCTCTCCATGGTTCATTGCGACAGCATCATGCTCAAGGGCAAATATGAACGCGGAAACAGCCTGCGTGCCCATGTGTCGGATTGCTTCACACTGCGTGTTTCTGAGGCCTACCTCAACCGCATGGAGGCGCTGGCCATGATGGGCGGCGAGCATGAGGCCGAGGCCAACGATTTGCTCAACAAATTCCGCGCTGAACGCATCGACGGTTATGTGGCGCAGAATTATACGGGCGAAGAACTCGTCAACCAGATTCGCACGGAGCGCCGCAAGGAACTTTGCTTTGAGGGACACCGCTGGTTCGACCTCCGACGCTATGCCGTTTGCGAGAAATATCCTTACACGAAGACCCTCGTTCACGTTTACAACGTCTGCAACGACTACGGATGGAAATACCCCTACACGCTGGTGCTCCCTCCCAACGATCCCTCTTACACGTTTGCCATTCCGAAATCGGTCATCGACTTCTTCACCGACGGTTCGATGCCCACCAATCCGCGATACAAGCGCGACCCGCTGGAAGGCAAAAAGAAATAATTTCATGATTTCAGAAAAGAGAATATGTATATGACAACAAGTAAAATGAAATATGTGTGCCTCTGGCTCTTCGCGCTCGGCTTCTTGGCCGCTTGCAGCGATAGCGAAGACACGTTGTCGAACAGCATCGACTTCAGTTCGCCCTACGAGCTGAAAGACAATCCCGACAGCCCAGTCGACCACGAACGCTATCTCATCTACAAGGAGTATGGCGTGCCTGTGTTCTTCAACGACACCGTGGGCAACGTGGTGACGGGAAAAGACTTGCAGGGCAACGATATTGTGAAGACGGAGACCATCGACCTCAACTGGAGCTTCCAGTCGCACGACGGCAAGAGTGTGAAATACACCTACACCTACTATAAGACCGACGAGGAGAAGATGAAGGCGCTTGAGTTTGCAAGGGCTTATCTCTCGAAGGCCAGTGTCAAGATGCGCCCCTTCTGCATGCTCTTGGCCGACACGGTGAAGCAAAATAGCACTTCCCTTAGCTATCGCGACGGATTTCGCTGCCTGCTGGTTACACACACCAGTAGCTACGACGAGTTTCAGCGCGACTCCGTTGCCAACCAGATTCTGCAGAGCATGGTGCTCTCGCGTGTGAAACTCAATAGCAACCTCGTTTCGCGCTTCGGAGAAGTTTCAAACCGCGACAAGTTTTACGGACGCCCCTGGGTTAACGATGGGGTCAACGGTGGATTGGGTTGCGTTTGGGAAATCAAGCACGAGGGTATGTACTGGAAGCCCATGAAGCTCTTTGATGAGGGCGTGGCAGAGGATTACATCGCTTTCTCCTTCAAAACCCACGTGACAACGGTGGAGGAATTTGAAGCCGAGCGGGCCTCCATCATCCGCCAGATCGGAAAATACGGCTTTATCTGCGGCAACACCGACTATCGCGGACAGCTCGACCACGTGCAGAGTCCGGGAAGTATCTCGCAAGACCTGACGTTCTACGTGCAGATGATGATGAACACGGGACGGGCCGAATTTATGAAGCGTTACGGCGAATCGCCGCTGGTCAAGAAAAAGTTTGACATCCTGGCCGATTACATCGAAAACGAATTACTCATCGACCTCAACTACTAAAACAACCCTCTCGAAAATGAACAAGATAATGAAAAAGTGGGGAACGGCGGTCTTCACCGCCTTGACGCTCTGCCTCGGCTTCAGCGCTTGCGCCGATGATGACGCCATCACGCTCAACACGGCTTCAATCAAAGAGGCACCCGATTTTGTTGACGCACGCGACGGACATGTTTACCATTGCATCCAGATCGGCGACCAAATCTGGACCACGGAAAACCTGGCATACATGCTCCCGCTGGCCTCTGCCGATGGATGCGTGACCTGGGACGAGAAGCAGGACATCGACCCCGATAGCCTCGTGGTGGACACCGCCAACATCGTGGTGGTCATCTCCGATGAGAAATACAAGGAAATCTATGACGGCGTTGTCAACGACCCTGGCCACGACTGGCCAACGGAAGTGGGTACCGACTCGTTGCAGTTCCATCTCATGTTTAATAACTTCTACGGCGAAATGTTTACGCAGGAGCAGTTCACCAACGTGTTTGTCAACGACCCCGTGATGGCGCCTTTCGGCAAACTCTTGCTGGAGCGCCTGGAAGTGCAGCGCCTCGTTGAACGTCAAGACTACATCAATCGCCTGACGGAATATAAGAAGCAAATTCCGCTCAAGCATTATGCCGCAGCTGAAAAAGCCAACGGCGGATATGTGGCCGAAAACGGATTCCTCTACACCTACGAGGGGGCGCTCAAGGCGGTGCCTAAGGAAGGCGGATGGCGACTGCCATCGGATGCCGACTGGAAGAAACTCGAGATGACGCTCGGCATGCCCGCGTCGGAAGTTGATAACATGGAAGCATGGCGCGGACAGACCCTCGGCGACGCCCTCAAAGCTGGAGGGGCAACAGGCTTCAACGCGCTCTTCTCTGGTTGCAACGGCTATCAGCGCACGCAGGAAGACCTCTTCATCAAAAAAGAAGAAGGCGCGTATTTCTGGTCATCTGACAAGGGCTCATACACCGCGAAGGAGGATGCTGGTGAAGACGAGAAAGGCGATGAAGACGGAAAGGTCAACGTCGTCTACGAAACAGGCATCATCCGCCAGCTCGCCATCTATTCTTCAGGCATCTGGAGAGGAACAACGCGACTGGAAAACGGATACCGCGGTATGGCTTACAGCGTGCGCCTCGTCAGAGATGCTAAGTAATGGATAACAGTTTTTAGACTAAAGGGTGTTTCTAAAAATTCCGATTTAAATTTTCTAATTTAGAACCATCCTACACAAAAAGGCACGTCTCAACGCCCGTCCCAGGGAGGGGGCGTGCCTTTCTCATGGAGAATAAATACACAAAACAACAAACCAACTATGTCATCATTCAATCTCAAAAGAACACTCCCCCTGCTCTTCGCCGCCGCCCTCGCCACTGGCGCATCCGCACAGGTGGAACTGCCGAAGTGTGAAACCGCTCGCGTCTATGGCGACACGGCGCGTCTCTCCGTCATGAAGTATGTCGGCACAATGGAAGAGGCGCAGGCCCTTTCTAAGAAAACAAAGAAACCCATCTTCTTCAATTGCTACGTCTCTTGGGCCACCACCTGTGTAGCCATGGACCAGTATGTGTTCAGCAACCAGGCGTTTGCCAAGACGATGGATAAGAAATTCGTTAACCTCATCGTTGACATGCGCAGCAAAGAAGGCCGCGAACTGGCTAAGAAATATGGCGTGCGCAGCTATGCCTACTATCTCGTGCTCGACGCTCAGGGCAACGTGCTCCAGCGCATCCAGGGTGGCAGCAAGCTCCCCGATTTTCTCCAGAACCTGGAACTCGCACTCAGCCCGAAGACTTCGCTCGCTGGCACGGAGGCTAAATACAAAAGCGGAAAATATTCGCGACAGGAGCTCTTCAACTATCTCAACGCCCTGCGCGTGGCAGGACTTGATTCCACATGGCGCGCCGTCGCTCCGGAATACATGAAGGGGATGACGTGGGCCGACTATGCGAAGAAGGGCAACTGGATGTTCACGAGCGTCTATCGCAACCGCAATAATGAGTTCTATCCTTATTTCCTCAACAACAAGCAGGCATTTCTCGCTAACAACGAGTTGTTGCAGGTCAACAACAAATTCGAGTCGATGCTCACGCCGGCGCTCCTCAGCTATGCCTGTGGCGACGTGGCCTACGACAAGGCCGACGTTGAAAGCTACCGACGCGACCTCCACACCTTCAATATGCCGGACTCTTGCGCCTGCCTCGTGCTCTGCGACATCGCCGATTTGCGCGGACAGGGACGCATCGCCGACCTCATCAACTATATGAAGACCTCTGGCCGCTACCTCGACAAATATTACGGCATCCGCGCCAACATCGAGCAGACGTTTAAATTCCCCAATGCCACGGCAGAGGAGAAAAAGGCGCTCCTCGCTTATTTGCAGGAAGCCGTTAAGCGCGAAGAAGGCACCAAGGTGGGCATGCGCCTGCGTAGCTTCGTCGAGTCGTTGGCCAATGCTGGCAAGGGCATTACGTTTGCAACAGGAACGGTTGCCGACATCCTTGCCAAGGCCAAGGCTGAGGGCAAAATGGTGTTCCTCGATTGCTACACCACTTGGTGCGGTCCTTGCCGCATGATGGCTAACACCATCTTCACCAAAAACGAAGTGGGAGAATATTTCAATAAGCATTTCGTTTCCTACAAGCTCGACATGGAGCGCGGGGAAGGTCCAGCACTGGGCAAGAAATATGGCGTGAAGGCTTTCCCGACTATGCTCTTCATGGACGCTGAGGGCAACGTTCGTCACACCATCGTCGGCTCGAAGTCGGCCAACGAACTCATCGAGGAAGCCAAGACTGCCTTGAAAAAATGATTTTCCGCAAGGACGGAAAGGGGTGGGCATACCGAAACAAACCTCGGATTCTCGCACTCTTCTGAAATTTCCTTGAACAATAAAACAGGGCGCTCTGATAGAAAAAATCAGAGCGCCCTGTTTTATTGTTTCAGAGAATGTAGCCCGTTTGCATTTGTACTTCAGCCCCTCTTCTCACTCTCCCATTTTGAAAAGTGGCGAGCTGGCCAAAGCCGTCATGGAGGGGTAGAGCAGGTCGGCCCCCGCGTCGAGCAGGACTTGGTTGTTGAGCGGGCCCGTGTTGACGGCAATGGTGAAGATGTTGGCGGCCACGCCAGCCTGTACACCCAGCGGTGCGTTTTCAACGACGATGGCCTCCCAGGGGTTCACGCCCGCCTTTTTCAGTCCCATCAGATAGGGCTCCGGATGGGGTTTCCCGTGATGTACGTCCTTGCTCGACACGACAAGCTCGGAATGGAAGAAGCCAGGATAGCCCGTTTCAAGGCGCTCGAGAAGCGATTTCTGTCCGCTGCCCGTCACGACAACGATGGTCAGACCGAGCGATTGAACCAGGCGAAGAACGTCTTCAGCGCCTTCCATCTTCGGTGCTTCGGGACAGGCGTTGAAGAGGCG
Source organism: uncultured Prevotella sp. (assembly GCA_900539625.1). Lineage (GTDB taxonomy): Bacteria > Bacteroidota > Bacteroidia > Bacteroidales > Bacteroidaceae > Alloprevotella. The sequence goes on from UQCW01000044.1 coordinate 10,009, forward strand.
GCATTTCTCCTTGTAGATCTGCTCGATTTCTTCGGGCGTCGCGTTGCGTTTCCAATAGCGCTGCGTGAGGATGTTGATGGTGGCGTTTCCCGTGCGCCCCTCATGCAGAAAGGCCTCCTCTGGCGACATGTCCAGGCCAAACTCCGTGCAGACCTGTGCCCATGAGCGGGCATGGTTGGGCATGGAATCGAAGAGCACGCCGTCCATGTCAAACAAGACGGCACGGGGACGGAAATCCGCAAATCCCGTGCGCTCCTTATAAGCGGCAACGGCTGCCGCTACAACCTTACGGGAGGATGCGGCGGCAGTCGTTGTTGAATGGTTTTCGTTTGTCATATCGCTTAGCATGAGCCGAGACGTTCACGGATGGCTTTGCTCTCAGCCTCGTAGCCTGGTTTGTTGAGCAAGGCAAACATGTTTTTCTTGTAGGCTTCCACACCCGGCTGGTTGAAGGGGTTCACGCCAAGAACGAGACCGCTGATGCCGCAGGCGCGTTCAAAGAAATAGATGAGCTGTCCGAGATAGTAGGCGTTGAGCTCTGGCATGACGAGGCGCAGGTTGGGGACACCGCCATCAACGTGTGCCAACTGTGTGCCGAGTTCTGCCATCTTGTTGACCTCGTCCACGCGCTTGCCCTCAAGGAAGTTCAGGCCGTCGAGGTTCTCCTCGTCGTGTGGGAAATGGAGCGTGTGGGCCGGCTGTTCAACAGAAAGCACGGTCTCGAAGATGGTACGTTCGCCGTCCTGAATCCATTGGCCCATAGAGTGGAGGTCTGTCGTGAAGTCGACAGAGGCAGGGAAGATGCCCTTGCCGTCTTTGCCTTCGCTCTCACCGTAGAGCTGCTTCCACCATTCGCTCATGAAATGGAGCTTCGGCTGGAAGTTGGCCAAGATTTCGATTTTCTTTCCGGCGCGGTGGATGGCGTTGCGAACGGCGGCATATTGGGCGGCGATGTTTTCCTCGAAGGGAACATCGGTGCCAGTGGCTTTTTCCATGTCGGCAGCACCCTTCACGAGTTGGTCGATGTCGAAGCCAGCGCAGGCGATGGGGAGCAGGCCGACGGGGGTGAGAACGCTGAAGCGTCCGCCCACGTTGTCGGGGATGATGAAGCTCTTGTAGCCTTCCTTGTTGGCGGTCAGACGGGCAGCACCCTTCTTGGCGTCGGTGATGGCAACGATGACCTTGCGGGCCATTTCTTTGCCGCGCTGTTCTTCACATTGCTTCTTGAGCAGGCGGAAGGCCAGGGCCGTTTCAGTGGTGGTGCCGCTCTTTGAAATGTTGATGACGCCGAATTTGCGCGTCTTCAGATATTCGCAGAGTTCAGAGAGATAGTCTTCGCCGATGTTGTTGCCTGCGAAAAGGATGACGGGGTTGCTGCCGTTGTTGGTCAGCCACTCGAAACTGTTGCCGAGGGCCTCAATCACAGCGCGGGCGCCCAAATAGCTGCCGCCGATGCCTGCCACAACGATCGTGTCGCAGTTTTCGCGGAGCGTCTGGGCCGTTGCCTTCAAGTCGGCCAAGTGTTCAGCGGAGATGCTACTTGGCAGATGGAGCCAACCCAAGAAATCGTTTCCGGCGCATGTGCCAGCTTCAAGGGCTTTCTGGGCTGATTCAACTTCGGGGCGCAATGCTTCAACGGCGCCTGCAGGCAGGAACTGGGCTGCCTTTTCTGATTCCAAACGGATATTGTTTGCCATAATTTATACAGATGATTTTGTTTTGTTCTTGATTTTCTCGACAAAGTTACGGCAAGGCGTGGAGAAGGCAAAATATTTTCCTTTTTTTTACCGTTACTTTATCCCATTGATGCCTCGTTTGACTGATTTGAGAGACAAAATGGGTCCTGCCGCTTCGCCGCCCGAGGGCGTATGATTGCTGGTGGCCAAAAAAGCCTGGCCGTCCTTGTCCGTTTCTCTGATTTAATTGCTACCTTTACACTGATTTTTTAAACGCCTATCATTATGAACCAAATATCAGACACTTTCAACGGCTTGATGAAGGGAATTTCAGAACGCCGTTCCGTTCGCCGATACACTGACGCGCCTGTTGACGACCAGTTGCTGAACCGCTTGCTCGAGGTTGCGGGACACACGCAGACTATGGGAAATTTGCAACTCTACAGCGTTGTTGTGACGCGCTCGGAAGAAAAGAAACGCCAGTTGGCTCCAGCTCATTTCAACCAGCCGATGGTGACGCAGGCCCCTGTGGTGCTCACTTTCTGTGCCGACTATTGTCGAACGACGGCCTGGTGTGAGCAACGTAAAGCCACGCCGGGGTATGGCAATTTCCTTTCGTTTGTTAATGCGGCGACCGACGCACTGCTCTTTTGCCAGAATTTTTGCACCCTGGCCGAAGCAGCGGGGCTGGGCCTCTGCTTTCTCGGCACAACGATTTACCAGCCTTTGCAAATCATCCGTGCGCTCCAGTTGCCGAAACTCGTCATGCCCGTTGCCACCATCACGTTGGGATGGCCCGATGAGACGCCTGCAACCAGCGACCGCCTGTCGCTGACGGCCATTGTGCATGAGGAGACCTACAAGGCGCCGACCGCAGAGAGCATTGACCGCGATTATGCCCTGAAGGAAAGTTTGCCAGAGAACAAGACCTTTGTGGAGGTCAACAAGAAGGAGACACTGGCACAGGTGTTTGCCGATGTGCGTTACACTAAAAAAGACTGCGAGGCCATGAGCGTGGAATTGCTCAAGGCTTTGAAACAACAGGGGTTTATGGGTGTTCTATAAATTAGCCAAATTAATCCTAAATAAAGAATCTCCATTAAAACTAATTTATAGAACATCCCTTTATAGATTAGAGGAAAAATGAAAAGCGAAATGAAGGGGGCGGACGTTTCAAGGAGACGTCGCGCCCTCAAGAAATGGTGGCCACGCTTAGTGGCCATTTTTTGCATCCTGTTTGTTTGGTGGCACGTGTTCCGCCCCGCCACCTTCAGACAGACGGCTTCTGCAACCTGCATGGTGGAGGCCCGTATGTGGTATGTGGCAGAAAACAGCGCTGGCGATTCCGTCTGCATCGCTGTGACAGACGGACACACCACAGACGCGGAAGGGCGCCTTTGCCATGTTGACACGGCATGCGTCTCGGGCGTGTTTGTCTCAGGAAACGGGCGGTTGGTGGTTCCGGCGTCCGTTTTTCTCCAGGCAGCCGACAGTCTGTCCGCCGACTCCGTCCGCTCCCTTCTCTTGAAAGAAAAAGAGCGCCTTGGCGTGTTGGCTGGCGAGCAGAAAGAGGCCGTCAAAGAATTGGAATATTATGCCCGCACCCATTCCGTGGTCGACGACGGATACAACGATGTCATGCGTTACGGCAGTGGGGTGGAAGCCAGGCAGAAAGATGTCGACTCGTTGCGTTGCCTCATAGATTCCGTTTTGGCTGGGAAGCATTTGAGGGTGCATCTGCGCCACGAAACCTCTGTCGCGTTTGCCGAAGTGCGAGGATGGATTGCGCCAGGGAAAGCGGAAGTCAGGCGGCAACGGATGGCGGCAACGTGCATCAGGAGAAACAAGCAACTGGCGTTGCTGCAAACGGCAAACGGGAGATTACCGCAAAATGCGTCGTTCGTCTCCTTATATAATAAGGGGGAGGAAACGCGGTTTCGCGTGGGCTATATGAAGGGCAGGGCATTGCCCGACTTGCTGCCCGAAAACGTGGGCAAACAAATGCCGCAGGAGGTCACCGAAGGCCTGTTGCAGATTGACAAACGTGGCGATGCCGTTGGTCTGACGGTTGGCGGACGCTCATGCCCGTGGCTGGCGGTGCGCAAATTCTGCTTGAACGGCGGTGGGCTGGAATGGCTTTCCCGTGATGCCTGGATGGCCGTGTGCCAGATGTTGCTGCCTGTCAACGACCGTGTGCAAACCCTCCAAGACACCCTTTCCGAGTGGCCGCAAAACATCTGGCGGCGACAGACGGAAAACCGTTATTTCCAAGTCATTACCGATTCGACAGGTCTGTTTGCCGGACGGATGGCAGAAAGCCGCGCCTGTGGCGTTGGATTCAAACGCTATGCCGATGGCGGGGAATATTACGGAATTTTTGAGAAAGGCATGCGCCAGGGAGTTGGCACCTACACCGACACCTTGCAACGCGTCTATACCGGAGTGTGGACAGCCGACACCTTGCCGCAGGGCCAACTGCAAGACGGTGCCGCGCGATATTCCGGCATGTTTAATGCCAAATTGCAGCGCCACGGAGCGGGCATCTGCCACATTGCCGGAGAGAGCTACTATTGCGGGCAATGGGACAGCAACCGCCGGCAGGGTTTCGGCTTTGCCGTGGGCGAGCGCCACATGGTGAGGGCTGGCATTTGGAAGAAAAACAATTTCCGAGGCGAGCAGATGGTCTATACCTCCGACCGCGTTTACGGCATCGACATCTCGCGCTATCAGCATGAAATCGGACGAAAACGCTATGGCATCAACTGGAAGCGCCTGCGCATCACGCGCCTCGGCGTGGCCAATACGGCCCGCATCCGTGGCGAGCAGAACTATCCCGTCACCTTCGTTTACGTGAAGGCCACTGAAGGCACCACTTCGTTCAACCGTTATTATGCTGCCGACATCGCCGCTGCACGCCGCCGCGGATTGCGCGTCGGGGCCTATCATTTCTTCTCGACACGCACCCCCGGAGCGGCCCAGGCTCGCCATTTCATCAAAACGGCTCGACTGAAACGGGGAGACCTACCCCCCGTGCTCGACGTGGAACCCTCCGACAGGCAGATAGAGGCTATGGGCGGCCGTCGTGCCCTCTTCCGCGAAATGGCAGCCTGGCTGAAAGTCGTACAGGCCCATTGCGGCACAATGCCCATCCTATATATCAGCCAGACCTTCGTCAACAAATACATGGTTGACGCCCCCGCCGCCCTCCTGCGTTACCAAGTGTGGATTGCACGCTATGGTGAATACAAACCTTACGTACACCTCCTCCTCTGGCAACTCTCGCCCTACGGACGCGTGGCCGGAATACAGGGAGAAGTTGACATCAACGTCTTCAATGGCTCCCGCAAGCAATTCCAACGCTTCGTAGCGGCAAATGGTGTGCGCTGAAATCTGCGGCGCGGCGGGCAAAGGCAAGGACAGCGCCGCCATTTGCGGCAAAAAACAAAAAGGCGGCCAAATTTCTTGCAAATAAAAGCCATATTTCAAGGTTTGTTCGTATTTTTGTAGGTGAAAGGGCGGCGTTTGGCAACTGTATTTGCAACCAGCGCCATATAATACAGAATATATGCGCCCTCCGCTCCACACAAGCAGACAAAATTAACACAATAAAATAACGACATACCATGACGTTAATCAAATCTATCTCAGGTTTCCGCGGCACCATCGGTGGCAAGCCGGGAGACACCCTCAATCCAATTGACATTGCAAAGTCAGTATCAGCTTACGCAAGCCTTCGCGAACGCGTAGTTGGTCCGTATCGTCGCAAAATCGTAGTCGGCCGTGACGCCCGCATTTCAGGCGAAATGGTTTCCCACGTTGTTTGTGGCACCCTCATGGGAATGGGCTTCGATGTGCTCAACATCGGCTTGGCTTCAACTCCAACAACTGAATTGGCGGTTACTATGGAACGCGCCTGTGGCGGAATTATCATCACGGCCAGCCACAACCCACGTCAATGGAACGCTCTGAAGTTTCTCAACGAGCACGGCGAGTTTCTTCCTCCTAAAGAGGCCCAGGAAGTAGTTCAGCTAGCACGCTCTTGCGACTTCAGCTTTGCAGACGTAGACAACCTTGGTTGCTACACCAAAAACTTCTATTTCGACCAGCGCCACATCGACCTCGTCAAATATCTCGAGCTCGTTGACGTAGAGGCCATCCGCAAGGCCAACTTCCGTGTGGCCATCGACACAGTCAACTCTGTCGGCGGCATCATCCTCCCGAAACTCCTCGGACAGCTCGGCGTCACTCAGGTGACGGGTCTCAACACTGAGCCGACTGGCGATTTCGCCCACAACCCAGAGCCTTTGAAGGAACACCTTTCAGACATCCGCAACCTCATGCGTAAAGGACACCACGACGTAGGTTTCGTTGTTGACCCAGATGTCGACCGTTTGGCGCTCGTTTGTGAAGACGGCAGCATGTTTGGCGAAGAATACACGCTCGTTGCCGTTGCCGACTATGTGCTCCAGCACACACCGGGCAACACCGTTTCCAACCTCTCTTCAACCCGCGTCCTCCGCGATGTCACAGAGAAATATGGCTGCACCTATACGCCAGCAGCCGTTGGCGAAGTCAACGTTGTGACGAAGATGAAGGAAACAGGCGCCGTTATTGGTGGCGAAGGAAACGGCGGAGTCATCTATCCTGCCGCACACTATGGCCGCGACGCATTGGTTGGTATCGCCTTGCTCTTGACCTACATGGCCAAGACCAAGATGAAGGCCACCGAGCTTCGTGACTCCTTCCCGAAATATTGCATTGCCAAGAACCGCATCGACCTCGACCCGAAGACCGATATCTACGCTATCCTCCAGAAAGTCAAGGACCTCTACAAAGACCAGATGATCACGGATATCGATGGCGTCAAAATCGACTTCCCCGACAAGTGGGTTCATTTGCGCAAATCAAACACTGAACCGATCATTCGCGTATATTCTGAAGCATCCACCATGGAAGAAGCCGATGCTCTCGGCAAGCAGATCATGGACGTTGTGTATAGCATGACAAAAGAATAATTCTTGGGGACTTCCCCACAACAACATCAGGTTCAAACGCGTTTGCTGCCCCAACAAAAAAAAGGTGGCAAGCACGTTTGAACCATTTTTCATTAAAAGAGGAGCTGATAAACACAGCAAGCCAGTCTCTGAAATTCATGTCAGAAACATAAGTAATGCTCTTGGCAGATTCAGATCACCCGCTTATAAGTAGGTGTTCAGAATTAGTTTATATTGAATTGTCGTATTATTTTGTTCCTACAGCTGTCTTGAAGAAGGAGCGTAGCGGGCTACGTGACTGATGAAAGACAGTTGTAGGGGCAAAAGAATGCGGCAAGGCAATATTAAACTGGCTTATCCTTACATGGATAGTATAAACTAATTTTGAACACCTACTTAACAAAGCTCCCCACCTCCCAAACAACACACAAAACATGGAAAAGAAAAAAATATTGATGTTTCTTCCGACCCTCTTCCCCGCCATCGCTGGCGCACAAGGGCACTACAACATCGTCTATATCATGACCGACGACCATACGGCGCAAATGATGAGTTGTTACGACAAGCGCTACATCAGTACGCCAAATCTCGACCGCATTGCCGCCGACGGCGTGCGCTTCGTCAATAGCTATGTGGCCAACTCCCTCTCAGGCCCCAGCCGCGCCTGTATGCTGACGGGAAAGCATTCACACAAAAACGGATTCACCAACAACGAACACGGCATCTTCGATGGCTCGCAGCAGACCATGCCGAAGCTCCTTCAGAAGGCAGGATACCAAACGGCATTAATCGGAAAATGGCACCTCGTCAGCACGCCCACGGGATTCGACTATTACGACTACCTCCCTGCGCAGGGCAACTATTACAACCCCGACTTCATCAACATGAAGGGAGAGACCTATCAGGAGAAGGGCTACCTCACCAATATCATTACCGACAAGGCCATCGACTGGTTGGAAAACAAGCGCGACAAAAACAAACCCTTCCTCTTGCTCATACACCACAAGGCCTGCCACCGCAACTGGTTGCCAGAATTGAAATATCTGCACGAATATGAAGACCAGACGTTCCCCATCCCCTCCACCTTCTACGACAACTATGAAGGCCGCGTCGCTGCCGGAGCGCAAGAAATGGAAATCGGCAAACACATGGACATCATCTACGACACGAAGATGTATCGTCCAGGCCTCAATACGCCGCTAACGGAGAACTATCTCAACATGGTGGGCCGCATGGACAGCAAAGAACGTGCAGAATACGACCATTTCTACGACTCCCTTTCAACCGACTTCTGGCAACGCCATCTCGAAGGCAAGCAGCTCGCCGAATTCAAATATCAGCGCTATATGCGCGACTATGCCAAAGTGGTCAAGACACTCGACGACAACGTAGGTCGCACGCTCAACTATTTGCGCGATGCTGGTTTGATGGACTCCACCCTCGTGGTCTACACTTCCGACCAGGGCTTCTACATGGGCGAGCACGGATGGTTCGACAAGCGCTTCATGTATGAGGAATCATACAGCACCCCGCTCGTCATGCACCTCCCGAAGGGCTTCAACGCCAAGGGCGACATCAAGGAAATGGTGCAGAACATCGACTATGCGCCAACCTTCCTCGAACTTGCCGGTGCACCGATTCCCGACGACATACAAGGCAAGTCGCTCCTGCCGCTCTTGAAGGGGCAGCACCCGAAAAACTGGCGTAAGAGCCTTTACTACCACTATTACGAATATCCTGCGGAGCACAGCGTGAAGCGCCATTATGGTGTCAGCACTGCCGACGGATGGAAACTCATCCACTTCTACAACGACATCAACGAATGGGAACTCTACAACTTGAACACCGACCCTGAAGAGTTGCACAATCTCTACGGAAAGAAGGGTTATGAGGCTGTCACCAAGCGTTTGATGAAGGAACTTGTCAAGCTCCAGAAGCAGTACGACGACCAAGACGCTTTGAAGTTCAACAAAATGTAATGGCAATCTAAGCAGTGGCGAAAAAGACAGGCCGTTCTGTTTTTTTTTACCATTACTTACCATTGCTAAATGGGGCGTTCTGAAAAACGCTGCATTCAGAATATACACCAAAAAAGGCAGACCCGGCACAATGCTGGGTCTGCCTTTTTTTGATGAGATGGGATAGGGGAGGAGCAAAGCTCTTTTCTAAAACGCACCCCGAATTTTTAATAAAAAAATGAGTTATGAAAAGTGTCACACATTATGTGCACGCATTTTCATAACTCACTGAAAGTTAATTACGATCGTGGACCAGGAGGGGATTGAACCCTCGTCCAAACAAGGAAATAACAAGCTTTCTACATGCTTATCTTTGCTTTGAGGTTTTCGTGTCGCAACAAGGCCAAAGCCACCCGCGCTGCAACCTTATCTTCTAAGTGTTTCGCCACGCTTGCGAAGCCAAGACGTGACTATTCCCGATATAATAGCACCGCTGAATCAAGACGCTTCGGAAAAAGAGCTCTTGAGCGATGTCTCGTTCCAACAATCGTTAGTCGGAATTAAGCTGATGTACTATACTTCGATCAAGCAGCGAGAGCGTAGTTGTTTTCGCCAATTAAATTTTTGAAAGCCGAGATTATAGTGCCCACCTTCAGGCGCACTGCATGCTTACCTGCCATCTCTACCTGCTGTCAAATCCAGTCTGGCCCGAAATGTTTGGTTCGCAAATTTACGGGTTTATTTTTTACGGGCAAAATTTTACGCCAATTTTTTAATGGCGTTTACGATAAGTGGGTGGGCCGTGGGCGGACGGAACCTGGGCTTTCAATCCGCCGCCTGGGTTTCTTGCTCCTTGGCTTTCGCAAGAGGTCTCAGGGTTTTCTCTGGAACCGATGCGTTTTCATGGATGGCTTTCGCCTCCTTCGTATATCTGACGAGCAAGCATAGACACTATCTTTTCGAGATAGACCTTGTCCGTCTCGTCAAAGGTGTTCAATTCGCAACTATCGATGTCTAACACGCCTTTCACCTCGCCGCCCGCCATTATCGGCACGACGATTTCGGAGCGTGAAGAAGAACTGCAAGCGATGTGGCCGGGGAAAGCGTCAACGTCGGGAACCACCAGCGTTTGGCGTTTGGCCCAGGCTGTTCCGCAAACGCCACGGCCCTGGCGGATGCGATAGCAGGCCACGTCGCCTTGGAAGGGGCCTAAGTGCAGATGGTCGCCGTCGACCACATAGAAGCCGACCCAGAAAAAGGAGAAGGCTTGGCGGATGGCGGCGGCGACGTTGGCCATGACGCTGACTTCGCGGCGCTCTCTTGAGATGAGCGTGGCGATGTCTTCTATGAGGTGTTTATAGCGCGTCTGCTTGTTGGCTGTTGGCATGGTTTGTATTTCGAATGACATGAGCTTGGGGGGTGTTGGTGGTGTTCTGGAAATAAAATGTTGGGGAGATGCAAGGGAAATGGCCGGTGGCTCATCTTTTGCACAACTCCCAGAATGCCACGGCAGAAGCGGCGGCGACGTTGAGGGAGTCTACTCCGTTTGCCATGGGAATTTTGACTACATAGTCGGTGCTTTCAATCACTTCGCGTGTGAGTCCGTCGCCCTCGGTGCCCATGACGATGGCCAGCCGCGGTTCTGCTTTCAGACAGGGGCTGTCGAGCGGGATGGACTGGTTGCAAAGCGCCATAGAGACGGTTTTGAAACCAAGTTTGCCCAGGGACGAGACGGGCGCTTCGAGCCACGTCCACGGAAGAAGGAAAACGGAGCCCATGGAGACGCGAACGGCGCGGCGGTTGAGCGGGTCGCACGAGGTCGTCGTTAGCAACACGGCGTCGATGCCCAATGCGGCGGCGGAACGGAAGATGGCGCCGATGTTGGTGGTGTCGACCACGCTGTCGATGACCACGACGCGGCGGGCGCTCTGGCAAACATCTTCAACGCTGGGCGGGGTGGGGCGGCGCATGGCGCAAAGCACTCCGCGCGTGAGCGTATAGCCCGTGAGACTGGCAAGCAGTTCTCGCGGTCCTGTGTAGACGGGGATGTCTCCGCAGGCAGCAACGATGTCGGCAGCGTCGCCCTTGATGTGGCGTTCTTCGCAAAGAAGCGCCAATGGTTGGCATCCTGCGCTGATTGCCACGCGGATGACCTTCGGGCTCTCAGCGATGAAGATGCCTTTCTCGGGATCCAGGCGGTTGCGCAGTTGGGCTTCCGTCAGTGTGGAAAAGAGTTCAACGCCCGGCGTTTGCAACGAATCTATATGTATGACTGGCATTGGCGTGGAGGATGACAGTAATGGCTGGAACGCGTTCCAGCCATTACTAAGAGGTTTGTCAGAATTATTGTTTTGTAAATTCAAAGTGTTTGAAGAACACCTTCTGTTCCTGGCCGCTGATATTGGTCAGTCGCAGTTTGGATGCCTTCATGCCGCTCAGTTCGTTGCCTGTGTGGATGACAGGGTCGTCGGCTTTGTAGTGGAGCAGACTGACATTCTTCCAGGCTCCGTCAACAAAGAGTTCCAGTTTGAAGTTCTTCGCCATGTCGTTGACGCCCAAATTGAACGCCATACCCTGGAAGGTGATGTCGCGGTCGCCTTCAATCACAAATTCGCCGCCAGCCTGCCAGTTGATGACTTCGAGTGCCGGCGTCACGTTTACCTGGTTTCCGCGCATCGTGACAGGCAGCAGCGCCAGCTGGCTGACTGTGCTCGACACCTTAAACGGATTGTATTCAGCCACATTGCTGAGAGCGGTGTCATTCTTGGCATTGTAGCTGTCAACGGCCAATGAGAAAAGTTTGTTGAGCGTTGGGAGCATCACCTTGGTGGCCACTTTGATGCCGGGTTGCAGCGGATGGCGAACGTCGGAATTTTCCAACTGATACATCTGTTCCTGCAAGGAGCGGGCCTGCTGATAATAGCCATTGAAGCCAGGGAAGGCATTCGCTGGTTTGCCGTCTTTGGCCATATAGAGGCGGCAGACAGCCTGGCCATATTCAGCCACGTTCTTGCCCTGCAACAACCACGGACGCAATTCGCGAACGAGTTCGGCATTAGATTTGTCGCAAAGCAAGAGGTCGCAAGAAACGCCCAATTGCTCCAGTTTTTCGCTCAACTGGCGGATGGTTTCTGCTGAAGGTTTTCCGCTGTTCACGTCGGCGGCAAGTTCCTTCAGTTCTTCACCCTCTTCGCGGCGGAAGCCATGACCGTTCTTTCCGAGGTCTTTGTTGTAAAGGGCAAAGGTGCGGAGTGCCTGCGCGTTATCGGGAAGAAGTTCTTTGATGGCCTTTTCCCAATCCTTTTTGAAGTCGTATGCCTTCATGTTCCACGTATAGTCGGCAACGCCATAGAGGGCGATTTTCGACGCCTCGGCGTGTTCCATCGGGTTCGACACGAAACCAGAAAGTTTGTCGGCAATGTCCAAATCGTTGCCGTATGTTGGAGCCAGCGTGATGTGGTCGCGCACGAAGTCGGTCACTGGGAAATTCCACCAGATATAGGCCTTGCGCTCAATGCGCTCGTTGACCCAGTCGGTGCCTTCTTTGTCGATGCAATGAACCACGGTGTTGCCCGTCCACATGATGTTGATGCTCTTGTTGAGTTTGGAGCCCAGCGTACGCAGATAGCCCTTCTTCTCGTTGACCCAAGAGCGGTTGTATTCCGTTGGGCACATCACGAGCGGTGCCACATCTGGTTTCTTTTGAATGAAGTTGTTGTCAACATAGTTGAGCAGTTCGGCCTGCTTGTCGGCCTTGGTGCCTTCTCCCCAGATGTCGTCGAAGAACACGGCAAAGGCCCGCACGCCTAATTTGTACATCTGCTCAAGTTTGGCCACCAAGGCATCGCGGTCTTCGTTGTTCCATTTGATGTCAACGCCCGGATGGATGGCCCAGTAGAAGCTCACGCCGTTGCGCTTGGCATGTTCTGCCAATTCTTTGATGCGCAGGCCTTCCTTCTCGGGATATGGCACACGCCAATGTCCACGGTGGTAAGGGTCGTCTTTCGGACCATATATATATACGTTCATCTTGTGGCGGCCGTAGAAGTCAAACTGGCTCAGGCGTGCCTCGTGGCTCCAGGGAGTGCCATAGAAACCCTCAACAACGCCGCGGAACGGCACGTCGGGCCAGTCGGTCACCGTGCAAACCTCCAATTTCCCTTCAGACATTGAGGCCAAGAGAGTTTGTACACCGTAATACAATCCGTTTTCATCGCGGCCCACAATCACTGCGCCTTTTTTGCTGATGCTCAAATAATATCCTTCGGCATGCTTCGGCACGAGTTTGTCGTATTTCTTGGTTGCCTTGTCGCCAACGACACCGATGGTCACGCAGTAAGCGCCTTTTGCCTGCACGTCGCAGTTTTCAGTCAGGGTCTTGGCAGCCGTTGAGCTGCTGCGGCCTTTGTCTGAGAAAATCTTGATGGTTTTCGGGGCATCGAAAAGCATGCCGCCTTCTGCCTTCACCTGTTGCGGAACTGGATTGACAAGGGCTATTTGGGCTTGCATCCCTGCGGAGAAGCAGGAAAGGACGAAGCCGACTGTGAGAAGTGTTTTCTTCATGGGAGAATCGTCTTGTTGTATGAATAAAAATTTACCTACAAACTTACGTTTTTTTTGTCATATATGCAAGGCGTAATGGAGGGAAGCCAGAAAAATCCCTTTTAAATACTAATATACTACCTAACACTCTCCCGCTCTCGCTTCATTTCCTTATTATTTTTGTATATTTTAATTCTACATGACAATTGCGCATGGTAAAAATAGTGTGGAATATTAAACAAAATTTTTGCCGATGAAAACTTTTTTGTACATTTGCCACGTGAGAAAACATTTCTTTAAATACGCCATAGGGATGCTGATGCTGTTGCAGTTGGTTTCATGTAGCGACGAGCTGCACTGCATAATGCCGTCAGACGTTGGGCTTCGCGCTGGCGACCTCGTGTTTCGCAGAGGCGGCAGTTTGTCAAGCCGTGCAGTGGTCATGGCCGACACCGACAAGGGATATTCCCATATTGGCATGGTGGTTGATTCGGCAGGAAAGGCCATGATTGTACATGCCGTGCCATACGAGCCAGACTTCAAAGGCGATTTTGACCGTGTGAAACTTGAGACGCCGCAACGTTTCTTTTTGAGCGACCGTGCCATTGTTGGCGAAGTGCGGCGGCTGGAAAATTGGAGATTGGCAAAACGGGCCTCTCTCAAAGCTTTGGCCTACTACAAGCGCCATACGGCTTTCGATCACGACTACAATACGAATGATTCCACCAAGGTCTATTGCACCGAATTGGTGTTGAGGGCTTACCGCGAAGCGGGACTTCCTCTGAGAGATGTGCGAACGCGACACATCACCCTCCCGACAGCCACTTACGACTGCATATTGCCCTCGGCCTTCCAGCAGCATACGCTCTTCAAGCAAGTGCGGGCGTTCTGACCGCGCAACATGCGTTGTTTTGGCATCGGAAATCGAAGAACGCCTTTAGTGTAGGGTGTTCAAAATCCCATAAAAATCAAGGTTGCTAAAGAGGCGCCAGCGCCCCTGAAAGGGGCTCATATTTAGGGTAGGGGCTTGCCCCT
>UQCW01000045.1 GCA_900539625.1 uncultured Prevotella sp.
CGGGAAACGCCCTGGGTATCAATGTAAAAACGCCTACGCCCTGTAAGGGCAAAAGTATGGGCGAATGGTTGATTTTTACTTTTGCCCTTACAGGGCGTAGGGAATGGGGATATGGTACCCAGGGCGTTGCCCTGGGCTCTGGACTTGCTGGGCTTTCAGCCCGCGCAGGGCTGCGGACAGGGCTTTTCCGCACAATCTCCACCAACTTAATATTTCAGTTTTGAACACTCTACCATGCAGGGATAATCTAGTTTAATAATATTGCCTTGTCGCACTTCCGTGTGTCAGATGTTTTAACCGAAAGAAAATAAGAAAATGAAGAAATTCTTGGCAATCATACCTGCGCGTTACGCATCAACGCGCTTCCCAGGCAAACCGTTGGCCCTCTTGGGCGGCAAGCCCATCGTTCAGTGGGTTTACGAACGTGTGAACCGGGTATTTGAACATACCGTTGTGGCAACCGACGACCAGCGCATTTTCGATTGCGTGGAGCAGTTTGGCGGTAAGGCCGTTATGACGAGCACCAATCACAAGAGCGGCACCGACCGCTGTTTTGAGGCCTTGAACAAATCGGGCGTCGAAGCCGACGTGGTTGTCAATGTTCAGGGCGACGAACCATTCATCGCCGCTTCGCAACTGGAGTCCATCAAACGGTGTTTTGAAGACGACAACACCGACATCGCCACTTTGGTGCAACCCTTTACACCCAGCGATGGCATTGGAGCGTTGCAGAATCCCAATAGCCCGAAGGTGGTGATCGGAGCCAACGATTATGCGCTCTATTTCAGCCGTTCGGTCATCCCTTATCTGCGTGGCGTGGAGCCTTCAGAATGGCTCAATCACCACACGTTCTACAAGCACATTGGACTCTATGCCTACCGCGTCCCTACGCTTAAAAAAATCACCTCCATGCCGCAAGGCGTGTTGGAAAAAGCGGAGTCTTTGGAGCAGTTGCGCTGGCTTGAAGCCGGTTTGCGCATCAAGGTGGGCTACACCGACGTGAAAACCATCGGCATTGACACACCGCATGATTTGGAACTGGCACAGCTGGCGTTGCGGATGAACTTGGAATAATCCGTCCGAACAGGTGGATTCCTTAGATAATGCCTTTACTTAGTAAAAAAAACAGTCATAGATTTTTTTAGACTCTTCACAGCGGGGAGGTTGTTCAGTTTATCCTTTCACTGCTGCTTGGGTCAACAACAAACAGACATGAAGCATATTATCATCACATCGTTGTTTGCAATGGCATCGGTGTTGAATCTTTCAGCCCAAAAGATAGAAGTGGGCTCATACACGTTCAAAGACGGTTCTGTCTATACAGGTAGCCTTTACAACGGAAAGCCCAATGGCACTGGCCGCACCATTTTCAAGAACGGCGACAGCTATGAAGGCGATTACGTGAAGGGAAAACGCGACGGCTCCGGCATTTACAACTATGCTAACGGCGAACGCTACGACGGGCAGTGGTATCAAAACCAACGCCACGGCCGTGGCACGTTTTTCTCGCTGAACAACAACCGTTACGAAGGTTTGTGGTATCGCGACAGTAAGGAAGGTTCTGGCACGATGTTTTATTACAACGGCGACACTTACGTCGGCGAATGGAAAGACGACCTGCGAAATGGCAAGGGAACGTACACCTATAAGAATGGCGCTTATTACAAGGGCGACTGGGTGGACGACAAGAAAACAGGACACGGCGTTTTCGACTGGCATGACGGTTCGAAATATGAAGGCGGCATACTCAACAACCTTCGGAATGGAAAGGGCACGTATTTCTATCCAGACGGCGACTATTATAGCGGCGACTGGAAAAACGATGTGCAGGAAGGCCGTGGCATCTATAAGTTCAGAAACGGCGACATCTACGAGGGCGACTACAAAAATGGAGAGAGAACGGGCGAGGGCGTGTTCACCTTTGCCAACGGCGATGTCTACAAAGGCTCGTTCCTGAAGGGAGAGCAGAGCGGACAAGGCACGTTCATCTGGAAAAATGTGGCCGTCTACACTGGAAGTTGGAAAAACAACAAGCGCAATGGCTTCGGTCGTTACAAATGGAAGAATGGCGACGAATATGAGGGCAACTGGAAAGACAACCTCATGGACGGAGAAGGCGTTTGGCGCCGCACCAATGGCGAAAAATACAAAGGCATGTTCAAGATGGGCCGCAAGGACGGTCGTGCCATTGAAATCTCTGCCGACGGTACGCGTTTCGACGGCTATTATAAAGACGGTGAGCGCGACGGTGCTTTCACGGAATATGATAGCAACGGCAATGTTCTCAGAAAAGGCACGTACACCAACGGCCGCTTGAATAAGTGATAAATCGAGCGGAACATCTGGGCGCTCATGGCGTTCTTTTGCTTCGCAATATTGGGGGCAAAATCCAGGAAAAAACTGAGGCGAAGCACTGTAGCTCACTTTGCTCGCAAAGTGAGGGGGCGAATATTGCGGCGGCCAAGCACGAGCTGAAAATTCAATAAAGTCATGCCCCAGAGCGCTGGTCATGTTCGCTACGTGTTCGTGGCCCTCACTTTGCGAGCAAAGTGAGCTACAATGCTGGCGCCGCAACAGACGATTGTGCGAGCCAGTGCAAATTTTTGCCCCCCCCTTCCCGCAATATCAATAAGCATTTCCCATCAATTAAATTCTGACAGAGAAATCGTCAGTCATAAAATTTTTTGTTTATGAAAAAGATCGTAAAGAAACCGGCTGCCGCGAAAGCGAAGATGCTGAAGATCGTGAAAAACGATGCCTGGCTCGAGCCTTATAACGATGCCATCCAAGGACGGCACGATGCGGTGTTGCACAAAATTGATGAGTTGACGGGTGGCAAGACGTCTCTCTCTGACTTTGCAGACGGCCATCTCTATTTCGGACTTCACAAAACGGCCCGTCAATGGGTTTTCCGTGAGTGGGCGCCGAATGCCACGAAGATTTATCTTGTCGGAGATTTTAATGGATGGAAGGAGAGCGAGAAATATCGCCTCTGTCCTGTTGGCACCTCTGGCAATTGGGAATTGAAGTTGCCCCTAAAGGCTATGAAACACCTTGACCTCTATAAGATGAAGGTCTATTGGAACGGTGGCTGCGGAGAACGCATTCCTGCCTGGTGTCAGCGCGTCGTTCAAGACGAAAGCACAAAGATTTTCAGCGCCCAGGTTTGGGATCCTGAAAAACCTTATGTGTTCTCCAAGCGTACGTTCCGTCCGCACCGCGATCCGCTTCTGATTTATGAATGCCACATCGGTATGGGGCAGGATGCTGAAAAGGTTGGCTCATACAATGAATTTCGCGAGAATGTCCTGCCGCGTGTTGTTAAGGAAGGCTACAACTGCCTCCAGATAATGGCCCTTCAGGAACATCCATATTATGGTAGTTTTGGCTATCACGTGAGCAGTTTCTTTGCAGCTTCCAGCCGTTTCGGTACGCCCGACGAACTCAAACAGCTCATTGATGAAGCCCACAAGAACGGTGTCGCTGTCATCATGGACTTGGTGCAGAGCCATGCCGTCAAGAATGAAGTGGAAGGCTTGGGCAATTTGGCTGGCGACCCCAACCAGTATTTCTATCCGGGCGACCGTCATGAGCACCCAGCATGGGACAGTCTTTGCTTCGACTATGGAAAGAATGAGGTGATTCATTTCCTCCTCTCCAACTGCAAGTTTTGGCTCACGGAATATCATTTAGACGGATTCCGCTTCGACGGCGTCACCTCAATGCTCTATTACAACCACGGATTGGGCGCTGCTTTCGGAGGTTACGGCGATTATTATAACGGCAGTCAGGACGACAATGCCATCTGCTATCTCACCTTGGCCAACCTCTTGATTCACGAGGTGAATCCGAAGGCTATCACCATCGCTGAGGAAGTCAGCGGTATGCCTGGCTTGGCATCAACGTTCAAGGATGGTGGCTATGGTTTCGACTACCGCATGGCCATGAACATTCCCGACTATTGGATTAAGATCATCAAGGAGCAGCGCGACGAAGACTGGAAGCCGAGCAGCATCTTCTGGGAACTGACCAACCGCCGCGCCGACGAGCACAACATCTCTTATTGCGAAAGCCACGACCAGGCACTTGTTGGCGACAAAACCATCATCTTCCGCCTGATTGACGCCGATATGTATTGGCACTTCCGCAAGGGCGACGAAAACGATGTGGCCCACCGCGGCATTGCGCTCCACAAGATGATTCGCCTTGCAACGGCTTCCACCATCAACGGCGGCTACCTCAACTTCATGGGTAACGAGTTTGGACATCCTGAATGGATTGACTTCCCGCGCGAAGGCAACGGATGGAGCTATAAGTATGCTCGCCGCCAGTGGAACTTGGTTGACAACAAGGAACTTTGCTACCATTATCTCGGCGACTTCGACCACGACATGTTGCAGGTGCTCAAGTCGGTGAAGAACATCCAGAAACTTCCTGTGCAGGAAATCTGGCACAACGATGGCGACCAGATTCTCGCCTTTAGCCGTGGAGAACTCGTGTTCGTCTTCAACTTCAGTCCGACACACAGCTACACCGACTATGGGTTTATGGTGCCAGAGGGTAAGTATGAAGTGGTGCTTAACACAGACGACAAGGCCTATGGTGGCAATGGTTTCGCCGATGACTCCGTTGCCCATTTCACCAACTACGATGCTTTGCTCAAGAAAGACGGCAAGGGGTGGTTGAAACTCTATGTGCCTGCCCGTTCAGCAGTTGTGCTCCGCAAGGTGAAAGAAGACGGTGTCGCTGAGTAAGTAATGTTGAAAAAATACCTTCCGCAATTTTGCCGTTGGCAAGTAATATTTTATTTCCTCCCCTGCCTTTTCGGCTATTTTCGAACTTATTCTCAGTCACAATGCTCGCATTGCTCCTTCGAATAAGCTCAAAAATAGCTCAAAAATGCAGGTGCAAAATTGCGGAACTTATTCTTTCAACATTACTAAAAATCCGTTTTGACATCCCAGCTATATTCGGCACACCCTCTTAAATTGTATAAGTAGGTGTTCAAAACCAGATACTAAACTGGTTTTTGCCTGCATTGATATTGTAAAATAATTTTGAATACCTACTTAAGATGCCCTATACCAATAAAACATTCCAGCAAAGAGTACATGCCGTTGTGCGTGTGCTCTTTGCTGTTTTCCTCTTTTTCTATTTCCTCTATTCGCAGGCACCGCTCATCTCCCTGGCCCAGCATCAGTTGTCGAAAGGTCAGACTTTCTATAGTCCGTTTGTCGGTGCCGTGGTGCTGACCCTCTTGCTCTGTGGTTTGCAGCGCCTCGTCTGCCGTTTCATCCGCTTTCGCCGCAATTATTACATCCTCACGTTCTTTCCCTCGGCCTCCATCGCTGTTTTGCTGACGGCTTTCACGCCTGAGACCAATTATGTGGTGGTCACCCTGCTGGTTGTGATGTGGCTGATATGGTTGGGCCTCGTTTGGCACGACAGTATTATGGGAGGATGGAAACAAAACAATGATGCGAATGGCGTTGTGCTCCCGCAGACCATCGGTTTCCTTGCGCTCGCAATGTTTCTGGGCTTGTGTGGAAACAGCAACGACGTTCTGACTTATGAAGTGCAGACGGCCAAGGCGCTTAATGACGCCCGTTATGCCGAAGCACTGAAAATTGGCGACCGAGCTTTGGCCACGTCTGGCAAACTGACGGCTATGCGTGCCTTTGCCATGTCGCATTATGAGAACGGATTGCCGGAGACGCTCTTCAGATATCCTTTGCCAGAAGGCGGCAGCAGTATGCTCTTCTTGCAGAAAGACGACACGCTCAGCACGCTCTTCTCCCCCGACAGTCTTTACACCTTTGTCGGTTGCCGTCCCGCCAGCAGTCGCATGAAGGCTTTTGAATATTTCGAGAAATCTGTGCGCCGCCGTCCTAACGGGCCAGCCCGCGACTATTGGCTCTGTGCCTTGTTGCTCGACAAGCAGCTCAGCCGCTTTGCGGAGGAACTGCCACACTATTATACGGTGAGCGACAGCGTGGTCTTGCCCCATTATTATGCAGAGGCCATGATTCTCTATTCACGCCTTTGCCAAAACCCCATTGTCAGATATGCCGACCCGAATATCGCGGCAAACTATCTTGACTTCAAAGAAAAGGGGGAGAAAATCCCAGACTTTAAGGAGCGCCGTAATCTGCTTTGGCGAGAATATGGCGACACCTATTGGTGGTATTATTTCTATCATCAGTAAGTAATGGACCATTACTAAAGCTTAGCGGCAGAGCCGTTTTTACCGTCGCTCAGCCCCTTCGCCCTCATTTATTTGCCCATAACGTCTTCGTAATCTTCGAAAAAGATGTAATTTTGCACCAAATCTAAAAAATCAGTGCCAGTATGGATAGTGTTCAAGTAAAAGACAAGAATTTCCAGATATATATACAGGAGGAAAAAATCATCAGTCGTGTCAGTGAAGTGGCCGCCCAAATCTCTCGCGATTTGGCAGACAAGAAACCATTGTTTCTGGCCGTGCTCAACGGCTCGTTTGTGTTCGCCGCTGATTTGATGCGCTCTGTCAGCATTCCCTGCGAAATCAGTTTCGTCAGAATGTCTTCCTATTCTGGCACCCAGTCAACGGGTAAGGTGAAAGAGCTCCTCGGACTCAAAGAAGACATTGAGGGCCGCACGGTGGTGGTGGTTGAAGATATCATCGATTCTGGTCTCACCATGAAGGAACTACTGGAAACGCTGAAGGCCAAACATCCGGCTGAATTGCATGTGGCATCGCTCCTTGTCAAGCCAAACAACCTCAAGGTGAACCTCGACATCAGCTACCGCTGCTTCGATATTCCAAACGACTTCATCGTTGGCTACGGTTTGGACTACGACGGAGAGGGACGCAACCTCCGCGATATTTATGTCGTGCAAGAATAAGACCCATATAATTACCAAATAAAAAATACTAAGCAACTAACAATGAAGAACATTGTGATTTTCGGTGCCCCAGGTTCTGGCAAAGGCACTCAGAGCGATTTGCTCGTCAAGAAATATGGTTTCAAGCACATTTCAACGGGCGATGTTCTCCGTGCAGAAATCAAAAACGGTACGGAACTCGGCAACACCGCTAAGGGGTACATCGACAACGGCCAGCTCATCCCCGACTCTTTGATGATTGACATCTTGGCCAGTGTTTACGATAGCTTGTGTCCTTGCGAAGGCGTCATCTTCGACGGTTTCCCTCGCACCATTCCGCAGGCTGAAGCCTTGAAGGAAATGTTGGCTAAACGCGGCACTGAGGTGTCTGGCATGCTCGAATTGGATGTGCCAAATGAAATGCTCATCGAGCGCCTCGTCAATCGTGGCAAGACTTCCGGACGTGCTGACGACAACGAAGAGACCATTCGTAAGCGCCTCGACGTTTACAACAACCAGACGGCTCCTTTGATTGAATGGTATGAGAAAGAAGGCAAGCGTCACGCTGTGAAGGGATACGGCGAGTTGGAAGAAATCAACGCCGCTCTCTGCGCTGTGATTGACCAGTTCTGATTGTCCTAAGTAATGGTAAAGCGGGGCTACTTCTCCTTTTACCATTGCTAAAATATATTGAAACAGGTGTCCAAAAAAAGAAATGTTTTTGAGCACCTGTTTCCTTTGCTTCAAGACAAGCATTTCGTGGCGGATTTTGGCTGCGCCGTCTTCCGCCGTAGGTTGGGATTGATTCTTGGCCAAAAGATTTTGACCGCTCGTGGTGAATCGTCCCACCCCCAATCCTATAACATAAACAACATCGACAGATATGCCAGAAAGCAACTTTGTAGACTACGTGAAAATCTATTGCCGCTCGGGAAAGGGCGGACGAGGCTCCATGCACTTACATCGCGCCAAATACCAGCCGAATGGCGGTCCCGACGGCGGTGATGGTGGTCGTGGAGGTAACATCTATCTGCGTGGAAACCATAATTATTGGACGTTGCTCCATCTTCGTTACGAGCGCCACGTCTTTGCCGGACATGGCGGAAACGGTTCGAAGTGTTGCTCGCATGGCTCCGACGGGGAAGACCGCTATATCGACGTTCCTCTCGGCACGGTGGCCTATGATGCCGAAACTGGAAAGTATATCTGCGATGTCACTGAAGACGGACAGGTCGTGATGCTCCTTAAAGGCGGACGCGGTGGTCTCGGAAATTGGCAGTTCCGCACGTCAACCAACCAAACCCCGCGCTATGCACAGCCTGGCGAACCCATGCAAGAAATGATGGTCATCCTTGAGTTGAAGCTCTTGGCCGACGTCGGTCTCGTGGGTTTCCCCAACGCAGGAAAGTCCACACTGCTTTCGGCTCTTTCTTCAGCGCGTCCGAAAATCGCCAATTATCCCTTCACCACGCTCGAGCCTTCATTGGGCATCGTGCCTTATCGTGACAACCGCTCCTTTGTGATGGCCGATATTCCGGGTATCATCGAAGGTGCCAGTGAGGGTAAGGGCCTCGGCTTGCGTTTCCTCCGCCACATTGAGCGCAACTCGCTCCTTCTCTTTATGGTGCCGGGCGACACCGACAACATCAAGGGAGAATATGAAGTGTTGCTCAACGAACTTTCGCGCTTTAATCCAGGTATGCTCGACAAGCACCGCGTGCTTGCCATCACCAAGTGTGACTTGCTCGACGACGAACTGATTGAGATGCTACACGAAGACCTTCCTGCCGACCTCCCCGTTGTCTTTATTTCTTCTGTGACAGGGCAGGGCATTCAGGAACTCAAGGACAAACTTTGGGAAGAACTTAACAGTGAGAGCAACAAATTGCAGGCCATTAGCGAGGGAGGAAATATGGTGCACCGCGACCGCGAGGCTGCGGTGTTGGCCACCGACTTTGCCGATTGGCAAGACGACTCGTTGGAGGAAGACGATGCCGACGAGCTGGAAGAATATGACATTGAATTTTTGGAAGACAATGAGTGATAGTCTCAAACCACAACTCTTGGAATATGCCCTGGACCCTGCGCTCAGGGCTTTCAGTACCACCCGGCAGGGAGGTGTGAGCCGCGACAATTACGCTTCGTTCAACATCAACGCTTATTGCGGCGATGAGGCCGATAGCATCCAGCAAAACAAACAGGCCCTCTGCGACGAACTGGGCATTGAACCGCAACGTCTCATCATGCCCCATCAGACGCATACGGCCTGTGTGCGTGTCGTTGATGAAGCCTTCTTTGCTTCCTCTGCGGCGGAACAACAAGCCGCCCTTGAAGGCGTCGATGCCCTCATCACCGACCAGACCCGCCTTTGCATCGGTGTTTCAACGGCCGATTGTGTGCCAGTGCTCCTTGCCGATAAAGACCAGCGTGTCGTTGCTGCCATTCATGCGGGTTGGCGCGGCACACAAGCGGGCATCGCTGCCAATGCTGTGGAAACTATGTGTCGGACGTTTAATCTCCGTGCAGCCGATCTTCGTGCCGTCATCGGACCGTCTATTTCCATGCAGGCATTTGAAGTGGGGCAGGAAGTCTACGATGCTTTCGCGGCCACCGGCCAATTCCCCATGTCGCAGATAGCCCGCCGCTATCCTTCAAAAGAAGGCGCAGAGAAATGGCACATTGATCTTTGGGCTGCCAATTTCCTCACACTGGAGCAGTGTGGCCTGCCGATGGAACATATTCAAGTTTCAGGCGTTTGCACCTATACCCAGTTCGACCGCTTCTTCTCCGCCCGCCGTCTTGGCATCAATTCCGGCCGTATCTTTACGGGCATCATGAAGAAGTGAAAAGCAGGTGTGGCGAAGAGAATTTAAGTAGGTGTTCAAAATATTTAATCCCCATCATCTATGGTATCATTTGAAAGCGACTATAACAACGGCATGCTGCCGGAAATCTTGCAGCGTCTTGCCGAGACGAACAATGAGAAATGCAGCGGTTACGGCTTTGATGCCTACACCGTTTCTGCAAAAGAGAAAATCAGAAAGGCCGTGGGCATTGAAGATGCTGACGTGACTTTCCTCGTGGGCGGCACGCAGACCAATTCTGTGGTCATTGATGCCTTGCTGATGGGCTGCGAAGGCGCACTGACCGTCGACACTGGGCATATCGAAGTCCACGAAGCCGGAGCCATTGAGGCTTTCGGACATAAGGTGATTACGCTGCAAGGGAAAGACAGCAAAATGACGCCGGAAGTGCTCTCGGAGTATATGGAACGCTTTCTCGGTGATGACACCTATCCTCACATGGTGCAGCCAGGACTTGTTTATATCTCCATGCCCACCGAACTCGGAATGGTGTACACACGCAACGAACTGACGGCTTTGTATGCTGCCTGCAAAAAATATAATCTCCTGCTTTACATTGACGGGGCACGCCTTGGCTATGGCCTTGCGGCTGCAACGTGCGACTATGATTTGAAATTTCTCGCCGCCCATTGCGACGTGTTTTACATCGGTGGCACCAAGGTTGGCGCTATGATGGGAGAGGCTGTGGTATTCACCAACCGCAAAGCCCCTAAGTATTTCTTCACGACCGTGAAGCGCCACGGTGCTTTACTGGCTAAAGGCAGAATGCTCGGCTTGCAGTTTGACACTCTTTTCACCGATAATCTCTATCTCCGTGTGGGCCATCACGCCATCAGCATGGCTGAACGTCTCAAGGAAATATTCATTGCGCACCACATACCATTTGCCGTCGCTTCCCCCACCAACCAGCAATTCGTGGTCCTCTCCCAAAAGCAGTTCGACCATTTGAGCCGCCACCTCGTCTTCGGTATTTGGGAACGCCGCAGCGCCGACGAAATCGTCTGTCGCTTCGTCACCTCCTGGGCCACCACCGACGAGGATTTGGAAGTACTGGAAAAGGCTTGCGGGGAGATGGAAGGCAACTAATATACGTGTGTTTACTCCAATTCCTGCTTGTCCCCATCCCCATCGCTCAAGGTTTCTCCGCATTCTTCTTGATTATCAGCGAAGGGGGGGCGCAGTACACCAGATGCCCCTTGCTCTCCGTTATCTTCGGTAAAATCTTTCACGAAATTTTCACTATTTTTGTTGCTATACTCAGTAAAAATGGCTAATTTAGCTTTCAAAAATACAGAGACAACCATGAAAGAAAAACTGATGATTTACCAAGTGCTGCCGAGGTTGTATGGCAACAAGAAAGGAGCCAATGTCCCTGCCGGCACGTTGAAGGAGAACGGATGTGGAAAAATGAATGATTTCACATCGAAGGAACTTAACCGCATACGCGATTTTGGATTTACACATATCTGGTACACTGGACTTTTGGAGCATGCCACGATGACCGATTATTCGGCCTATGGCATTGCCCGCGATCATAGCGACATTGTGAAGGGCAGGGCTGGTTCGCCGTATGCCATCAAGGATTATTATGACATTGATCCCGATTTAGCTGTCAGACCGGAGCAGCGCATGCAGGAATTTGAAGCCCTGCTGAAGCGTACGCATAAGGCCGGTTTGAAACTGGTGATGGATTTTGTGCCAAATCATGTGGCGCGTCAGTATCATTCAGACGCGCGTCCTGCTGGTGTGCGCGATTTGGGTGAGGACGACGACACGACGAAGGCATTTTCTCCAGAGAATAATTTCTATTACATCCAGGGACAGACATTGCACACGGATTTCTGTGACCATCCAACGGCCTCTGCGCCATACCGCGAATATCCTGCTAAGGCAACGGGCAACGACCGCTTCGATGCCTATCCTTCGAAGAACGACTGGTATGAGACAGTGAAGCTCAACTATGGCATTGATTATTGTGGCGGACGCGTATGTCATTTCTCTCCCGTGCCCAACACGTGGGAAAAGATGACGGCCATCCTTCTCTTCTGGGCAGCCAAGGGCGTTGACGCTTTCCGTTGCGACATGGCCGAAATGGTGCCTTGCGAGTTTTGGCATTATGCCATCGCCAAGGTGAAGGAGCAGTTTAAGAATGTAGTGTTTATTGCCGAGGTGTATAACCCTGGTGAATATCGTCGCTATATCCACGAGGGTGGTTTTGACTATCTTTACGACAAGGTGGGGCTCTATGACGCCTTGCGTGCCGTTGTTTGCCGTCAGGCTTCTTCCGCCTGCATCACGGGGTGCTGGCAGCAGACAGACGACATCCACGAACACATGCTCAACTTCTTGGAGAACCACGACGAGCAGCGCATCGCCTCCGACTTCTTCGCTGGAGATGCAGAACGTGCTTTGCCGGCTCTGGTGGTAAGTGCCTGCATGAATACCAATCCGTTTATGGTTTATGCCGGACAGGAACTCGGTGAGCGCGGTATGGACGTGGAGGGCTTCAGCGGCCGTGACGGTCGGACAACGATTTTCGACTATTGGTGTGTGAAAAGTATGCAGCAGCTCGCTGCGGGCATGCAGCATTTCACGCCAGAAGAGAAGAAACTCTATACCTATTATCGAAAGGTGGTGCGTCTCTGCAACGACTCCTCCGCTATTCGTGAAGGCTTGTTCTACGACCTGATGCACGCCAATTACGACCACACCTGTTCGTTTGACCCCGGCTGTCATTATGCCTTCATTCGCAAATGCAAGCGCGAAACGCTTTTCATCGTCGCCAACTTCTCAGATGTTGAGGCCCATATCGGTGTGCGAATCCCTGCCAACGCTTTCGAGTATCTTTCGTTGCGTGGCGGTCTGCACTCAGCCATTGACCTTTTGAGCGGAGAGACGCAGACGATTGAATTTAAAGCCGACCACCACACGTTTGTCACAGTTCCTGCCAACGGTGCCATTATCTTGAAAGCCTGAAAGAGAGGCCGACGAAAGAATCATAAAGCGAAATCCGCCGTTGTCGTACATATCGAAGTACGGCAACGGCGGATTTTTATATATTTCCCAAATGGCGTCAAGATAGGGTTGCTTTACTATGGATATTATAAGGAGCATAAAAAACACGTCCTTTAGGCTCGTGAAAGCTCAAAGGACGTGTTTTGTAGCGCCTACGGGAATCGAACCCGTATACCATGCGTGAGAGGCATGTATCCTAACCATTAGATGAAAGCGCCAAATGCGGAAGCTGGGGGATTCGAACCCCCGGTACGGTAAACCCGTACGTCAGTTTAGCAAACTGGTGGTTTCAGCCACTCACCCAAACTTCCTTTCCGTATTACATTTGTTTCTCAAATGCGATGCAAAGTTACTACTTATTTTCCGAACTTCCAAATTTTCCGGCAGAAACTTTTGCGTATTTGCAGGAATTAGCGGGTTTGCCGGATTCTCTTGTGACGTTTACCGCCCTCCGGGAATAATTTGTGGGTTGTTGTCAATTCCGGGCCAGTCATTGGTTATGGTGTCTGGCGGCGTTTCTGGAGAAGAATCATGGAGAAAATTATAGTCCCAGATGTTCTTGATGCCGTTGACATTGAAGTAGGTGGTGATGGCGCCGTATATGGCAATTCTCTTATGTAAGAATTTCGGATGATCAAAGAGGTTGAGTTTTTCTCTTATTGTCATAGAGCCGCCCTTGGGTAGCGCGACAGGAAGGCAATTTGCAGCAAGTTTTTCTTGCGGACTATCTGCCAGTAGCATGTTCGTGTTTGGCGCATTTTCGGGCAAAGCAAAAGTGGCAGAATTTAGTCCGGTGCCTTTTATATATCCAACGATGTAGCCTTTGAGAATAACTTCCGTATCAATCTTATTCTTTGGCAAACTAAGCGCTTCCATGATGCTCAGCGTGTCACAATTGGCATTTTCGTCGTCATCGTCTTTTGGCGGTTTTTCTGTGCCTCCTCCGCCTTCGTTGCCGCCTTTATTTTCCTCGTCTCCCAGCTCCAGCTTCTGGCAGGCAGAGAAGCAGAGCAGCAAAGAGAGCATGAGTAGAGCTGTTGTTTTTAATTTGTTCATGGCAGAGGAGGTGAGGTGTTGGGTGTCAGAATCGTCTGAGTGCGCCCAGCAGCGTATTGTTTTGGGGTGTGAGTCCGATGGTGATGTTAAGGCAGTTGTCGCAGCCTGGATAGCGGCTGCAGTCGGTGACGTTCACCCCGTGTTCTGAAAGGTATTTTTTCAGCAGGGGAGCGTTCTCCGTGCGCATCATGAAGAAGTTGGCAGAAGTGGGGTAGATTTCCTTGCAGAGTTTCAGCATTTTGATGGCCGTGATGACCTTGTCTCTTTCGTCGAGAATCCATTTCACCCACTTATCAACGTCGTAGCGCCGTTTTGTGAACATCTCTATGGCCGTCTCGGCAACGATGCGCGGCATGCTGTCGTATCCGGCCAGGATTTCAATGTATTTAGCAATCTCCTCGCTGCAGACGACATAGTTCAAGCAGAGACTGCCCAACGCGAAGGCTGCTGAGAAATTGCCGATGACAACGATGTTGGGCAGGCGTTTGATGAGCCGTGCGAAACTCTCGCTGCGTGAAAATTCAATGAATGTCTCGTCAATCACCACCAGTCCGTCGAAGCGCTCAGCCAGCGCGATGATTTCTTTGCGGTTGAGCAGGTTTCCCGTCGGATAGTTAGGACTGCAGAGCACGATGGCCTTCGTACGTTGGTTCGTGGAATTTAGCAAGTGTTCCGCCGTGATGTCAAAGTGCGGGTTCATGCGGCAGTGGCGGCATTCAACATCGTTGAGCGCCGCAGTTTTTGCAAACGAGAGCGGCGAAGGTTCGTGTATGATGATGTTGTCTCGTTGCGGAGAGCAGAAAAGGCGGAGAATCAAGTCCAGCGGCGTTGTCTGTCCCACGCTCAGCGCAATCATCTCGGGCGTTATTTTCTTGTCGATGGCCACGGCCGTTTTCAGTCGGCTGAGTTCATCGGGATAAGGCTTTCGGTTGAGCGGTGCGTTAAACGGACTCTCACATCTGTCGAGCGCTATGTGTTCCTTGTCAATAGCGTGTTCCGTGTCGACAAATTGACGGCATAGCGTTTGAATGTTTGGGCGTATCAATGATTTCAAATCTTTCATGCAGAATTTGTTTTGGGCGGTTTCCCGTTCTGTTCCACTTATTGACGAAGATGTGAGGGCGGCTTTCCGTTCATCGTCTGCCGCCCTCTGTGTGAGATGCTTAGTAATGTTGAAAAAATAACTTCCGTAATTTTGCCGTTGGCAAGTAATAATTTATGTACTCCCCTGCCTTTTCGGCTCTTTTCGAACTTATTCTCAGTCACAATGCTCGCATTGCTCCTTCGAATAAGTTCAAAAATAGCTCAAAAATGCAGGTGCAAAATTGCGGAACTTATTCTTTCAACATTACTTATTTATACTTCTGGATATAGCTGTCAGCCGTGTCGTCGCCCAGTTCCTTCGCTTTCGTAAGGCAGGCAACGGCTTGCTGTTTCTGTTTGAGTTCGCCGTGGGCAATACCTTTGATCTTGTAGATGTCAGCCAAGTCGTTGTGCATTTGCAGGAGTTTCTGGCAATATTCAACACATTGCTTGTAGAGTCCTGCGCGGAGCAATACGATGGCCTGTTCGATTTGCAGACCCAAGTCGTTCGGG
Organism: uncultured Prevotella sp.; assembly: GCA_900539625.1. GTDB lineage: Bacteria > Bacteroidota > Bacteroidia > Bacteroidales > Bacteroidaceae > Alloprevotella. The sequence continues at coordinate 15,396 of UQCW01000045.1, forward strand.
GTGCGGAGAATGGCCGACTGGATGTCATCGAGCGCCTGTTGATACATGCGCGAGCCAAGTTCAGCCTGCTCTCTGAGATAATAAAACTCAGCGCCGAGGTTGGCAGGGCCGACCGTGTTTTCGTAGACGTTGTAGTCGTTGACAGCCTTGCGCAGTTCATTGATGCGGTGGTAGCGTTGGCCGCGTTCCAGGAAGAATTGTGCCGCTGCTTGGTCGTATGGTTTTTGGCATTGGGAGATGGCGCTGTCAATCAAAGCGATGACTTGCAGACTGTCGCCGCCAGCAAGTTCCAGCGAGCGGGCGGCATAAAACCAGTTGTCGGCCTTGGCCTTTCCCGACCATTCGGTGCCGTCGTTTGGTGTAGGCTGGGAGGCCAACTGGAAAAACTTTTCGTAGGCCAATTTATATTGCTTATCGGCAAACAGGCAGCGTCCCTGTTGCAGCAAGTAGAAACCTTGGTTGTTGAGAGCGTAGGCAGCTTCGGCCTCTTTGAGCGCCTTGGTCAACGTCCAGTCTTTGTATTCAACCTTCGGGCTGTAGATGGCCTTTTGGAAAATAATTTTGCTCAGTTCGTTGTGAACTTCGTCGGCTTTCATCGTTGACTTTTCGCTGCCAGCCTGCTTCAAGGCATTTTCAAAATCAGCGTCGCAGCGGGCGAAGTCTTGTTTGGCAGCATAGAATTTGGCGCGTGCAACATAGCCTTCGGCATTTTCTGGGTAGGCCGTGATGAAATCATTGTAGCTCGTGGCGGCGGCCACAGAGTCGGTGGCATTCATCATTGCCAAGTAAGTCAGCGCCTCCTTCTCCTCGCTTGGCAGCGCTTTCGGGATGAGAATCTGTCGGAGGTCAGAATTGAGAACACTCATGCTACTGATGTGGAGCTTGTTGAGGAAATTCGCGTCGATGGCGCAGGAAGTAGAGTCTTTCTTCTCCACGTTTTGCTGTACGAAACCAACGAGCGCTCCGTTTGCGTCAAGAATGGGGCATCCGAAGTTGTGGTCCTCGTTGGCCACAGTGGTGTGCATGTAGCGTCCCTCGTCAAACTCATCGCTTTGGGTGACGCTGGCCGTTGTCGGTTTGTCTTTCTTGTTGGTCGTGTAGTGGAGCAGGAGTGCCGTGTCGCCAACCTTCGGCGCTTGGGCGATGGCGAAAAACTCAGTCTCGTTTTTCTTGCCCTCCGTTGTGGTGCTGAATTTCACCAAGTTGTATTTATATCCCTCGGCGCCCAAGATGCGCCAAGCCTTTCTCTTGTTACCTTTGAAATCAATGACATCGGCAGCAGTGGCGCCCTTGAACAAGTCGAAAGAGGCAGCGCAGTCGCCCTCTTTGTTGAGAAACACCCCGGTGCCATCGCGTAGGATGGTACCGTCGGCTTTATACGTGATGATTTTAACGACACCCTTGTAGGCGTTTTTCAAATCGGCAATTTGTGCCGACATTTGGTTGAGGCCAAACGTTGCAAAGAGAATGGCTATCAGTAGGGATATTCTTTTCATATCGGTTGGTTATGGTTGGCTTTTAGTAATGGTAAAATATTAACTTGACCAATTTCGAAGAGTAAGATATTATTTTTTATGCCCTGTCTTTTTGCCGCTTTTGAAATTTGTCATCGGTCACATAGCCCGCTATGCTCCCTCTTCCAAATTCCAAAACCAACAAAAATACAGGTCAAAATTGCTCAACTTAATCTTTCACCATTACTTACTTATTTTTCAGAAGCGCCTTTGCATTGTTGATGGCCGCTTCGGTCAGTTCCTCTCCGCTCAACATATTTGCAATTTCGCGGATGCGTTCATCGTTGTCCAGGCGGGTGATGTGGCTTGAGGTGCCGGTGTCGTTTTCCGACTTAAACACCCGGTAGTGCTGTTGTCCGAGCGCTGCGATTTGCGGCAGGTGCGTGATACAGATGACCTGGCAATTCTGTGCCATTTGCTGCATCACCTGCGCCATGCGCTCCGCCATCGTTCCAGACACACCCGTGTCAATTTCGTCGAAGATTATGGTTGGCAATTTCTTGCGTTGCGAGAGAAACGCTTTGAGCGACAGCATGAGTCGCGCAATTTCACCGCCAGAGGCAATCTGCGTGACATCTTGTTCCGGCACATTCTTGTTGGCGCTGAAGAGGAAGGTGACGTTGTCGAAACCGCTTATGTCGGGTGCCGTGCGCGTTGTGATTTCAAATCGCAGGCGGGCATTCGGCATACCCAGCGTCTGCAGCGTCAGCATCAGATTTTCGGCCGTTGTCTTGGCCGCAGCTTTTCGGCTCGTTGTGATGTCCTTACCCAGCGAGAGTAAGCGTTGGTAGAGCCCTTCAATGGCCTTTTCCTTTTCGGCTATGATTTCGTCGCCGTTTTCAATGTTGTTGAGTTGCAGGTTGAGTTCTTCTTGCAGGCGAAGCAAGTCGGCGATGGTGTCAACCTGGTGTTTCTTTTCAAGTTCGTAAATCGTGTTCAGGCGTTCTTCAACAAACTGATAACGTGCAGGGTCAAATTCGATGTTTTCAGCATTGCGTTCCAGTTCCTCCGAAACATCCTCCAGTTCGATTCTTGCACTCTCAATCCGTTCCGCCAGCGCTTCCGCTTGCGCAAATACCCCTGAAATGCTGCTCAGGTTGTGTGCAGCGTTGCGCAGTTTTCCTGCAATGTTGCCTCCGTCTTCCGAAAAGGCGTTGAGCGCCTCAAAGAGGCTGCCCTTGATTTCTTCGGCATGGCTCAGCAGTTGGTGTTCCTCCTCCAGTTCGCTTTGTTCGTCGGCCTGCAGGTTGGCCGCTTCAAGTTGGTCAAACTGAAATTGCAGGAAGTCGCGGTTGGCCTGGTCTTGCACCCTCTGCTCCTTGAGCTGTTTCAGGGCTTTGCAGGCCTCATGCCATTCGTGGAAACACTGAACATACGCGTCCTTCACTTCCTGGTTGTTCGCCACCGCGTCGAGAATGTCGAGCAGAAAGTGTTCGCGTCCCATCAAGAGGTTCTGGTGTTGCGAATGGATGTCAATCACCTCCGCCGCCAGTAATTTCAGCGTACTTGCCGAGACGGGAGAGTCGTTGACAAAGGCACGGCTTTTCCCGTTTGAAGAGACCTCTCTGCGCAGGATACACTCCTCCGCATCGTAGTCGATGTCGTGTTCAGAGAAAAAGGCCTCCAGTTGCAGTCCTTCTATATTGAAGACAGCTTCCACCGCACATTTCTTCTCATTGGCCTTGATCACTTTCGAGTCGGCGCGTTGCCCCATGAGCAGTCCCAGGGCACCGAGGATGATGCTCTTTCCTGCTCCTGTCTCACCCGTGATGACAGAAAAGCCTGATGAGAAATCAATGTCCGATTTCTCGATGAGTGCGTAGTTGCTTATTTTTAGATTCTTCAGCATTCCGTTTTGTTTTTAGTAACGGTGAGAGAATAATAATTGAACATCTAACCCCTCAATTTTTCAAGGTGAGTAGATGCGCCCGAGAAGTGGGGTGTTCAAAATCCAGAAAAATTTAGTAGATGGAGATTGTGCGGAAAAAGCCTCGTCTGCGGCCTTGCGCGGGCTGAAAGCCCAACAAGTCCGCAGCCCAGGGCAACGCCCTGGGCTCCATGTCCCCATTCCCTACGCCCTGTAAGGGCAAAAGTATGGGCAAATGGTTGACTTTTACTTTTGCCCTTACAGGGCGTAGGCGTTTATGTACTGATACCCAGGGCGTTGCCATGGGCTGTGGACTGGCTGCCCTTTCAGGGCGCTTCTTTTCGCGCTTTGTTCGTTTATCATGTGCGCATGCTTTGCCGCCATGCTATTTGCTCTCAAAACCGCGCAGAGATTTTTCTGGATTTTGCCCCCCAACCTTTTAATACGCACCTTATTTCAGCAGCTTATTCCAATAACTATTCTGCGACGCATTGATATTGGAAAGCGTTTCGTAAACGGCCTCTTTGTCCTTCCCTGTTCCTTTCCCTTGGTAAATACCAACCAGTTCGTCGCGTTTGTATTCCGTGAAAAGTTGCGGCAGCATGCTCAGGCTCTTGTTGGCCCGTGCCTCCTTGAGCAGCGCGATGGCATCAGTGATGGCCGCTCTGCCGCGTTCCGGACTTTCGGCCATGATGTCAAGTCCTTGTCGGTAATATTTATACTGCATTTGTCGGAAAGGCTGCATGGCATTGTCGAGGTAGTCATTGATGATGGCATAGCGGTTTTTGCCGTCGTCAAACGCCTTCCAACCTTTGGCCGATTTCGTCAGCGTCTGCGCGTTGTTGCAAATCGTTTGCGCCGTGCGCAGGTAGTCCGTACCGCCCTCAGGCGCCATCGTGTCCATGTCGAGACCGATGATGAGGTAGGCATAATAAGCCATCATGGCCGTCAGGTCATTGTCAATCACGTCCGTTCGGAACTCCAGTTTGTCGTATTCCTGAAAAGTGAAATTGAAGTTCGCGTCCTGCGTGTTGAACACCGTGGTGCTGTAGTTGGAATTGAAAACAGGGCGTGAGCTCTGCACCATCATCTTGCATTCAAAACTGTTGTCGCCGTCCTTGTATTTTGTGACGGTGATGGCAAAATTGCAGTTAATGCGTTCTTGCGGTTTGAATTGCAGGTTCGTCCATTGGCGTTCGTTCATAAACGCCTTCAGCGCCGTTTCGAGTGCTTCGAAAACACCCGTACTCGTTTGCTGAATTTGTTGGTGGTTGACCGTGACGTTGGCGTTCAGCTCCTGTGCTGCCGCCGCCATAGGACGCAGCAGGCAGAGCGAGCAGCAGAAAGAAAAAATCAGAATAAATCGCATAGGCAGTTCACAATGTCGTGTGCCACTTCCTTTTTGCTCTTCAAGGGATATTCCTGGCAGGCATCCTTTGAGAGGATGGTCACTTTGTTGGTGTCGACCGCAAAGCCAGCTCCAGCATCCCTGAGAGAGTTGAGCACGATGAAGTCGAAATTCTTTTTATGCAGTTTGGCCGTTGCATTCTCTTGTTCCGCCTGCGTTTCAAGGGCAAACCCAACGAGGCGTTGTCCCTCGCGCTTCATTTGTCCCAACGAGGCCGCTATGTCGTGCGTCGGTTTCAGCTGGATGTTCAAGTCGTTGCCTTTGCGCTTGATTTTCTCGTCGGCCACCTCAGCCGGTGTGAAATCAGCCACAGCTGCGCAGAGAATGGCCGCATCGGCGTCTGGATAGAGCGCCTTGGCCGCTTCATACATCTCCTGTGCGCTTTCAACGTCCGTTCGGTGGATGTTCGGGTGGTTTTCTTTGAGAGAAACAGGCCCAGCCACCAGTTCCACTTCCGCTCCCTCCTGGGCACATACCTCAGCCAGGGCGAAGCCCATTTTCCCTGTGGAGAAATTACCGATGAATCTCACCGGGTCGATGCGCTCGTAGGTGGGGCCTGCCGTGATGAGTATTCTCTTTCCCGCCAGGCGTTGGCTCCGTTGGAAGAAACGTTGCAGATGGTTGAAAATCTCCTCAGGCTCCTCCATGCGTCCCTTGCCCACCAGATGGCTGGCCAGTTCGCCCGTTGCAGGTTCGATGACCGACACCCCGTGACGCTTGAGTTTTTGCAGGTTCTCGGTGGTCGTTGGGTGGGCAAACATATCGAGGTCCATGGCTGGTGCAACAAACACCGGTGCCTTCATCGAGAGATAAGTCGTGATGAGCATATTGTCGGCAATGCCGTTGGCCATTTTCCCGATGGTTGAGGCCGTGGCAGGAGCGATGATCATGGCGTCGGCCCATTGTCCGAGAGCCACGTGGCTGTGCCAGGTGCCATCGCGTTGTGCAAAGAAATCCGAGATAACAGGCTTCGAGGTGAGCGCCGACAGCGTAATCGGCGTGATGAACTCCTTTCCTGCGGGCGTGATCACCACCTGTACTTCCGCTCCGGCCTTTATCAGCAGGCGGATGAGCGTGCAGGCTTTATAGGCTGCGATGCTTCCGGTGATGCCCAAAACGATGTGTTTGCCTTTGAGAGACTTATCTTGTTGCATATTTGTTAGTTCGAATCGTGAATGGAAACGGTCAGAGCAGTTGAAGTTTAAACCGCATGAAAGTTTGTTTCGTGTTTTGCGGGAAATCACCTTGCATAATCCATGCGTAATACCCTGGGTCGTGTCGCAACACGTCCATCACCGGACGGCCTTTGTATTTGCCGAAATTGATGACCGGCACTTTCTGTTCGTTGAGAACGATGCGGCCCGCCAGGTCCACGTTGTTGTTGCGGCGTGAGAACTCAGCCAGGAAGGCGATGTCGTTCTTCAGATCATCAGGGTATCGGTCGAGCTGGTTTTGAAGCACTTCGTAGGTGGCCTTCGTATCGGCCAACGCCGTATGGGCCTCTTCCAGGTCTTTTCCGCAATAGAACTTATAGGCCGCCGAGAGCGTTCTTTGTTCCAGCTTGTGGTAGATGTTCTGCACGTCGACAAAGCGGCATTTCGAAATGTCGAAATCAACGCCGGCGCGAATGAATTCCTCCACGAGCAACGGAATGTCGAAGTGGTTGGAATTGAAGCCCGCCATGTCGCAGTTGTGGAAGGTGTTTGCCAAGTCTTTGGCCTTTTCCTTAAACGACGGGCAGTCGGCCACATCCTCGTCGTGAATGCCGTTGACGGCGCTTGCTTCTTCAGAGATGTGTTTGCCCGGGTTGAAGCGCAGCGTTTCAGAAGCCTCGTTGCCGTTTGGGAACACCTTGATGTAGCAGAGTTCCACGATGCGGTCTTGCGCGATGTTCAGTCCGGTGGCTTCGATGTCGAAGAATATGATGGGGCGTGTGAGATTCAGTTTCATTGTTATTCGTTTAGCATCATGGGCATCAGCAGCATGATGGTTTTTTCGTTTTCAGGTTGAATGGCGGGAACGAAGATGCCGGCACGGCTGGCGTCGGCCAAATAGATGTTGATTTCCTCCCCGTCTAGGTTATTGAGCAGTTCGAGCAGATACGTTCCCTTGAAACCGATGCTGATGGGCATGCCGTTGTAGTCGCAGATCAGCGACTCCTGTGCCGACATGGAGAAGTCGATGTCTTGGCTCGATACTTCAATTCTGTTGGACACGATTTGGAGTTTCACCAGCGCACTGTTGGCGTTGGAGAAAATCAACACGCGGCGTAGGGCGCTGAGGAGCGCATTGCGGTTGACGTTGATTTGGTTGGGATTGTTTTGCGGGATGACGCTGCGATAGTTGGGGTAGTGTCCTTCGATGAGACGGCAGGTCATGGTGAAATTCTCTGTCTTTATCACAGCGTTTTTCTCGCTCACCTGCATATTGACATCCTTCTCCTCTTTCGGCAGGATGTTCTTAATCAGCGATGCTGGTTTTTTCGGGAAGATGAAAGCACCCTGTTCCGTGTATTGGGCATTGTTCATTTCGCTCATGGCCAGTTTGTGGCCGTCGCTTGCCACGATGGTGAGTTTCTCGCCCGTGAAATCAAAATAGACGCCGTTCATGATGGGGCGGATGGCATCTTCTGCCGTTGCAAATAAGGCGCGTGAAAGACCGCTGAGCATGTCATCGGTTGAAAGCGTCAGCGTTTTCACGTTGTCGGTGATGGCAGGCGGAGTGGGGTAGTCTCCAGCGTCCTGTCCCATGAAGTTATACTGACCGTTCTGGTATGAAACGGTGATTTCCTTGGTTTCTTCGTTGATGGAGAACTTGAGCGGCTGTTCAGGAATTTCCTTGATGGAGTCTTGTATCGTCTTGGCGTTGATGGCAATTTTGAAATTGCCGTCGCTTTCATTCAGTTCGGTTGAGGTCTTGATGGTGGTTTCGTTGTCAGACGCGGTGATGGTCAGTGTCTTGTCTTGGATGTCAAAGAGAAAACTGTCGAGAATGGGCAAATTGTTTTTCGCAATGATGACGCGGCCAATGGCTTGCAAGCGTGCAGACAATATGGAACTTGAGATGACGAAAATCATAATATGGGCTTTTATTTGTTTATGTAGTAAGAGACAAATTTACTCAATTATTTCCAATCAAGGATATATCTTCGGGACAAAATTGATTTGTGGGGCGTTTGAATATGTTCTAAAATATTCTTGCTTACCATTGATTCTCCTTGAATCGCTTAAAAGTCCCACCGAGACCTATGACAAGTTCGCTGCTCGCGGCCGCAAGTCGTGCTACCCGCGGCCGAAGGTAATGCTGCTCGCGGCCGAGGGTAGCGCTGCTCGCGGCCGCGAGTAGATGACTTTGTTTTAAGACAGGGATTCAAAAAAAAGGTTGATAATATCAATGTTGGGAAAATCTCTGCACGATTTTGAGCCGAATAGCGTGGCGGTTGCGGCGCAGCTGCCCCTGAAAGGTAGGGTGTTCAAAATCCTCATAATTTTTATGCCCAAATTATCCCCAAAATAGATGTCTAACTAACAGTAAATCA